>CCSC01000001.1:656138-1312277 GCA_000756735.1 Candidatus Rubidus massiliensis | reverse complement strand
CAAAATATGTTCTCTTTTATCTATAACAGTCACTTCTGTTCCCAAGGCTGCAAAAAAGCTCGCATACTCAGAACCTATGATCCCTCCTCCTAAAACAACCATAGTTTTAGGCACACACTCAATTCCTAAAAGACGAGTAGAATCCAAGATCACTTCCCTATCGAAGGGAACATTAATGGGATTGCGGGGCTTAGAACCAGTTGCTATAATAATGTATTCAGATCGAATCTGACAGATCATCCGAAAGTCACGATCGACAACTGTTAAGGTATGAGAATTCTCAAATCTAGCGTTTCCATGAATTAACCGGATCCCATTTTTTTTAAACTGTCGAAAAACCATATTCCGCTCTTCTTCAATCACTTTATGTAAACGATTGTATAATTGCGAAATCGAAATATCTTTTAATTCATATTCATGCCCATAAAAACTTCTTTCGTTAAAACGGGTTAAATCAATAATCGCTTCTCTTAAAGATTTTGAAGGAATTGTTCCGCTATATAAACAATTACCACCAGGTTCTTGCAATTTTTCAATGACAATGACTTTCTTTCCAAGTTTTGCACCTTGGATGGCAGCCTTTTGTCCAGCGGGACCAGACCCAATGATAACTAGATCAACGGAAATTTCTTCCATGGGATATCAACCAACTTAAAGCCTTATATTAACTTCATCCTAATGCAAAAGAGCAAATGATTCAAATTTTACTTATTACTTTTATATGATAAAATAGCTTTAGGAGAAAATTTATGCGAAAAATTCCCTTTTCCAAAGTTGATAAAGCTTTAGATAAATTACAAAGACGTATTTTTATTAATAAACTTTTATTAAAAACTATGGATATAGAAGAAGACCCTGCGCGGTTGGAAGAATATATAGAAAAAAAGAGGTTTTTAGAACGATTAATTCATAAACTTAATTTTCTTATAAGAAAAAACAAGAATTTTCCTGAAATTCTTTCTCTTGACCGACAAAAATTAATCACCTTATTACAAAAAGATAAGCCTTTAGATGAGGAAGAATGGAACTTTTTGAAACAAAGCGCGAAAGTGATGGAAGAATTTTTGAAAGGACAAGAATCAAAAGATGATCGATCTTTAGTTGAAGAACAAAGAAAGCAACACATTAATAAAAGGATCCATAAAAAGGACGAGTGGCTACCTCTTTAGCTGCTAAAGACTCTATATTTTGTAAATTCAAGAAATTAACCGAACATTTGCTAAAAAATCTCAAAACCTAGATGTCCATTTTTATGTAACTGGGGAGTTATGTAAATGGGCATTAAAAGAATCAATTTTGAAGAACGAGAGTTAATTTCAAATCTTGTCTCTCAAGGCAAGGGTGTTAGGGAAATCGCAAGACATTTAAGTAGAAGTCCTTCAACTATTTCTACTGAATTGCGCCGCTTCCACTTAAAAAGAGCTGATTATAAAGCAGTTGCGGCTCAAGAACACGCTTGTCTCATGAAAAGAAAAGCCGGCAGAAAGAAAAAAATAGATCAAAGATTTATACCCATTCTTCAAATTCTAATTAACGATAAATATTTTTCTCCACACCAAGCCAGTGAATTTTTAAAACATCAATATCCAAATTTAAAAGAATTTCATGTTTCGCATGAAACTATTTATCAATTTATATATGCCTCAGGAATAAATTTCAGATTGAGAAGAAAAAGAAAATGTCGACGAAAGCGAGGGAGGTATAAGCAAAGACCATTTATAATTCCAAATAGAGTTTCCATTCGTGAAAGACCAAAAGAAGTTAACTCAAGAGTTACTCCGGGCCACTGGGAGGGTGATTTGATTATTGGAAAAAATCACCAATCTGCCATAGGAACATTAGTTGAAAGGGCAAGTCGATTAGTAAAAATAGTTTGGATAGGTGAAAAAAGAGATTCAGAATCAGTTTTGAATGCATTTGCAAAAAGCCTTGAAGAGCTTCCTTCACATATGAAACAGAGCCTAACTTATGATAATGGAATTGAAGCGTATAAACATGAGGAGTTTACGAAAAAAACTGGAATGTCAGTTTATTTTGCAGATCCTGGATGTCCATGGCAAAGAGGCACAAATGAAAACACTAATGGCTTAATTAGAGAATTCTTTCCAAAAAGCACTGAATTAGGTATTTACGATAAGCTAGATTTAAAAAGAGTAGAGGACTTATTAAATGAACGCCCAAGGAAAATCTTAAATTTTGCCTCTCCAAAAGATGTTTTTAATAAGATGGCTTCTTTATAAATAAATTTATCGGATTAGCAGAGGGTTGGAAGTTTCACGGCTACTTGTATTCTGGGATAAAATTCACCGTGTCCCTTCGGGCAGAAGTTTCACGGCTACTTGTATCTGGGTAATTTAGATTTACACTTTTTTCTAATAGTATTCCAGTAAAATTTTATTATTTCTTTATAAAAAATAACTAAAATCCATGATTTATAATTTGGAAATGGACATTTAAGATTTTTTCCATAGAGATAAAGTGTTCGGATAGAAATTTGAATTCACCTTTTTCTAATTCAATAATCTATTTTATCATTAATTAATAAAATCCTTGTTTTTTAGTTTTCTTTTTGCTATTTTTTTTCTTTAATTACGTCGACTCTGGAGTGATAAAATGTCAAAAGTTTGTCAAATAACAGGTAAAAAGCCGGCGCGTGGCTACAAATATGCAATCCGTGGTATTGCAAAAAAAAAGAAAGGGATCGGTCTTAAAGTTACAGGAAAAACAAAACGTCGTTTTGAACCTAATTTGGTAAAAAAACGTTTTTGGTACGGTGCTGAAAATCGTTTTGTAACTCTTCGCCTTTCTACAGCAGCTATGCGTACAATTGATAAGTTAGGAATTGATGCAGTGATCAAAGATCTTCGTCTAAAAGGTCAAACTGTTTAATCATCTACTTTAAGTTTTTACGACCCATGATTTTAAATCATGGGTTTTCTATTTTTTTATAAGTATTTTTTACGACTTCTATTCTATTTAAAAGTATCAAAACCTCGCTATGGCTTATATAATAGTTTTTTGAAGGTTCTATTTTTCCACACAATTAAAAATTTATTTATTTTTAACGTCTCTTAATTTAGGATTTTTTATTACCTAAACGTTAATGCGAGCGAATTATGACAACTTATGAAAATCTATCTATGGCATGTGATCGAAAATTTATTACCGTTTCTAATAATTCCTTAAATAGTAACGATTTTTTTTCGAATACTGTTTTAGTACGTTATGTACATTTAACTGCAATCCCATCCACAACATTTACAAATATCTGTGATATAATTATAGGCGTCGGAGCAGCAGTTGCCTCAATAGCAACATTGGGCAAAAATCATAAAATTTATAATATAGCCATTAATCATTTAGACAGTGCACGCAAATTAGTAGTCAGACCCTATGCCAATCTTTTAAGAATTTTAAACCCTAACGCTAATTTTAGTGGAGCTTATGCCTACGATAAAAATAAACCTTTAACCGAAGTTCCTTATAAAGTAAGAGGTACAAGACTTTTTAATAAAAAAGAAAATCATCCAAAAGACGATACAGATGGTTTGCTTACAGATTATGTCAAAGATGTATTACAAAAGCTCGCTTACAAAAACACCTACTCTTCAAGTTTTCTAAAAAAGAAAATTGTAACACGTTTAACTTATGTTGTTTTAGCGGTAGCTTTATCAATTTCAAGGGTTGTAGATGCAATTATAGGTGTAAATTCCATGCTTATTTCCCTAGTTACCTTTGGTAGGTATGACACAGTTAATGCTATCGCTTTTGCGGCTTTGCAACCAACGGGGATTATTAAAGACTTACTTTTTTGCATTCTTAATATTATCAATCCAAAATTAGATTTTAAAAATTATAAGAAGAATTGTTAGCCTATTTTATTAGTAGCACCAATTAACTCTTCTTCAATAATAAAAAATATTTTATAACTCAATAAAAGTCGTTAAGTAATATTTTATGCCTAACAATCTTTTATCGAGTTTTAATTTTTTGTATTTGAAATGTTTTTTTATTGTCTGCACATTCTTTTTTTTGAATAAAGACGTTTGTTCGCAAGAACCAACTCCTCCTCCCACACATAAAGAGGAAAGTGAAACCCTTACCAATAAACCCATTGTTGTTCCTGAGAAAGTAACCGTCAATCCAGCCACTCACGATGCTGATATTAGTAAAAGGCTCGAAGACATTTTAAAAGCAACTGGATGGTTTGTCACCCCAAAAGTTAAAGTGCAAAATGGGGTTGTTTTTTTAGAAGGAAAGACAAAAACAGAGCAATTAAAAAAGTGGGCAGAAGAGCTTGCTCGCAAAACTCAAGATACAGCTGCCGTTGTCAATAGAATTGAAATAATCTCTCCTTCTGTTTGGGATTTTACCCCTGTTTTATATGGTTTAAAAGAACAGTGGATTACTTTGCTAAGGACGATACCAACTGTTCTATTTGGTTTATTTATATTAACCCTTACGTGGTTAATGTCCCGTTTAATCACTTTTATTATACAGTCTTTATTAAAAGATCGTATGATTAATCCCTTAATCCAAAGAGTCATTGCCTGGAGTATAGGTCTGATTGTTTTTTTAATTGGACTTATGGTGGTTTTCAATTTAATGGGGTTATCCACGGTGGCTTTTACAGTGATTGGTGGTACGGGGCTTATCGGTATTATTTTAGGTATTGCCTTTAGAGAAATTACTGAAAACTTTTTAGCTAGTATTTTTTTAAGCTACAATAACCCTTTTAAGACGGGTGACTTAATAGAAATAGAAGGGATAATGGGCTATGTTGAGCGGTTAACTTTTCGAAGTACAAATATCATAACCTTAGAAGGTACGTACGTCCAGATTCCCAATGCCACTGTTTACAGAAGTAAAATCAGTAATTTTACGAGCAATACGCAACATAGAGAAGAATTTGCTATTGCTATAAGCTATGAAAGTTCCATTTCAAATGCGCAAGAAATAGCTTTAAAGGTATTAGATGAACATCCAGCTGTTTTAAAAAAACCTGAACCTTGGGTTTTGGTAGATAACTTAGGCGAAAAATCTGTAAATCTTAAAATTTATTTTTGGATTAACCGCAATCTACATAGCTGGCTAAAAGTAAAATCATCCGTTATTCGTTTGATAAAAAGAGAATTTCAAAAAAATAATGTGTTGATGCCAGTTGGCAAATTAGAACTTGGCCACGACAAAAGAAAGAAAGCTATTGAACTTCATATTCCAAAAGATAAAGAGATCATTGCCACACCAAGTGAAGATAAATTAGATTCAGAAGATGAAACAATCAAAAGCCAAGCCAACCAAACTATTACAGCTGAAGCTGGTCCCAATCTTTTGAAAAAGAATCCTGAAGGACTCTCTGGAGAGAGTGAAAACAAGCAGGAAAAATAATTCATTACTTCTCCTGCTTAAAGTCAATTTTTAAGAAACTACACAACCAACTGGTATTTTGTCTATTGATAGCAGTTCCAATCCATCTTTACTGTTAGCAGCTAATAGCATGCCCTGGCTTTCAACACCCATTAAAACAGCTGGCTTTAGATTGGCCACTACTATCACTTTTTTACCAATTATTTCTTCAGGTTTATAGTATTGACTAATTCCCGATACAATCGTCCTTTTTTCAAAACCTAAATCAACGAGCAACTTCAGCAACTTTTTACTTTTTGGAAGATTTTCTGCTTCTACAATTTGGCCAACTCTTAAGTCGAGATTTCGAAAATTGTCAAAATCAATCGCTTCTTTTAATGGTTCAAATTGGATTTCATCTTCTTTTTCTTTTTTGCACTGATTGGCCATTTCATGTAGTTTGTTTACTTCAGCTTCCACTTCTTCATCCTCTATCTTTCTAAATAAAATTTTTGGCTCTAAGATTTTTTGTCCTTCAGGAATTGGACGACTCGCTACCTCATTCCAACGAGATTGACCTAAATCATTAACGAATCCAAGCATATTCCAAACTTGGTTGGCAGTTTCTGGAATAATTGGAAAAGAAATTAAACTTAATAATTTAAGGCAGTTTAAGCAGCAATTTACAGTAGTTTGTAAAGAATGCTTAGCATCTGGATTTTTAGCTTCGGTCCAGGGCTTCTTAGCATCAAAATAAGTGTTACCAAGCTGTGCTAATTCCATAATAATTTGAGAGGCTCGTCTTAACTTAAAAGTTGCATAAGCTTGACTTGCTTGGATGACAAGTTCATTCATTTTATTGATAAATTCCAGATCAATTTCTTGCATATCAAACAAAGGTGGTACTTTGCTATTACAATTATTTTTTGCAAATACTAGGACACGATTGACTAAGTTTCCATATTTACCCAATAATTCTGAATTACAACGAGTTTGAAAATCTTTCCAAGTAAACTCAGAATCGCTAGTTTCTGGAGAGTTAGCAGCAATTGTGTACCGAATTTGATCTGTCGTATACTTTTTGAAAAAGCTCTCTAAATCTATATACCATCCATCTGATTTACTAAACTGCCTGCCTTCTAATTTATAAAATTCATTTGCTGGAAGTTCATCAACCAAAATAAAAGGTTGATTTTGCCCCATGATCATGGCGGGAAAAATGGAAGCGTGAAAAGGTATATTGTCTTTACCTAAAAAATGGAGTAGTTTAGTTTCTTTATCAAACCAATAAGATTTCCATAAATCAGGATCACCTTGTAAATTAGACCATTCTTTAGTAGCAGAAATGTACCCAATTAAAGCCTCAAACCAAACATACAAAATCTTTCCTTCTGTATTAGGTAATGGGATAGAAACGCCCCACGTTGAATCTCTTGTAATTGATCTGGCATGTAAGTCGTTAATGTACCCTCTAATGAAATTGGTTACATTTGGCTTCCAATTTTTAGTTGCAAGCCAATCTAGTAATCTTGTTTTAAATTTATCAAGCAACAAAAACCAATGTTTGCTGGGCTTCTTTATTAAAGGAGCATTTGAAATTTTGGATCTAGGGTTTATTAAATCAGTGGCTTCATAGCTGGACCCGCAATCTGGACACTCATCGCCTCTCGCTTTATCAAAACCACATTTAGGGCAAGTTCCAATTACATACCTATCAGCTAAAAACTTATGATCTTTTTCAGAATAGAGTTGATCTGTTACACGTTCTTCAATGTAACCATTATTTAAAAGATCTAAAAAAAATTGATGAACTGTTTCAACATGACCTTCCCAAGTAGTTCGAGAGTAATGATCAAAAGAAAAATTCATTTTTGCAAAAAAGTTTTTATTTATCTCATGATATAGATCTACATGTTCTTTAGGAGTTCTTCCTGCCATTTCAGCACTTAAAGTAATGGCTACACCATATTCATCCGAACCACAAATATAGATAACATCATTTTCTTGTAATCTTTGGAAGCGCGCATAGGCATCTCCTGGCAGATAAGCACCCGCTATATGACCAAAATGAAGAGGTCCATTTGCATAAGGCAGAGCAGATGTAATTAAAATCTTTTGTTTTTTATTCATGGAATTTCCTGTAGATCGATTGGCAAATTTAACAAAAACTTTGCTAAAATTATATAATTTAAGTTGTAACGAAAAGAATAAAATAGCCTAAAAAATAACTAAAAATCAAGTAATTATGTTTTAAATAAGTTTAAGAAATTTTACAAAATTTAAGAGTGAAAATAAAAACTAGATATTAAATTAAATCCACGAAATTTTTTGGTTTTTGAACAATAAGCACTTCAAACATAGTATCTGGAACATTTTTCCACCCTAAAAGAATATTTGTTTCAAGATCAACATATAAGGGCCCGGGTTTTGCCAGAGCATATTCTAATTCGATCTGTCGAGGCGATGGATTTGGACTAGATATTCGTGTATTATATCCTTCTATAACATCATGTTGTTCCCTAATATATAATTGTTGCTGTGGGCTTAAACTTCCCCATGAAACATAAGTTCCAGGAAATCTTTTTTGCAAAAAAGTCCAATCTACTTTTATTTGCCCATACCAATTGAGTGCATTTGGAAATATTCTTCCAGTTTCTCTACAATAAGCTGCTTTATTTAGATCAAACATCCGATTATCGTACTGATGGAGATGGTATAAATAGCGCAAAATTTTTTCGATACTATCACTTGGAAGATCTGAGCCCTTGCGTAAAGGAATTTTAACGTAAGGGCTATTACTCGGTGGCCTGTTTATAAGCCGATAACCTGAAAAAGTAAAAATAACAGTCAAAATGACAACAACTAAAATAGATAGACTAAAAAAAATGATTTGAGCTTCCGTGATGACTGCTATCACTATAATTACCAAAAAAGATTAATCTAAAGCCACTTTCTTTAACTTATTTTTCTCTTTAACTGGAGCTTCTGATACTGTTTCTTTTTTTTCTACTATTTTTTCATCAAAATCTTGTTTTTCTATAATTTCTTCAAATTGATCTTTTCCTTGAGAAATTTCAGCTAGAACTTGCATCGCGGGATTTTGAGTATCAATTCTAACTCTTGGACCTCTTCCAGACTTAATCATATTTTCAGCCAACTTAATCGCATAAATAACTAAGTCAAATTGGCTTCCAAATTTTTTCTTTAGTTGCTCATTTGTTAAATGCTCTTTTTCCATATTTCTCCTTAATAATCTTTTTTATTTCGATGATCTTCTGCTATCACAATACTTCGAAGAACTTGATAAGCTATTTGAAGGTCATCATTCACAATGTGGTAATTATAAAATTTACTATCTTGCAGTTCCTTTTCTGCCCATTCGATCCTCTCTTCTACTTTTTTTTCCGATTCTGTTTTTCGATTAATTAATCGCTTTTCAAGTTCTTCCATAGAAGGAGGTTTTAAAAAAATGTAAATGGCTGGAATTTCTGTTTTTTGTAAGGCTAAAGCTCCTTGCGTATCTATGACTAAAACGACATGTTTACCTTCGTTTAATTTTTCCTCTACAAAAGCTTTAGAAGTGCCATAATAAAAACCATAAAGTTCAACATACTCCAAAAAACTCTGGTTGCGCACCATTAATTCGAACTCATCTTTTGATACAAAGAAATAATGTTTTCCCTCGATTTCATTTGGCCTTAAATAGCGAGTTGTAAAAGAAACACTTTCGCAAACTTGTGGAAACTCTTTTGTCAACATATGCACGAGGGTCGTTTTACCGGTACCCGCCGGAGCGCTTATAATAAATAATAAGCCTTTTTGGCTGTTTCCTAAAAGCTTACTCACATTTACTCAATATTTTGAATTTGTTCTCGGATTTTTTCTATCTCAGCTTTACCTGAAATGACAAAATTTGTGATTGTAATATCATTTGATTTTGAACCAATGGTATTCATTTCTCGCAACATTTCTTGTAAAATAAATTCTAGTAACTTTCCTTTACTAATCTCTTTAGATTCTAAAGTTTGTGAAAATCTTTGAATATGGGAATTAAAACGAGTTATCTCTTCGGTAATATCAGCTTTTTCTGCATATAAACAAACTTCTCTTAAAACTTTATCTTCATTATCGGGAAGATTTAAAGCCCACTCATTAATTTTTGAGGTGATTTTTTCTTTGTATTTCTCTACAGCGTGATTAGCGTTTAAGGAAATATTAAACAGAATTTTTTGTAAAAACTCTAAATTTTTTTTTAGTTCTATCTCTAGAAAATTCCCTTCAGCTTCCTTTAATTCAACTAATTGTTTTAAAGCAGCTTTAAAAAGACTCTCTAGAGTATTGATATAAAGAGATTTTTTTGTTTCATTTTCTTCCATATAAAAAAGATTTTTTTCTTGCAATATGGAGGAAAGATCAAATGTATAATTGGATAAACCTAATTCTTTAGCCATTTGCTCATAAACATTTTTGTATTGACGAGCTAAAGAAATATTGGATTTCAAAGAGGTAAAAGCAGAAGTATCTATATTAACGGTAAGCTTATAGTTAACTTGCCCTCTTTGTATGGATTCACTAACCCATTTTTTTATATCAAATTCCAAAAATTGAAATTCTCGAGGCAAATATCCATTAACTTCAAAAAACTTTCGGTTAACACTTGAAATTTCAAGATTGAAATTTCCGAGGTCATTTGTCAGTTGACTTTTTCCAAAGCCAGTCATACTTCTAAGCATGAATAGAATCTTTATTATTAAAAAGCTTATTTATATAGTATTTGTAATAAAAATTCCATTACTTATTAAGACGATTACTAC
This sequence comes from Candidatus Rubidus massiliensis, assembly GCA_000756735.1. GTDB lineage: Bacteria > Chlamydiota > Chlamydiia > Chlamydiales > Parachlamydiaceae > Rubidus > Rubidus massiliensis. Next base: position 1,302,117 of record CCSC01000001.1, on the reverse strand, counting down.
TCTTTTTTTCGTTTAACTTTTCTTGAATCGTTTTATATTTAATAAATTGTTCAGGAGATAAAAGACCTTGTCGAATAAAATCAACGGTCAAATCTACAAGTTCTTCCTGTGCTTTTTTGGTAGCCATAATCAATCTATATTCTTCATTGGCTTTCTTTGATGATGCTAAAAACCGCGCCGCTTCTTCGGATAAAGTAAAATTTTGACTTAAAATATTTTTGAAAGGCTCTTTTATTTCATATATAGTTCTTGTTCTGTGAAATTCATCAAAAAGTTGTTTTTCATCATACAAACTCTCCCCCTCTAAAAAAGAACCTCTTAAGCCCAATTTATTCATATCATTGAAGAAAGTATAAAAACAATTTCTCACCCTTTGTAAATTTGGGTTACTCTCACTTGTTGTATGTTTAATGACAAGCTTAGTAAATTTTTTATATTCATCCTCAAGTGTTTTTCCAGTTATTCCCCCATCATCTGTGTTAAGTAATATTGGAAGACCAGTTTCTACTAAAATAACGGCGGGGGTTTTAGCTTTTGAGGATATTGAACTTGTAATACTTGTTAAACTAAGCTCAATAACAACTTTTAGTTCCTTTAAACGACAAATGATTTCAACTAATTTGTCCGAATATTGGATACTTGTAAAATGTCCTAAACGGGTAGTTTTCGTATCCTTTTCTTTTCTTGATTCATTAATTCTTTCTAGAGTTTGTAAAACAATTTCAAGTTCAGAATTGATTTTTGCCTTGGACATCATTTCAGTATTTACTTCACCAACATGAACCGCAATCCCAGCATTGTAATATTTGCATCCAAAATATTCTAAGATTCTCATTTGAGCTGGTAAATTGACTTTTGCGTCTTCTTTATATTGAGGTCCTACTAAATTAATACCACTAACTCTAGAATCAGTATGAGTTAATCGCATATAGGCTGCGGTATGAGCAAAAAACTTAAGCAAAAACTCTTTGTCAATTTCAAGTCCTGATTTATCAGTTCTTAATAACTCTAAAATTCTTGTAAATTGTATACCAGATCCAGCAGGGGGGGAGCTTTTGTTGAGCAAATCCATGGATCCTAAGTAATATTTGTCTATGAAACCACTATTTTTTAATTCTTTTTCTAATTCCTCTAATTCAGCAAAATCAGCCTTCGCAAATTTTTCTGAAGTCCAAGAAGCTGTGTGTCTTTCAATAAATTCAGTAGGTACTAAAGATTTATCTAGTTCACTCATCAATTCAGTGTAGATAACATTGCTTTCTTTTTGAATTCTCAAAAACCTTTCAATTTTTTTTTCTTCTGAAATTAGATCTAAGATTTTTCCTCTAATAATAAAGGCTTTGACTAAAAATTTATCTCTAATTTCACTATCTACAAATTTTTTCCGTTCACCTTTAGTGATACTAATCGAGGCATTTAGTTTTGCCCAAGCATCAGACCCTAAATCTTTTGCTTTTATCAATTCCTTTCCAGCCACAGGCTCTTTATAGAACATAAATTGTTCATTTATATCGATCACTAGATTTGAAAAAGTGATTGGATCTACATATAGATCCTCTTCGATACACATATCTTTAATGTCATCTGGATGAAAGCATCCTTCGAAATGGGTATGATCTTCGTGTTTTGGAATTTTTGTAAGTAATAGTTTATAAAGAACCCAATTTTTCGTTTCGGCTATTTTTTGAAATAAATCATGGCAGATCGCAAATTTTTCACAATATTTATCATCATAACTGCCGAGATTGAAGAGAGATCTCTCAACAATATTACTTATTTCAGTTTGTTTTGGAACTTGTGCACTGTTTGGCTTGAACCATTTACCTACAGAATTTACCGCCACTTTAATAAAACTAGATACTTCATTAAACATATGTTTAATCCAAATTAGATAAAAAGTTAGCCATATAATTTGTCACGTTTTTAATACTTGATTACTTTAGCAAAAAGGAAAATAGCTTTTAAAGTTTAGTTTAATAAACTTAATTTAAAATAACTTTTTGCTATTAGAATAATTTTGTTATAAAAAAAACACACTTAATTCATGCAAACAATTTAATATTATTAATTATTCAAAAGAAAAAAATTTAATTAATTTTATTAAAAAAAATAAAAAAAATTAACAGAAGTATAACAACTTTAACTTTTAAATTAAACTAATTAATCACATAAATTTTGCTACAACCAATTAAAACCAATGATAGGTATTTTATTGGAAGCATCAACTATATTTTTTTTTTGATTAATTTTATAGTGAGGAAATGCCATGAAGACTTAAATCTTCATGGCAAAAAAAGACTATTGATTTGACATTGCAGCAAGGATTGCTAAAAGCAATAAAGCTACAATATTCGCAATTTTAATCATCGGATTAATAGCTGGCCCTGCAGTGTCTTTGTACGGATCACCAACAGTGTCTCCTGTAACCGATGCGTGATGAGCATCAGAACCTTTTCCACCAAAATTTCCTTCTTCAATAAACTTTTTGGCATTATCCCATGCACCGCCACCAGACGTCATAGAAAGTCCTACAAATAAACCAGTAATTACAACACCTAGCAACATAGATCCTAGTGCCACAAACGCTTCATTTTGACCAACGAAAGCATTGATAATTACATATAGTAAAATAGGTGCGCCAACTGGTAGTAAAGAAGGTAGAATCATTTCCTTAATAGCAGATTTAGTTAACAAATCAACGGCTTTGCCATAATCCGGCTTTCCAGATCCATCCATGATCCCTGGAATTTCTTTGAACTGTCTTCTCACTTCAACGACAACAGAACCTGCAGCTCTTCCAACAGCCATCATACTTAAAGCACCAAATAGATAAGGCAATAAGCCTCCAATTAACAATCCAACTAAAACATAAGTATTAGTCAAGTTGAAACTACATTGATCAGCAGAGGCTGGGAAATATCTTGTCAAATCTTGTAAAAAAGCTGCAAAAAGCACTAACGCTGCAAAACCGGCAGAACCTATCGCATAACCTTTTGTAACAGCTTTTGTAGTGTTACCAACAGCATCTAAAGCATCGGTTGTTTTACGAATTTCTGCTGGTAAATTTGACATTTCAGCAATGCCCCCAGCATTATCAGTCACTGGACCATATGCATCTAAGGCTACAACCATACCAGCTAAAGCTAACATACTAGTCGCAGCTACTGCTATACCGAAAAGTCCAGCATTTGCATTGGCAATTAAAATCCCGGCGCAAATAGTAATAACTGGCAATGCAGTGGCTTCCATTGAAACCGCCAAGCCTTGAATAATATTGGTTCCATGCCCAGTTCTTGAAGATTCTGCAATGCTTTTTACCGGTCTATATTTACCTAATGTATAATATTCTGTAATTAAAATGATCAAACCAGTAACAGCAAGACCCGTTAATGCGCAATAAAATAGATTCATCCCATTAAAAGAGATTCCATTATTTTCATAAATTACATCAGTTCCTAAAACATATTTAGTTACAGCCCAGATACCCGCTGCTGAAAAGATAGCTGTCGAGACAAATCCTTTGTAAAGCGCATTCATAATGTTGTTGCTTGTGCCAAGCTTAACAAAATAAGTGCCAAACAAAGAGGCTATAATACAAACAGCACAGATAGCTAAAGGATAAAACATCATTTTTTCTAAAATAGCGCCTTGGAAAAAGACACCTGCTAGCAACATTGTACCAACTAATGTTACACAATAAGTTTCAAAAAGGTCAGCTGCCATTCCAGCGCAATCCCCTACGTTATCCCCTACGTTATCGGCAATTACAGCGGCATTTCTTGGATCATCTTCTGGAATATTAGCTTCAATTTTTCCCACTAAGTCAGCTCCAACATCTGCACCTTTTGTGAAGATACCTCCACCCAATCTTGCAAATATTGAAATCAAAGAGGCTCCAAAGCCTAAACCTACCAAAGCTTCTAAAAGCTCTCTCATAGGCACGTTATGCCATTTTAGATATAGGTAGTAACCTGTAATACCGAGCAATCCAAGTCCAACCACTAGCATACCAGTAATTGCGCCCGATTTAAAAGCGACTCCAAGAGCTTCTGATAAACCTTTTTTGGCAGCCTCTGTTGTTCTAACGTTAGCTCTAACTGAAATATTCATTCCGATATAACCAGCTAAACCTGAAAGAATAGCTCCGATTAAAAATCCGATACCAACGTGCCAACCTAAGATCCAAGTAAGAAGAGCAAATATTACAATTCCTACTAAAGTGATCATTTGATATTGACGATTTAAATAAGCACTAGCTCCTTCTTGAATAGCAGAAGCGATAGATTGCATTTTTTCATTACCTGAACTTAATGATAGGATATAGCGAATCATGATTATACCATAAAGAATGGCTAAAAATCCGCAAGCTATCACAAATCCATAATCATATGATAACATTTGTGTTTCCTTCTTTTGTGAAAGTTTTTTTTAAATTTTTGCAAAAGACAATTTTCAAGTGTAGCAAAATCTTAAATTTTCTTACAGCTATCAAGTAAATTAACTATTCGATTTTATTAAAAAAACTCTATTACTATGAAAGTTCTAAATTTTTATTTTTAGAATTTGTTCCCAAGAAGTGGTGTAGGCAGGTGACTTATAAGTTTGATTCATTTTCCAAGAAGAGCATTTTCCCCCTTCGCTTGCAAATTTCAAGATTTTTTTTTGGTATTTAAGATTGGCCGAATCCATAAGATCCATTATTTTTTTTTGCTTATCTCGCAACTCTTCTTCATTTTCGCAAAAGAAATCCATTTGGAGGCAATTTTCTTCGACAAGACCCCCTAAAATAACCCCAACCTTTTTATAAACTGTATTTTCTTTGTATATACTTTTTAAACCCAATTTTGCTGCATGGACTAATAATGGAGTATAGGCGCTAGCCTGAGGTAAGGATATAATAGTACTATTTGCATAATATTCTTGATGGATATTATGTTTATTTGTTTTCAAAAACACCCCAACATAAGAAGCTATACTTCCTTGCTTCCTCAATTTTTCACTCGCAAGAGCTGTATAGGAGGATAAAGCCTCCGCTATTTTATTATAATCGCTTGTGTAAGTACCAAAAGACCTAGAACTCATAATTGATTTTTTAGGTTCAGGTAATTCTTCAAATGGCAAACAAGAAACACCTTTTAGCTCTAATGCCAAACGCAAGCCCACCACGCTTAATTTTTTCCGAATAAACCCTTCTTCTTGATTACAAAACTCCCAGGCAGTCTGTATATTATATTTTTTTAAGGTTTGCGTTAATTGTCCCCCAATTCCCCATATTTCATTAATGGGAACCTTATCTAATATTTGTTCTTTTTGATCTGGTTTTAAGAAAAAACACCCTAATCTATTTTTTTTAGCGATATAATTCGCCATTTTAGCTAAAACTTTAGTCTCTGCAATACCAATGGATAAAATAATTCCAGTTTTTTGTTTAATTTCTTGGATAATTTTTTGCCCATATTCTTCACAATTTTCAATAGAGCTTGGGATCGTGATAAAAGCTTCATCTATAGAATAGATCTGAATTTCAGAAGAATAGTCTTCGAGTAAACTCATTACCCGATCAGACATATCACCATAAAGGGGGAAGTTTGCAGAAAAAACGGCCACATTATGATCTTTAAAAAATTTTTCATATTGAAAAAAAGGCGCACCCATAGGAATACCTAAAGCCTTAGCTTCATGGGAGCGAGAAATTACACAGCCATCGTTATTGGATAAAATAACTAAGGGTTGCTTTAAGTAAGGTCGAAATATTTTTTCACAAGTAGCAAAAAAATTATCGCAATCGACTAAAGCAATCCATTTTTTAGGTTTTGTGAATGACATAAGTTACGACGCCCCAAACTTGAAATTCATCCTGGTCAGTGATTTCTATAACGGGATAATTGTCATTCTCAGGAAGCAATTGCATGGTTTTTTCGTTGATAAATAATCGCTTAACAGTAAACTCTCCGTTAATAATGGCTACTATGATTTTCCCATTTGAAGCTGATATTGAACGATCGACAACTAAAATGTCTCCTGTTTGAATATTGGCATTAACCATAGAATTCCCTTCTACTTTCACAAAAAAAGTAGAAGCTGGGTGTTTTATTATTAATTCATTTAAATCTAATTTTTGCTCAATAAAATCATTGGCCGGGGAAGGAAAACCTGCCACCACTTTTTCTAAAAATAAAGGGAGTGGTAAATTATTTTCTTGAAAATTAGGAGCGTATAAACTAAATGTTTTTTTCATTGATTATTTACTATTAACAACTTGTAATTTATTATTTTGCTAGATTTAAGTTAATAAATGCTAGTAAAAAGGAAATTTGCTAAACTTAAAGTTCTCTATATATATTTATAAATTTCTATGTCTAGTAATGAAAAGGCTATTGATCTTCAACCTCGTTTCCAAAAAGGGCTTCTTTTACAATTTATTTTATCTGAATTTATAGAAGCCAAACTCGAGATTAAAAAAATAAATGAATTATTTCTTCCCATTAATAATGGGGTAATACAAGATTTATTTTTTTCTTTAAAGGTTGGGATCAATAAATTGATTGGTTCTTCCTATCAATACATGCGTTTTTTTTCATTTACAAATGAACATGGGCTATTGACAAAACTTAGAAACAATTGCACATTTCTTTTACAAATAATAGATTTAAAGAAAAAAAATTTAATAGATATTCAGAAAGAATCACAAAAAGCCTGGATTTTAGGATTAAAAAGTTTAGATTACATCCATTTATTGGAAAAAAAGAAACTTTTAAAAGAAAGTCATTTTCAATCCATTCAATCAAATTTGAGAAAAGTGGAAAAAGCTATCGAAAAATTGGGAATTTTATTAGCTGATTTAATCCTAGAATTTTCACAAGATGAAAATGTTTTATATTTTCTTTTAAAAAATTATAAAGATCTAAAAAGTATTTATGGAATGAATTTTGTGGAAGAACTATTTCAAAAACTATTTGCCAACGGCTTAGATCAAGGCATTTCTTATATTCAAGAAAAATATCATTTAAGAGGATTTACACATCTCCATCTTTCTATAGAAAATGCAGCAAAAGAAGTCTTTGTATGAAATTAACGGATGAGTTTTTAGACATTATTTGTTATGCCAAGCTCTATCTTACACAAGATCTCCCACCCCAGTCCCATTTACTAGCTGGTTTTTCTTTACCTTCCAACGCTCCATTCATTGAAGAAGCTTATGAAGAAGCGCCTGTAAAGAAAGTTGAGATAACAGCTCCTGTAATTTCAAGCGAAAAAGTTACCAATGAAAAAAAACCACTTACTCCCCCTTCCCCCCTTTTAACCAATGACAAAAAAAATACTCTCGAAGAACTCTATCAACAAAAACCGTTTGACTTGCAACCTTTAGAGAAAAACATAACTTTATGTGATTTAACGCAAGTGAGAAAAAACTTACAAGAAAAGTTCCCTCACAAAAAATATTTTGATCAAATTCCAGCAGTGCATGCAATTACGCAAGTAAACATGAATGTTGCATTTATTCTTCCTTTAGAACCCTCTCCTTACAAGTCTTTTCTGCATAAAATATTAAAAGCTATAGAAAATTATCATGGCACCATTTTTCACGTTTCGGTTACTGATTTTGAAGAATGGCAAAAAAACCATGCAAACACTTTTGGGAACATTGAATTAATTCTTCTTCCTTTTTCATTTCCGATTCCTTCCAACAAAAATGTTATACTCATCGATGACCTAAATGTTTATCTAACTAATCCACAATTAAAACAAGATTTATGGAAAAACATACAACTGCAGATAGATCAAACAATAAAAGCCTCTTAAAGACCCCTTATAAAAAAATTGCTGTTGTAGTTTTAGATATTTATTTAGATAAAACTTTAGACTATGGAATTAAGGATGAGCACATTTCCTTTGCCGCGCCTGGCATGCGCATTAGTGCGCCAATTAGAGGAAAATTGCAAACAGGTTATATATTAGAAATTAAAGATCACTCTCCTTTTGATAATTTACAAGCTATAAACAGCTTTCAATCGGAACAAATTTATTTAACCCAAGAATTATTTGAATTAGCCTTATGGATGAGTCGCTATTACGCATCCCCCTTAAGCCTTATTTTTAAGACTATTTTACCCTCTGTTATTGCAAGCAAAACTACCTTTAAGCAGCAACTATTTGTCATTCGTAAAAAAACAAAAGATGAAATTATTGAATACTGCCTTTTAAATCGGGAAAAATCCCCCATACAAGTCGCTATTTTAGAAGAAATGTTAAAAGTAAAAAAAGGGATTCTTCTAACAGAATTATTGGAAAAAGCAAAAAGCTCAAGAAGTAGCGTAGATGCATTAGTAAAAAAAGGGTTATTAGAAGTTGATATTGTGAGGATTGATAGAAGCCCTCTTGTAAATGAAGAATACTTTAAAACGAAGCCAAAAGTGTTAAATTCTCAACAAGCAGAAGCCTTACAAAAAATTAATATCTCTTTAGAAAAAAAAGAATTTGCGGTCCATTTGTTATACGGTATAACAGGAAGCGGTAAAACTGAAGTTTATCTTCAAGCCATTGAAAAAGCATTAAAAAGCAATTTACGTGTGATCATGCTGGTACCTGAAATTGCTCTTACCTCCCAAACGATCGAACGTTTTAAAAGTCGTTTCGATGACTACATCTCAATTTTGCATCACCGTCTAAGTGATGGAGAAAGATTTGATGAATGGCATAAAATTTTAAACGGCGATGCCAAAATAGTCATAGGGGCTCGTTCAGCGATCTTTAGTCCCATTAAAGATTTAGGATTAATCATTGTTGATGAGGAGCATGAAAGTTCATATAAGCAATCTGAAAGTATGCCTTGTTATCATGCACGAGACATTGCTGTTATGCGAGGAAAATTAAGTCAGTGTGCAGTCATACTTGGTAGCGCAACCCCAAGTCTTGAAAGTTACCATCACGCGCTTAGTGGAAAATATATTTTAAGCAAGTTAAGTGCAAGAGCTGAAAAATCACAGTTGCCAAAAGTTACCATTGTAGACATGGCTAAAGAAAGGGAAAAACAAGGCTATACAAATTATTCACAAACATTATTAGATGGCATTAAAACTCGTTTAGAAAAAGGGGAAAAGACGATTCTCTTTTTAAATCGACGAGGTTACCATACAACTTTGTTTTGTCCAACATGTCAAGAAGGTATTAACTGTAAACATTGTGATACAACCCTAACTTTTCATTTTCACGATCAAAAATTATCTTGTCATTTGTGTGGATATACGATTATGCCTCCAAAGGTTTGTCCGAAATGTCATAATGACACTATGAAATATAAGGGCGTTGGAACAGAACAAATAGAAAGATCTTTACATGCCATCTTTCCAGAAGTTCGAACACTGCGTATGGATGCTGACACAACTAAGCATAAAGGAAGTCATCAAAAAATTTTAAAAGATTTTGGCACTGGAAAAGCCGATGTATTAATAGGAACCCAAATGATTGCGAAAGGTCTTCATTTTCCCGATGTTACTTTAGTTGGCGTGTTAAATACTGACACTCAATTAAATATACCCGATTTTAAAGCGTCTGAAACAGTATTTCAAATCATCACACAAGTAGCTGGAAGAGCTGGTAGAGGAATTTTAAGTGGGGAAGTGATTATTCAAACCTTTTTGCCAGAGAACAATGTCTTACAACTTGCTGCCAAACAAGATTTTGACGGTTTTTTTGAAGAAGAAATTGAAATCAGGCGCCTTTTTTCCTACTCTCCTTTCACCAATTTAGTAAAAATTGCTTTTGTAGGAGATGATGAAAAGAAAACATTAGAGAACGCTACAAATTTTCATGACAATTTAAAAAAACAATTAACTGAACATTATCTTCTTTTACCTGTTTTACCAGCCGGTCATGCCAAAGTCAAAGATCAATATCGATTTCAATTCTTTTTAAAAGGTAAGTCGATTTATGAAATTAACCATGCGATAAATGAAGTGAAAAAAAAGTTGAAAATACCTTGTAAAATTTTAGTAGATATCAATCCACTATCCACATATTTTTAGTTAATTTAACAAAACTAAAAGAGTGAATAATGCAAACCAATCTTGAGATTAACCAGCCTTTCTTTGATCATTACCAAAAAAATTTCCACAAAAATTTCCTAAAAACATTAGAAGTAATAGCTTCAGCTATGGAAGACGCCCATCAGGGAGAATGGAAAGGCAAAAAAATAATTTACCTAAAATTTGATTTTACTGACGAAGGAAAAATTATAGCTGATCGAACTGAGAAGTTTGGAAATGCTCTTTGGAGAACAGCTAAAACATTTGGTACCTGGTCAAATAGATGCAACATTGACAATTTACAACATCTCTTTTCTATTACTTTTTTTAGCTTAGATTATAAAAGATTCTCCTCAGATGAATTTGAAAAAGTAAGTCTTTGTTATGAAAAAATAACAAAAAACATCTCATCTTTTAGTAATTACTATGAATCTTTAAAGAAAAATGATCATTTGCTTAAGATTGATGAAGCATTTGATTACTTAAAATCTATCGTTGAAAAAATGGAAAAAACCAAAAACTTTAAAATAACACAATTCTATGAGTATATAAAAGACGTAGCTAAGGATTTAAAAAGGTCTATGGAGACTTACTATCTTTGCTTATCTAAAAATACATTAAGCTACAATAGCTTAGCCGATAAATTATGTGTAGAATTTAAGAGTCAAGGTGAAATAGATTTATTTTTTACAACTATACCTACAAATCTAAATCCACTTGAACGAAGTTTTTTAGCTATAATGGACCCATACATTTCTTTGTTTCCTGAGCTAAATGATCGCGCATTTTTGTTAAGTTATGTGTTTCTTCGTTTCAATTTTCATGCCAAACAAAACTTGGTTATTCATACATTAATCAAATTAACAGAAAACAAAAATGCCCCACTAGGTTTATCCTCTGAAATCGAAAACTTTGAAACTTTATTAGAACAGCATGAGAAAGCGGGCATTCAATAAATTGCCATCAAATTAAAAACAAATTATCCTTACGAAATAAATTTAAGTAGTGAGGATAGTTTATGAATAGTGATTCCATTCACCCCCCTTTTTTTAAAGCTTATTGTCATGGCAATATCTTACATAAATTTATAGAAAATATATCGATCATGGTTCATGAGATGGAAAAGGCTTCAACATCTGACTGGAATGGCAAAAAAGTAATATTTGTCAAATTTTATTTTGGTGATTTTGGAGTAGTTTCTGCTGAACACTCAAGTGACTGGGGAAGTGGTATTGCTCAAAAAATTGGTTGGACTGGCAGTTTAACAAGAACAGTGAAAAGTACTTTTGCGAGAGATAATTGTCGTGAATTTGCTAACTTTTCTCATTTTTTTCAAGTTTCTTCTAAAGAATTAGAACAGAAAATTCCACAAAAGAAGCAAATGAAACTTCTAGAACTTTATTCTTCAAGTTGGAAAGAAACATTGCCATTATTCCAAAATCAATATGAAAAAGAAGACAAAAAGGATCATGTAAAAGAAATACAAAATATTAATACCCTTTTTTTTGAAATAATAAACCAACTAAAGAAAAATTTTGAAACTTTTCATTATCAAAACATTCGGGAACGAATACTAACAAAAGCTTCAAATTTAAAAGTTCATTCTTCTATGACAAATCATTTATCCTTTGGATGTCTTGATTATCATTCCTTAGCCCTTGAATTGAGAGCTCAATTTGTAGATGAAGATGATATAGATAATTTTTTGTATTACCAAAAAGTAGATGATTATTCAAACAACATAGTTAACTACACGAGAGATTATTTAAAAAAATTAAAAGTTCCTTTTACCCTCAATGAAGATTACAAATTAGATGTGCGCTACTTTATTAGTTATATCGTTTTACGCGTAGCAATTCCAACAGACCTTGCCTATACTAATGAAAAGTTTAAGAAATTTATAAATGATCCTAAAAACTTTACGCTTAGCTCCCCTTACATGTCTATATTAGCTTTTGAAGAAACGTTAAAATAATAACATAAAGTAATCCATGAATAATACAAATACGCATCCTACAGAAAGTAATGCTATATACCAACCTTTTTTTGATGCTTATTGTAAAGGAAATATTTTAGATAATTTTTTATATAATATCAAATATCTAATAGAACAGATGGAAAATGCACCCCAAATTAGTTGGAAAGGCAAAACAATTATTGAACTAAAATTTTGTTACCTTGACACCGGAAAAATAATAGCTGAATCCTCCAATTGGATTTCCCGCTCTACTAAAAGTCTTTGCTCATGGGATAATGCAAGACATTTTGATAATTTCTCCAAAATGTTTTCGATTACAAAGGAAGAAATTATCAAAGATAGAAATAATATTCCTTCTTTAAAAGATCTACAATCTTTAAAAAATTATCTAGAACGTTTTAAAAAAATAATTCCTTTTTTTCAAAATCAATATGAAAAAGAAAAAAAGGAAGACCATGTAGATCAAATCTTTCGCAGTAAGCTTACATTTGATCGCATTAGTGAAATTTTAACGACTAGAAGAGAAACATTTTTAAAACAAGGAATTTATAAAATAATTTTTAAAAAAGCAGAACAATTAAAAGAGGAAGCTATTCAGTCAGCCTTAGAAAAAAAATATAATAGCAATTCTTTTGAAATCGTTAACTTCAAAAGCCAAGCACTGGTTTTAGCTCATAATTTATTAAAAATTTGTTCCATAAAGGAATTTTTAGATCCTCAAAAAGATAAAACAAATCTAAACGCTCTAGAATCAAAATTAATCAGCCTTTTCCAATTTTTTTTTGAAAAAGAAAATAATTGGGATGAAGAATCTAAAGCCTTATTTATCTCTTATGTTATTTTAAGAATGGTAAAAGAAGATATGCCAGATTGCATTGTCAGCTCTTTTTCCTCCTTTGTTAAGCAAGATTTTCCAAAATTTGTTCATATTGCGATTATAACTTTTGATGAATGGACGCAAGGAAAGTAAATAGAAATTAAGATTTAAATTAAGTTTGAGAAAAAACTTTTTTTGAGATATTCTTTATCCTCATCTAACGCACTATTAATAGGTTGAAGGATATTCATGCTCAAAATGCATCAAGGTTTAGCGGTTGAAAAAGAAGAATTGTCGGCTATAGCGAAAGTTTCGGAAAGCCAAAGTGATGGTTCTATACAATTTGACTATGAAGGTAATAAAATTTATTTTATCTCCTTAGGTTGTCCAAGAAATTTAGTGGATACCGAAGTAATGCTGGGAATATTGTTAAAAGCGGGTTACGAAGTTTCCCCCACTTTAGAAACAGCGGATTATATTGTTATCAATACTTGTGGCTTTTTAGAAGCTTCTAGAAAAGAATCAACTGATACAATCGAAGATGTTATCGCTCAAAAAAAACAATCCGCCAAGCTTGTGGTAACAGGCTGTATGGTTCAAAAGCATCACGATCACCTCCAAGAGCAGTATCCAGGGATCGACTATCTTTTAGGCTCGGGAGATGTTCAAGGCATTTTAGAAGCCGTCCAATCGACAAGTAAAGGAAAAAATGTCACGACTGCGAAAAGCTTTTTAGAAGTGGGCGAAATCCCAAGACAGTTATCCACTCCCAAACATTTTGCTTACTTAAAAATTGCAGAAGGTTGCAGAAAAAAATGCGCTTACTGCGTCATCCCTAATATTAAGGGTCCTTTAAAAAGTAAGTCAAAAGAACAAATCTTAAAAGAATTTAACCTTCTTTTAGATCAAGGAGTTCATGAGATTATTTTAATTGCGCAAGATTTAGGAGACTACGGAAAAGACAAAGGGTTGAAAGGGTCTTCCGGTTTGGTCGATTTATTACAGTCGATGTTGGAAGTTAAAAAAGATTATTGGCTAAGGCTTTTATATTTATATCCAGATGAAATTACCGATGAATTGATAGCGGTGATAAAAAGTGATTCGAGAATTTGTCCTTATATGGATATGCCGATTCAGCATATCAATAATCAGATGCTTAAAGCCATGCGCAGAGCCACGTCAAAAGAAGATATTATCAGTATAATTACTAAGCTTCGTCAAGAAATACCAAATGTCGTTATTAGAACAAGTTTGATCGTTGGATTTCCAGGTGAAACAGAAGAACAATTTGAAGAATTAGTGCAGTTTATAAAAGAGTATCCTTTAGAAAATATTGGAATATTTAAGTATTCTCGCGAACCTGGCTCTCATTCTTATGATCTTCCAAATCAAATTGAAGAGGAAGTGAAGGAAAAACGTTACAAAAAAGCGATGTTGACTCAGAAAAAAGTCTTAAAAAAATTGCATAATAAAATGATTGGTAAAATCGTAGATGTAGTTATTGAAGGCTATCACCCTGAGACTAAGTTATTAATGCTTGGTCGTTACTATGGACAATGCCCTGAAATTGATGGACAAATTATTATCAATGACGGTCGCAAAGTAAAGGCTTTTGGTAAAATCTACAAAGTAGAAATTACGGATGCCTCCGAATATGATTTAGTTGGAAAAGTGCTTTAATTTAACATACAACCTTTGACAAAAAAATAATTTAACAAAACAATTAAGTTTTTTAAGGGTTAAGGGTTGTATGAAGCGTTTTTATAATACTTTTAAAGAGTCCTCTAAACAAACAAAATATTTTATTTTAACATGGATATTTTACGGTTTAATTATTATTATTTCTACCGTATTTAGTTATGCTAGAATTGATTATGTAAGAAATATCCCTCCATCTAAAGAGGCTATCGAAGAAGCCGCCAAGCAGGGAATGGATTTACAAAGTAAAGAAGAACAACAAACACCCGATAATACTAAACCCCTAAGTTCAAAATGACAGGAAAACCTGAATATCATTCACATGAAGAGTTTATTAACAGAACCCAAAAACTCAAAGATTTAAAAAATTTAACTATTGAACCCTATCCCCATAAGTTTAATGTTAATGCGCATGCATCTTCTTTGCATCAACAATATGATTCTCAGCAAATAGGTCACAGTGATGATGCCATGAGTGGAACAACACCTAAGGCAACTGTTGCTGGAAGACTTGTGTTATTTCGCTCAATGGGTAAAAATGCTTTTGCCCACATTCAAGACAGTACTGGCCGTATTCAGATCATGTTTAATCGTGATCAGACTGAACTTACCGGTTATAATCCTGAAAGCAATGAAGGCCAACCAGCTCTTAAAGTTATCGAAAAAAAAATTGATCTTGGCGACATAATTGGGGTTGAAGGCTTTTTATTTCATACCAACAAGGGTGAGTTAACTTTATTTGCTAAAAAAGTTACTTTGCTTAGCAAAACATTATTGCCATTAGCCGACAAACACGCAGGACTTGCAGATAAAGAAATTAGATACCGTAAACGTTGGCTAGATTTAATTAGTAACGAAGAAGTTGGACAAGTTTTTCGCAACCGCAGTAAAGTGTTTAAACTAATTCGGGATTATTTCCATGAATATAATTTTTTAGAAGTGGAAACACCTGTTTTGCAAAGCATCTATGGTGGAGCGGAAGCTAAGCCTTTTATTACACGGTTGAATGCTCTTGATCAAGAAATGTTTATGCGTATTTCACTCGAAATTCCTCTTAAAAAATTGATTGTTGGCGGAATGGATCGGGTCTTTGAAATTGGTCGCGTTTTTAGAAATGAAGGGATTGACCGTAACCACAACCCAGAATTTACACTGCTTGAAGCTTATGCCTCATATTGGGATTACGAAGATTTGATGTGTTTTGTAGAAAAGCTCTTTGAAAAAGTTGCTTTAGGTCTACACGGAACAACTATTATTCCTACTAAAATTGATGAAAACACGACGATTGAAGTAGATTTTAAAGCTCCATGGAAAAGAATTTCCATGATTGATAGTTTAAAAGAATATGCAAATATCGATGTTGAGATCATGACGGATGGTCAAATGAAAGAGCATTTGCTAAAAGGTGGCCACATTGATCCTAAAAAGTTAGACACAATGTCACGAGGTCTATTAATAGGAGCTATGTTTGCTGTTGAAGTCGAACATCATTTAGTACAACCCCATCATATTATTGACCATCCAATCGAAACTACACCTCTTTGCAAACCTCATAGAGATCCTGCTAAAAAGGAGCTTGGGTTAATAGAACGCTTTGAAAGCTTTGTGCTAGGTCAAGAAATTTGCAATGCCTATACAGAATTAAATGATCCTGAAATCCAAAGACATCTTTTAGAATTGCAAGCTGCCAGACGAGATGCTGGTGATGAAGAAGCAAGCCCATTAGATGAGGAGTTTATTGAGGCAATTTGTCAAGGTATGCCTCCGACTGGCGGATTTGGAATTGGTCTTGATAGAATGGTTATGTTAATGACAGGTGTACATTCTATCCGAGATGTGTTGTTATTTCCTTGGATGAAGCCTTTAGAAAAATAACAGTTTAAGTTTATTTTTATGAGCATTTATCCTTTTTTTGACTAATAACAACATTGAATCTATCTTAAAAGCATTCAATTGTTCGAGTTGCTCTCATAGAAACTATTTATGAATAATTGTTTCTATGAGAGCTCTTATTTTGTTTTTTACCTCATCCCCCATAGTTCCCTTTCATCCCATAGTTCCCTTTTCAGGTCGCTGCAAGCTTTAAACAGACGCTCTAACGAGCTTTCAAAAATCATTTCCGTTTTTTTGAATGATAGCAACATTAAAACCTATCTTTAAAGCATCTGACTAAAAAGCTCGTTAGAGCGTCTGTTTAAAGCTTGCAGCGACCTAAAGAAGTCATGAGATTTTAGATAATTCCGAACAAAAAGCTCGTTAGAGCGCCTGTTTAGAGCCCATAATGACCCGAATGGGAATTATGGGGAACGGAACGATAAAAAATAGAGCTCGGAATTTGCCATGCAAATGAAGAGCGACTCAATACCTGAAAAGCTCATTTTACCATTTATTCTTGTTACCTTTAATTCGTTTTTTGAATAATAGCAACATTGAAATCTTCTTTATAGATTGGATTGAAAAAGCTCGATAGAGCGTCTGTTTAAAGCTTGCAGCGACCTAAAGAAGTCATGAGATTTTAGATAATTCCGAACAAAAAGCTCGTTAGAGCGCCTGTTTAGAGCCCATAGAGACCGAATGGGAACTATAGGGAAGAAAACGGCAAACAAAAATAGAGCTCGGAATTTGCCATGCAAATGAAGAGCGACTCAATACCTGAAAAGCTCATTTTACCATTTATTCTTGTTACCTTTAATTCGTTTTTTGAATGATAGCAACATTAAAACTATCTTTAAAACTTCCGACCAAAAAGTTCGTTAGAGCGCTTGTTAGAGTCCATAGACCGAACGGAACTATGGGTTTTGATTTGTGGAAACTCTTTTTAAAGGGATAAAAAGATCTAACTGTTTGCTACATACTTTGATTGTCTTCGAAATGATCACATATCTAAGGATCGTTTCATTTGTTACTTCGTGATATTCTGTAACTGGATTTTCTATATTCCGAAACTTTAAATAATGATTATTTTGACTAATTTCTTTTTGCAGAGTAAAGAATGATTGAGTTGGATAACACCCATAAGTAACAGAAGTGATTACCCCCTTAGAATCGTAAAAAAATGATGTTTCTTTTTCTTTAATCTCATCAAAAAATTTACAAATAAAAGCTACATTCTTATTTACGATAGTTCCAATGTGATTATCTAATTCTTTGTTCCATTGATAAAGATATCGTTCCAAAATTCCTTTATTTTTTAATAAGGCAGTGTCAAGGTTACACCAAGAAAAAAAACTTTTAGAAAAAATTTGAGAAATTTCAATTCTAACTTTCATCGAAAGATGGGTTATACCGCAAGAATTTTTATATTGATAACTAACTCTTAAATGACACTCTATTTTTAAATCGTTATGGTAGCGGGTTCTGTTTTCCTGAATGGATAATAAGGGACCATAACCTTCAAAAAAGTGATAAGTTCCTGACTCTTTTTTTTCATTCAAAAGATAGATAACTTTCTTGCATGTTTCGGTTTCTTTATAGCCGTTAATGATACCAAGATCATCATTAGTTATAATCTTATGAACAAGGGGTGTTGTTGCTTGCATGAATTAAAACTCTTCGCTTAGTCGATTGGCTAGTTTTTCTCCATGAGGAGTTAAATAAATTTCATTTTGACTAGCTTTTTTAATAAAGTTTGCTTGCACTAATAGTTTACAAATGGCATCTACCGCTTTTTCACTAATTCCCGCCTTTCGACCTATAATATACCGGTCAAAAGGCACGTCTTTTTCTTCTAAAAACTTGACTTCTTCAAACAAGCTTAAAACAAATTTTTCGTCTTGTGTATGTGATTTTTTTTTAGCCATTGTTCGCAACTACTGTTTTTTTAATTTTAAACGAGCTCCTTGAGGAGTATCCTCAATAAGATACCCTTTTTCTAAAATAAAATCACGAAAATGATCGGCCGTTTTCCAATCTTTTTCTTTTCTAGCTTGATTTCTCTTTATTAAAGCTTCTTGCAATTCTTGAGGGATCTCTAATTCTTTTTTTGTAAAAGAAAGAACACCTAAAACTGAGTCAAATTTTTGAAATAGTTGTAAGGCTTTTTTAGCTTCTGATTTACTAACTTTCTTTTGATCGCAAAGTGTATTTATTTCCCTTACCAAATCAAAAACAGCAGCTAGGGCAACAGAAATATTTAAGTCATCAGCTAATCCTTCAGCAAATCCCACGAATGCTTTTGAAAGGAATGGTTCGAGAAGACCCCCATCATCATTCTGCTCGATCTCTAATAGACGTTGAATTACAGCGTCTAAACGATCCAGTGAACTTCTAACACCTTCAAGTCCTGTAAAAGTAAAATTCAACTGTGTTTTATAATGAGTTTGAAGAAGCATAAAACGAACTTCTTTGCCAGTAAACCCTTTTTTTAATAAATCGCGTAGAGTAAAAAAATTTCCAAGGCTTTTGGACATCTTTTTATTTTCTACAATGAGGTGCTCTGAGTGCATCCATAAGTTTACAAATTTTTTGCCAGAAAATGCTTCCGATTGAGCAATTTCGTTTTCATGATGAGGAAACATATTATCAATGCCGCCTACATGTATATCGAGCGTTTCACCTAAAAGATTCATAGCCATAACAGAGCATTCTAAATGCCAACCAGGTCGCCCTTTACCAAAAGGGCTTTCCCAATAAATCTTTCCATCTCTATCAGGATCATACGCTTTCCATAGAACAAAATCGGCAACATTATCCTTTTCATACTCATCAGAAGCCACTCTTTCAGAGGCGCCAGCTTGTAACTCATCTAAATGAAGGTGAGATAAACAACCATAACGATGAAACTTTTTTATAGGGTAATAAACGCTGCCGTCCCCTCCTTTGTAAGCCATCCCTTTATCCATTAAACTTTGGATCATGGCAATCATTTCTGGAATATAATCGGTAGCTGCTGGATAATTTTCAGCTGATTCTATATTCAAAGTTTTTAAATCTTCAAAAAATGCATCTTTATAAGGTTGTGTGAATTCATCTAAGGTTATGTTATTAGCTATCGCACCTTTGATCGTTTTATCATCAACATCGGTTAAATTCATCACATGATGAATATTATATCCAAAAAATTTAATCGATCTTCTCAATAAATCTTCAAAAACATAAGTTCTAAAATTCCCTATGTGAGCAAAATTATATACAGTTGGTCCACACGTATACATTTTTACTAAATTGGGTGTAATTGTTTTCAAAACTTCCTTTTGACGGGATTCGGTATTATACAATTTGAGTGTAAGGCCTGATAGATCGTAAGTCATGAGGTTACCTTTGTTGATTGAGCCAAATTCTCGCTATTTAGAAATTGTGTTTCAAGTAATCGATAATTAATTTTTCCACTTCCCATTAAAGGAATTTCTGGTAATTGAATACAAGAAGATATGCGAACTAGGTTGCTAAAACCAGCTTCTTTCAGAGCATAATTTACTTCCGAAACTGATGTAGCAAATTTGGTAAACAAGTAAATTTCTGTTTTTTCCCCTTCTTTTTCTTTTGCACATATAGCTAAAGATGGACCTTCTTCATCTGTTGGCCATCCTTTTTTTCTTGCAGCTTGTAGAAGAGCATCTTCGATAGAAGCTAAACTTACCATTTCCCCCCCTACTTTTACAAAACGTTTCATTCTTCCCGATAATACAAGTCTACCCTCATCATCGAGATAGCCTAAATCTCCCGTTTTATACCATTGCTTTCCGTCCACTTCCATAAAAGGGCTAGAAATTCCTTCGTTTAAATATCCTGAAAATACGTTTGGTCCTCTTGCTAGAACAAGCCCCTGCTCATTTTTCCCTAAAACTTTTTCGGTTTCTTGGTGAATGATACAAATTTCAACACTTGGAAAAGGAAACCCAACACCTTTTGCCAATTTGCCTGGTATATTGGCGCTTAAGAAAGGTGAGCATTCCGTAATACCATAACCTTCGATCAAATTTTCTTTTTTACCTAATTTTTCAACCATATCAAAAAGTTCTGCTGGAGTTTTTTCAGCTCCTGTTACAATTAAACGAAGATTATCTAAATCGCCCGGTTGTGCCATTTTTATCATATTTTTCAAAAAGGTGGGAGCACTACAAAAAATGTTAACATCCCATCTTTTGACACTTTTCGCTAATTTTTTGCCGTCCGTTGGATCAGGCGAATAAGCAATTCTAAATCCACTTAATAACCCGAGTAGACCACTTGCTGTAAACCCAAAAGCATGAAATGGAGGCAAGATAGAAAGTAAAATATCATCTTGCATAAGCTCAATCGTATTTAATGCATCCCTTTGATTTACAAGAATGTTTTTATGAGAAAGGGGCACTCCTTTTGGCATGCTTTCCGTTCCACTGGTAAATAATAAAACCGCTTTAGCGTCTTCATTGGGTTGCTTTAAACCAAACAATTTAAGAATTTTTTTGGTTGAAAGTTTGGATCTATATAAAGCTTTTAATTTTTTTCTTAAGGTAAGAGATGGAGCTAAGTCCTCTAACATAACAAGTCGATTTTCAAGTCCAGTAAGTTCCACATTTTCTAAACGGTCGATAAAGCTCCAAGCAGTAAGAACTTTTTGTACATTTGACAATTGAATCACAGATTCTAAGTGCCTCGGCCCTACAGTCCAATTAATCATGAGAGGTACTTTACCAGCCAATTGGGTAGCTAAAGTTAAGATCATAGCCCCCACACTTGAAGGTAACAATATACCTATATATTCACCTGGTAATGTTTTTATATAATCGGCAAGAAGTAATACCCTTAATTTAAGTTGGGGGTAGGTTAAAACACCTGAACGCTCATCTCCACAAGCTGGAATTTTGCCCATCTTTTTACAAGTATTTAAAAATACTTCAGGAATGATTTTACCATCACTTATGTAAGCCCGTTTATAAGACGGTTCACGTTTCCATTTTTCTGAGATATCGACTTCTTTAACCACTTCTTCTTTTATAACAATTTGTTTGGAAGCTAAGGCCATTAGTTTTTTTACTGTCGTTAACTCCGTAATAGGTAAATTCTGGACCTCAAATTCATCTTGTAAAAAAACTGTAATTTCGGCTGTATCTAATGAATCTAGACCAAGCCCTGAGGCTAAATCCATATCAGGCTTGATATTTTCTTGAGGTATTTTTGTCATTTCGGACAATTTTTTTGTGATTTTGTCTTGTATTGAAGGAGGCACGTTGGTTAAAGAAATATCTTCTTCCACCTTTTGCTCTCTTGTCATTTCAGGATATTTTTCACCCCACATGCTAAAAGAGACAAGTACAAAAGAATCTCCTGGAAACTCTCCGTTTTGTTTACTTAATCCATCTGGTTTGTTGTACCAACTTTCCAAATATTTATTAAACTCTAACCTTGTCGTCTTATAAGGAAAATCTTTAGGGGCTGGATAAAATTCGACAATAACTTCTCGTCTTGGAGTAAAAAAGATCAAATTTTTAAAAACCGCTTTTATTCCACTTTTAAGGGTAGGGAATAAAGGAGGTGCAAACCCTGTAAAAGCTCTTGAAAAACTACTTCCCCATAAACCTTTTATCCTAACTAAAACAACATTAGCTTCTGGACATTCATTCACTATTTTGTGAACGGCAGACGCTCCTCCAATTGCTTCAAATGAAGTACTTTTTGTTCGGCCTGCTGGATAAATTAAAAAATTACTCCCCTGCCTTAAGTCTTCAATCATGCCGCTGACAACTTTTTCGTTACGCTTTTTTTTAATGCTGTTGGAGCTACTATCAAAATCGGGTACCGGTACTGCATCTAATTTTCGCATGACCCAATTAACTATAGGCATGTAGTACATATATTCCACAATAATGGGACGAATCTTAAATTTGGGAAAGGCGGCTAAAGTAACGATAGCTGGATCTACAAAAACGGCGGGATGATTGGGTAGAAATAAAACGCCTCCCGGTTTGCTCAAGTTCTTTTCATTTAAATTTTCTAAGCCTCTTACTTTTATGCGGTAGCGAAACCAAAGCATAAATCTAAAAAACCAGGCAATAAAATAATGAGTAACGTTTTTCATTTTGTTCCTACTATAAATCATAAATACTTTTTAAGTTTTAAGTAATTTTGAATCGTAATTATTATTTTGTTTTTAAACGTTTGTATTAAAAAAACTCTTCAAAAAGTATACTTAAACTTTTTCAAATTTATAGACTTGAAAAATGCCCAAAAGATAGTGCTATAATTTTAGCTTTTTTTTCAAGCCCTCAATTTTGAAAGAATTCTAAATTATCGCATTTATCGAAATCGATGCAAAGAAAATTTTTCGAGGTATCATCATGGTTACTATTATCGCACATAGAGGATTTTCAAGTATTCTACCGGAAAATACTATCTCCGCTTTTAAAAAAGCTGTTGAATTACAAGCTGAATTTATTGAATTAGATGTTCTTTTAACAAAAGATTTAGTACCCATCGTCATTCATGATGATTCTACTGGTAGAACGACAAATGATTTTACTAATAGATATATCTGTGATTTAGAGTATCACGATATACAATTACTAGATGCTGGACTTTGGTTTAGTAAAGAACATATAAATGAAAAAATCCCAACTCTTCAAGAAGCTTTACAATTGGCGAATGAAAAAACCCGTTTTTTCATTGAAATCAAAGAAACTCAAGTTACTACAAAACAAAAATATATAGAAATCATTCACCGCATACTAATGCAATTTCCACACAAACATATTATTGGAAGTTTCGATTTAGAATTATTAGATTTGAGTTTGCAAAAAGATCCAAGCCTTGCTATATGTGGGTTAGTAGAAACAGAAGAACAGTTGCATAAATTTTTGGGAAAAGGTTTTTCACATATAGGCATTTGGGATCAACTTATAAATGAAACAACGATTAGCTATTTGAAGCAAAAAAAAATTACAGTTTGGACCTTTACTGCTGATATTGAATCTGAGTGGGAAAGGCTAATTGATTTGCAAGTTGATGGAATTATAACAAATGAATTAATGGCCCTACAGCAACATGTGAGCCAAAAAGTAAAAAACTTAAATTTTTCTATTGCGAAAAAGTAGCGATTTATTTAAGATTATGCCTTTCCATTCCGGATTAGCTCAGCGGTAGAGCAGTGGACTGTTAATCCATTGGTCGTAGGTTCGAATCCTACATCCGGAGTAAAGCAAACAGCTACAATCTAGGTTGTAGCTGTTTTTTTTTTATGATGTTTTCTCTTAAGTTACTTATAGCTTTCAATCGCAAATTAGAATATATTCCACTCCTTTTTTTGAGAAATTATAATGATTAAAAATACGCATAACTTTTCAGACGGTTTCTTTTATAATTTACCACCTGGTGATCCTGTTCCATTTGCATGTCTAGTTCATGTTGTGATTGGAAACGAATTGAATCACAGAGAATTATTTTAACTTAATCTAAGGTTTAGCCCCATAGCAACACATAATGAAACTAAGGTGTGCCATTTAGGATTTCCATTACCCGAAAGTGTTTTGTAAAGACTTTCACGGCCAACATGTGCTTTTTTGGCTAATGCACCCACGCCACCTTGTGCTTCTGCGACATTTCGTAATGCAATAAGAAAAAGATGCTGGGATTCTTCATCACCTTTGAGGCTTTCTTCTAACGCAGCATTTAGATAGGCAACCGCTTCGTCATGATCTTTAAGCTGCTCTATGAGAAAATCTTGATATTTTTTACTTCTTGCCATGACCTATCTCCCTTGATTGATAATCTTTCAAATACTCCTTTGCTTTAGCGATATCCCTATCTTGGGAGCCCTTGTCGCCACCGCAAAGAAGCAAGATGACTTTATTCCCAATCTTTCCGTAATAAATTCTAATCCCGGGACCGTAATGAATTCTAAGCTCGCAAACTCCCTCTTGTAGAGTTTTGCAATCGCCAAAATTTCCAAGCTTTAGGCGATCAAGCCTTGTCAGGATTTTGGCCCGAGTATGGATCTCTTTGATTTCCTTAATCCAGATCTATCTCAAAGGGTCGCTTGCCGGTGGCGGTTTCGTAGAGTTCAATTTCGATTTCATCCATATAAACTTATTGTATCTTTTGGGATACATTATTTTCAAGTGAATTTTAAGCTATTAATTTTGAGAGTGTTCAAAATTCTTGAGAAAGGGCTAGCCAATCAAAAGTTCGAAGTGTACCCAGTAACTGAAGATTACTCAAATGCATTAAGAATATCAATTCTAAATCTTTTTATTTAACGTTTCATTTCAAAATTCTCAAAATCTAAAAATTTATTGTTAAAGTCAAACATACATTTAATAAATAATAGTTTCCTTGGAAATTATTTCCTAATAAACTATTATTATTTTTACAAACTTTTAAAACTCAAATATGCACAAAAAAACAAAAATCAGTTCTCTTAAATCTCATATTGGTTATCAGTTAAGGCTGCTATCTAATCAAGTTTCCTACAATTTTTTTCGAAAACTCGATGAATTAGATGTAACGGTTGCTGAATGGGTTATCCTAAGAGAATTATACGCACATGATGAAGATCCATCACCCTGTGATGTAGCTAAAAAAACAGGGCTTACAAGGGGAGCTATATCAAAATTAATTGATAGATTACTAAATAAAAAATTAATTACTCGCTCTGAAAATTTAAAAGATCGTCGTTATCAAAAAATTAAGCTAACACACCAAGCCTTAAAGCTTATTCCAAAACTGGCTGAACTTGCAGATCAAAACGATGAACTTTTTTTTGGAGTTCTTTCAAAAGAAGAGCGTGAACAATTCATGAATTTTCTTTTAAAGTTATCTCAAATTCATCAACTAAATAACATTCCTATTCAATAAGGATTAATATGAGTTCCGCTATAACAAATTTATTAAAAGCACAACAACGTGCCATGCAAAATCGACCGCATGTTGGAGGTTTCCCCTATTTAGCAGAAACCTTAAAGCAATTTGGTATTCTAAAAAACAGCTGGACGCTCCCCTCATGCCAAAGTCTTTATCTTACAAAAGATGGCCCTGTGGTAATGCAAGGCACTCCTTTGATGATAGGTACATTCGATATTCCTAAATTTGACGAACAAGCTCTTATAAAAGCCATAAGGATAGATCAAGCTGGAAACAGCACTTTTAACGATTTTTTGTTATCAGCATGGATGGCAGGTGTTGTCACCTACGAAGTCGACTTTATATTGAGAACCGTTACCTACTATGGTTGTAATCAAGAAAGTTATATAGAAGAATATCCTCAAGTTACGTTAACCGATTTTTAAAATAGACAAACGTTTAGATAGCTATAAACTATCTAAAGGTGAAATAAAACATTTTTAATGACCAATCTGAAAATTTTCAAAGAAAACCATCGATTTAGAGGTGGCATTTATCCATTGATTTGAGTTTGTAAAGTATTCCGTTGGCAAATATTCTAATTCGGGAATCTCAATATATGTTTCTAACAAAAAGATAAAATTATCACTTTTAACAAAATGCTGAGTCAATAGTTTAGAGCCTTCTAACCATTGAATTGTGTATTTATTGGAATCTCTATTTACTTCTTTATATTTTGTTGTAAAAATATTTTTTTTTGAGGAACTTTTAATATACGCATTGATTAAAAAATCAAAAGATTCATTTAAATTTAAATCGCTTTCCATTGGTAAATACCAAAACGTATATTTCATGCCTTCAGGATCTTGTGCAAAAACATGTGGTTCTAAACCATCTGATCCACTAACGACATTTTCAAAACCTGGAAAAAGGAGTGAAACTTTCTCAATTTTACTTGTATTTTGATCATCGAGAAAACCCAAAACCATATCAAATTTACGCCATCCTGTAACGTCTATTTTTTCTATCGACGAATAGGGTGAAAATTCTAAAGCATAATTAAAATAACTAATTGTTAACAAAAATAAATGTAAAAATAAAAACTTAACTCTCATAGTCTGTAATACTCAAAATTGTTTAAAAAAATAAAAAAACTTTCATTTTATATTAATTATAAAGATTATTTTTTCCTATTAAATTGAGACTATCAATTAGATGTGAGGATTATGCTATGAATACAATTAATAAAGCATTTAGCTCACCTTCATTTTAAGGTCTACGGGATCAAAGAAATTACTTTGGAAATAGCTAGATTGATACAAAAAAACTCAATTCTTTTTTGAGTCGGTTAAGTTATTGTCATGCCTTAAAGTTTGTTTACATCTACGCTTTGTGATATTTACACTATTTTTTAAAACATTTATGGTATTGCTATTCATATGTAATTTTTCTTGAATAACTTTTCCAAAAAGGTTTTCAAGTTCAATTGGAATAGTATTGGTACGATAGCGCAACCCTTCTATTTTTACCCAAGTTTTTTCCTTTATAGCTTTATAGCAATCTTTAACAAACTCTTGGGGCACATCTTTTTTTCTAAATTGTTCTGAACTTAAAAAATTTATCAACTGTTGAATAGATTGTTTGTCAAGATTTTCATTTTTCTTTTTAAGAAGTTCTTGGCATTTATCCATAAACATTTGAAACGTTTGATCAATTGGAGAAAAGGTATTTGAATTAATATTCATAGTTCCTCAACAATATTTTTTTCATGAACAATAATTAGGCAATGTTAAGATTTTATAAAAAGGGAAGAAATGAAGAGAAATATTTTTTTAAATTTACTTTTTTGTGTACTATTTTTTTGTCCATTATTTTCAATGGAAAAGAATGATGAAATTGCTATTCATGCTATTTTAAATCAAATAACTGATTCCTGGAATGTTCATCAAGGGCTTGGATTTGGTAACTCTTATTGTCAAAATGCAGATTTTGTAAATATTTTTGGCAACCATTTTTCAGGAAAAGAGGAAATAGAAAAAAGACACATCTTTATTTTGAGAACTTTTTTAAAAGATTCCATTTTTACTATGACAACATGTCAGTTAAGAGAAGTAACTAACAATTTAGTTTTAGCTCATGTATCTTGGGACGTGACCAATATAACACCATCCACGAAGATCCCTTCCCAATTAAAAGGGATATTTACTCATGTATTTATTAAAGAAAATGATCAATGGAAAATTACAGCTTCGCAAAATACTCTATGCAAAGAAGATCGCTAATAAGTTTGTATAGATATACTTTGAAAAGGTTTTGCCTAATTTTTTTGGCCTTAACTTTTTTTAAGGCTTATTCTGAAGAAAGAAGAGCCTTACCCGCCCCTTTTCTTTCACCACCTTTTCCTACAAGTGAATACCAAGGCTCCCCTTTAATTGGGGTACCTGTGAATGACACTATCTATCCTTTAATGAAAAATTTATCTAACAGTTCTCTTTGTCTCAACTTTAAGCAATGCAAAATAAAGGCTTATGGCTGGCTGAATGTAAGTGGAAATATTAGTAATTGCACTCATTCAAATGCACCAGAGAGTTATTGGATTGTTCCCAATAGATTGGAAATGGATCAATTCGTCTTTCGGTTAGAAAAAGAAGTTAATACTCTTCCTTTAAACGAATGTGATATAGGTTTTCGATCTTCTTTTATGTACGGTATGGATTATCGCTTTGTAAATGCTGGTGGGTGGACAAGTAGCCAATTAATTAAACATAACAGTTTATATGGCTACGATTTTACTGAACAATATGTAGACTTTTACACCCCCTACATAGCTAAAGGTACAATCTTTCGTATTGGCCGATGGGTGTCCTGCCCAGATATTGAAACACAATTTGCCCCCGATAATTATTTAGGTAGCCATTCTCTTTTATTTTTTTTTGACACATATACACAGACGGGAATTTTAATCACATCCATGCTCAATCAAAATTGGACCATACAAGCAGCACTACATTCAGGAACTGACATGGCTCCTTGGTATAAAGGCGCGGTCCCGACTGGAATGTTTGGGATTCGATGGGTATCGAGTACAAATAACGACTCTTTATACTTGGTCTTGAATTCCATTAATAGTGCCCATTACAGAAGATTTAAGATGTATGGCAAAAAACTTGGTCGTGACAATTATAATTATTTAGTCGGTACGTGGCAGCATAAATTTAGTGAAAATAGACACACTAAAACTGAAAGTTACATTATGTGGCAAAGAGATGCAGCTGTTGGAGGAACTGCAATTGTTGGCCCTAAGAGATCTTTTGGAGGAGGAGATGGTCTTGGACCTAAGATAAAAGGTTTAACGCTTACATATGGGATTCTTAACTATTTAGTACAAAAAATTTCAGATAAAGCTTTTTTTGCTATTAGAAATGAAATTGTGAGAGATAATTTTGGGGAAAGAAGCGGATATTCAGGAACCTACACCAGCCATACACTAGGGCTCACTTACAACTTTACAAAAATTTTTCAAGTAAGACCTGAAGTTAGTTTCTATCGCAATTGGAATCGAAAAGCTTTTGATTTGGGTAAAAAAAGAAATCTTTTTTTTATTGGTTTTGATACGATTATTCGTTTTTAAAAAAATAACGATCCATCCAACAGTTTTAAAATTAAAACTTTTATATAAAAGATACAAAATGACAATTGAAAATTACTATAACCTTATTTTTCCAGAACTAAAAAGAGAATATAGAAAAAACATCGCTTCATTTGAAACAAATCGATTTAGTAGTGTCTATCTTTCGAATATTGGTTTGATCGTGGCTCTCTTTAAACAAAATTTTTCCGACGTAGAGTTTTTGACAAATAATAATTATTTAGACCTGCGAGAAACCTTTGGAAAACATAGACTCAATTTACTTCATATAGCTAGCATTACTAATTGCTCCTTTTTAACTAAATATATCTTAACTCATAATAAAGAGCTTAATCAGCCAGATAATAAAAATTGGCTGCCCATTCATCATGCAGCTCTTTTGGAAAACATGGATATCATTGCTCTCATTTCTTCTATTTTTTCTAATTCACTTAAAAATGACTTGAATTTAACGTTTGAGAATATTTTAGAAATGATTCAAAAAATTCCCGATGACAACGATGAAATCATTCCTCTAATTTTCCAAGATTCTGTAGGAAAAATAACTAAGTTAACAAGAAAAGAATTTTTTCGCCTAACTGGAAGCCACTTTAGCGAAAAAATAATGGCGACAAAAACATTTTTATTTAATGAATGGGAAAAAGAAGATCACAACGTTCCAGATAATATATTAGCTTTTTATAACAAATCAGAAGAATTCAAAAATTTACCTGATTCAAAAAGCCTCTATATTAAAAAGATTTCCAGGGAATTAGGTGTTGGCTTATACACCGATACTGCAATTAATAAAGGTGATTACATAGGCAAGTATGTAGGTGTTTTGTACAGAGACTTCCCTACAAATAATTATCAACTGAAGTATATCGATGCACTTGAAGTTAAAAATGGGTTACCTTTAGTGAATGATGGTTTTCCCTCTATTATTGATAACCCTTTGCAAATTGGTAAGATAACAAGTTGCTTCTTTCTAGCTGGGGAAAATATTAAAGCTCATACACAACTGCTATGGAACTATGGATTACATAATGCGAAATTAGGACCTTACAAAGAATTTGCAAAAGAAAAAACCAGACATTTTTTTAAAAACATCTCAATTATAGACTTGTATTTATTTCGACATAATTTCATTCAACTACCTATTGAAGAGCAAATTAACGATATTGACTCTCAATTAATTGTAAGTCGTTTTATTTACTTGATCGATACACCGCCGGTTTTATTTAACTTAGTATATGAAGGAATTATAAATGAAAAAGATGCAGGAGGTTGTCAAATACTCTTAAAAGGGGGAAATAAATACAAAGAATATAATTTATCATCATTGTCAGAGGTCCCGATCATTGCTTTAGAATGCAAAAAGATACAAGGTATATTAAGTAACCATTCACAATTGTTGGCAAAAAAATATAATGACTTTTTCTTAACTAGCAATGAAAAATACGGCATCCATATTACTTTAAAAAAAGCAAAGATGGCAAATCACCTAATTGAAAAATGGATCAAGAATCCTTCAACCTTCTCAGAAGAAGAGGTGAAAGAAAAATTAAACAAAATTTTTAAAAGTTCAAGTAATGAACTTTTTTGGCATAAATTTCTACAAAATTACTTTAACACTTTTAGCGAATGCGAAGACACAAGCCATGAGATAACATGAATAAATGACTGTAGAAAGATTATAATTTTTATATAAGATTATCTTAGCTATTTTAACCTATTTGCTTTTAATAACTTAAACATTAAACTAATCTTAAATTAAATTATTCTTTACTCCTATGTTAACTTGGCAAGAAATTGTACAAAACTATATCGCAAAATACCATAATATTGTCAAAAAAACGACTCAGCCTTTAAAGGATCATTTTGGTATCGGTTACTTTACCTACCATAAAATCGATAATCAAAACAGATATACGGTACTAGTAGATCGCCCGGATTGGGCTGAATACTACGTGCAAGAAAAGATTTATCTTAACGATCCCTACTTAAGACAGGCAAGTAATTATCATTCAGGCATGTGTCTTGTAGAGCACAATGGCTCAGAAGAATACAAGGAGATGGTGATAAAAGCAGGCAAAAAAGTGCTTGATATGGATTTAGGTGTATTGCTTATTAAAAAAAACAAGAATGGTGTAGAATTTTTTGGTTTTTCAGCTAATCGCAAAAAAAGCGCTTTAGAACAAATATTTCTAAATGAACCCCACTTACTTCATTCTTTTGCCAACCACTTTAAAAAAAATACCCTTAAACTTTTACAAAAGATGGATGAAGAATCTAATAATTTATTTAATTTAAAAGGGGTTGACTCCCTTGTTAATCATTCTATTAAGACAACCATTGAAAACACTACTCGCTTCACTTTCTTAAATGCCATTGGAATGAACCATGAAGTTGATCAGTTGAATCGTTTAAGTCAAAGAGAAAAAGAATGTTTAAAGCTAACAGGCTCTAACAAAACGGCAAAAGAAATTGCCCTTATTTTAAAACTATCTCACCGTACAGTAGAATCTTATATTGAAAATATAAAAATTAAACTCGATTGTTCAACTAAACAAGATCTTCAAAAGATGTCTCAGCTCTTCGATGAGTTAAAACTGTTTTAACATATCTATTTACCGTAATTACTACGGTAAACTAGGATTAAAGGTTGTGTTAGTATTTCCGAAAAGATTTAAGAAAAATCTTACAATTTTTAAGGAGAAACATGACCCCTTTAGATTTACTTAGAAAGTTTGAAAATATTTATCAAGCGATGATCCCTGCTACCATTAATGAAAATGACGCCTTTATATGGTTATCCGGAATCTCCCACCCACTTTTTAATGCAGTTATGCATTGTAAAGATAAACATTTTTTACAATGTCTAAAAGAAATAGAGGTGCAAACACCTCTTTCTTTTTGGGATCATAGCGAAAATGACCCAACTATAATAGAAACTGTAAAAGAAAAAGGATTTAATTTTGCTGCCCATTGTTCTTTAGTCAGTTGGGATGTGAAAAATTTTAAATCGATTAAAAAAGGCATTATTTCAGCAGCAAAAATGGAGGTTTTTAAAGATATTATGAAAGCAGTATTTCATATGAACTCATCTATTTTAAACCAATTAATTATTCTGATGAAAAAAACGGATGCTGAAAACTATTTGATCTATGAAAAAGACAAACCTATAGGAACCAGTACCCTAATTCCCTGTGGTAAAGTAGGTGGCGTTTTTAATTTAGCTGTTTTACCCGAATTTCAAAAAAAAGGGTATGGCACAGCAATCATTGAATTCTTAAAGCAAAGAGCTATCGAACTTAATATTGAAAAAATCATTTTACTAACCTCTTCTGATGGAGAAAAACTCTATAGAAAAGTTGGTTTTAAAAAAGCGTTGGATGTTAAGATTTACGTTAAAACTTAAGAGAAACCGTTAAATGAAAACAAATCTAGACGTTTGGCAAGAAGAATATAATCGTCAAGGGATCCCCTCTTCTTATCGAATAGACCCATCTAAGCCATTAATAAAATTTTTATCTTGGTTCAAAGAGAAAAAAATTTATGAAGGTAAGGCATTAGATATTGGTTGTGGTAAAGGTAGAAATAGTATCTACCTTGCCCAAAATGGTTTTGATGTTACTGGCTTTGATCTATTAGAATCAAATATTGAAATTGTCAATAGGCAAGCAAAGGATTTAAAACTTCCCATACAAGCTAAAGCAAAAGATGTTTCCACATGTTGGGACTTAGAAAAGGTTTCTATAACAATTGCCATAGATATTTTTTGTTATAAACATATCACAAATAAACAACTCCAAAAAAAAATCCGTTCACAATTATATCATGCTTTAAAACCTGAAGGATACTTCTTTATTTCCTTAGCATCTGAAAAGGATGGTTTTTATGGACCTTTACTACAACAATCTACAAATATTGAAGAAAAAATCATAGTCGATCCCTATTCAAAAATTTCTTCCTTTTTATATTCAAAGGAAAGTTTAATAGAAGAATTCTCCGATTTTTTTCAATTAATAGATATTTATGAACAAGAATCTGTAAGCCCTATGTATGGCAAAGAATATGAGAGAAAAGTAATTAATGCTATATTTAGCAAAAAAGAAAATATTCACCACTTTTAAAAAAAGGATCCTCAAGTATTTTCAAAGCTCTTTTAAATGACAGGCCCCTCTAAATTCAAGTGGCGATGATGTCTGATTAACAAAAACCACTCGATGTGCTTCATCATCTTCAATCCACCCTAAACTTTCTAATTGACTTTGTAAGACCTTTTTATTAATACAAAATTCCCTATTATTATTTCCCTTATAAATGATCGATTCTGGAACATGTAAAACCACAATTGTGACAAGAGCGTGATAATCAAGTCCTAATTGCGCAATCATACTTCTAAAATCTTTTTTTAAATTAGTTGCATCCCAAACCACTTTTTGATGGCTTCTTAAGTATTTTTTTAGCAATTCTTTTGCCTTTACAAGAATTAAACTATTTTGCTCTTGAGACTCTCTTTTTTTTGCATATTCTTGACGCAATTGATCTAAAGAAATTACATGCCAGTCTTTCAAATGATTTTCTATCCAGGTACTTTTGCCAGATCCACTTGGACCACATAGAATTATGAGCTGTGGGAACGATTGCAAATAAGAGTAACGACGAGCTATTGCTTCTTCCGGGGTAAAAATGAGCCCCTTTTCAAAATCTTGAATAGCATAACCTAAAATTGCATCGAGACTTTGGCTTGGTAAATGAGCTAGTTCCTCCTTAAAAAACTGCTGCCATTTCTCGTAAGGGTAATCTTTCCTCCACACTCCATACTCTTCACAATAAAGGCGGAATAATTCTATATAGTCACATTGATTTTGAAGGTCTTTACAAATCCTCCCTAAAGTATCAGCTTTAGCAAGGTAATAAAGAAGTTCTACATTTATGAGACGGGCTAAATGAGAGTAAGCTTGTTTTGGAGCATTTTGTAGCACCAAGCGTCGAGGCTTATCATGATAAGCTACGAGGCGAAGCACGTGCTGAATAATAGGATAAGGTAGATCTGTTTCTAAGAGTTTATAAGCTAAGTAAGAACATCCTTTTTTTTCATGTTTTGTAGCTGTAAGCCTTGGTATGCCATCGATTACTTTTAGCTTAGTCACTAATGCTTTACCAATATCGTGAAAAGCTGCCGCCAAGATTAAAGATAATCTTTGTTCAAAAGGTAAATGTTTAGCTTCTTGATCTAAAATCTTATAGATTTGAGTTAGAACTAAATCCGTATGTTTGGCTACGTGCCCTTCAGCATGCCAAAGAGGGTCTTGATCCGTTTTTTCTAATTTATATAATAGATCTAAATGGTGACCAAAGACAGCGATAAATCTATCGAAAGGCAAATAACAACCTTGAGCTAGTTCCTTTATTAAATCGTTCATTTTTAAGAATGTTTTAAGATCTGATTTACAATGATAGGTTTATTCATCCAATGCTCTTCAGTCGCTACATGACCTTTCCTTACCCATTTAGCAACATTTTCCTCAAAACGATTGAAAGGAAATGACTGTACGGTGCGCACAACAAAACCTTCACAAATATCTGTATCAAATGATAATTGTGAAATCTTCGTTTTATCCCATACCCCTTGATAAAAGACCCTTGGGGTTTTTAATCCCAATGATTCAGCCCATTTTAATGTTTGGTACCAATCTATACAGATATTGTTTTCATCCCATATTGAAAAGAGATAAAAATAACTTTCCAAGTTGCTATAAGGTATAGAGTGTTGAGCATAAAGATTTTCTCCACATAATCTCCACCCAAAAGGAATTAAGTAGGAAATAGTACCATGAAGTTTTTTTACCCACTCACGCGATGGATGAAATCTATTGTCAATAGATCTAGCATGGAGATAGTCGGTGTACATTGTTGTGTTTTCACCATCTAACTTCTCAGTCACGATTACCTCTTTGCCTTCAAATTGCTGACAATCTAAAAGACGAGTATCGTTTGCAGTTAAACCAGGAGACCAAGGCAAATGGGGGGTTTTTGGATATTTAATTCTACTAACGCTCATTGGGATTTATCTATTCGATTAAATATTTTGCATTTAATACATTTTTTTTTGTTAAAAAGTATAACAGATTTTGCATGAATTAGCATTAGGAATTGCAAAAAAGAAATTGTGCCAATAGCAAATTAAACGATTCAAATAGTTATAGAAATTAAGGTCTTAGTAAAAATGGAAAAGCTAATGAATAATAGAACAAAAATAGATCAATTATTGATATGGATGGAAAAAAATCTTCGAGCTGAAAGTGAATTTACAACAAAAGATGTCAGCCATTTTTTTAGCGATGAATTTACTATAAAGACAAATAATCGCATAATTCAAGCTACTCCTGAAACGTATAAAGGATATCTTTACGAATTAAAAAATACTTTAAAACATGTTCATTATGACATAGAAGAGATTTTTGAGACTGAAAATAAAGTTGTCGCCTCTTTTGTCATTCACATGTATTTTTTAAATAAAAATCCAATTAGCCTTAGCGCTATTTCTATTTTTACTTTTAGTGAAACTAAAATTACTATTTGGAAAGAAATTTTTACTGATTTAGAATCTACAACTTTTCAATATGATCCAAAAGGTAATCATGACTCTTAATCCAATCACAGGCTCTCCAACATTTGAAAGAATAAAAGCTTTGCCAAAAGTAGAAACACACCTTCATATTGGTGGATCATTTCCATTATCTTTTTTATTAAAACAAACCACATCACAAGAAACGATTGATTCCCTAAAAACTAATTTAAAAGCTATTGCAGAAAGAGTGGACTATTTACAAGCCTTTGGTATCTTCTCAATTATTCCAAATATTGTAGATACGAAAGAAAAAATAGAAGAAGGTGTGTTTGCTATTTGCGAAGAAGCTAAAAAAGATAATGTCAAAAAACTGGAATTAAGAACAGAAATCAAAAAGCTTAAAGATGGAACTGATGAGGAGGGATATTTGCTAGCTGTTCTAAAAGGAATGGAAAGGGCTAACAATTTTGAATTTACAGCTGGCTTAATTTTAAGCTTTAAACGCAATTCCTCTTTAGAGTTTGTCAAACTTATTTTGGAGCTTGCTCAAAAATATAAAGATAATGGGGTAATAGGATTTGAATTATCAGGAAATTCATTGGAAGGAGATATTCGTGATAAATTAGAAATCTTAAAAAAAATGAAAGTTATGGGACTACCCTTTACAGCTCATATGGGAGAGTCTTTACAAGAAGAAGACCAAATGATCATTTTGAAAGAATTGCAACCTGATCGAATTGGGCATGGTGTTAATTTAAAAGAGGAAGCTATCAAATGCATTTTAGATAAAAAAATACCCGTCGAAGTTTGCTTAACAAGTGCGTTATTGGTTAAAATGCATGAAGCAGATGAAGTGCATCCTTGGTTGTTAGGACACAAAAAGCTAAATCATCCCATCACCATCGCAACCGACGATCCTTCCGTGTTTTCAACAGATTTAAACAAAGAGCTTTATCAGCTTAAAAAAACTTTTACTATAGAACAAATCGAAAAAATTGTTGAAAATAGTTTTACGTATAGTTTTATAAAATAGTTCGATATAAAAAATGATAACTAATCAAAAAAAGATCACCATTGTAGGAGCCGGGCTTGCTGGGCTTACCTTAGCCTATCGCTTAAAAAAGATGGGGGTTAAAAATATAGAACTGTATGAAGCTAAAAATCGTGTAGGTGGCAGAGTATTTACAGTGAACACTCAAGGCATCTTAGCAGAGCTTGGGGGACAAAATTTTTTAGATGGTGGCGACGCCAAAAATATTTTAAAATTGGCAAAAGAGCTATCTTTACAAACAGTAAAAAAAGAAATTCCTTTAGCTTTTCAACATTTTGATGGAAAAAAATTTATCGATCCGAAGCACCATTTACTAAAATTTGGCTTTACATTTGAAAATTTAAAAAAGCTTTTTAGCCAGCTTGAAAAATATTGTTCCAATATGCAGCAAATTATCGAGGAACTCTTTCCAAATGATTTGCTATTACAAGAATCATTTGCCATTCGTCTTGCAACCTACGAGGGACTTGAACCTAAAAAGCTCCCATTAAACTATTTACCAACTCTCTCTTACATGCTTTTAGGGGGTCTTTCTGCAGCACATCCTGGAAATAGGAAAAATAATTTTATTGAACATGAATATCTATTAGAAGGTAATGCAAAACTTTGTGAAACTATCGCCAATTATTTTCCGAACAATCTTTATTTAAAGCATGTTTTGAAAAAAATGACTAAAATTGATGATAAATATTACCTCGAATTTAAAAGCCATAAAAAAACTATTTCTGTTACATCAGATATTGTAATACTATCTATCCCCTGTTCAGTTTATAAGAACATAGAATTTGCAGACAATGTGCTAAATCCTATTTTATTAAAAGATATAAAAGCTGTGGACTACGGAACAAATGCCAAAATAATAGTTCCTCTATCTGAAAATCATCCTCAAACTAGTTCTTTTACTAATGGGAGAGCTGTAGCTTTTTATCCTGGTAAGTACGATAGCGTTACGCTTTATTACATTGGAGACAATTCCAAGTTTACGAAAAAAACAATTACAGAAACTTTCAAAAAAGAACTCCCTTTGCTGGAAAGAGGATACGGCTTAAGCCCAAGTCTAAATGCCACAGTTGCTAATGATAAAAATTATTCTTGCTATACTGGTCCTGTTGGTCATAGCTGGCCAAATGACCCTTTCGCCAAAGGATCTTATTCTTGTTTTTCCCTTAACAAACAAAGCAAAATGTCAAAAATTGAAATTATTGGTAAAGAAGAAGTAAAATCTTTATTTAAACCAATTGATAATAGTTTATTTTTTGCTGGAGAACATACATCTACTTTGCTAGACGTAGCAGGAACTATGGAAGCTGCTGTCGAATCAGGAGAAAAGACAGCCCGCTTAATTGAAAATTTTCTCAAGGTATAAAATTTATTCAAATAAATGTTTTTCTAAAGGCAAGTTGATGCCTTTATATAGGCATTTAAATCCTTCTAAAGAACAGCTACTAGTTCTTATTTGTCTTAATGTATGAGCAAGATAAATGGTTTGCGCATCTAAAGATGCATCCATTAAATCTAAATCACCGTTATTTATTTTGGTTAATTCATCAATAGTTAGTCTTACACGAGGACCAAACTGCACTTCGATCAACTTAAGATCGCTTTGATTAATGTTATTCTGAAATAAACTTGGCAACAAAACGTTAATATTACGAATCTCCCCTTCGTTCCATAAAAGTTGTGTAATGTCTAGAAAGTGGTTAATATTTTCATATGAATCGACATAGTTATGAATTTGTTGATTAACAGCAAGTTCAATAGCTGAAAGCAAGCTTTTGATATCAAAATCCTGATTTTCAATAAAATATGTATTCCATAAAAAAACATTGTGATTTATTTTAGAAAGAACTTCTTCATCACTTACATTTTTTTTTATATTTATAACAACTTTTTCAATATATTTTTCAATGTCTTTAACTTCTTCTGACATTGCCAAATAAAAGGAACTAACAAAAACAAAAAATATTTTTAAAAATTTATTCATATCCATCACTTTTTTTCTAAAATTATAAAAAGATTAATTCTTATTAACAACTAAAAGAATAATTAAAAAATAGAAATTGCTAAGTAATGAACTCGTATAAAACTAATTTACTCATTTTTTTTAATGTTTGTTTTTCTACAGTTGTGATTATTTCAAATATTTTATCTGCAAAAATGACTCACTTACCAATTGTTGATTTTTCCATACCGGCAGGTTCACTAACCTATCCTCTTACTTTTTTTATTACTGGTTTAGTGACAGAAATTTATGGAGCAAAACAAGCTAAGTTAATGGTCTATAATACATTTGCTATGAGTATTTTTACTATGATCCTCATATACTTTGTGATCAAATTACCTCACATTGAAGGTAGTCAGTCAGCTTTTGTAGAAGTTATGGGTTTAAGCCACGTTAGAATTTTTTCTTCGTTATCGGCTTATCTCATTTCTCAAACTGTTGATATAAGAGCATATGCATACATAAAAAAATTAACTGGTGATAAGTTTCTATGGCTTCGTAACAATGGCTCTATTTTTCTTTCACAGTTTATCGATACAATGATTGTCGATTTAATTTATTTATATTGGGGATTATCCTACCCACTTTCCCTAGTATTTTTTATTGCCTTAACAACATTTTTTTACAAGATAACTCTCTCTTTTTTAATGACTCCACTTTTTTATTTTTTTCATTTCATAACAACGAATAAAAAAATAATTCATACTTAACATCCTAAGCTTTTTAGCTTAAATTAAAATTTTAAATTGCGGTTGAAAAAATATTTTTAAATCTATAGTTTTTAAATTCCTCTCCTAAAAAACAAAATTTAATTTTTATTTACAATGAGAAGAATATGAAAACTTGTCTACTTTCTTCAATTCGTAAAAAATGGTTTTTAACATTTATTTTTATTTGTTATTGCCTACCTTTAAGCTGTAGCCTTCCTTTATATTATTGGAGGCAAGACAAATTTGTTAATTTTGGCGATTATATTTCTTTAAAATTAGTTGAGCAAATTGTGCAAGAACCTGTGGAAGCTTTTCGTAGAAGCCCAAAAGATAAACGGATTAAGCTACTAGCCATAGGATCAATATTGTCATTTGCTTCTAACAATGATATCATTTGGGGAACTGGTGCTAACGGAAAAGTATTAAAAAAAGAGCATTACTCTTTTCAATCTCTTGATGTTCGATCCGTTAGAGGCCCTTTAACGAGAAAATTTTTACAAGAAGCTTTTGCAATTGAGGTTCCTGAAATTTACGGCGATCCAGCTTTATTATTTCCTTATTTTTTTCCGAATTTCACAAAGTCTCAAAATCCTAAGCATGAATATTTGATCATTCCTCATTATTCAGAAAGACATCTATTTCCTAAAGAAATTTATCCAAATGTCATTTATCCAACAGATCCTTGGACTGAAGTCATTGGTGCAATCATTGATTCAAAATTTGTTATAGCAAGCTCTTTACATGGCATTATCATTGCTGAAAGCTATGGAATTCCAGCAAGAATGCTTAGAGTGACTGAAAATGAACCTATTTTTAAATATCAAGATTATTATTTTGGTACGAATAGACCAGATTTTTGCTATGCTACCTCCATAGAAGAAGCTTTGCTATTGCAAGGCGAGAAACCCTATGATTGTGATCTAAAACAACTTTATAACGCATTTCCCAAAGAATATTGGCCTAACACAACATTTAAAGAACTACAATGAAAATGAAAACAGTATTTTTTCTTATCACTTTATTAAGCTTTTGTCTTAATCCTAAATCCATGCATGCAAAATCCTTTGATTTTCGTGAAATCATACAAGACCCTTATGAATCTCATGATCCTTCTTGTAAAGAAGATTGCCAAGATCCTCCTATGACTTTTGTTAATTTAGAGGATAAAGCACAAGATTTTGTCTTAGAATCAAAACAAATATCTATTCCTGGATATTTAACAGCTTTTAATCCAACTATTATCCGATGGAAAAACTCTCTTTTATTAGCTTTTAGAATAAGACATCCCGTTACTGCCATTACTAATTATGTAGGCTTAGTGTGGTTAGACGATGACTTTAATATCAAAAGTCAAGTCTACATATTAGACATACCTCATCAAAATAAGCCACTCCCTTCTAAGCTACAAGATCCAAGA
This sequence comes from Candidatus Rubidus massiliensis, assembly GCA_000756735.1. GTDB lineage: Bacteria > Chlamydiota > Chlamydiia > Chlamydiales > Parachlamydiaceae > Rubidus > Rubidus massiliensis. The sequence continues at coordinate 1,261,456 of CCSC01000001.1, read as the reverse complement.
CTTATCACAATCAATGATCAGTTATACATGGTCTTTAGCGATATTATACCAGGTACTATCATTCCAGAGGTCAGAAGAGTGTTTATAAGCCAAATTCATTTTGATGGGGTAAGTTTTATTGCAGACAATCCTGAATGTCTTTCCAAGTTCAAAAATGAAAGAGAGCAACGTTGGGAAAAAAATTGGACACCTTTTGTTTATAATAATGAACTGTTTTTATCTTATAGTTTATCTCCGCATAGAATTTTAAAACCGCTACCAGGAACTGGAAGCTGTGATGAGTTTGCTTCAACCACAAACTCTATCCAATGGAAATGGGGTGTTTTAAGAGGTGGAACACAAGCTTTTTTAATTGATAACGATCATTATTTATCTTTTTTTCATACATCGATATCTATGGCGACAACCCATTCAAACGGTAAATTAATGCCTCATTATTTTATGGGAGCCTACCTCTTTTCTTCACAACCCCCTTTTGAAATAAAGCAGGTTAGCCCACGTCCAATTATTGGAAAAGGATTTTACTCAGGTCCTGCCTATAAAACTTGGAAACCTTTAAGAGTTGTTTTTCCTTGTGGCTTTGTTTTTGATAATGACTACATATGGGTAACTTATGGAAAACAAGATCATGAAATTTGGGTAGCAAAAATTCATAAGAAAAAGTTATTAAAAAGTTTAGTGCCTGTTAATTCTTTACAAACTAACTAAACTTACCCTTTTAATTATGAAATTAAAAAAATTGTGCTCTCAATTTTTTATTATTTTTCATTTTTTTATAACTTTTGCCGATTCCATTAATCTGGAAGAAAATATTCAGGAATTTGTCCTTGAAACTAAACGGATAATCATTCCTGAATATCCTGATGCTTTTAATCCCTCGATTGTTGCCTGGGATGATAATAGCTATCTATTGAGTTTTCGCATTATGCCGGATCCTAAAAAAAAATTTGATTCTTTAATAGGCGTAGTTTTTTTAGATAAAGATTTCACTATTAAGTCAACTCCTCAAATTTTAAATTTAAGAGAATATCATCCCACTATTCCATCTCGTGCTGAAGATGCACGCCTTATGAAAATTCAAGACACAACTTATATAATCTATAGCGATAATACGGAATGTAAAATTTCGAGAGGTGGATTTAGAGTCTATATAGCAACGCTTCTATATGATCCTGATTTAAATAAATTAACTCCTGAAAATATAGAAATTCTCTCTAATTTTGATGGTGAAAGCAAAGAGAAAAGAGAAAAAAATTGGACTCCTTTTGTTTACAATAATAACTTATTATTATCTTACAGCTTAACACCTCATAAAATTTTGCTACCTATATTTGGTCAAAACCGTTGTGAAACACTCGCTTTATCAAATGCTAACTTGAATTGGAAATGGGGAGAGTTAAGAGGGGGAACACCTGCAGTATTGATCGATAATGAACGATATTTTTCAATATTTCACTCATCTATCAATATGGAAACGACCCATTCTGAGGGAAAAAATATTTCTCATTACTTCATGGGAGCCTACACTTTTACTAAAGATTTTCCCTTTACAATTACGCATATAAGTGAAAATCCTATCATCGGCAAAAATTTTTATGAAGGTTTGACTTATAAGCCTTACTGGAAACCTGTAAAAGCAATTTTTCCTTGTGGAATTATTGTTGAAGGTGACAATATCTTTGTCACCTATGGACGTGATGATCATGAAATGTGGGTAGTTAAACTGGATAAACATTTATTACTAAAAAACTTGAAAATAGTTGAGAATAATTGATTTTGACATTATGCAAGCAACGACAACTGAAATTAAACCTGTTTCACAACCTATTTACTATCAACAATTTCCAAAAAAGATCATTCCTATAGCTATTATAGGAAGTGGAATGGCAGGAATTGCTGTAGCTCATGAGTTAAAAAATAGAAGGATTAGTCAATTTCATATATTTGAGTCTAAAAACGATGGTTTAGAAGGACCTTGGCCAAATGCACGTATGAAAACGTTGCGATCTGGAAAAGATTTAACAGGTCCTGCCCTTTTAGATAATGCTTTAAGCTTTAAGTCTTGGTTTTTAAAAACATACTCTGAAGAGAAGTGGAATAGTATTATAAAAGCATCGGTCACTGATTGGATGGATTACCTTAAATGGTTAAAGCTGGAATTACAGCTTCCGATCTCCTATAACTATCGCTTAGAAAATATAGAAGTTAAAGAAGAATTCACTAAATTAACCTTTTATGATGAAAATTCAAACGAACCCAAGTTTATTAAAGTAGAGAGAGTCATCTTAGCTACTGGAAGAGACGGATTTGGTGGGTTAGAAATACCCTCTTTTTTGCAAAATATTCCCAAAACTTTATGGTCACACTCTCAACAAACGATCGATGTAGATAATCTAAAAGGAAAAAAAGTGGCCATTTTAGGTTGTGGAGCTTCTGCCTTTGATGCCGCAGCTACTTTGTTAGAAAAAAATGTCGGGGAAATTCATTTTATTATTCGGCGTGGCGAACTACCCACAAAAAATCGCTTTGTTTTTTTCTATAAAGCCGAAGTATTAGAAAATTATAATCATTTTTCAGATGAGGAAAAAATTGAACTTATTAGTAAGGCAAAAAAAAGTGGCATACCACCTCCACCTGAAAGTATCGAGAGAATTAGTCAATTTTCTAATGTTTATTTTCACTATAATCGCTCTATCGAAATTTGCACAAACAATGAAAAAACAGTTTCTTTTACTTATTCAGATAACTCTTACGGCGAATTTGATTTCGTTGTGGCAGCTACAGGCTTTGCAATAGAAATCAGTAATCAACCAGAATTAAAATCTATATGGGATAAAGTTAAATTGTGGAAACATATCTATCCAGATCAAGCAAATTCATCTATCGGAAATTATCCCTATCTGGATAAAACTTTTCATTTACAGTCCAACGACAAATCAGTTTCCTTTTCCTCTATTTACTTATTTAATATTGCTGTAATTTTAAGTCATGGATTAGTAGCAGCAGATATACCGGGAATACATGTAGGAGCCAAGAAAATCGTTGATCAGATTTCTTATGAAAAATTTAAAAATGAAAAATCTATAAACATATTAGAATTTAATAATAATCAAAAAGATATCGATTTAACAAACTACCCTATTTTAAAACATGAATATGTGTCCCTGTAAATCCAATAAACCTTATAGCAATTGCTGCGAACCATACCATACCTTCGCAAAATTACCAGAAAATGCGTTAGTTCTTATGCGCTCTCGTTTTTCTGCATACGCACTCTCTTTAGTCGATTATATAATTCAAACGACTCATCCGGACAACGAACAGGCTAAAAAAAATATTGCTTTATGGAAAAAAGAAATAGAGGCCTTTAGCAAAACAACAAGTTTCGACGATCTTAAAATTATAGCTTTTAAAGAAGACAAGACTGAAGCTACAGTCATTTTCAATGCTTATTTAAGGCAAGATAACCAAAACGGGAGCTTTCAAGAGACAAGTTTTTTTGAAAAAGTAAAAGATCATTGGCTCTATAAAAAAGCTCTTACTTTAAAAAGAATTTAATCTTTATTTACAATCTTAGAATAAATTTATAAAAAATTAATAATTAAATTTTAGCATTGTTTTTTTATTTATTTTAACAAGGTGAAAATGAACAATATTAATTCTCAATTTATTCAATCGAATACTGTAAAATTTCTAACATGCATGCCCATAATAGGTACAGTTGTAAATCTATTTGTTGAAAAAAAATTAAAGCAAATAGTGTCTCAACAGCAAGACGTAAAGCGTGAGCACTTACAAGATAGATCCATAACTTCATTGAATCTAAAAAAAGCCTTAGAAGATTATCGCACTACTCAAATTATTAGAGGTGTTTTAGGTTTAGCTATCTTTTTAACATTAATTACAACAACTTTTATTTTTTATATTGAAGCACTAATTTTATCTCAATTAATTTATGGGACAATCTTTCTCATTAGTCAATTAGTTGAACGAGAAGGTCAAATAGCAAAATTTTTTGAAAAAAGATAGAAAAATCAATTCTTGTGTGAGTACGTTTGTTATTTAACTTATTCTTGACCTGTTTAGCAACGACAAGTAGACATTCTCAAAAAAAATAGACGCTACTGAATTTGATAAAAAAAACTAAAGGTTTACTTGAAAGAAATACTAGAAGATTTTTTTTTAAAATTTCTTTAGGGATTTGTACAGTATTTAAGATAAGTTCAAGTAAAAGTTTATTAACATCTATTCCCGACGCTTAATTCATTCAAAACTTGGGTTAAACAGTGAATTTTATAATGGCAGTCAATCTCTAAATGCTTTTTACCTGGGTGTTTATAATGATAACCTATCCCATTTTCTATATCATGAATTAAGGCCATGTCTCCTGCTGAATCACCGATCGATACAATTCCTTCTGGAAAGTATTTATCTTGCAAAAAACTTTTTAAGCAATCTTTCTTTGTCAATTTTGTTTGGGTATGAGAATCAGCGGCAAAGCGATGAGTTTTAGGAAAATATTCTTCTATGTCAACCATTTTGACAAATTGATCTAAAGACTCTTGACGGGTATTTGAGATAAGAATTTGTGGATATTCTGCTTCTTTGATCGCATGCAAAACTTGGCTTGCATTATCATTTAAGAGCAGGTATTTTGCTAATATATCAGGACGTGAATTGGAAAGCTCAAAACAGGTAGCTTGCAATTCAAGTTGGTGTTTTTTTGTACTTTCAGGAAGCAAATAAGCAAAATATTCATACCAGCGAAGACCTGACAAGATATCAGCTTCTTCGGTCGTCATAATTCTTGTATACTTATGCTTTTTTAAACTTAAATTTGTTATTTCTAATACTGCTAAATCATTTCCTTTTTCAAGAACGCCGTGAAAATCCCAAACGAATAACTTCATTATTTCCCATATTTTTAATTTTGCTATAAGTTTATTTTATGAAACTATTTGTAGAACAGAAAAATAGACAAAAATTTTATCTAATTAATTAACGTTTTTTCGATTAATCGAGGAACTGAATCTTGTATTTTTATTGCAGATGGAATTTTAGCAAAGAAATCTTCAATAGCCTTATGATCTTTTGATAAAATCTCTACTGAAAAAGGGAGTCCATCGATCTTTTCTAAAAAAATATGAAGCTTATCAGTTTTATATTCATACCCATTTCTTTTAAACATAAAAGCTAATTCATAATCTGTAAGATGGGGTAAAGTTTCTTCTTTGTTATTAAATTGCCATTTTCGGTTTTTTAAAATAACTGAAGAAATATTCTTAACTTTATAAGTTAACTCCACTAACTTTTGTTCCCATGCCGTTTGAGTGTAAAGACGTAATCGCAAAAATTGCTCGTTGAGATTGTATTTCCCGTTTTTTGGATGGTAAATCTCATCTGTAAAAGCATATTGACTACAATATTTTGCGTCTATCCGTATTAATTGATTAACCGCTTCTTGCTCATCAACATAGCATCTTAATTCAAACATCATATTTGTGGAATTATAAGATTAAGTCTAAAGATATTTATTATACAATGTAGGTTAGAATGTAGCGGCAGCCGGGCTTGAACCGACGACACACGGATTATGATTCCGTTGCTCTACCAACTGAGCTATACCGCCGCACTGTAAAATAAAAAATAGCGGGGGAAGGATTCGAACCTCCGACCTTTGGGTTATGAGCCCAACGAGCTAACCCCTGCTCCACCCCGCGTCAGATATTAACAAAACTGCTTTTGTTAATTGCTTGAAAGTACAAAGATATCAAGCTAGCGCATTTAAAGCAACAAATAAACTTAAAAAAACAATAAAAAAAATAAATATGCCTTTAAAAGCCATCTAGGAAGCCTTTTTCTTCAAGTAATAAAAAGGTTTTTTGAGTAGCTCCATTGATTTCTTTCATCATTTTTAATCCATTTTCAGCAAGCATTTGGCGTAGTTCACTTTTTTGAATTAAATGCATTAATTCCGACTCTATAGTTTCTAATGTGACCTGTTTACCAGCATTGAACCTCAAAACAATATCCAAAAGTTCAGGTTGTGAAAATAAATATTGGCCAAATAAAACAGGAACTCCATACCAACAAGGCTCTAAAATGTTATGCCCCCCTACTTTTTCAGTAAAGCTTCCCCCAACTATTGCAATTTTAGAGATTTGATAACATTTTTTTAGCAATCCCATTGCATCAATTAAAATAACTTTATTATTTTTTTGAAGAGTTTCAGGTAATGTAATACGGCCATAAGCAATGTTTTCTTTTTCTAGAAGGTTTGCCACTTTATTGAATCGTTCAGGATGTCTCGGCACCAAAATAATTTTAATTTGGGGATAAGACTCCCATAACCTAGAGAAAATTTTCAATAATTCTTGCTCTTCAGGATCATGTGTAGAACCTATAGTAATTACAAAGGCATCATTTGAAATTCCTAATGAATTTTTCCATTCATTCAACTCCTTTTCTGATAATAAAGGGTAATTGTCGTCAAATTTAAGATTCCCAGTTACTGTTAGTTTTTTATTATCGATACGAAGATCTAAAAAGCGGGTTAAATAATGACTACTTTGTACACAAATCAAGTCGATGTTAGAAAAGAGTTTTTTTGTAAAAAATGAGATTTTTTTTAATCTATTTGTTGATCTTTCAGAAATCTTACCATTTACAACGGCAATCTTAGCTCCTTGTTTTTTTGCAGCTGACAGAAACTGAAGCCAATAATCAGTCTCGGATAAAATGACTAAATCAGGAGAACTTTTTTGAATAATAGGTGATATTATAGGTGCAAAATCAAAAGGTAAAAAAACATGATAATCAATAAAGGGTAAGTTTTTTTTAGCTTCTAAATGACCAGTCTCCGTTACGGAAGATATTAAAATTAAACAATTTTTATATTTATTTCGAATCAATTTAATTAAAGGAGTTACAGCCTTTGTTTCCCCGACGGAAACGGCATGAATCCATATTAATTTTTTGTTTTTTTTATCTATTGAGGGAAATTGAAAACCAATTCTTTTTAAAAAATTCTTCTTGTATTTTCCCTTAATAAACATTTGAAAGAGGAGATAAGGAAGACATAAAATGGCTAGCAAAAAAATGAGTATGTTATACAAAAATAAATACATTAGGATCGCTTTAGGGTAAATTATTTTAGATGATAAGTTACCACAAGCCACTTATGCTCATCAAGAACCAATGTTAAAAGCTCATAACCACTTTTTTTATTAGAAAAAATGGTTCGATAAAAAATAGTTTTATATGTTCCAGCTGGTAACCCTTTCGGGTTTATTGTTTTTTTTTCTTCTATTTGTATACGCTCTTGAACCTCACCCAATGCTAATCTTTTTTTTGTTATCCATTTCACCCAGTCCTCTTTTGATATAGTCTCTTGAAAAGTCTTCGATGCCAAAGCCCAACTTTTCTGGTAAAAACCTTTATCAACTTCAATTAACCACTGGTCAATAGTTTCAGTTGAAAACAGGCAAGAAAGAAGGAAAGTAAAAGAACATAATAAAATTATACGCATATTTTAGCCTCGATAAAACCCTTTTAATACTGATCTTTATATTATTTTTCTATGAAAGAAAAATTTTATTTTACGAAACTCTGAAAAAGAGTATTTATAAGTTTAGTTATTTATTCTTAGCACTTTGCAAATTCCCCTTTATTTTTTAAAAAAGGTAAATTATGAACGAATGCTCTATCTCACGCACATTTGAAGATGTTTTCGCTGGACTCATTCAATTTAGTCAAACAAAAAAAATAGATGATTTAATTGGAAAAAAAACATCAGAAGTCAAGTCGACCGCATCATCTTTTAAAGAAAAAGCTACAATGGTTTTCTTTGGAAAAAATCATATCAACAAAAGCGATGCTAAGCAAATTAAGAGAAATTTAAGAGAATGGGGCAATTACCTTGCAGACAAATTAATTGAAAGCAATTTACAAAAAGAGCAGATAGATAAAATTAAAGCCATTTTACAAGAAATTTTACAAAGGGGTACTTTACAAAGCTTACAAAATTTGACAAAACAAGATAGCCTTTTACAAGCAAGCTACCTTCTAGAAACAAGGATTACACAATTTATCTCTTCGAATAATATTGTTCCACAACAAGATTTAAGCATTAAAGTACAAATTATAGAAACTAATTTAAAAAGTTCTTTACAAAAGTTTAGCAATGAAACCAATGTAATTTATAAATTCCAATCTCTTAGGCTTAAAGAAGAATTTGAACTTTTTCCTAGATATTTACAATTGAAACAAGCAAGTCTTCTGTTAGAATTTTTACATAAATCTAACCATCCCTATTTCTTTAAGCTCTTTTTTCAGTTAGAAACAAAAATTTTTTATTCGCTATTGCAGACTTTTGGAAAAGAACATTTGAAAGCTCTAAATATTCGTTTAAAAGAAGAAGTTAAAAAAAATAAAGATTGCTTTTCAGAAATATTTGCAGCTTTAGATGTAAAATTTAGACAAAGAATAAACAAACATGCTCATGAAATTGATGCTTTTAATGAAACCATCAATACAAAATTTGTATTATTTGAAGTTCACAAAATTATTGAAAAACTAAGAAAATTGAAAAAAAAATTAAAAACTGAAATAGACTGTATCTGCAAATTACAACAACTTTTTCAAAATATTTCTTTAAATAATTTATCTTTGTTAATCTTTGACGCAAGGGATAAGCCTTCAGAATTATTTCGCTGTTATTCAAATCAAATAAAACGCCTTACAGAAGATCCTTATTATTGGAAGTTTGCCGAAGGGTGTCCATTTCAATTAATTTACAATAAGATTTATGGTTGTGAAGTTGATGAAGAGGAAGCTATAAATGATGACGATGAAGCCGCAAATGCCATTTACATATTAGGATTTTATGATTGGAAAATAGAGGATCTAGCAGAACATGGCCTATTAACAGGTTTTCCTACCCCTTTACTTAAGAAATTGATTGCCCTAGATAAACAAGAAATTAGTCAAGCCAACATTCTTGATAAAAATTTTTTAGTCGAACATAAAATAAAGATTAATCTTCATATTAAAAAATTTTTACCAAAAATCAATCTTCGCACAGTGGCTGATTTAAAAGATAATCGCATCTATAATAAATACATGTTGAAAGTATACATTGAGGAGCAATTGAAAAAGCAAAAGGTGCAAGAAACGAATAACAAATTTATGCACCCACTTTTGATCATTGATTAAAATATATAAATTAATTTTTTAAACCAAATTCCATCGTTACCACAGCTTTAATGCTTTTTTCAATAGCAGAGGTATCGTTTTCACCATAATCTGACAAATTAGTCGAGTAGGCTGGGGTAATTTGAAAAACGCCTTGCTGTGCAGATTTTAAATTACCTGTCTTTGCATCACAATTATTCGCCAGCTCATTGGCCCGATTTTTAGCGTCTTTGGCAGCTTCACCAAGCATCTCAATTTTTAATTGATCTAATTTTTGATAAAAATATTGGGGTGCATAAGACATGATAAAAACGCCTTCTTTTAAAAGCTCCGAAATTTCTTGAGAAACACTTGTCACTTTGGCAATAAGATTGGAAGCATAAACAATATCTTGAGTTAGTTTATAACCCTCAATTTCATGAGTTTGAGAACCTTGTTCTGTCATCTTATAGATAGGATTTACATAAATACTTGAAAAAACAAGATCTTTAGAGACATCAATATTTTTTTGGTTAAAAAAATTAATGATTTTTTTTCGATTTTCTTCTAACGCATTATAAGCGTCTTCAATAGTTGGAATATTTGTGGTGGAGAGTGTACCCGTCCAACGAGCAAAATCCGATACTATTTTTTTTTCAGCATAACCTTTAACAACTATAGAGCCGTTATTTAGTTTTATATCTTTTATTGCTTTAGTTGCAATGTAAACGCTTGTGATTAGCCCTAATGATAAAATAAGGCCAAAAAAAAAGAGAGATTTTCGTGACATCCATGAAGATTGCATAGCCACTCCTTGAAAAAGAAATTGTAAAAAAAAACTTATACAAATAACCTAAGCTTTCTTTTTTTAGTAAAGCACTAATAGGAATCTCTTTAGTCGACATTTACTAAAAATTTACTGCGCTTTGCTATATTTTTTTATGTTTTATACATAAAACTATAAACATTATTTGCTAATCTTAAGAATTATGCTAGGTTTTTATAATGAAAGAAGAAGTAATTTCATATCAATTTGACAATCAAACGTTTAATGGCTTCGCAGTTTTTCCCGATCATAAAGAAAAGGCTCCAGCTATACTGATAGCGCATGCTTGGATGGGACAACAAGAGTTTTTTAAAGAAAAAGCTAGAGCCTTGGCAAAGCTTGGGTATGTTGGTTTTTGCGCTGATGTATATGGCAAATTAGCAAACGATATTGATGAGGCAAAAAAATTGATGATGCCTCTTTTTAACAATAGACCTTTGCTTTTAAAACGAATTCAAGCAGCTTACCACACTATGAAGTCTTTAGATGGCGTTGATCAGGATAAGCTTGGCGGTATTGGGTACTGTTTTGGAGGAACAACTATTTTAGAATTATTTAAAAGTGGTGTTGATCTTAAAGGGGTAGTTACGTTTCATGGTGGACTTGCAAATCCTGAAAAAGGACCTATAAACCCAATTGCTAAAGAAATTAAAGGATCAGTGCTCATTTTACACGGTTATGAAGACCCTTTAGTCTCTTCCAATGATCTTCAAAGAACCCTTAAAGAATTAGAAGAAGCAAATATAGATTGGCAAGCCCATATTTACGGCCATACTCTTCATGCTTTTACCGATCCTAAAGCCTCAAAACCTGAAATGGGCCTACAATACAATCAACTATCTTCTGAGCGAGCTTGGTTAGAGATGAAATTTTTTTTTACAGAACTATTTGAAGGAGATTTATGAATTTTAAAGGTCTTTTAACAATTTTATATGGTTTACTTGTACTCATAGGAGGAATTATTGGACATTTAAAAGCTAATAGTATGCCTTCTTTAATAGCTGGGAGTGTTTTTGGAGTCATTCTTATACTAATTGGTATTTCAATACTTAAGAATATTAACTATGCAAAGGAATGCGCAATTGGTATTTCTTACTTTCTTCTTTTGTTTTTTATTTATAGATTTTCTTTAAGTCTTAAGTTTATGCCAGCTGGATTTATGACTTTGGTCAGTTTATGTGTGGCATTATTACTAACATTTCGTAAAGATAAAACAACTTCTACATTATAATAACCTTTTTTATTTATCATAAAAATTTAATAATAAATATTTTATGGTAAATATTTATCAATTATTGATAACATCTTTATTTCTTAGTATTTAATAAGGCATAATTGCAATTAATAAATAAAGATGTAGGTTAGTTCTAATTTTTATGTTTAATACATCTTCGCTATCTATGCGAAAACAGCTTTTTAGTCTTCTAACTAACAAATGGGCGATTAGTTGCCTAGTTATTATGACGTTTCAGCAAATCATAGAAGCTTCTTCTAGCATGTGGTTAGTGATGATGATGAAAAACATCAGCAACCCCCCAGGTTTTTTAACTTACCTTTTCCTCTATATTGGATCTTTAGCTATTCCCTACATCCCAGGCTGTTTTGCCCAAATTTTAAAAACTTCTTGGAAGCAACAAGCTCAAAGACATTTTACCAATGCTTTTGTCTCTGCCAATCGCAATAATATTGGGGAATGGAATAATAAAAGCATTAAAGAAGAGAAATTATCTATTTTAACATCGGAAGGTCCCGTTGCTATCCATGCATTAATCGATTATGTTTGGGATTTATCAAGTTATGTTTTAAGCGTGATTTTGAATATAGCCTTTCTTTCCATTGTTGTAGAGCCGTTATTTATCCTAGCGTACGCTATTAGCGTAGTTTGCGTATTTATCATCATGAAAATACAAAGAAGGACCCAAAAATTTTTGACACAAAAAGCACTTGCTGCAAGAGTCGAACTTGGACAGTCGCTACTAGCAGCTTGGGATAACGTATTACTTGGTAATGATTACAATTTTAAACTTTGGGATGAACGCACCTCTCTTCGGTTAAAACGATGTTTAGAAAGAAATATCGAATTAGAAAGATTTGACCAAGTGTTGGCTATTTCAGTTTCTTTAATCACAGCTCTTCCTTCGCTTGGCGTAGTTGTCTATTTTTGTCTTCAACATTTAGATGACCCAACGCAGCTATCAGCCTTTATAGTTATTTTACCTTTACTATTTATGATTTTATCCTACACTTACCAAACGCTTTCATTAGCTTTTCGCTGGGGTATGCATAAGAGTAAGCTTACTTCTATATATCGTGCCATCCAAAGCTCAAAAGATTACCACTCCTTTTTAGAGAAAAAAGTTAAATGGTCTAAAATTAAAGCTACTTTAAATACGCAAATTACAAGTGGAACATGTGAAGAATTGGATTTATCTTTATCATCTCCTCGCTTTGTTGAATCACACTCAGATTTACTAAATCAAACAAAAAAGTCTGGTCGTTTAACTTTAAGAGGTGAAAATGGAAGTGGTAAATCAACAGCCTTAATGTTAATTAAAAATTCCTTATCCAGTCGTGCGTTTTTTCTTCCTACCTATAATCAATTAAGTTTTTCTTCTGAAACAGCCAAGTATTCTACTGGTGAATCTTTAAGAAAAAAACTAACGGAAATCTTAGAAAAGGTCGATGTGGACGTATTGTTATTAGATGAATGGGACGCCAACTTGGATCATGAAAACCAAGAAAGCCTTTCCCATTTAATCGATGAACTTTCATTAAAAAAATGTGTCATTGAAGTTAGACATAGATAATCATATTCTTTTTAAATCTTAATATTTTCAGTAAGTTAATTTACTAGCCTTACCATTAATAGTTTGTGTTTTTATTAAAAAGTAAATAAACTTTATTTCTTAACAATTCAATTAAGTAATCTTAATTGTTTTTTTACCTTTTTCCTTCAAAATACTAGTAAATTAATTGTTAATAATTATGAAGTTAATAAGAAATATTGTTTTTATATTGTGCACAGTTCTAATCGCAACAAGCTATGCGGAAAACTATCCACAAGAAGCGCATCTTTCCCAAAAACAAGCGGAAGGTGGTGAACTAAAGACTTTTCCAGAAGTCTCAAGATATGTAAATGAAGTTGGTCAACGTTTAGCAAAGGTTAGTCATACATCTCATTTACCTTATGAGTTTGTAGTTATTAATTGTTCCGAACCGAACGCCTGGGCTTTCCCAGATGGAAAAATCGGGATTACACGTGGCTTTTTTAACATGCTTCATAATGAAGCTGAGCTCGCTGCTATATTAGCCCATGAAATTGGACACCAAGTCGGGTATGAGCGAGAGAAACAATTTGAAAAGAAGACAGCCTATCGATTAAGTAATCCAAAAGGATTTAAATTTGTAGACTATGTAAATGATGTTATTGAAACAAAAAAAATGAGAGAAGCTGAATTTGAAGCCGATCGATGCGCTATTGAGTACTTATCAAAAGCTGGATATGATGTGAAGGCCGCCAATGAAGTCCAAAGCCGCTTTAAAAAATTTGAGCAAAATAGCTCCCATATGCCAGATTTAACCAATACCCATCCTAAAGTAGATGAAAGATTAGCTGCTAATCTTCAGACTATGAAACGATTCCCCTCTCGTAAGAACGCGACTTACGGCAAACAAAATTATGATAAAATCATTGGGCCTTTGAAAAAAGTGAATCCTGTATACGATACTTATGAACAAGGGGAAATAGCCCTCCAAAACGGTGATTATCAAAATGCAAAGCAGATCGCTCTGCAAGCTTTAAAACAAATACCGAATGAAAGTCGTTTTTATGGCTTACTAGGTAAAGCTCACATTGAACTTGGAAATCCTCAAGAAGGTTTGAAAGCATTAGATAAAGCCTTGAGCTTAGATCATGAATACTTTGAACATCACTTGATGAAAGGGATCGCTATGAAAAATCTGGGCTATTATGATCAAGCACAGCTAGCTTTAGAAAAGAGCCAAAATTTATACCCTACGCCAGTTGGTGATTTTCATTTAGGTGAAATCGCTTTAAAAAAAGCCCACTACGAAGCTGCCAAACGGTTCTTTCGCATGGCAAGTACCTCAGATTCAACAATTGGGGAAAAGGCTAAAAAAGCCTTAATCTACGTCGAAAAGAATTTTTCATAAAACAAAAAAGCCTCTTTAAAATGAGGCTTTTTTATCCATTTTAATCAAATCTTGATCAAAATTTAATATTTTTTGTTTACACTTAAAATAAAAAATTAAAATAAAATGATTATAGTTTCTAATAATCCCTTAAAAAATGATTCTTTCTATCAAGCTTCTAACCCTATTGTCCGTTTAAAAGCTTTAGATTTAGATCACACTTTTCGGGAAAAAGTCGATCCCCTTATAGAAGATTTAGATAACCATTTTGAAGAAGTTAAAAAAATCGATTGTGAAAAGTGGAAAGAAATAAAAGAAAATAAACCTTTTCAAATTGTAAAAATTATCATTATTACCTCTTTTATTTTTTTAAGTATTGCCTCTCTTGTCTTCTTTCCCTTATTTCTTGGAATATCCCCTTTTCTCCCGTTAGTCATAAGCGCTGTAATTGGATTTATCCTAGGCATTCACTATGGCTGTTGTAGTACTATAAAATCAAAACTTGATGTTGAAGAAGACTATGAAAAAAAAATTCTTAACCATTTTTCTCAAAAAACAACTATTGATTTATATCGTAAGGTGATGAAAGTACAAACGCTATTAGAAAATGAAGTAATAGTGAAAGAGAATCAGTTATTTGAAGAAAAAGATTTAGAAGAACAAAAAGAGCAAATTAAACTCATTCAAAAAAGGTTAGCCTTTTTAGACGTAATTAAAGAATTAGTCAACAAAAGTTATTTTTATAATGATAAAGTTGAACAAATGACTAAAGTTTATTTGCAAAATAAAGCTAAAAAAACTTTATAAACTTTAAAAAGATTTATTGTTAATTTAAAGGCGATAGTAAAAGGCGATAGTTAACCTATCGCCTTTTTATTTTTTTATTTGGAGATAAACAAGTTATCTATATTAATGACGCCACTTTGTTGAAGTATAATTAAACCAATCGCTACAGGCGAAATATAACGAATAAAAAACAACCAAGGTCTCCAAAGCCATTTATACTTGGTGCCAGAACCAAATTCACTAGCTAATAGTTCTTTATCGATAAACCAGCCTGCATAAATAGCTGTCATTAACCCACCAATTGGCAGAATCCACCAAGAGACTAAGCTATCGACCGTATCAAAAAACGATTTTCCGTAAATCAAACCCCAATTAGCAAAAAGAGTATTTGATTTAGCTAAAGCACTTGGAATTCCAAAAATAAAACAAGAAATACCTGTTACCAAAACTGCTTTTTTACGTGTCCAACCAAGTAAATCCATAAAATTTGCCACGCAAACTTCTACTAGCGCTACAGCTGAAGTTAATGCTGTAAAAACAAATAAAATAAAAAAAGCTGTTGAAATGATCAAAGCTCCTGGCAGCTTAGAAAATAGCAATGGTAATGTTTTAAATACAAGTCCCGGACCTGCTTGTGGCTGAAATCCAAAAGTGAAAATAATAGGAAAAATAACTAGTCCTGCCATTAAAGAAACGAAAATTATCATTATAGCAATAATAACAGCAGTACCCGGAATATCCTCACTTTTTCTCATATAGCTACCATAGGTTAGCATGACACCTTGCCCTAAACTTAATGTGAAAAATGCAAGACCTAAGGCCTCTAAAACACCGGAAGGTTTGAATTTGGAAACATCTGGATAAAAAATAAAGTTTATAGCGTCTTTAAAACCATCTAAAGTTATTGTGTAGGCAACAAGAGCTAATAAGAGCAAAAACAATGCGCTTGTCATAAACTTGCTCCAATATTCGATCCCTTGTCGAATACCTGCATAAACAACGGTCACCGTTAATGCCATGAATAAAAAATGCCAAAATAAAGTTATATCGCCAGAAGAAGCTAAGGTCTCAAAAATTTGGGCTATTTGTTGGGGAGATCTATCTAAATATGATTGATTTAAAGACATTACGACATAATTTAATCCCCAGCCTGCTAAAACACTGTAATAGGACATGATAAGAAAGGAAGCCGCAACCCCTAGCCATCCCGGTGTTTTCCAAAGCGTTGAGTTATTTGACAAAGAAGCAAAAACGCCAACAGCACCTCGTTGAGCAGCTCGACCTAAAACTAATTCAGCAATAAAAACAGGGAAACCAATTAAAAAGATACAAACAATATAAATTAGTACAAAAAGTCCCCCACCATTTTCACCAGTAACATATGGAAACTTCCATAAAGTACCAAGACCGATGGCTGAACCAGCAGCAGCCAAAATAAACCCAATCCCAGAACTCCAATGCTCTCTTTGCTTTTGCATACACCATCCTATTTCTTAAAAGTCATCAATCACGTATAGGGTCAAAGTTTATGGTTTCTCAAAACCCATATGATAAATGTTTTTTATACACTTATAACAACTTTACATTACTTATTTTTTTTTTAGCATAGACAATTTATAAGTTTAGAATTGCTTAAAAAAACTGTTTATTCCTAAATAAATCCTTAATTATAATCTTCAAGAAAGTAAATACAACTTAAAGTGAATCAAAACCTTTAGTTTAAATATTTGTCAGCAGATTCTAATCACTTAAGCTAATCAAGGCATAAAGAGCCCATTATTAACGTGAATAACTTACAAATCTGAAAACTTAAGGTTTACATTAGGAATTACCAGCCTTACAAGGTAACAAATCATTTTGATTCTTGACAATGTAATTTTATTTCCATAGCCTGGGAATTCATAAAAAATAAAATTGTCTATGGAATATATGTTAACAATAATCGCAAATTTATTTTTAGAAGCAGCTGTTGTTGGAATTGTTTGTCTTGTTTTTCTAATCTTATTTGTTGTAGCGGGTATTAGACAAATTATGAAGGATAAAGATTAATGTCAAAATTAGAAGTTTTAAAAAAAGATCCATGGTATAAAGACGGCCTTTCTTTTAATTGCACAGGCTGTGGCAAATGTTGTACAGGTTTTCCAGGCTTTGTATGGGTCAATGAAGCTGAAATCCATGCTATGGCAAACTTCTTAAAACTAACTATTGATGATTTTTCAAAAAAATATTTACGATTAATAGATGGTAAACTTTCCTTAAAAGAAATTTTACCAAACTATGACTGTGTTTTTTTAGATAATAACAAATGTACCATTTATCCGGTAAGGCCAACACAATGTAAAACTTATCCATGGTGGCCCCAAAACCTACAATCACCCTCTAATTGGGAAAATGAAAAAAAATATTGTGAAGGAATTGACAGTTGTGCACCTACAGTTTCTTTAAAAGTTATTGAGGAACAACTACAAAATCATATCGATGGTACAAAATGACAAATGCTTTTTTTGCAAAACAAGTTTTTCTAATAGGTTCTGGAAAAGGAGGCGTTGGCAAATCAACTGTTGCTGTTAATTTATCTGTAGCTTGCGCTAGGCAAGGTTTAAGAGTTGGTTTATTAGATGCGGACATTTATGGTCCATCTATTCCAATTATGATGGGTCTTAGAAGTTTATCTCCTTGTATTCAAATAGATAAAACAGGTCTAGAGAGGATAATACCTTTTGCCAAATTTGGCATACGAGTTATCTCTATGGGATTTTTTTTAGAAGAATCTCGTTCTATGACTCTGCGAGGTCCAGCGTTGCATACCGCTTTAGAAAAAATGATTAAAGGTGTTGAATGGGGTGAATTAGATGTGTTGATCGTTGATTTACCGCCTGGAACCGGTGACATTCCCATTTCTTTATCAAAATTAATTCCAATAGATGGCGCCCTCATAGTATCTACTCCTCAAGAAGTTGCTATGTTGGATGCAATGAAAGCGATTAATGCGTTTTATCAGCTTGAGATTCCCATTAACGGCGTTATAGAAAATATGGGAGGATTTACAGTTCCAGGGACCAATCAAGTCTTTCATATATTCGGAGAAGGAAAAGCTAAAGAATTAGCTGATAGATTTGATGTACCCTTTTTAGGAAGCATCCCTTTAATTCCAGCTATTAGAACAGGTTGTGATGAAGGCTATCCTGCTGCCTATCATATGGGTAATGATCATGCAGGTCAGTTTTTCCACTTAATTGCTTCCACATTTATAAATGAAAACATTGCTAAATTATCTAGCGAACGAAAATAGATTAAATTTTATCTTAAGTTAAATTGAAGCCAAAAAAGTTAAATGACAAAACAATTTAGTTTATTAAGATCATTACAACATTAAAAAAGAGCAATCAAATCCCGCTACAACTGTAAATTCAGGTTTTATTATGACTTTAAAAAATTCCTACCCGCTAGATGCTAGTACCAAAAAGAATGTAAATCTCTGGTTAGAAGGCGATTATGATGAAAAAACTAAGCAAGAGATTTTGAAACTTTTAGAAACTAACCCCAAAGAAATAACAGATAGCTTTTATACTACTTTAACCTTTGGCACAGGGGGCCTTAGAGGCATCATGGGTGTTGGTACAAATCGAATGAATAACTACACTGTTCGAGCTGCCACACAAGGGTTAGCTAATTATATTAACAAACAGCAAATTGATAATCCTTCTGTTTTTATTGGTTACGACTCAAGAAAACATTCCAAAACTTTTGCTGAAGAATCGGCTAAAGTTTTAGCTGCAAATGGTATCAAAGCTTACCTTTGTAAAGATTTAAGACCAACACCCTTTGTTTCATTTGGGGTACGAGATTATCATTGCACAGCTGGAATTATGGTAACCGCTTCTCACAACCCTGCTAACTACAATGGTTACAAAGTGTATTGGAATGATGGAGCCCAAGTACTCCCTCCACATGATAGTGGGATAATCGAAGAAGTTAAAAAAATTGTTGATCCCAAATTTGTTAAAATAACTAATTCTTTAGACGATGATCTCATTAAAATGGTTGGTCAAGAACTAGATCAAAAATATATCGACTGTTTGAGTAAACTTCCTTTATATCCAAATCTTAATCAAGAAAACGGTAAGCAATTAAAAATTGTTTACACAAGTTTATATGGAACTGGCATAACTCTTTTGCCTCAAGTATTAATTAATTGGGGTTTTAATAATCTTCATTATGTACAAGAACAAATTGTGCCAAATGGAGATTTTCCAACAACACCTTACCCTAATCCAGAAGAAAAAAAGGCATTAGAACTTGGTATAAACTTATTACAAAAGCAAGAGGCCGATTTGTTAATTGCTACCGACCCAGACGCAGACCGTGTCGGTGTTGCAGTAAGAAATAAAGGAGAAGTGCAAACGTTGACTGGAAATGAAATGATTGTTATTTGTTTAGACCATATCTGCAACGCGTTAGTTGAAAATAAGCAAATGCCTCTACACGCTGCCTTTATTAAATCAGTTGTGACAACAGAGCTTTTCCAAGCTATTTGTAACCATTACCAAAAACCCTGTTTTAATGTCCTTACCGGTTTTAAATATATTGCTGAAAAAATCAGAGAGTGGGATGAAACGAAAGAATATACCTACGTGTTTGGCGGTGAAGAATCTTATGGCTTTTTATACGGCACACAAGTTAGAGATAAAGACGCTATTATTTCCTCCGCGATTATATGTGAGGCTGCCTTGAAAGCTAAATTAGAAGGCAAAACTTTAGTTGATCTACTTCAAAATATTTGGAAAAAATATGGTATGTATACTGAGAAGCTATTGTCTGTGAATTTCCCTGAAACAAAAGAGGGAAAAGAAAAAATGGCTAAAAGTATGCAATTATTAGAACAAAAACCTCCGTTAGTGATTAATAATACTGAAGTTGCCGTCTTAGAAAATTATTTAACAGGAATTAGAATAAATTTAAAAACGCAACAAAAAGAAGGCATAGCATCAGAAAAATCAGATTTGTTAATTTTTTGGCTTACTGATGGAACGAAACTAATGGTTCGGCCATCTGGAACTGAACCTAAAATTAAAATCTACGTTGGTGTAGTAAATCCAAAATTTCACGATGTAGAAGAAGCTAAAACACAGAATTTAAAAAAAGCTGATGAATATCTATATAAAATGAAAGAAATCTTGCTGTCTTAAAAAATTTAAAGCCCTATATTCTTAAAATCAATATAGGGCAACAACTTAGTTTCTTGTCAAAGAATGAATAAAAGCATTTATAAAAGCTAAAACTACAGCAAAAAGCATGGCCCACCAAAATCCATCGACGGTAAAACCTGGAACAATGGCACTTGCCAACATTACGCATAACGCCATAATAACTAATGTGAATAACCCAAGCGTTAAAATATTTATAGGTAAGGTTAAAATAAATAAAATGGGACGAATGATAGCGTTTATAAATCCTAATACGACAGCTATCACAATTGCTGTCCAAAAACTTGCCACGTGAACCCCTGTCACAATTTGTGCGGTAACAAAAATAGCTAAGCTACTTAGCAGTAACGAAATCACAGCTTCTAACATGTTGCCTCCTTGGCTTATATCGTTAAAATGGCATGCATGATTCTATCTTCCTCTTCAGGATATAATTGAAATCCTTTCTTTTGTACTAAATAAATCATACCAATATTTTCGGATAATATTCGGGCATCAATCTGTTTTACATTTTCTTGTTTTGCAATCTCTAAAATATGAGTTAATAAAAGCTCACCTATTCCTTTATTTTGATATTCGTCGACAATGGTGAGTTTTAAATCAGCTATATCTGTTCCTATAAGACGTGCAAGTCTTGCCACACCGACAATTTGGTCATCTATAATGGCAACTATTGCAATCTCTCTATCAAAGTCGTTTAAACAAATTCGTATTAACCTTTCATGAGCTATTCTGTCATTTAAACTTAAGAAAGCAAAATACCTTTGCCTAACTGTATTTTCTGATAATTTTTTATGAAATTCTACCATCATAGCTTCATCTTCTGGGCGAATTGGTCTTATGGTAACGTCTTTTTGCTCTTTTGTTTTATCATAAAAAACATATTCAACAGGATATGGCCTCAAAGCTGGTAAAGGCAATTTATTTTTAGGTGTATCTAAAGGATGTAAAACAATTCTCGCATCTAGGGCTATGATACCATCTGCTGAGGCTAGTAAAGGGTTAATATCACATTCTTTTATCCATGGGTTTTCAACAATCATTTGAGAGAAATTTATTAAAATTTTCTCTAAAAACACCATGTCTATCCCCTTTTTACCACGAATACCTTCAAGCGCATGGGAAATCTTAGTTTTGTTAATCATATGCTTTACAAGATTGGTATTTAGCGGTGGCAACCCCAAAGCTTTATCTTTAAATACTTCAACAAAAATCCCACCTGCACCAAATAATAAAACCGGGCCAAACTGAGGATCGACGATACTCCCTATTATGAGCTCTATTCCTTCTAATTTTATCATTTTTTGAATAGTGACCCCTTGAAAATCTTTTTCAGTAAATTTTGTTAAGATATTTCCTTGTATTTCTTTAAAATTTTTTTCAACATCTTGCCTATTAACTATATTCAGCTTTACTCCACCCACATCAGATTTATGGGTTATAGTTTCGGAATGGAGTTTCATAACGATGGGATAACCAATTTCATCCGCATATTGAATAGCTTCATCGATAGTTGTGGCTATTTTAGTTTCAACAATTGGTATGCCATAATAAGATAACAATTTTTTAGATTCAAATTCCGTCAATAAGGTTCGATTCTCAAGCTTCACCTTTTCAATAATTTCTTTTGCTAAAGCACTATTGTGGGAAAACTTTCCTTCATTATTTTTGACTAAAGGAGTTTCATATAACCTTTTAAGGTTTTCTGCATACTTCCACATGGTTGCAAAGCTCCAAGCAGCATCATCTGGATATTCGAAGGTTGGAATATTGGCTTGATTTAATATTTCTATCCCTTTTTTTACAAAAGATCCCCCCATCCAACTCGTAAGAACTGGTTTATCTTTTAACTTAGAAAAACCTCTTAAACCTTCAGCAACTCCAATGGGATCTGTCATGTCTTGAGGAGATAAAATAACTAATAGACCATCTGTAGAATTATCTTTTGCTAAGACTTCTAAAGTTTCTAGATATCTACTAGCGGAAGCATCACCTAAAATATCAACAGGATTGGCGTGACTCCAAGCGGGTGGTAAAAAGGTTTCTAATTTATCTATAGTTTCCCTTTCAAGCGGAGATAACTTAGCACCATTTAAGACTGTTGCATCCGTTGCTAAAACAGACGGACCTCCGGCATTTGTAATAATGGTTAAATTAGGTCCCTTAGGCCTTGGTTGTCGACCAAGGACAGAGGCCATATTAAATAATTGGGAAATGGTGTCAACTCGTAAAACCCCAACTCTTTGTAACGCCATGTCCAAGACTTCATCACTTCCAGCAAGTGATCCTGTGTGGGACGCTGCAGCTTTAGCAGCTTCAGCTGATCTTCCAGGTTTTATAATTATTATTGGTTTTTCTAAAGCAATTTCTCGAGCTGCACTTAAAAAAGAACGCGCATCACCGATTGATTCCATATACATTAAGATGCTATGGGTTGAAGGATCACCGCCTAGATAATCAATCAAATCTCCCCAATTTACATCTGCCATAGATCCTATGGAAACAAACGAACTAAATCCTATTTTCTCTTGCAAACTCCAATCCAAAACTGCGCTACACATAGCTCCAGACTGACTTATAAAAGCGATATTACCAGGTAAGGCCATTCCTTTAGCAAAAGTTGCATTTAATCCTATTAATGGGTTCATAACCCCTAAACAATTGGGACCGATGATTGGTATTTTACCTTGTGATTCTTTTAATACTTCCCTTTCTAGTTGTTCCCCTTCTGCTCCAAATTCTTTAAAACCAGCAGAGATAATAATGACTGATTTTACATTGGTTTGCACACATTCTCTTATGATACCAGGTACAGTTTTTGCAGGAGTTATGATTATACAAAGGTCAATGGGTTCTGGAACTTCCTTTAAACTGGAATAACAGGTAATGCCAATTACTTCTTTTCTCTTAGGATTAACTGGATAAATTTTCCCCTTATATCCTCCTGTAGTCAAATTAAGCATGATAGTTCGGCCAACCGTTCCAAATTCATCTTTGGCGCCAATTACGGCAATAGTTTTAGGTAAAAAAATAGCGTCTAAGGGGCGTGGATATCTTTCGATATAGTTTTGAGAAGGGTCCGTCCAAAATTGATTTTCCATAATTACTAGATTACCCGCATTTAATAGACAATTAATAATTACAACTTTAATACTATATTATTTAATTTTACATAACTTGACAAATTAAGTTTTTAAAATCAAAATTAAAGCATCACCTTTGTAAATAATTAAAATTAAGTGGTTTTATGAAAGAAAAAAGCGACCAAGACTGGAAAAAATCACTAACCCCTGAACAATATGAAGTCTTGAGAAACAAGGGTACGGAAAAAGCCTTCACTGGAAAATATTATAAGCTAAAAGAAAATGGTCAATATAATTGCGCTGCCTGTGGAAATCCTTTATTTTCCTCAGATGCTAAGTATGAATCAGGGACAGGTTGGCCAAGTTTTTGGGAACCTATAGAGAGCAATGCTGTTTCTTATAACGAAGATTTTGATTTATTATATAAAAGAGTCGAAGTTTTATGTAGCAAATGTCACTCTCATCTAGGTCACGTCTTTGAGGATGGACCTGAGCCCACCCATAAAAGATACTGTATGAACTCTATTGCTTTAGATTTCAAACCGCAATAGCTTTTTTTTTAAGTTCTCTCTTCTAAACTTGGCGCGTACTCTTCTTCTAAAGTGTAAGCTACTTTATCCCTTAAAAAGAAAATACCCACTAAGTTTGTTATTAAAAGTAAAGCTCCTACTAACCGCATCAAAAGCAATGCTTTCGTTTGATCGTGAAAGGAAAAGAAAACTAAAGTAAATACTCCGTAAAGGTAAAAAAGTGGTTTACCATATCTTGGATGAAGGTAGTGAGAGCACTTTAATCCCACGCAAAAATAGGCAATTAAAGTACTATATCCAACAATAAAAAGCAGGGTTGGCATAAAAATATGCATAAAGGGAAAATATTCACTTAAAGCATTTTGCACTAACATAGATCCTTCTACATAAGTGTTTTTCCAAATTCCGGTTGTTAAAACGACAAGTATACTCATCGTACAGATTAGATTATCTAACCATACACCCAAAATTGCTAGGCGAGCTTGTCGCTCTGGATAAATAGTTTTAGACTCACTTTGAATTATAGAGTCATAGCCCACCCCAATATCACCTGAATATGCCGCACTTGATAAGCCATTTTTTATAGCTAAAATCATTGTACTTCCTACAAATCCTCCAATAGCTGCGTGACCCGTAAAAGCCGAAGTAAACACGTTCAGTAAGATTTGAGGAATTTCTAAAGTATGATGTAGAATTACCCACAAGCTCATACTCACATAAGCGATCATAAAAAATGGTAAAACACGGCTACAAATTTTAGCAACTCTTGGGACTCCCCCGCTACCTGCATATAAGACAAGTGATAGTAAAGTAATTATTACAAAATAACGATTGAGATTCCAATTTGTGCTTAATGTGTCGGTTATAACGGCAAATTGATAGGGTTCAATGCCGTAGATACATAACATAAAACAAACAGCTACTGATACAAAGCGATAATCGAAAGCCTGACGTAAAAAATACATTGGGCCTCCATCATAACCACCCTTATCATTGGGCACGCGATACTTTAACCCTAAATACACTTCCGAATATTTTACTAAAGATCCAATAATCCCTGTTACCCAAACCCAAAATAAAGCTCCGGGACCACCCAATTGGATAGCTGTAGTTATTCCAACTATATTGCCAATTCCAATCATCCCCCCAACAGATGCAAAGAAAATTTTTATAGGATCTACGCCCCTTTCTGATTGGGACTGTTGTCTTAAAAATCCTATAAACGTTTTAAAAACTGAAGGTATCGCTCTAATTTGGAAAAAATTAGTGGAAATTGTCAAGTAGATGCCAAGACACGCGATAAGGGCAAAGCCAATGTAGCCCCAAAAAAACGTATCGGCTAATTCTAATAAATGAAAAAAATAGGATGTCATGGAGTAAAAACCTCGGTTAAACGTAGAAACACTTATTGACTACGAGAGGTTTTCGTTTAAGATTAGATGAATGATAAGAGTTACTTTTAGCTAGTAAAATAATGGGGGTTAAATTGTATTTCATCTCAATCTTTTGGTAAAACATTTTTTTATAAAAATTATATATATTTATTGGTTAAAATTCAACAGGGATTACGCTTGGATTGAAGGTTAATTAGGCAGATTCCTTATGGTTTGCGAAAAAAAATCGTAAAACCGTCTATCTTTTAAGTTATCAAACTTTATCACTTTATAAGATATAGATTTTAAGACGTATGCAATCTAATTAATGACTTTTTTTATTAGCTAATAACTTAGTAAAAAACTTAAAAGATAAATCTTGTATAGTTTTTACGCTTATTAACAGTATAAAGGATAACATGACGCTACTTAGATGAAAAAAGCGTATGATTTTTCTATAATTGTTTTTTATCGCTTGTATAACTTGTAAACTAAACTCTACCAGACGTTTTGGGAAAGATAAAATATATCTTATTAAACGATAAAACAAGTCCTTCAAGCGTGACTTATAAATAATTGCCGCTGAATGAATAATTTCCTTTCTTTCCTTGATAAATGATGTAATTCTTTTAGAAAAAGAGCGAAACCATTGCTCCGAATTATTTTGCAATTGCTGCTTAATTTGCCTAAATTTTTCACTTAATGCCCGAATTCTAACTAAAATCTTTTTTCCATTTTCAACTGGGTGCTGCACAAAATTTATGACAACTTGGGAAATAGTTATTATTTTATTGCCCAAATTTTCTATTGCCTGAATTGTATAAGCACTTACATTTTCTGAAAATTTACGCAAAGGTTCAACGTTATGGGCTATAATGTTTGTTAAGGTGGTAGATAGGTGATTAACCTTTAAATTTATTTTTTCTTTCCACAAACTTATGTGATTTTGCAAGGGTTGAATGTAACGATTAAATTGTAGTTTAATTGTAGTAAAAACTTTCCTTGTGGCTTGGATGGAGGGTTCTGTAACTTTTTCTTTAATAAAAAGCTTAACATGGCTAGTTTTTTCTTTAAAAAAAGTAATAACTGGTTGGATTAATGCTTGGGATTTATTAACCAATTGATTTCCCCAAGATTTAACTTGTTTCCATTTGTTTTCACTATTCCTAAAAGCTTTTAAATAATTTTTATATTTATTTAATTGACCCTGAATTTTTTCAAAAGGTACTAATAGGGTTTGAATTATAGTCTCTAATGATTTAATGAATTTTGGCTTGAGCTGATTTAACCCATTTTTTATTGTTTTTGTTAACTCTTTTGTAAAAGTATAGGAACTTTGCATTAGTTTTGCTAAGGGCTTAAAACCTGCGGCAATTTTTGAAGTGATTTTATTCAAATATATTGAAAAGAATACTTCAGTTTTATCCCATGCCAATCTTAAAAATGAGAAAATAAAGGGTGTTAATTCAGTCAGTAACCATTTTGGTAAGCCTACTAACAAAAGATATGGGGGAAGCATGAAAACGACAAAAAGTTGTTTTCCAGCCCTTGCTACAACCATAACTGTTTCGTTTGGAAGAGCATAAGTATGCAACAATTTCGCCTTAGCCTCTTGAATTTTTTTTTCGTGTGGTTCAATTGTATCCACAGGCTTTGGAGCGATTTTAGGCGCATGCAAATTGAAATGGCTGCTCGAAACGTCAAATTTCGCGAGTCCACCACCTGCCTTATAGATACCTTTATCTCCACTTGGGCGATGTTGATTAATTGGATGCATTATTTTCCTTAAATTTCAGCGATATTATACCACACATCGCCTTTAATTTGTAGTTTCAACAATTAAAAATACATAATTTGTTTTTTAATTATTATGTTTACTCTTTGCTCATAGTTAAGATAGCTCGAAACCTTGCCTTACCACTCATCATTAAATCATAAGCTTCTTGATACTTCTCTAAAGGAAAATATTGATTCATCGATTTAACACCTGTTAGAGCACAAAAATTCATCGTATCTTCAGAATCGACGGCTGTACCTGATGCCCACCCCCTTACACTCAACACATTCATTATAAATTTTAAAGGGGAAATTGGAAGAGGGTCGCTCGATGCCCCTACTAGAACGAGTTTTCCGTTTAAAGCTAAACCATCTAATACAGCTTCTACGGCTTTAGAATTAGTTATTGTAGAGATGACGACATTTGCGCCCTTGTATTGATTTAAGATTTCAGATGGATTATTTTTTTCACTATCTATATAGGCAAAGGCTCCTAAATTTTTAGCTAATTCTTCTTTATCTTTTCCTCTTGCAATCGCAATAGTTTTAAAACCCATTTTAACCGCAAATTGAACGGCTAAATGTCCAAGCCCTCCTAAACCTAAGACAGCTACTACGTCACCTGGTTTTGCACCACTATTTCTCAAAGCATTAAAAGTTGTGATTCCAGCACATAAAAGGGGCGCAGCTTCAGCCGTATCTAATTCTTCGGGTATTAAGGCTAATGCATTAGCTTTGGCTACCATGTATTCCGCATACCCACCATCTCTTGTCACTCCTGTTATTTCTAGCCGTTTACATGTTATAAAATCCCCTCGTCTACAAGATGAGCAAAAGCCACAATTACCTCCAAACCACCCAACTCCAACTTTTTGTCCTTTCTTAAAATCTTGCACTTTAGATCCTAATTCAATAATCTTTCCTACCACTTCATGACCCGGAATCCTTGGATATTCAATTCCAGGAAATGATCCTTCTTTAGTAAAAGAATCGGAATGACAAACCCCACAAGCCTCAACTTTTATTAATACTTCGTCATCTTTTGGGATTGGAATATCTCTTTCAACCAAACGAAAAGCCTTATTTGGACCTATGACTTCAACCGCCCTCATTTTTGACATAAAATTCTCCTTTGTTTTATTTTTATTTCTTATAGTTTAACTTAGATTTTTACATACAAAAGATTTGCACATTTTTTTTTACTTATGTATAATCTCAGGTTTTATTACTTGGAGCATTTGTTTTATGGTTCGCATTAGTAAACAATCACAAAGAAGAGCGCAATCTCCTCGCAAAAGCAAAAACCCATCACAAAAATCGGGTTCTTTGAAAGACAATTTACCAAACGGTTTCAAAGCGCATGCAAATGGTGTTGAAGGTGATTTAGCTCAAAAAGTTTTTATTCCAAAGATCAAATAGTAAAAGGATTGTATCATGTCTAGACATCCAAGCTTTGGCAAAGCAAATAAAGGGGTTACAAAAAGAAACGTTTTAAAGCGTTTTGAAAGAATTAATGTTTTAAAAAAACTAGGCCGTTGGGACGCTGAAAAAAATAAAAGCGTAACAGGTCTCCCAAAAACACCTGTCGTTTAATAGATTTGACGTAGTAATTTTTACTACGTCCTCTTTATATGAAAATTCACATTGAAAACAACCAAATTGACCTTAGTTTTGATAAAAAAAACATTATAAAAATAGTCAAAACATTTTTAGCATTTTATAAAATTAAAGCTGATGAAGCAGCCATTTATTTCGTAACCGAAGAAGAAATATGTAAGCTTCATGAGGATTTTTTTTCAGACCCCTCCCCCACTGATTGTATCTCGTTTCCGCTAGATAGTGAAGATGAACCCTACCGCATATTAGGCGAAATTTTTGTTTGTCCCCAAACGGCTGTTCAATATGCAAAGAATAATCATACTAATTCTTTAGAAGAGCTTTATTTATACGTCGTTCATGGTCTTTTACATTTAATAGGATTCGACGACATCGAAGAATCAGATAGATTGATCATGAGAGCTAAAGAAAAAGAATTTATGGGTTACTTAAAAAACAATCTCCCCAATATCTTTTAAATTATTCAATTTCTCAATGATTGTCATACATTATTTTTTGTGATAATTTAAATATAAACTGTTATGTATATTTTTAATTATTTATAGGCTGCGCTTGATTAATATTATTTTTTTTTCGCTATTACTTATAACTTTAATAGCGAGCTTTTCTTTAACTGCTCTAATTAATGCATTTAGAAAAATTCATCAAAGAGATTGGACTAAATATTTAAAGAAAGACCGTTCCTTTGTTTACAAAACTTTGCCTAAATTTGTTTTCTTAGGTAAAGAACAAGAAGTAATATTTTTTTCTGCAATTTGCGCTCAAAATCTTGTGCGCTTTTGTTACGCAGCATTTGTCACCATATTACTTTTTAACAGTTCTTTATTTCAAAATTGGTTTACTGGGGTATCGTCTATAAATCATTTATATGACTTTTCCCTTGTATGGATATTTTTTTATACAATAGCCGCAGCTTTAATTTCGTTTATATTTGGTGATTATTTTTCCCGTATATATGCTATTAAAAAACCAGAATCTGCTATTCGAATTTGCTCAAGTATTGCCGCTCCTTTTCTTTTAATTGTATTTCCTATTACCTATATTTTTTTTAAAATACCTTTGCTTGTAAAAAAAAATATGTATTTAGATACAATTTACACTCCTCATTCAAAAGCTAAGCAAGAACTTATAAACATTATTCATGAAGCTCAATTAGGAGCCTCTTTTGAAGCTCACGATAAAAAATTAATAGAATCTGTTCTTCATTTTCGTGAAAGAATTGCAAGAGAAGTTATGGTTCCAAGGGTGGATGTATTTAGCTTGCCCGCAGAAACAACTATAAGAGATGCGGCAAGACTATCTGAAGGGTATAGCAGAACGCCTGTTTATAGAAATACTGTTGATAATATTGTCGGCGTCTTAATGTATAAAGATATATTAAATAAATTTGTGGAATATGAGGAAAAAAAGGATCCATCTATCCTTGAAAGCCCTATCGAAACAATCCAAAAAAGTGTTTTGTATACACCAGAAACTAAAAAGATTTCTGCTTTACTTCAAGAATTTAGAAAAAAACAAGTTCATTTATCCATAATTGTTGATGAATATGGAGGAACAGAAGGGATCGTCACGATTGAAGATATTTTAGAAGAAATTGTTGGTGAGATAGCCGATGAATATGACGAAGAAGAAACCCTTTTCAAAAAACAGGCAGACGGTTCATGGATTGTAGATGCAAGAATGAATATTGATGACGTTGAAGAAGAACTAGGTATTATTATCCCTCAAGATGGTGAATACGATACCATTGGAGGCTATATTTTTCATTGCACAGGTTCAATCCCTGATAAAGGATTTATCATCCACCAAGATCAATTTGAATTAGAAGTATTAAGCACAAGTGATCGCTCGGTTGAAAAAGTAAAAATTAAGCCTGAAGATAGTAAAGATTGACTTTATAATTTTTTGTTATAAATAATTAACTTACCTTTTTTAAAAATGGATCGAGAATTTGCTATAGCAAAACAATAGCCAAATTCTACTCTTAAGAAATTGGTTTAGATATTTTAAAGCAATAGTTTAAAGGCCTTTTTAAGATTAAGCTAAAGAGCTCAATCTTTTTTTACATTAATACTCTTACAGCATTTGTCATCACATTATGGAAGATACACCACTTTTCATTTTCTTTTTAACGGGTAGCCTTTCAACAATTATAATTTCTTGCGTCTTTTTTTGGTGGAAAGTTGGATCATTTCAAAAACTTGCTCAAACTATCATAGAAAAAGCTGAAGAAGATGCAAAACAATTGATATCTCAAACAGAAAACACTGTAAAGGAAAGACTTACTTCCCAGGAGAAAGATCTTCAAAAGTTATGGGATATTGAAAGAAAAAAAATATTGAGAGAAGAAGAAAAGATATTATTAAAAGAAACTAAACTAGAAAGTAAAGCTTCTTCCATCCAAAAAAAATTAGCAGAAGTTAATTACAAAGAAACTTTTTTAGCAAAACAAGAGGCTGAATTACTTTCTCAAACAGAAAAAAACAAACAATTACAAATAGAACTTTCCCATCAATTAGAAAAAATTTCTGGTATAACCTCGCAAGAAGCTAAAGAAATTCTCATGACTAAAATGATGGTAGAAGTTCAATCTGACACTGCAAGCTATATTAAAAGAGCTTGCAAGGAAGCCGAAGAAGTTGCTGAATTAGAAGCTAAAAAAATTATCGCAACAACTATATCAAGACTTTCTACTTCATCTATTTCTGAAATGACCATCAATACAGTATCTTTACCAAATGAGGATTTAAAAGGTCGTATTATTGGACGCGAAGGTAGAAATATTAAAGCTTTAGAACAAGCTACAGGAGTTAGTTTTCTAGTTGATGAAACTCCTGGAGCCATAGTTTTATCTTGTTTTGATCCAGTAAGAATGTATACAGCAAAACTAATTTTACAAGAATTAATAGCTGATGGTCGTATACACCCTTCGAGAATTGAAGAATTGATGGAGAAAACGAAACAACAGGTAAAGAAAAAAATCCGTCAATACGGTGAAGACGCAGCCTTACGCTCCGGGGCTATCAATATGCATCCCGAATTACTTGACCTACTTGGAAAATTAAAATTTCGCTTTAGCTACGGACAAAACATTTTAGAACATTCCATCGAAGTTTCTCATATTATGGGAATAATGGCATCAGAACTATCACTTGACGTTTCCCTTGCTAAACGTATTGGTTTATTACACGATATTGGCAAAGCTATGACTCATGAAATGGAAGGCTCTCATGCAATAATTGGTCATGATTTATGTTTAAAATATGGGGAATCTAAAGAAGTAGCGAATGGAGTTGGTTGCCATCATAAAGAAATATCTCCTTACAGCATAGAAGCTAGTCTTTGTGGAGCAGCGGATGCGATTTCTGCCGGTAGACCTGGGGCTAGAATAGAACCTTTAGAAGAGTATGTTAAAAGATTAAAGAAATTAGAAAGTATTGCCAATGAAATGCCTTGTGTTGAAAAAGCCTATGCTTTACAGGCTGGTAAGGAGCTTAGAATTTTTGTAACACCAGACCTTATTGAAGAAGATCAAGTAATCCTGTTAGCAAGAGAAATTACTAAAAGGATTGAAAAAGAATTAACTTATCCTGGAAAAATCAAAGTTACCGTTATTAGAGAAAAAAGAATTACCGAATATGCTTTGTAAATGTCTTCCCTTAAAAGCATACAATCTAACTGAATAGCCTTTGCAAATCTTTTCTTACATTTGATATAATTTTAGAAAAATAAACGATTTTTTATATGATTTTAAAATTAGCTTACTACGGAAACCCTATCTTAAGAAAAAAGGGTCAATTAATTGAAAATGTTACTGATGAAATCAAACAACTTGTTTTTGATATGTTCGAAACCATGTACCATTATGATGGAATTGGTATAGCCGCCCCACAAGTTCATCATTCTTTATCACTTTTTGTAATGTGTGTACCAAAAGTAATTAGTGAAGACCAAGTAGAAAAAGGAACAGAAAGAGTTTTTATAAATCCCAAGATTTTAGAATATGATCAAAAAACGTGGCTAAGAGGCGAAGGTTGTTTATCAATACCAAAGGTGTATGGGGAAGTAGAAAGACCTATTTCCATTAAAGTTGAAGCCATGGATTTGAATGGAAATATTTTTACAGAAACATTTTATGATTTAGAAGCTCGCTGCATTATGCACGAAAAAGATCATGTAGATGGAAAACTTTTTATCGATCGCATTCATGGGAAACAAAGAAAAGAGATGGAGCCCTATCTACAAACGATTAAAAAAAAGTATAAAGATTTTTAGATTACCAAAAACGTTTAATGTACTGAGTTATTTTCCCTAAGCTCAATAGATTCGAAAGCAGCTGAATATATCCATTTTTAGAAAAATGCAATCCTATGGAATGGGTATTTTCTAAATGAACGAGTTCATGTCTTTTAATCTCTACTAATTTTTCAGGCTCTAATTGCCAATTAGCTACTTCATTTTCGTTAAAAAAGATCGGTGAATAGTATTCTTGGCTAGCAGCTTCTCCAATCCCATTTAATAAAAAATAAGAACTTAATCTGATTTCTTTTACTGTTTTTATATGGCCTAAAGCTTCTATTCCACTTCTATTTTCAGACAGAGTGACGATATCAAAATAAATCTCAAAACTTATGGTAAAATAATCTTTATTATAATCTACCGATAAAACTCTTTTATTTTTTTCTGATTCTAAAACCATAGTTTCTAGTTCAAGATTTGAAAATCCAAAACCTAATATGGTGGAAATTCTACCAATGCTCGCTTGGGTTAATAATTTTCCCAATTGAATACCATTAATATAATCGATCCCTAATAACTGACAAATTTTTTCAATAATAGCTTTTGAAGACAAATTTTTTTGAAACCTTAAAGGTTCTGCCATAACTTTGAGGTTCCAACGTGGAATGTCGACAAGAGTTTGAGTGGGAATAAAATGGCACTCTGCATCCTGCACAAAAAATTCATTACTTGGAATATTTAAACGTATGTCTCGTAACAAATTGGATACGTGCTTATCATCTAATATCTGCTTAAAGCCTGTAAATTTTTTTAATTCCTCTTTATACATTGTCAAATTAAGACAATTTTTTTTTGGAAAAATTGGATGCTGGATTTGATAAGAAGATTCTTGTGTAGATTCTTGAGGATATAGATAACCTCTATCCAACGAACAAAGCACTGAATTATTTTGATTATCAAATTGATCAGATTGTATACACACAAAGTCTTTCCAAATGGAAAATTCTTTCTTTAAGTGAAGGTCTAATTCGTTTACTTTTGCTTTAATTACTTTGTCTGTTGAAACAGATTGCCAGCTTTTTAAATGGGTAAAGAGACGATCATGCAATTGGATATCACTTGTTTGAACGGGGCTTTTTATTAAAACATCGAGAAGTGAAATAAGGGAAGACTGAGTTAAATCTACTGGTTTTATATTAAGAAAATTTGCAAATGTTGCATCTTTTACTTCATTTACCATAACAACCTAACTTTTTCTTCCCGTTTATACCAATCAATACACTAATTTAGACTTATTGTTCTATTTGTTCTATAGGAGTTGGAGCTCTTGAAACATTATTTCTTCCAATAGCTGTTGTCCACATTGATAAAATAATACATGAAGCTAAAAATATAGCCGCCATCCAAGCTGTAATCTTCTTTAACACATCAGCCGTTGATGTTCCAAATACAGATTCTGAGGCGTCTCCTCCAAAGGAAGATCCAAGTCCACTTGATTTGCTCTCTTGCATTAAAATAATGAAACATAGAAGAACGCAAAGCAATAAAAATAAGAAAATTGCGAAGAAATATAAAAAGGTACCCATATTTTTTTAACCTAAGTGGTGTTTTAATAATTTGTTTATTTGCTTTTACCTTTAATCATTTATAAGATTTACAAGCAATGAGGTGAAGAATTAACTATATTAGCAAAAACATCGGGTTTTAAGGAAGCTCCCCCTACTAGAAGACCGTTAATATTTTTTTGGCTTAATAATTCCGAAGCGTTTTCTGGTTTAACAGAACCTCCATATAAAATGGAAATATCTTTAAAATGGGGTTTATTTTTCTCTAACCATCTTCGACAAAACAAGTGACACTCTTCGGCTATATCAGCAGAAGCGTTGAGTCCTGTGCCAATTGCCCATACAGGCTCGTAAGCTAAAGTCACAAGAGGACTCTTTTGTGGAAGATCTTTAAAGCCAAAATTTAATTGTTCTTCTAAGACTTTAAAAGTTAGTTTTTCTTCACGCTCTTTTAATGTTTCCCCAATGCATAAAATAACTGCTAAGTCATTATTAAGAGCAGCTTGCATTTTTGCTTGAATCATTGCGTTGGTCTCAAAAAAAACTTTCCTTCGTTCTGAATGTCCAATAATTGTAAAATCAGCACCAACATCTTTTAGCATGGGGATTGAAATCTCTCCCGTAAAAGCGCCTTCCAATTCATAATATACATTTTGGGCACCAACCTTAATGTGGGTATCTTTAACCAACTCTTTAACAAATTCAATTAATGTGTATGGCACACTAAAACCTATTTGGGAGGTAGCTTGCTGTATTTGAGGGATGAAGGAAGAAAAAAAAGTTTCCGCTTCTTTTTTGGTTTTATACATTTTCCAATTAGCTACAATAGTAGATTCTTTTTTCATTTTAAACCGACAATGCATAGATAAAAGTGGATAATACGAGTACTTAAAATGTTTTTCAATAAACTTCTTACAATCTTAAATTTTTCCAAAGATTAAAAACCCTTTTGTCTGTCTTGAAAAATTGATCAGATTTTGAGAGAATATTTTCATTTAACCTTGAAGCTATCATAATGAGTTTTTCTGAACTTCCGGTACTTTCTGTAACTCAATTAACCCATGCAATTAAACATAGCTTAGAAAGCATGTTTAGCCAAATCTGTATTCAAGGTGAAATCTCAAACCTTAAAATGCAAAGTTCAGGACACCTATATTTTTCTCTTAAAGATTCACAAGCACAAATTGCTGCTGTAATGTTCAAAGCAGATGTTAATTTACTAAAAAGTATTCCAAAAGATGGCAATCAAGTCATTATTAAAGGTGAAATTCACGTTTATGCGCCTAGTGGTAAATATCAAATTGTTGTGAGGGAGTTGAGATATGTAGGACTTGGAGAACTACTTCTTAAACTTGAAGAACTAAAACAAAAAATTTTAAAAAAAGGGTGGTTCAAAAA
This sequence comes from Candidatus Rubidus massiliensis, assembly GCA_000756735.1. GTDB lineage: Bacteria > Chlamydiota > Chlamydiia > Chlamydiales > Parachlamydiaceae > Rubidus > Rubidus massiliensis. Next base: position 1,225,733 of record CCSC01000001.1, on the reverse strand, counting down.
AGAACTCAAGAAAAAAATACCCTCTTTTCCTAAAACAATAGGAGTTGTCACAAGCCCAACAGGTGCTGTAATACAAGATATTATCCATGTTTTAAAAAGAAGATATCCAAATTTCCATCTAATTTTAAACCCAGTTAAAGTACAAGGTGAAGGTGCTCCAAAGGAGATTGCTCAAGCTATTAATCAATTTAATGAGTTGAACTTAGTTGATGTAATCATTGTTGGGCGAGGTGGCGGAAGTTTAGAAGACCTATGGGCTTTTAACGAAGAAATTGTAGCTGAAGCTATTTATAATAGTCACATTCCTATTATTTCGGCTGTAGGGCATGAAACAGACCATTGTATTGCCGATTATGTCGCAGATATACGGGCCCCTACCCCTTCAGCTGCTGCTGAAATTGTTATGGGAGAGAGAGCTCAAGTCATTAAGTATTTATGGCAACTGCAACAACAAATTGAACTTTGCTTATCAAAAATTATATCTCAGAAAAAAAAACATCTTCAATTATTAAAAAAACAACCTTTTTTCACCTCTCCCTACACACTCCTGGCTGATAAGATGCAAAAAATGGATGATATTAAAGATAGTCTTACCGAAATTATACAGTTACAAGTCTTCCATCGAAAAAAATCCCTTTTAGAAAAAAAGAAACAACTTCTTTTTTTAAAACCTAATAATAAGTTAAACAATTATAAATCTAAATTACTAAAAATAAAAAAAGAAATTGATAATACTTATTTAGATTATTTAAGAAAAAAACAAAGAGAACTCCATTTAAAGTCTGATAACTTACAAAAAAAATGGCTCTACAGCTTTATGTTAAAAAAGCAGCGATTTGAAAAAAAAGAGAAAGAAAAAACATTAGTTATTAGTATACTTAGGGTTATAAATCAAAAAAAAGTCTTTCTAAAGAATATTCAAACTATATTAGAATCAATAGATCCAAAAAATCTTTTAAATAAAGGTTATTGTATTCTCTTTTCTGAAAAAAAAGATTCGGTTATAACTACTGTTGATTCTGTTAATATCGCGCAGCCTCTTACAATTGTATTGTCGGACGGAGAAGTTTTTACCACCGTAACTAAAGTAGAGAAAAATGACACAAAATTATGACCTTAATTCTTTAAGTTTTGAAAAAGGATTCTTAAGATTAGAAGAAATTTTAGAAAAAATGAATTCAGAAACGATAGAACTTGAGGAATCTCTTAAACTTTATGAAGAAGCAGATCAATTAATTCAACTTTGTAATAAAAAATTAAATGATGCTGAAAAAAAAATAGAGGTTTTGATAAAAGGCAGAAACGGGGAAATTATAATGAGCGCAGATCGACAACCTTTGACACAAGATTTTCAAGATAATTCACCACCAACCTCTTAAACCCTCCCCTTAACTTAAAATTTGCATAAACTAAAAGCAAAAAATTTCATGAATTCACTTTTAGACAAAATTGAAAGCCCTATTGATTTAAAAAATTTTTCAATTGAACAATTGGAACATTTGGCATTAGAAATAAGACAAAAAATTATCGAAGTAATGTCAAAAAATGGTGGGCATCTAGCTTCTAATTTAGGCACTGTCGAATTAACTATAGCTCTTCATAAAGTGTTTCATTCTCCAAATGATAAATTTATTTGGGACGTAAGCCATCAAGCTTATACTCATAAAATATTAACTAATCGAAAAGAGTTATTCTCAACTATTAGACAGTATAAAGGACTTTGTGGTTTTACCCATCCTAAAGAATCTCCCCATGATCATTTTCATGCAGGGCATGCAGGAACTGCCCTTTCATTGGGCTTAGGTCTTGCCACAACAAGAGATTTAAACGCTGAAAGTGACCATGTTATCCCAATTATTGGCGATGCTACTTTAACTTGTGGATTATCTTTAGAAGCCTTAAATAATATTCCAAAAGATTTAAAAAAGTTTATTTTAATCCTTAATGATAACAAAATGTCTATCTCCAAAAACGTTGGAGCCATAACATACATTTTAAGTCGTATTTTGAACAATCCAACTTCTAGCAGGATATATAGAGAACTTGAAAAATTAGTTGGTAAAATACCAAATTATGGAAGAAGTTTATCACAGCAAGGTAGAAAGATAACTGAGTCTATTAAAAATTTAGTCAGTCCGGCCGCCTTTTTTGAACAGTTTGGTTTGTCTTATATAGGCCCCATTAATGGTCATAATATTAATGAAATTATAGAAGCACTAGAGGGTCTAAAAGATTGTAAATGGCCAACTATTTTACATGTTTTGACAGAAAAAGGACATGGGATGGAGGAAGCTATAAAAAATCCCGTTTGTTACCATGGCGCCAAACCTTTTAATTTAGATACTGGAAAATTTTTACCTGCTAACTCTACACAAAAGTCATTTCCAAAAGTTTTTGGCTCCCATATTTTAAAAATGGCTGATAAAAATAAAAACATTATTACAGTTACGCCAGCTATGTCTGCGGGTTCTTGTTTAGATGAATTTATGATAAAATACCCAAAACGGTGTATTGACGTTGGAATAGCTGAGTCTCATGCTGTAACTTTTTGTGGGGGGCTTGCTAAAGATAAAAGGATAAAAGTTTTTTGTTCAATATATGCAACATTTTTACAAAGAGCATTTGATAATTTGTTTCATGATGTTTGCTTACAAGAATTACCAGTAGTTTTTGCTATTGATAGAGCTGGCATTTCAGGTCCAGACGGTTCTACTCATCATGGTATTTATGATATCTCTTTTTTAAATGCTATGCCTAACATGATTATAGCACAACCTAGAAATGGAAACATTTTAAAAGAATTAATGGAGTCTTCTTTAACGTATGATAAACCTTTCGCTATTCGCTATCCCAATATGGTAACAGATGACGATGATGAAAAAATATCTTACCGACCCATTGGCAAAGGTGAAATTTTAGTTAAAGGAAAAAAATACTTGCTAATAGCACTAGGTCATATGAATTCAATCGCGATGCAGGTACATGAGAATTTGCAACAATGTGGAATTGAAGCTACTGTATTTGATCCTATCTTTTTAAAACCACTAGATTCTTTAGCTCTAAATGAATTATTAATTGAGCATGACACAATTATTACGATTGAAGAACACGCTGTTAACTGCGGCCTTGGATCAATCATTAACAATTTCTTAGCGCTTAATGATTATAGAGATGTAAAAGTATTAAACATAGGAATTCCTGAATTATTTTTAGAACATGGTAGCCATAAAGCATTAAGTGAAGAAATAGGATTGAGTTCTAGCCAAATAACAAAAAAAATCTTAGATTTTTCTTTAAAGACCATAGAAAATGATAACAAAAATTTAAGTGTAATTTCATGAAAATTGCATTATTCCCGAATCCAGAAAAATCTCTTTCTTTACAATTGGCACGTGAGATAGCCTACTTTCTTGCCAAAAAAGATGTCAAAGTGGTTGTTCAAGAAGATGTTGCAAAAGAATTTAATCTTCCACCAGTTGATAATGAAAAAATCGATTTTATTATTTCTTTGGGCGGCGATGGCACAATTTTGCGTTTGCTTCACAAATATCCTCATTTAAATGCACCTGTAATTGGAATTAATTTAGGAAGTTTAGGGTTTCTCGCCGATATTCAAATTAAAGAAATTTATCCATCCCTTGATGCTATTCTTGAAGGTAAGTATGAGATTCAAAATCGTTTAGTTATGGATGGAATTAATCCTGATGGCACACAATCCTTTGCTGTAAATGAAGTCGTTCTTCATAGGGCACAAAATCCTTGTTTGATTGATTTGTCCATTTGGGTTGACGATATTTACGTTAACACATTTTCGGCGGACGGGATCATTATAGCAACTCCTAGTGGCTCTACAGCTTATTCTCTAGCAGCTGGAGGTCCAATTTTAACACCTGAACTTGAAGCTTTTGTATTGACTCCTATATGCCCCCACACTATTACAAATAGACCAATTGTTTTAATGCCAAAAAAAGAAATAAAGATTCAATATATAAGCCATCATGATCCAATTGAAATTACCTACGATGGGTGCAAGCGTTTTCCCATGGTTACTTCAGATGTATGTACAGTAAAAAAATCGAAAAAATATTTTAAAACTGTCTTTTTACATTCACATGACTATTTTTCCACTTTAAGAGGCAAACTTGGTTGGAGTGGCAAACTCAAAATTTAAGTCATCATCTTAACTTTGTATCATTTTTTTAGTATCTACCTACTAGCAAAAACTTACTATCCTTAAACTACTCTCTTTAATTTGATTGAAAGATTATTTAAAGTTAGATTCAAAAGTACTTTCTATTTTTTTTGCTTAAGAAGTCTAATTTGCCAATTAAGTTTCCTAAATTCATTTGCTATAATTCATTTAAATTTCATTCCTTTCTGAGATTAAGAAAATAGCAAAAAAATGAATCTCTTTTTTAAGATTTTTTTGAAAAAACAAAAAAAATCTAAATTTTTTTGAAATTCTAACAAATTTTCATTTATTTTTAGCTTTTGAGTGAATAGCTTAAGGCATTCTAGTTCTTTTATTTAAGAAAAACAATATAAAAATTATTTAAAAACTGTGAAATTATACTGGAGAATTTATTTGCTAATCCGTATCTAAAAAGGGTAAATCCTTTTTTTTTAATCTGCGGAAAATGGCTTCATTTGATTGCAGAAATTAAGAAAAACGAATGATTTTGAACAAACACCAACAATTAGGAGTGTGTATGAAAAAGAAATTCGGATTCATTTCATCAACAGTTGCAATGTTAGTAACTGCTTTTGCATTAACAAGCTGCTGTGGCGATCGCGATGCATGCTGTGATCCATGTCCAAGACCATGTCCACCAAAACCTTGTTGTGCGAAGCCATTGCCAAAGCCATGCTGCCCAGCACCAAGACCTGTTTGTGATGCTGAGCCAGTTTGCTACTAATCTAGGAATTTACTAGTTTTTAGAATACCAGTGGAATATTTCCACTGGTAAGTATAAAAACAAATCATCTAACATATGAAAAATCAAAAAAACACTTTTCGAAAGAAAGCTATAAGAATCGTTTGTCAAGCTTGTACAATCACAGTTTTGACAGGATGCACTTGGTGGGATCCATGTTATGAACCCTGTCCAGTCGTCCCAAAAAGACCATCGATTTGTCCTTGCAATTATCATTCATCATGTTGTGAAAATGTCATCTGTGATGATGTTCCTATTGACATTAATTAACGATGCAGGAATTTTTTATATGGTTAAGAGGGCTAGATTCCTCAACAGATGAACAAAAAGTGACTTAAACTAACTTAAGGAGTCTCCATGAAAAAACAACTAGGAGTTTTAGCCTCGTTGCTTTTTTTATCCGCAACAGCTTTTATGTGGACTGGATGCTGTGACAGTAATTACTGTAACAGTGAACCAGAATGTATAGAGCAACCATATGCTCAACCATATGGTTCCACTGAAGAATCTGTATGTGAACCGCAACAACAGGTTGGGTACCAAGAATCAGCAAGCTTTGGCCAAATGCCATCATTTGGAGAAAGCAGACAAGATGCTTGCGAACAACCACAAGCTTGTGAACAACAACCAGCTTGTCAACCTGTTTGCCAACCAGCTCAACAACCTGTTTGCGCACCAAAATGCCAACCAGTAAGAAGAGAATGTGGTCCAGTTTGTAAAGAAGCTCCTCCAATTCCTTGTGAGCCACTTTGCAAAAAATTAGAACCTTGCAAACACCCAAATCAAAATGAATTACGCTGCTTTGATGGAATTACAGTCTCTGCTCGTAATCCTAAAATGTGTTTACTTGGCGAACAATATCCTTTAGAATTTGACATTTGCGCATGTCAAGATGTTTGTGATGTAGTTGTTACAGCACATCTTCCTGAAGGCGTAACTTTTGTAAAAAGCGTACCAGAAGCGAAAGTTGAAGGTCGTAAATTGACATGGTACATTGGATCAATGGATCAAGGTCAACATATTTTAGCAAAAGTTTTTGTAAAATGTGAATGTGAAGGTGAATTGTGCGCTTGTTTTTGTGCAACTGCAACGCCTGTTAGATTCTGCTCTTTGCTCTGCGCAAAGCCTGTTCTTACATGTGAAAAATGTGCGCCAGAACAAGTTTGTCCAGGTGATGCTGTAAATTATACTATCACAGTAACAAACCGTGGTAGCTGTGCAGCTGAAGATGTAGTTGTTACAGATAATTTACCAGAAGGTGTTCAAGGTCCAAATTGTCAAAGTACATTGACATATAAACTTGGAACTATTCAGCCATGCGAATCAAAAACTGTTAACATTTGTACAACTGCGGTAAAACGTGGTAAATTTACAAATACAGCAGTTGTAACAGCTTGCAACGCGGATTCAACATCTTGCCAAGCAACTACATGTATTTGCTGCTGCGCTATTGAATGTTTCAAATGTGGTCCAAAAGAACAACAAATCGGCAAAAACGCTGATTACCAAATTACTGTTGTTAACACAGGTGATTTACCACTAACAGAAGTTGTTGTAACTGACAGCGCTCCTTCTTCTACAGCTATTGTTAACGCTAACGGTGCAACCGTTGATGGCAATAAAGCTGTTTGGAGATTAAAAGAGTTAAAACCAGGTGAAAAAGTTACGTTTAATACAACGTTATCTACTTGTACACCAGGTTGCTTCACAAACAAAGTATATGTATCTACTTGCCAAGGATGCAATACATCTTGCGAAGCTACAACTCGTTGGAGAGGTCGTCCAGCATTAAACGTTTGTGTAACTGAAACTGAAGATGCAATTTGCATTGGCGATTCTACAACTTACATTATTACTGTTGTGAACCAAGGTTCAGAAGCTGATAGTAATGTTGTTGTTAACGTTAACTTCCCAGATGAAGTTCAACCAATTAGCGCAAGTGGTGATTCAGCAGCACAAATTAATGGTCAAAACGTAAGATTTGCACCATACCCAAGTTTAGGTGCTCGTCAGACAGCTAAATTTAGCATTGTTGGTAAAGCAAAGCAATCAGGTGATGGTCGCGTAAAAGTTGAACTATCTTCTGATTCTATTAAAACACCAATAGTACAACAAGAAAGCACAATCGTTAACTAATTTTAATTAGTTTACAATCTTTCATTAAAGGGCAGGTAAAACTGCCCTTTTTGTTTTGCCAAATCTTGAAAAAAATTTTCATTAAAAATAACTGAATTACTCTTAAGTTATTATTTACCCCTGTAAGCTTTTGTCCATTTTAATTGAATTCGATCAAAAACTTTTCGATACCTATGATCTGAATAGATTTTCCCGTTAGAAGTTTTGCCAGTAAACATTTAAATCAAAAATATTATGACAATCATAATTTTTTTAAAGTTAGGCAAATTCTACGGTTTTTAAAGGTTTGCCTGTTTCGCAATTGTTTCTTTTCGTCTAATTCGGCATATTGTAGTATGACACTTAAATGAACTTAAACTCATCACTAAAAACTTAAGAAATGCAAGAAATCATTTTAGGATCTAACTCACCTAGACGAAAGGAGATATTTAGTTTCTTTTCTATTCCCTTTACACAAATTGCTTCAGATTTTGATGAAGATAGCATTGTGTTTGAAGGCGATCCCATTAGCTATGTACAATCTTTAGCTAACGCAAAAGCCCAAAGTCTTCAAAAAAAACACCCTGACAAAATTATAATCACTGCAGACACCATCGTTTATCAAGATGGGAAAGTATTTAACAAGCCCTTAACCGAGGAAGAAGCTTGTGAATTTTTAACTCTTTTGCAAGGGAAATGGCATTCTGTTTTTACATCTGTTGTTGTTACAAAATCTAATCGTTATTACCAAGATTTTGAAGAAACAAAAGTCTTATTTAATGCTTTAAATCAAGAACAGATCAAGCAATATCATACAAAAATGGATTGGAAAGACAAAGCAGGAGGATATGCCATTCAATTTGGAGGAGGAATTATCATAAAAAAAATTGACGGGTGTTATTATAATGTTGTTGGTCTTCCCATTAATACTTTGCATACACTTTTTAAAAAAATCGATATAGATTTGTGGGATTATGTACGTTAAATTTCTTGTCTGTTTATTTTTATTTGTTCATAGTTTTTTGTTTAGTATTGAAGATAGTGAAACAAATAGAATTTTATATTTAGCTCAAACTGGAAAGGTTTCGGAAGCGTTAAATATCTATAAACAAAAAAAAGAGCGTATTGGTAAACACGATTTTTCTTTACTTGAAAAACTTGGGTTAATCATTTTAGACCAAGGTTTTAAATCACCCGATCCTGAAATTCAATTTTTAACCTATTTTGCTTCAGGGATATCTCTTAATGAAAAAACTCTTAGGTATTTAGAAGAAGGTTTAAAAAGTCCCATTCCGCAACACCAACTTGTTTGTTTAAATTTACTATCTCGATATCAAAATGATTTTGGTAATCATTGTATTTATCGAGCTATGTCTTCAAATAATCTAGGAATACGATTAGAAGCGGCCTATATTTTAGCTGAAAAAAAAGATTTAAAAGCTGTAGCCCACATAGAATCGTTGATGAATAAGGTGCCAGATGAACTTCTCCCCCTTTTTTCCATTCTATTTTCTTTAGTTGATAGCCCAGACTCTACAAGAGCTTTAAAAAAGTTTTTAATCCATTCATCAACAAATGTTCGCGTAGCGAGTATTCACTCTTTGACAAAAACTGAGCGCGATGACTTTATACCCTATTTCAGACGTATGATCACCCACTCTAATTTTTCTCAACAAGAAGCTTGCGCAACAGCTTTAGGAAAATTCAAGGATGATAAGTCGGTTTTAAAATTAGAAAATTTATTAAATTCAAATCATGAAAGTGTCAAAGTGGCTGCTTTGCAATCACTTATTCATTTAGGCCATTCTAAACATCAAAGCGTTTTAGAATGTTTAGCAAAAGAAGGTAATCTTTACGCTATTGCGGCCCTTGCAAATTGTAAAAATGTAGAGGATTTACTATTTGAACTTATGCAAGATGGCAATCCTCAAATTAAAATAAATGCTGCATTATCTTTACTAGAACTTCAAGATTCAAGGTGTTTACCAATAATAAAAAAATTATTAACTCAAGACAATTTGTTTGTACTACTTCGTCAAACGTCTCCAGGTTTGAGCCTTCATTATTGGAAAGCTACTAGTAGCCCAGCTACTACGAAAGAAGAACAAGAAATTATTGCAGAGCTAACACTTAGTGTTAAGGAAGATATTTTAGATAAAGCAGCTAACTTAGCAGAAAATTCTTTTTTAGAACTAGCAGAAGCTCTATTTGCTTCTCAGCAGACTAACTTAATCCCACAAACTACGATTTTACTGATGCATATGCAAACAGAAAAATCTGTAAATCTTTTAAAAAAGTATGTTAATTGTGTAGGCGTTCCTTTAACACGTAATTTTTGTAATTTAGCATTGTACAGACTAAGAGAAAAAGGACCTTATGCAAACAATTTAAAAAATTGGCTATTAGCTCAACAACAAGACGATTTAATCAAGTTTCGAGAATTCCTACCTTGGGAACTTCGTGAAAAGCAAACAAGACATGAATTAAATCCAAAAGAAACTTCACAATTATTATTAGAAACGATCGAAGCATTTGTAGAATCAGGTGATGAAGATGGCTTTGATACACTTTTACAAGTAATTGAAAATGGCAATCCTAAAAATAGATATGCATTAGCTGGCTTTTTGCTACGCGCTTCTCAATAACTTAAATGTGGTGAATTTTTTTTGTTGAAATAGTAATTTTTAATGTATCATCTTACTTTATTAATTTTTTAACCTGAACTTTGGGTTTTAGTTGCCCTTTAAATTTAAATCTTACTTTTCATCAGCATAAAGTGCACGATGTAGGAACCTTAGTCGATTATAGATGACTCTCAATAAATTTATTTTCATTTTATTTATAACTTTTACGTCATTTTGCCTTTTTGCTTCAGAAGAAATACCTCAAGTAAAAGTTAAAGGTATTAAAATTGATCTTAAAGACCCTGTTTATGAAAACGGTTCTTTATATACGGATCAAGGCGGAGTTATAACGGCTGATGGATTTAGACTACAGGCTCAAATCATTCATTATAGCGATTGTAATGGGACAATTTTAGTAAAAGCTGAAAAAGAATTGCTATTAGAAGTTGGACCTTACTTATTTTTAGGTGATAAAATTGAATATAACTTCTCTACGCATACAGGCATAATAACTAATGGACGTACAGGTATTGAACCTTGGTATTTTGGTGGAGAGGAAGTAGAGATATGCAGTAATGGAGACTATATTTTTCACCAAGCATTTATAACAACTTCGGAAGGAATTTATAAGGATTGGGAAATCAAAGCAGACTTTGCTCAAGTCACTTCCTATGGTTTAGTCAGAACAAAAGATGTGACATTTAATTTTTTTGGTAAAACAATTTTTTGGTTGCCTAAATTTGAAATTAATTTGAATTCTGTTTTTGATAGTCCGATCAATTATGATATTCAATGGGGTGGCCGTAGATCAATGGTTGGTTTAATCTATGAATTTATCTCATGGGATCGTTTTAGGTCATTAGTTCGACTTGATTACCATTTAAAAAGAGGCTTTGGAGGAGGTTTAGAAACACACTATCGCTCTTTCAACAACAAAACTTTTTTTAGCACAATCAATTATTATGCAAAAGATCGCTCCTTAACGTATCCAATAGCAAAACATCGTTATCGTTTTCAAGGTGTTTATCATACAAGTATTGATCATGATACAATAACCGCTGATTTGACTTATGACAAATTAAGCGATATTGACATGGTAACAGACTATACTGATAGAGGCTTAAACCTCGAGCCTGCCGGTAAAACACAGGTTTTAGTACGAAAGTTAAATCCTTGGTGGAGAGCTAATTTTTTTTCCAAACTAAGAGTGAATAATTTTCAAACGGTGAAGCAAGAACTCCCCTCTTTAGCTATATCTGTAAAACCATTTGTGATGGGACATTCAGGAATATTATTCGAAAATTATTTAAAAACTTCTTATTTAGATTTTGCTTATTCTAGGCAATCTTATAATGTGAGAGATTTTAATTCATCTAGATATGAGTATCAAAATAGAACATACAGACCCTTTGATTTTTATAATTTAAAACTTACCCCTGAAATAGGGGCTGTAATTATTCATTATGGCAACTCCCCAAACAAAAATCCTAAAGAGCTTGTCATTGGCAATTTTTCTTTAGAAGCAAATAGTTTTTTTCACAAGTATATTGGTTCTTATAAGCATATTATTAAACCATATGCGAGATATGATTATTTTACCTATCCAACTGTTAGGCCTAATCGACATTTTATTTTTGATATTGATGATGGTTGGTATCGTTTAAACCAACTAAAATTAGGGTTTTTACAATCCTTTTTTGTTAAGGAATCGAGGGGGTGTATTCAACGCATTTTAACTGCCGACATCTATTCTTATGGTTTTTTTGATACGCCTACGGTACACGCCATTTTTCCGAAAATCTATTGTGATTTGTATTGGCTAACATTACCCACTTTGCGTCACTGCTTTCAAACTGCTTGGGATTTAAGATATCAAATGGTAGATCATTTCAACTTTCGAACAGAATGGACGATTAGTCGCGCTAGCGCTTTAAGCGCCGAGTATAGGCATCGTGACAAATATGATTGGAGAAAAGCTGTAAAATACAATTTTATTTTAGATTCTTTTCGAAGTGTACGAGAATTAGAGCATTCTTCAGTATCTGATCAAAGAGACACATTGTTACTACATTTTTTTCACCGTTTTCATCCGAATTGGGCTGTAGAATTTGAATCTCGTCACGGTTGGAATAGGAGATATGAACCCTCTTATAATGAATATGAAATAGATTTTATTACAACTTTGCAATCCTCTTGGCATTTTAAATTTTCCTACCAAAAAAGGGAAATTGATCATCGCTTCGCCGTTTATTTTTCTATAGGTATAAAACGTCCTACACTTGACGACCCTTATCCTATGTGTGTCAGTTTTTAAACAATTTATTTTTAATTACATATAAAAAAAATTATAGTCATAAACCGAATGTTTTTGTTGATAAGATTATCCTTTTTTTTTAAAACAAAGATAATATAAAAGTTTTTTGTTTCAAGTTAACCACCTCGATTCCTCTGTTCTTAAAAGAGCCTTTTGAGTTTTTTAATCATAAATTAAATAATGAATTTAACCTTCAAAAATAAGGATTTATTATGAAAGCCTTAGTTTTTAATGGGAAAAATACAATAAATGTAGAAGAAGTTAAAAAACCGACAATTGAAAATCCTAAAGACGCCATTCTTAAAGTTACCTCTTCTGCTATTTGTGGGAGTGATCTTCACATGTATGACGGTCGGACCGACATGCCTAAGGGTTCGATATTTGGTCATGAAATTATGGGGGTAATTGAATCCGTTGGAGAAGCTGTTACTTCTATTAAAGTGGGCGATCGAGTTGTTTTGCCCTTTAATATCGCTTGTGGGTTTTGTTTTAATTGTATTCGACAATTTCCAAATGCTTGCTTAACTGTAAATCCAGAAGGGCCAGGTGGCGCTTACGGTTATGCAGATATGGGACCGTTTAAAGGAGGTCAAGCCGAATTTGTTCGTGTTCCTTTTGCAGATTACAATTGCGTTAAATTACCTGGAAAACCATTTGATGAATTTGAAATAGATTTTCTTTTATTAGCAGACATTTTCCCAACCGGCTACCATGCTTGTGAATTAGCCAATGTTCAACCTGGAAAATCTGTGGCTATATTTGGAGCCGGACCCGTTGGTCTTTTAGCCGCATATTCTGCTTTTATTAAAGGTGCTTCCCAAGTTTTTATCGTAGATCAATCCGATGTGAGATTGCAATTAGCAAAACAAATCGGCGCTCACCCTATAGATTTGAAAGCTGGAAATCCAGCTGAACAAATTTTAGAGGCTATTGCTCACAATCAATTGATACAAGAGTCATTAAGACCTGGTGAAATAAAAATGCCGGGTGTCTTATGTGGGATTGATGCTGTTGGTTACCAGGCAAGAAAAACGGAGGATATCAATGATGAAGATCCAGGTAGTGTATTAACTCAATTGGCAAAGATCGTTAATCCTACTGGCAATATAGGGGTTGTTGGAGTATATATGCCCGTGGATCCAAGAGGTGTTGATAGTAATGCAAAACAAGGCATCATTGAAATACCTTATGGTACAATTTTTTATAAGGGTATTACTATTGCTTGTGGACAAACACCCGTAAAAAAATATGTAGAATATTTAAAAGATTTAATCATTGCCAAAAGAGCAAAACCCTCTTTTATTGTTTCTCATAAAATTCGTATCGATGAAGGACCAAAAGCATATGAGCTATTTGATCAAAGAGGGATGAATGAAGGTAAAGATCATACTAAAATCATCATTCAATTTGATTAATTTTTTTTAAGCTTTGCTTTTCTGAAGATGTTTAGAAGCTAAAAAAATAATAACGACCCAAATAAAACCACCGAGTAGAACAGGAGATCAAAGAGAGATAGATGAAACTTATTAAATAATTTAGTTTATTTATTGAGACAATAATTATTGCTATCTACCTCTCATGCCCTTTTGTTCTACTCTGTGGTGATTTTTTATTATATGAGTTAGAAAATTCCCTACAGGCTCTAAAGTTAAATATTTTTACAATAGAGCTCACAAAACTAAAAAGCGGCAAGGTCAGCATTATCTATCTTTATGGTTTTATCTTTTACCTTTTTATCCTTTCATGTTAAATTGGTCTTCACTTAATTGACAAAAGTAATTACACAATTACTCCTATTTACCTTTAATAATTGCGGTTCTTTTTATGGATATATTAGTTATTGGAACAGGTTATGTCGGCTTAGTAACAGGAACTTGTTTAGCTGAAATGGGACATCATGTGACATGTTTAGATATTGACGAACAAAAAATCGAAAAGCTTTTAAACGGCACTATCCCCATCTACGAACCTGGTTTAGAGGAAATGGTTAAACGAAACAGCAAAGCTGATCGTTTATATTTTACAACCGATTATGAAACAGCCCTGCAAGAAGCTGAAGTTTGCTTTATTACAGTAGATACTCCTGTTTCACCAACAGGACATGCAAATTTAGACTTTGTTAAAGCGGTTGCAAAATCAATTGGTCTATATATTAATAACTATAAAGTAATAGTCAATAAATCTACTGTTCCAGTTGGAACAGCGCATTTGGTAAAAGAAATTATTCAAGCTGAAATTGAGGCTAAAAAACAAAACATTTTGTTTGATGTCGTTTCAAATCCCGAATTTTTAAAAGAAGGAAATGCAGTAAATGACTGTATGAAGCCGGATCGGATTATCATCGGTACTGATAGCCCGAAAGCCGCAGCTATTATGAAAAAATTGTATTCTCCTTTTATGCTAAATCATGAAAAATTCATGTTAATGAATATAGCTTCAGCTGAGCTGACAAAATATGCAGCTAATGCAATGCTTGGTCTTAGAATTTCTTTTATGAATGAGATGGCAAATATTTGTGAAAGAACCGGGGCTGACATCAATGAAATACGCAAAGGGATTGGCTCTGATAAAAGAATTGGTAGTGATTTTTTATATGCAGGGGCAGGTTTTGGCGGCTCTTGTCTTCCAAAAGATATACGCTCTTTAGTTAAACAGGCTGAAGAATTAAATAGTTCAAGTGCTATTTTACAAGCCATTGAAGAAGTTAATTCCAACCAAAAAAAGGTTCTAGGAGAAAAAATTTCCCGTTATTTTTCTTTATGTGACGGTTTAAAAAATAAAACTATAGCGATATTAGGTTTGTCATTTAAACCAGATACCGATGATATGAGAGAAGCACCATCACTTACTCTAATTAATCAATTGTTAGAAGAAGGAGCAACTGTTCGCCTTTATGATCCAGTAGCTATGGATAATGCCAAAAAAATAATACCTGATAATGAAAATATTGTTTGGTGCGAAAATGAGCTAGAAGCCGCATTTGGAGCTCATGCTATAGCTTTAGTAACAGAGTGGAAGCAATTTCGATTTTTAGATTTCGAAGCAATTTTACATAATATGGAAGGTTGCGCTTTTTTTGACGGAAGAAATCAATATATTCCTTTAGAAATGTATCAAAAAGGATTCGATTATTTTTCTATTGGAACATCGTTTGCCCAACAATCTCTAACACCTGAATATAATTTTGTATCTTAATTTATGCTTACATCTTCATACTGGAAAAATTTAACAAGTTTAATAGAAAATTGTTTAAATCAACTGATACCTTCTTCATCACAAGCTTATTCCAAGCTTTATGATGCCGCTAGATATTCACTCATAGGTTCTGGCAAAAGAATTAGACCAGTTCTAGCTTTAGCTATGACAGATTGCATAGGAGGATCTTTAGAAAAAGCTTTAACCCCCGCTTGCTGCATTGAACTTGTACACACTTATTCATTAATTCACGATGACCTTCCTTGCATGGATAATGATGATTTTAGACGAGGCAAACCCTCACTTCATAAAGCATTTCCTGAAGGGCACGCCGTGCTAACAGGTGACTTTCTACTTACGGAATCATTTTTTCAAATTTCCACTTCCCCACAACTCACATCTCAACAAAAAGTTCTTCTAATTAAAACTTTAAGCGAAAAATCAAGTGCTAAAGGAATGATTGGAGGACAAATAATGGATATTGAAGCTGATGGTCGTGAAATATCGTTACAAAATCTTCAAGAAATTCATAAATACAAAACAGGAGCTTTAATAACAACTTCTGTACTTTTTGGTGGAATAATTGGTAAAGCTACAAAAAAGCAACTTTTTCATATAGAGCAATTTGGTGAAAATATTGGGTTAGTATTTCAAATTACTGATGATATCTTGGATGCTCCTACCGATTTAAAATTAAAAACTCCTAAATCTACTTATGCAACTATTTTAGGTATAGAAAGCTCTAAAAAGATGGCTAATCAACATTTCGAGAAAGCACTTTTTCATCTTGATAAAATTAATGGAAAAAAAGAATATTTGACAGAGTTAGCACATGCTATTATAAATCGAAATGAGTAGGTAAGAAATGATTACACCTGTAAGCAGATGTCCTTCTTTTGAAGAAATATCATTAGCAAATGATACGGTTAGCGTACAAATGCCTAATAATCTTAATATGACACCAATAAGCCTTATTTCGCTATCTACTAAAAAAGTATATTTAGCTGTAAGCATCCTAAACTTACCATTAGTTATAGTTACTGGCATTTTAGCAAATGATACTATTAATCAGAAAAATAATGGTCCATTGATTGCAGCCATTAGTTTGTTAGGTGCATACTCTGCAGGTTACGTTATCTATAATATAATTTTTAATAGATCTATTAATACGGAAGAACTGCCAAATAGAGTTGTTAACACAACTTCAAGCAAAAAAAAATTCCATCTAATAAGCAACTGCGTAAAGCCAATTTTTGATGGTTTAGCTATGGCTTTTTATTACTCTAGCCTAACTCAAAACCTTAAACCTCTATATTTTACAGCTTTAATTGAATCAGCCCTCACAACGGTTGCTTTTTTCATTGCAAATGGCATATTTGTGTCGTCTCTTAGGACAACTAATAATTAAATTATCATTTGCAATTTTGCAAAAGTCTATCAAATTTCTACCAAGTGTAGACCACATCAACACCTATACCCATAGATTTCCAACTTAACTTGTCATATCTATGATTTGATCTCCAGTAGCTATATTCAATAAATAAATCAACTATATACGGCCTGCAACATAAGATTTTAGACCCAAGCTTTGCTTTGTACCCTTCTGTATTTCTAGCAATTCGATAATGATCTATGCCATCAAATCCCGTATGAGAATGCCTTTTTCTTCTAGCACGGCCATAATAATTGTATTGTAGCTCCCCCCAAAAAGTCCATCCCCAGCAACTATGAAACTGAAAATCTAATCCTAAAAATGGTGACCAAAATGAAATATAATAGCGACTTCTTGTCCCAGGGTTTGGGGCAAAATCATTAATAGCTGCCTCTAATGGGGACATTTGGTCGTAAATTTTTTTATGTTCATTAACTTTAATCAATTGGTAATGGTAAGTATAGCCAATTAAAGGAGCCATTAGTAACCTACCCCCCATAAAAAAAACAGGGTCTCCAATTGCGGCTGTTACATTGGCTGCACATTTGCCAGATATTCTATTATTCACTCTTTCTTTTGAAATAAAGGATCTAAAGCGTTCCCTATCTACTCCGTCAAAAATTAAGCCAACATCTCCTCCACCTCTAATGTAAACCCATTCATTGGCAAATCCTTTTAGATAAAGTCCAATAAGACCAGTATTCATTCTTGAAAAAGTGTCTTTATATAATGCATCTGACAAAAACCCCCTGCCTTTTATTCTCCAGTCCAAACGATCTTGTCGATATGATATTTGCAATTTACAATCAAGTTTTGGCTCAAATTGACAGATTGCTTCGAGGCTTGTAAAAAAAGATAAGGCTGCCAAAGCAGTATAAAATATTTTTCGCATATACTACCAATTTTTAGTACAATGTTGTGTCTCAATAAAAAAATTTGTTAAATCTCAATAAATGATAAAAAGTTTTTTATGAATTAAATCCTTTGGCTAAAGAAAAAAATCTATAATCATTAACAATTATCAAAATTCAAAAAGATTAAAAATAAATGTCAGATTAACAGTGTGAATCTTTTTTTAAAATAATTGTTTATATTTTTTAAAATTTCTTAACTTTTACCTACATGGATGCCTTGTATTTAAATTTTCATTTGGTAAAAATAGTATTCAATGCAATTTAATCGGTGGTTAAAAAATGACACAAACTTCTGCAATAGATGAAAGTAAGCAATTTATAAAAGTGATTGAAAATTGCCCTGAAAAGCACCTTTTTTTTAAACGTTTCTTTGATATAGTTTTCAGTTCTTTTGCTTTGCTTTTTTCTTTTCCTATTTTGGTTTTAGTAGGTTTACTCATTTTTTTTACTAGTAGAGGTAAGATTGTTTATTCACATGAAAGAGTAGGTCGTGGTGGCAAAAGCTTTTTTTGTTATAAATTTCGAACCATGTATGCAGATGCGGATGTTCGTTTAAAAAAAATTTTAACCGAAAATCCATCTTATAGATTGGAATGGGAAAAAAGCAGAAAGTTAAAAAATGATCCAAGAATTACACCTATCGGAAAATTTTTAAGAAAAACATCCTTAGATGAATTTCCACAATTTTGGAATGTTTTAAAAGGTGATATGAGTATTGTAGGCCCAAGACCTGTTGTGAAAGATGAAGTGATACACCATATTAATCATAATGCCCCTATTATCTTAAGTTTTAGACCGGGTATCACAGGGCTTTGGCAAGTTTCGGGAAGAAGTGATACTTCTTACGAAAAAAGAGTTGAATTAGATTTAAGCTATATAAAAAATTATTCTCTCATTAACGATGTAAAAATTATTCTTAAAACAATTCCTGCCTTAATTTTTTCTAGGGGTGCTTATTAAATCAATTTGATCAATGAATATCCTTACAAAAAATCTAAAACTTACATTCTTTATTTGTTTTATTTTATTTTTGACGATACCTTCTTTATTTTCTCTATCCAAAATTTTCTTTTTCACCCCTTTTTTAATTACTGTATATTATCAAAGAAGTTTTATTTTTTCTTTATGGTCTTCTTTTTTTTGTGGACTAATTATCGATTCAATTGGTTCAACCTCTCATTTTGGAATCCATGCCTTGAATTTTTGTGTTACAACGCTACTCATAAGAAATCAAAGAATGAATTTCTTTGCTGATAATCTCTACACACTCCCCATTATGACCTATATTTTTTCTTCTTGTTCAACTATTATCCATTGGGTATTATTAAAGTTATTCGATCATTCAGTTGAACTATCCTTTTCTATACTATTTATTGATTTTCTTCTTGTTCCTATAACAGATTCAATCTATGCATTCTGTGTTTTCGTTTTACCATCAATTATTTATGATCGAAAAGTAAAAAAAGAAAAAAAATATGCTTAAAAAAATTTATGTCAGCACCTCTTGCAGATCAACTTAGACCAAAAACTTTAGAAGAAATAGTGGGCCAAGATCACTTGGTAGGATCTAATGGTTTTTTAAAATCGATAATCGATACCAAAACTCCCCTATCAATATTGTTGTGGGGACCTCCAGGATCTGGTAAAACATCGATAGCTCGTCTTTACGCTAAAGCATTTAATTATCGGTTTGAGACGTTAAATGCAGTTTTTAGTGGGGTCGCTGATATAAAAAGAATTGTTAAACAAGCTCAAGAACAACCTTTGTTTAAAGGTGTGGTTTTATTCGTAGATGAAATACATCGTTTTAATAAGGCTCAACAAGATGCTTTTTTACCCTATGTAGAAAATGGAACAATTATTTTGATCGGTGCAACAGCCGAAAATCCCTCCTTTTACATCAATAGTGCATTATTATCTAGATTAAGGGTTTTAACCCTAAATGCCTTAAATGATAAAGCATTAGAACAAATATTAAATAAGTATGAAAAAAATGCACGCCCTCTCCCAGTAAACGAAGAAGGCAAAAAAATTTTATATCAACTAGCTAACGGAGATGGAAGATTTTTTTTAAATCTAGTTGAAAATATAGCAACATTAAATATTAAACATACTCTTTCTGAAAAAGAATTGCTTCAAATATTACAAAAAAAATCTGCCCTCTATGACAAAAAAGGGGATCAACACTATAACTTAATTTCAGCTTTGCATAAATCTGTTAGAGGTTCAGATCCAGATGCTGCTATCTATTGGTTTACCAGAATGTTAGATGGTGGTGAAGATCCACTCTACATTGCTCGAAGATTAATTAGAATGGCAACCGAAGATATAGGACTTGCTGATCCTCAAGCACTTATTTTAGCAATTGCTGCAAAAGATGCTTACGAAATGCTTGGAAGTCCAGAAGGAGAACTGGCTTTAGCTCAAATTGTTATCTATTTAAGTTTAGCCCCAAAAAGTTGCGCAACTTATGATGCTTTTAATAAAGCAAAATCGATTGCATCCAAAACATCCCATTTATCGCCTCCAAATATTATATTAAATGCTCCAACTAAGCTAATGAAAGAGATTGGCTATGGAAAAGATTACTTTTACGATCATGAAGCTCCCGAAGCATTTTCTGGCCAAAACTACTTTCCAGAAGGGCTGGATCGACATCACTTTTACTATCCAGTAGAAAGAGGATTTGAAAGAGAATTAGCAAAAAGAATTCACTATTTTTCTGAACTTAGAAAAAAAAGAAATAGTTAATAAGCCTTTGGTAATTGAAACAAAGGCTTATCCTAAATTATTTTGAAGCTTTTTTATCAAGATTTTTTAATTTGTTTTTTTCGTCACTAACTCTGTCGTTATTTTTTTCTTCTTCAAAATCAAATTCTTCCTCATCTTCCTCCTCATCATCATCATCACCTTCATCATCTTCTTCATTATTTTTTTCTTGAGTGTAATTTGATTTCTTGAGATTTGAATCAAAAGGGTTTTTATTCAAACGCATACATTGAGCAAATCTTTGAGCTTTCTGTTGTTGTATATCGTCTAACATTCCTTCTATTTGTTTAGGATCTTGAATACCGTTCGCTTTCATTACTTCAGAAAATATGTTAAGTAATGTCTCTCTAAAAATTTTAACTGCTACTTGCCTTTTTTGAGGATCTTTTAGCAAGTTAGGATCTATTTCAGAAGCTTTTTCTTGAACTAGATCAATCACCTTTGAATCTTTTTCAGCTAACTTCTTATTAATTTCTTCCCATTTTTCTTTTGGAACTTTGAATTTTTTCAAAGTTTCAATCACAAACTCTTTTGGAAAATAAGACAAAAGTACGCTTTTGGAACATTCTACGGAAGTTTCGTCCTGTATTTTTTTTTCCTCTTGATCAACTACACAAAATAATAAACTTGGCAATAAAACAAGAGCGGACGATATTACTTTCCGCGATAAATGATTAATCACAGCTCCTCCTCGGATAATTTTAATTAAATGATAATCAAAAATTACCTAAATCTTTAATTTTTTTGCACAAAATTGATATGACAAAATTTAAATGCCATTTTTTTTAAGCTTCTGGAAAATAATTTGGATCCCCAAAACAATCTGTTAACCGATCTATTTGCTGACCTCTAACATAATTAAAAATTTCTCTCAAATCACTTTCTACAGTGTAATTATGTTGATACATAACTTTAACAAACAAGTCCCAAAGAACTTTTTGTAAGATAGCTGCCATCTCTTTCGTATTGAAGGGATAATCTATGGGATATCCAGGTGTTCTATTAGAAATAATTCTTATAAGTTGATGAATTCCCCTCCCTTCTCGCTTTAGATCTCGATTTATAGCATCCCAATCGCTTTGCCAGACGTGATGTAAACTTAAAGCCTGATCTAGATAAAATTCATTAAAAAATGATTCTTCTAATTTTAGAAAACACGGAGGCGAAGCATCCCAGCCATAAAGGGACATTGAACATAAAATTATACTTAGGGTAAATAAAATCTTTTGCATCTTCTCTCCTTTTTTGGAAAAATAGATATTTTATAATTTTAGGTCTATGATGATTATTGATGGAAAAAAAATTGCGGAAGAAATTTTCGAAGAACTTGAAAAAAAAATTAAGAAAAATTCTTTCATAAAACCTTGCCTTGCCGTAGTTTTGGTTGGTGATAACCCAGCATCTTCTATATACGTAAAAAAAAAGATTGAAGCTTGCGAAAAAGTTGGAATAAAATCTTTATTTTACAAATTAGATGCCACTATTTCTGAAAAAGAATTGCTGAATAGGATAGACGATTTAAATCGAAACAAGCAAGTGAATGGTATTTTGGTCCAATTACCTCTGCCTTCACACATTGATCCTCAAAAGGTTACTTTGAGTATATCCCCAGAAAAAGATGTAGATGGATTTCATCCTATCAACCTTGGGAAAATTTTAACTGGAGAAACAAACGGTTTTGTCCCTTGTACACCACTTGGCATAAAAGTTTTATTCGAAAAAATCAATGTTAATTTGTCAGGAAAACATGTCGTAATTGTTGGCAGAAGTAACATTGTCGGTAAGCCCCTAGCAGCTCTTTTAATGCAAAATGCTCCCTTTGCTAACGCTACAGTTTCAATCGTCCATAGTAAAAGTGAAAATATTAAACAACTATGCTTGCTTGCAGATGTTATAGTTGTAGCTATTGGAAAACCATTATGGTTAAAAAAAGAATATGTTAAAAAGGATGCAATTGTAATTGATGTTGGTATTAACAGGTTAGAAACATCTCCTGGAAAATATAAAATTGTTGGGGATGTGGATTTTAAAGAGGTACTACCACTTTGTAAGGCCATAACTCCAGTACCTGGAGGAATTGGACCCATAACAATTGCGATGCTATTACAAAACACTTATATGGGTTACATAAGACAGCATCAATGAAAAAGAATATTTTGCTATTAATCTTTGTTTTTTCTTGGCTGGCAAGCTGCACAAATGCCACAAAGCCAAAAAATCCTGTAGAATTTAAGGGTATTAAAATGACAATTCCTTATTCTATTTTGATTGGACATTCATTGACAAGGCAAGAGCAAAAATTATTGGAAAGAAACATCGATGAAATTTTTGATAAAATCGATACCACTTATAATAAATGGAATCCATTGTCAGAGATATCAAAAATTAATAACCTCGATAAAAACCAACCCCTTACAATATCTGAGGAATTGAGTCAATTTTTAAAATTTGTCCAATCAATTGTTTACTTAACAGACCATTTTTATGACCCAACCGTTGAGCCCTTACAAAAATTGTGGGTCAGTAAACTGAATAAAAAAACAATGCCTTCCCAAAAGGAAATTGATGAGATTATGCCAGCCATTGGCTGGCATAATCTACACATTAATAAAAATATTATCTTTAAAGATCACCCTAAAACTAAACTTGATTTAAGTGGCATTGCTAAAGGGCTCGCTATTGATTTACTCATAACTCGGATTGAAAATTTAGGTTATAATAACGCTTTGGTAGAATGGGGAGGAGAAATTCGTACCATAGGAAGTCATCCAGAAGGTAGGCCATGGTCTATTTTTATAAGAAATATAAATGCAGTAGACCTAGATAATGCCATCGATAGGATATCTTTAATAGATAAAGCCATTGCTACAAGTGGCGATTATTTACAATTTTGGGATATTGTAAATGCAGAAAATGGGCAAACTCTAACTTATTTTCATATAATTAATCCAAAGACTGGAATCCCTTTAACTACAAATCTTGACTCAATTGCTAGCGTGAGCGTTACGGCCCCTTCTTGTGCCTTTGCCGATGCAATAGCTACAGCGTGCATGGTGGCGGGAAATAAAGAACAGGCGATTGAATGGAGTGAAAAGATAAAAGGATTATTTCCCTTTATTGATTTTTGGATAGCTAATAGATCAAAGTAATGTTTTTTACTCAACTTCTGTAGAATTATCAAGCTCTTTTAGTAAAATTTCATAACCTTTAAAAAACTTTTCTTGGAATTTTTTTTTAGGAGAAACTAAATGAAAACGTAATTTATTAATATATTTTTCGAATGGATCTATCTGCTGCTGTTGTTGCAAATGAATGCCAGCTTCTATCTCTTTCGATAAAATATACAATAGACTTTCGTCTGTAACTTCTTCTTCATGCACTTTGGGTCTACGCTTCATACGGTTAATCCCAATTTTCCACTTTAGCCTCATTATAATGTTTTTATAAAATTAAAAAAGATATTTATTTCATTAATAAAAATTATAATTTATCTAAGATTAAATAAATTAATACTATTGTTATTAATGGTATTCTTCCATATTATCTTTATAATAACTGAAACGAAAACGATTTTACCGACATTACCCCTTCAATTATGTACTCTTTAAACTTTCATATTTAGGAGAATCGTAAGGTTATATGACCACCACTTGTCCCAACAAAAAGAACAAGATTGACTTAAAACATTACAATTACAAAAAAGACATTGATAATAGACTACTCTTAGCTGACTTGACTTTTTTCGAAGTGGATATTCTTCGAGAAATTGTTGATGGATCCCTTAAAATTCCTATCGCCACTCTGGCTGATAATCTGGGTATTACAACTAAACAACTACTTCCGGCCTTAGAAAAGTTAGGTATTACTCACCTCTTTTTGGTATCCTCTGATTTAATTCATGTCGACAAAGAGATGAGAAAATATTTCGAAACGCAATTATTAAAATTTGATGAGTCCTTTAAACCAGGCATTGAGTTTTTACAAACTTTATTGAATAAGGTGCCCATAGACATTCTTCACTCCTGGTATCCAGCTTGTCGTGCCTCCGATAGCATCTGGCAAGCTATTATGGAAAAATATTTAGTGACGCCAAAAATCTATAACAAATATTTAGAAGAAATACAGTTTGAAGATCCTATCATCAATAAAATTATTTCAGATATTTTTCATGCAGAAAATTACAAGGTTAGTTCGAAAGAATTACTCAAGAAATACTCTCTTAGTAGAGAAACTCTAGAAAAATATTTACTCCATTTAGAGTTTAATTTTATAGGTTATTTAAGCTATGAAAAAACAGAGTCTGGATGGGAAGAGGTTATCACCCCTATTTATGAATGGACAGAATATTTAAAACATACCAAGCAAATACAACCTAAACAACCTAAAAATTTACCTAATATTCCAAGTGAGGAATTTTACTTTTTAAAAAGCTTGAAAAACTATTTAAAACAGATCCAAAAAGAAAAAACCTTTACGGCAGACACTTCAGATTTTTTTCAAACTGCTAAATTTTTAGGTTTAGTAAAGAAAAAAAACGAAAAAGAATATGTTGCAAGTCCAGTACTTAGTGAATGGTTAGAGACTGATTTAACAGAACAAGCAGCTATCTTATATAAACAAACTTTAATAGATTTATGTAGCAAACTATCTTACACAGATCAAGATGTTCGCAAAATAGAAAAAAGTTTGAAGAGAATCGCTCAAAAAGAGTGGGTTTTATACGATGAATTTGTTAAAGGTTTTAGTTGTAATATAGGCAATACTCCAGCTATTTCTTTACAAAAAAAAGGAAAGAATTGGAAATACCAATACCCAACTTACTTAGAAGAAGAGTTAGAATTTATTCATTACAATATTTGTGAACGCCTTCCAAAACTTGGGATGGTCGATGTTTTTACATACGAAGGAAACAAATATATTCGCTTAACACCATTTGGCAAAATAGCTATTTTTGAGTAAAGACTATTTGGGAGCATAGACAAAGAAGGCTTTTAATTCACCTAACGTATAAAATAGATACTAAATTTAGTTTATAGCAAAGCTTTTATAATTTTTTTTTAAAGCGTTGAAATAAATGAAATGTTATTTACTTTTTTATGTCAGGTGAATTTTGTTGAAATTATAAATATTTTTTTCAAGTTATTAAAAAATATCGATTATTTGCTGTTTGCGATATTGGCACTTCTGTTGTTGTGATAAATGTCTGATCAAACTCTTCAAGAAATACGTTTAATGCCTCTTTTCGATTTTTATCCAAATGAATACTAATGTCATCAATGAAAGCCAAAGGACTCATTCCTGTGATGTTTTTTAGTTGAATCCATTGAGCCAGCTTTAACGCAATTACAAGGGTCCTTAATTGCCCTTCACTTCCAAAGTGTTTTATTTCAGCTTTATCAACTTTAAATGTTATATCATCTTTATGGGGCCCTTCCATTGTCAGCCCTATTTCCATTTCTTTATTTCGATTACTACAAAAAAGACGAATGTATTCTTCGTATAAATTGTTCTTTTCAACTTTTAGATTACTTTTATAACGGATAGCTAAAGGGAAATTTTCATTAGATATTTGATAATAGATTTTTTCAACAATTGGAACTAATTGTTGAGTTAACTCATTTCTTTTTAACGATATATAATTTGCTGATAGAGCCATTTCATGCTCCCAGTTTTCTATCCCATCCTTTCTTTTTAACTTTAGTAAAGTATTGCGTTGCTTCATAGCACGTTGATAACGATTCAGATGGTGGACAAACATCGGATCAATTTGCATAAGAAATATATCTAAAAACTCTCTTCTAGATTGAGGAGAGCCTTTGATAATTTCTATATCTTCAGGAACAATAATTACCCCCTTTAAAAGACCTAATAAACTTGAAAAAGAAGGACAATTAGTCGAATTATAAATAACTTTTTTTTCTTTAGGGCTATAGTAGACGTAGATTTTCTGATCAATTCCGTGACGACTAAACCTAAGTTCTGCTGAAAAATATTTTTGTTCTTTACTGATTAAATCAGCTAAATAAGGTGTTCGAAAGGAGCGAAAATTAACAAAAAATTGAATAGCTTCTAATATGGATGTTTTACCTGTAGCATTTTTGCCATAAAAAACATTAAGTTTAGATCCAAATGCAAAAGAAACTTCAGGGTAGAGCCTGAAGTTTCTTAAAATCAAAGATTTTACTATCATTATTCTTCATTAAGCCGCATCGGCATCAATACGTAAAGAGGAGTAGGGGATTCTTTTATATTTTCTTCTGGAGTTATAATACCTGGATTATATGCATCGGTTATTGCTAATGTAATTGTTTCTACATCATCTTTTTTGCAGTGATTTAAGATGTGTAAACAATAGGTTGGATTAAAAGCTATTTCCAATTTTTGTCCATGATAATTAACTGGCATCGAAACTTTTCCTTCCCCAATGTCAATTGAATTTGCCGTAAGTTTTAATTCTCCATTTTGAAAAGTAAACCTTACAGAGTGGTTAGCGTCAGCCGTAAATAGTGAAATCTGTCTTAGTAACGTAATTAATTCTTCTCTATGTATCTGCAATACAAACTCATGATTTTGTGGGATTACCCTACTAACATCAGGATATTCACCAGCTAATAATTTTGTAATAATCGTTGTTTGAGAAGCTTCAACAGCGATTTTATCATGCATTAGAAAAACTGTAGCATCACTTTCTTCTTCTAAATTTTTAGCCATTTCTTCTACAGCTTTTGCTGGAACGATATAGCTTCCTTTAAATTGAGGATTAATATCAATTTTTGCATAAGCTTTAGCTAATCTTTTTCCATCTGTTCCAATAAAAGTGGCTATTCCATTTTCTATCTGCAAATACAGCCCTGTTAATACATATCTATTTTCTTCTCTCGATACCGCAAAAGAGGTTTGATTGAATAATTCTTTGAGTGTCTTTTGTGAAATTTTAAACTGAGTTGCATCTGTCACATCTGGTAAAGACGGAAACTCATTTTTATTCATGCCATGAATTTTAAATTTTGAAGAATTGGCAGAGATTTCGACAATGTCATTAGAATGAGAGGTAATTTCTATATTGGCAGCTGTTAGTTCTCTTACCAACTGTGCAAATTTTTTTGCAGGTAATGCTACCGCCCCATCCTCTATAATTTTAGCTTCTGTAAAACATCTAACGCCAACTGTTAAATCCGTAGCAGTAAGAATTAATTCTCCATTCTTAGCTTCGAGTAAAAAATTTGACAAAATAGGTAGCGTTGATTTTTGAGCCACAACATTTAAGCATTTATTAATTAAATAATTTAATTCTTCTGTAGCAATAACAAACTTCATTTTTTTCCCACAAACTAGCAGTTTTTTAGGAGTTGAGCATAGTCAAGCCAATCATGGGAAGTCAAGCTAAACTTCTTCTTTCTGATTTTTTTTTGTAAAATAAAATTTGAATCTTAAAATAAATTTATTTATGACAATTATCACTTGGCTAAAAACTTTAACGTTCATTTAAACGAAAATAGGAATGATTTTAAGCATCTTTGGTTTAGGAACAGTCAAGTTTAGTTTCCATCAAATTAACAGTCACAAAGGAAAGAGATTTATGACAGCTGTAGCAGCAGAAAAAGAAGCTATAGGATTATCTAATTCAACGCCTCATATTCAAAGCTCTTCCAAAGAGCCGAAAACATTACTTCAAGAAAAAGTTGAAAAGATCGCTAATATAATACCCTCAAGTTCTAATCTTGAAGTAAAAACTGAAACAACAAAATCCACGTGTTGGGATAGTTTTAAAACTTTTTTATTTAATAATCGTACTACCATTCAAAGTGTTGCAGGTATCCTCATAGGAGGAGGTAACATTACAGTTACAAGCACTGATAATAGCGTTTGTATTTCTAACACTAATTCAACAATACCAGCTGATAATGGAAATAATAGTAGTGGTGGCGCTAATCAAACAGCTTCAATAGTCATCAACGTTGTAGGCGCATTTTTAGCTGGAATTGGGATTATAATCGAAAAATACGCCAATGATGAAGATAAAAAACAAAAAATTGCCTTAGAAAAAATGGCGGCCGAAAAAGAAAAACAAAACAAAGAAGAGTTTGCTGCCACTTTATTAGAAGCGATGAAAAAATTTGTGGATGAAAAAGCTACTCATAATAAACAAAATACGATTGAAGGTGATCTAAATTCGGATGAAGAATTAAATGAATATGCACTAAATTATTTTAAGCAAATTCAAAAAGTCGAAAGTGATAAGTATGAAGAGTTTTGGTCGGCTGGTATGGATACAATCCGAAGGGGATTTGGTCCCTCATTAGAATTACCTTCAACCGATCTTCCCTCCATACTTCATCAATCTGATAAAGTTATATCACCAAAAGAAATGGCCACATTAGTTAACACAATTGAATTAAAAGCGGATGAAATCGCTAATTTAAAAGTTGTGCCAACAAATGAATCAACGGAAGAACAAAAAGATCGGGAAACAAAAGTCGTTGAGAAAAAAACTTTTTTTGACAAACTTTGGGATAAATTAGAATCTCCTCCTTATTGTAGTGCACTTAGATATATCATAGTTGATAAGCAGATAATTGGACGAAATGGAAAAACATATGAAAAAGAAGATGACGCCTTATTTGATAATCCAAAGGCAGAAGATGCTAAACTAATAAAAGATGATAAAAAAAACATTACAGCTTCAATTGTCAAAAATGGAAAAAAGAAAACCATACAAGTTAAGGATCGAGGACAAGAAGAAGTTTAAAAACAATGAGATCTTCATGGCTAAAATTTAAAGTCATGAAGATTTCATTTTCGATTGGATGAAATAATTGTGTATCGATTAATATCAAAAAAAGTTTTTAAATCATTTTGAATCTTTTGAGGAGTATCTTCAGAATGTGTAGATAAGTTTGTAAGAAGATTTTTTAAATCCCAATTCCATAAAGAATAATTAGATAAAACGACAGACCAGTAATAGTTATCGTGCATCCAAAATTCATCACTTCTTTTTTGTTGTAAAATGGCATCTTCAATTTCAGTTTCTAAAAATGATTGCTTTTGATTTTGCAAAGATTGTAATTCTGCCAAAATTGTTTTACTAATTGACGCTATTGCTTCTGGCTCACTTCTAAATTGTACGGTAATCCAAGGGTGGTATAAATAAGGATAAAAAGGAAATTCATAGGCAACATCTATCCCATATGTTGCTCCAAATTTTTCAGTTAATACCGTTCTCAAACGTACTTCTATCGCTTGACAGGCAAGGGCCACTTCTCGAATATTGTCTTGATTTACTCGACTTTTAATTGGAAAAGTAATCCGACTCAAACTACCAGTCTTGCTGTATAAAGGGATATTTTCTTCGATTATTTTGTTTGGAAAAGTAAAATGATTAAAATTATAAGATATCGAGGAGTTTTTGGATGGAATAACTGCTAAATATTTATCAATTAAAGGCAAAATCGTTTCAATTTCAAAATCGCCAATGATAGTCACAACAAAATCTTGGGGAGAAGAAAAAAATTGTTTAAACACCGTTTCTATTTTTTTTAACTCTACATTTTGCATCTCTTCGAAAACAAAGGGTTTGAAAGCATTATGATTTTGAGTATTAATAGCCATAAATCTATCTTCATACACGTTGTCAAAATCAATCGCTTTTTTTTCAAAAACGGTTTTCGATTTCAATTTTACTTCATTAAGGCCATTTTTTGTAAAATTTGGCTGAGTAAACACCCAATTAGTAACTTTAAAAAAAGTTTTCAATCCATCTTCATCACAGGTGCCTTCAATTAAACGAAAAAAAGGCTTAATTTTTACAGAAAAATCAACAGAGTTTTCATATAGCAAAACGCTCACTTGATCCGCACTTAAATCGGACAATCCTGATTCCCATAAAACTCCGGATGCCAAAGCTCCAATGATTCTGTCTTCTTGTTTTAATGAACCATAACCACCCGACGCAAAAAAACGAATGATCACTTCATCGGCTTCAAAATCAGTTGGCTTTAATATTAATCGCATTCCATTTTTTAAGGTAACTCTTGTTACGCCAACTTCTGGTATTTTTTCTATTAAAGGTTGCTCGCAAAAAACACTACTAGAAAAGAATAGAATCAATAGGGAAACAAATGTCTTTAGCATAAACTCTCTCTTCGTAGGGTAAATAAATGTTTTTAAGTCTTATTGATTTTAGGCGCTTCACTTGAAAACGTATTATTCATAAATCAATTCTTAAATTTATAAAAATAACAAAATGGGATTAAGATTTTTTAAAGAATTTTATAATACTAAAACTTTGTTTTTTTAATGGAAATTTGAAAACTAAAATCATTAGATTGAGTCAATGGAAGTTGTCATTTTAAGTAACAACTTCCATTGAATGTTCACACGTAATTATATAAATAATTATCTTTTTTTCGAACTTTGTAAACGTCTTTCATCTACCGAGAATAAGTCAGGCCAAAAAGAGTCTTCATTTGGATTAGAATTTGTTTCTTCTTCAAATTCCTCTTCATAAGACTCTTCTTCCTCATTATGATCTTTAGGAAGAAAACCACCTTGTTGCATGTCCCACATTTTAGCATAAAAGCTGTTGGCTTGAGACAACTCTTGATGCGTTCCCTCTTCTACAATTTTTCCTTCAGCAAAAACTAAAACCCTATCCATATTAGCAAGTGTGGAAAGCCTATGAGCAATCACCAAAGTTGTTTTGCCCTTCATTAATTCAGCTAAACTTTCTTGAATATGCCTTTCCGTAACTGAATCGAGTGCAGACGTAGCTTCATCTAGAATAACAATCGGAGCATTTTTTAAAATAGCTCGAGCTATAGCAATCCTTTGTCTTTGCCCACCGGAAAGTTTGATTCCCCTTTCGCCTACTAATGTATAATAGCCTTCAGGCATTTTTTGAATAAAATCGTGGCAATGCGCTTTTTTGGAAGCTTCAATCACTTCTTCATCCGTTGCGTCTAAACGGCTATAGCGAATATTTTCCATCAAAGATCTATGAAATAATATTGGATCTTGAGGGATTAGAGCAATTTGCGACCGTAAAGATTCTTGAGTAGCTAAGGCTATATCTTGACCATCAATAATAATTTTACCTTCATTAACATCAAAATAACGCAGAATTAAGTGAACAAAAGATGTTTTCCCAGATCCTGAAAAGCCCACTAAACCAACTTTTTCTCCAGCATTAATATGTACAGATTTTTTATTAAACAATTGATTTTTTTTGCTATAACGAAAAGATACTTTATCGAATATAATTTCCCCTTTCTTTATCTGCATTTTTCGACTTAACTCATGGTCTTTTAAATCATGCGGTGCTTGGATAACAGTCAAAGCTTGTCTACAAATGCCAATCTCTTTAAATAACGTGGGAATCTCAAGACCTGCGAGCCAAACCATCATAGTAATATTCCATGACGTATTAAAAATAAAAACTACTTCACCAGCTGTTATTTGATCTAACATCCATGAATAAATCATAAAACCGTTAATACCAACAAACGCTCCAAAAAAGCATATAATGCCTAAAAGCATTTTCATTTTTTCGACATAGATTAAAGAATCTTTATGTTTTTTAATTTCATCACTTTGATATTTCTTTAAATATTCTTTCTCAAATGAGTGGCGGCTAAATAGTCTTACATTGATGTGATTAGTTAAGCTATCCACGATTTTTCCCGATAAAACGCTCCTCGATTCAGAATGAACATCTGAATATTTATCACATTTTTTGGCGAATAATAAACACACACAAACGTGAATTACAACCCAACTGATCAAAATAAAAGCAAACATAGGTTGCACATAAGCAAACATAGCGATCGAAATCATCAAAGCTAAGACAACAGGAAAAAATAGCGTAATAATTGTTTGAAGTATTCTACCGACAGCTAAAGGCATATCACTAATTTTATTAGAAATTGTCCCAGCAAAATTATTGGAAAAATAATTATAAGAGTGTTTTTGAACATAATTAAACATATTCATTCGAATAGAAGCTTCTATTTTTGGAAAAATGGTAGCCATTAAAAAGCCTGAAACCCTATAGGAAATTTCAACTGATATCCAAAGAACAGCTCCTAGGGCTAAAGGTTTGACTAATAAATGTAGAGCTTCTGATTTATCCGATGCGTAATTTGTGACAGTATCTACCACAAGCATTAATACATAGGGCCAAAGCGTGTGATCTATTGCCCATGCAAAACAAAAAATCTGAATAAAGAGAATAGAAACCCAATGTTCTTTTATAAAATAAAGAACGAACTTTAGTAAAGTTTTTGGCAAATTATTAACCATAAAATTAAATTATTTAAAAAATTAATAATTATTATAACACAAATTCTCTTTTTATACTTTAAAAAAATATCTATACATTTATTTTTACGATAAAAAAGATTGACAAATTAAACGTAAAATAATAGTGTTATAGCGTTTTATTTATCTGCCCAGATGGTGAAATTGGTAGACACGCCAGATTTAGGTTCTGGTGCCGTAAGGTGTGTAGGTTCGAGTCCTATTCTGGGCAATAAACCCGAAAGTTTACATAAATGCAAACTTTCGGGTTTTTCTTTTTTAATAAGTTTCAATTCTTTTTAATGGACTTAAAAATTCTAGATTTATCTAGACTTCTCTTAATAACATCCTTAAATCTTGCAAAAAAAAGTACTTAAGCCTATTAACTCAAAATTTAAAGACTTTTTAGAAAAAAGATAATTATAAGGATAGTTAAAGAAATTATGAGTACAAATTACTACTTCAATTTAGACAACTATATAGAGCAAAACAAGAAAATATATGGTAATATCGTACACATCACTTCTCAGGAAGTAAAAGGATTGTCTCGCGCTTCCTTTGTTTATCTTGAATTAAAAAGCCAATCTTCCTTAAGCCCTTTATGGCATACTAATGCTAATAAAATTGGGTATTGTAATTCCGGAAAATTTTTAATTACAATTCGTTCCCCTGAAAAAAAGGATACTTTTTATTTAGAAAAAGGTGATGTCTTTTTTGTTCCTATGGGTTTTATTCATCAAATCACAAATATAGGTTCAGAAGCTGGGACGATTTTATTTAGTTTTAATTGCGATCTACCAAAAACTATGGAACTAACAAAATCAGTTTATTCCTTAAATACATCCGTTTTTGATAATGTCTTTTATAGCAAGGGTAAACCGATTTTAGATCATTTAAAATCAGCAAAAACTATGGAAAACATAACTTTTGTGAACGATATACCACAAAATGGCAGTAATACGAGTAGTTATAAATTTTCATTAGAAAGTAGCCCTAAAATCATAGAATATAAAAGTGGTTACCTACAAGAGGCTGTGAAAAATGATTTCTCCATTTTAGAGGGCCTAAGTATTCTTCGTTTTTCAGTCGAGCCAGGCTGCGCTGTTGAGCCACATTGGCATCCCAATGCTAGTGAATTAATTTTTGTATTAGAAGGTCACAGCAAAATTTCTATGTTAGAACCAGAAGGTGATGTGACAGAATTTGAAGTTAGAAAAAATCAAGGTTCCTTTGTTCCTGCATCCAATTTTCACAATATTGAAAATATTGGTTCTGATTCTTTGGAAGTAATAGCGTTTTTTAATCACGAAAACCCAAACTATATAGGTCTTGGAGAGGCTGTCTATTCTTTTCCTGCACAACTCCTTTCATCTTATTTTAATGTAGATCCTGAAATATTTACTAATATTCATTTTACTGAAAAACCCTTAGTCATAGTGCCAGCCGATTTAAATTAGTGCAAAAGAGGGGGTATTTTTCAATCCCCTTATATTTCATCATTAAAAAATATGCTTCCTTGACTTTCTGAGATTAGTTATTAAAACTTGACATGGAATGATCATAATCAGTAAAAATGATCTCCTTTCAAGTAAAATTTTAGGTTTTTCATGCATTCTTTAGACAATAATATCTCCTGGACAAACTTTTATTGCGAACTTGTAGAACAAGAACTACAAATTATAGCTTCTAAAAGAGAGCCTACTGTAGAGATTATCAAATGCTTTAAGGCAACTTTAAAACAAGGTGTTAAGGCGGGTTTTCAAGTTAATGGTAACTTAGCGAGTCTCGATACGAAGCCGCTTCATTATGCTGCTGAAAAAGGCTGCCTTATGATCGCTTACTTCTTAAAAAAACTCCATTCCGATTCTAATGGTTATGATAATTCGTTAAAGACACCATTATTTAAAGCTGTTAACCACAACCAAAAAGAGATGGTAGAATTATTATTAAAAAAACTAGAAGCTAATCCCCTCCTTTTTTCACTTAAGGAAAATATCCTTCCTATTACAATAGCTACAAATCCTGAGATTATTCGCCTATTTAAAAACGCTTATCTTTGTAATTTGGCTTTAGGACCAATTAATAATAAATATACCCCTTTTCATTGGAATGTAACGATAGTAAATGTAGAGGGAATAAAAGCTTTAATAGAATGTGGATTTGCAGACGCTTACTGTAACAACGAATCAGCCCTAGAATTGGCACAACGTTTACAAAAAGACCCAGCTTACAGTAATAAATTGCAAAAGTTAGAAGAGATTTTTAAACTTTTAAGTCAACATACGATACGTTATGGGACTAAAGAAAGCTCTTTTCCAACAAATCATGAAGATAATGAGACGGCTATCGTTTTATTCAAGCCCGAATCTTCTTTTTTTAATAAAACAATTACTTCAATTAGAAATTTTTTAAGCATGATAAAATTAATCTAGTCATTAGTTTGTTTAGAAAGCGCTGTTTCTCAAATTGAAAATAAATGAATTTCTTGCTATCGTTTTAAATTTATATAACGGATTAACATGACTATTTCTACCCCCCCAACTAAAAGCATGGAAAATACTTCCCAGAATAAAATGGAAAAAATTGTTGCCTTGTGTAAACGTCGCGGTTTTATTTTTCAGTCTTCTGAAATTTATGGTGGAATCAACGGGTTTTGGGATTATGGTCCCTTAGGCGTTGAATTAAAACGCAATCTAAAAGAAGCGTGGTGGCAAGATGTTGTGCGCCGGCCAAAATTTGGACCAAATAATAAATATATCGATATTGTAGGATTAGACAGCAGCATAATCATGAATCCAAAAGTTTGGAAATCTTCTGGACACATTGGCGGATTTAATGACCCTATGGTAGATTGTAAAGAAAGCAAAAATCGTTACCGAGCAGATCACCTTCTTTGTGCCGAAATATATGGGGAAAAGAATGGCGAAAAAACTTCTGCGGGATGGCTAAGCGTTATTAATAATGATGATTACGTATCTTTATGGCAAAAAAAAGCTGAAAAAATAGCAAAAAAGCAAGGGATTTCAAAAGTTGATTCTCCTTCCCAATTTTCACTATACCCTTCCTTGTCCTCTGATATTCAAAAATTAGTCATAGGACCTGATGTAGACAAGCCAGGTACATTAACAGAGCCTAGACAGTTTAACTTAATGTTCAAAACATACGTTGGCGCTTTAGAAGATCCTTCAGCAATAGCTTACTTAAGACCTGAAACTGCTCAAGGGATATTCGCAAACTTTCGCAACGTTTTAGATACTTCAAGGGTAAAAATTCCTTTTGGTATAGCTCAAATTGGTAAAGCTTTTAGAAATGAAGTTACCCCTAGAAACTTTATTTTTCGCTCCCGTGAGTTTGAACAAATGGAACTTGAATTTTTTGTTCATCCTGAAGACTCACAGAAATGGTATGAATTTTGGTGTCAAACGCGCTACGATTGGTGGCTCTCTATTGGTATTTCAAAAGATAATTTGAGAATAAGAGCTCAAACTAAAGATGAGTTAGCCCACTATGCAAAAGAAGGAGCTGGTAGCAGTGATATAGAGTATTGCTTTCCCTTTACTGCGCCAGATTTTGGTGAGTTAGAAGGTATAGCTCATAGAACTGATTATGACTTAAGGCAACATGCCGAAGGTTCTGGCTACAACGACAAAATAAAATATTTTGATCAAGAAAAAGGAGAAAAATATTTTCCTCATATTATTGAACCATCAGCTGGTGCAGATAGAGGCGTCCTTGCAGTATTGTGTGAAGCATATACAGAAGATGCGAATCGTCCAAGTGGTGTTTTTATGAAGTTTCATCCACGGCTTGCTCCAATTAAAGCTGCTATTTTTCCTTTAATTGATAAAGAGGAAATGACAGACATTGCCTACAAATTATTTATTCAATTAAGGCAATATTGGAATGTACAGTATGATGCCAAACAAAATATTGGAAAACGGTATGCCAGAATGGATGAGGCCGGCACCCCTTTTTGCTTTACCATAGATACGACAAGTTTAGAGGATCAAACAGTTACTATTCGTTATCGTGACACATTAGAGCAACATCGTTTAAAAATAGAAGAGGTAATTCCTTTTTTAAAAAAACAAATCGATAATGAGTGAAAAGCTATCAATAAAAAATTCGATCCTTTTGTATGGTGCTATGAGTTTAGTAGTCATAGCATCAAATCTTTTAGTTACTATACCAATTAACAATTGGCTAACTTGGGGGACTTTTCCCTATCCCTTTTCGTTTTTGATAACTGAAATTTCTAATGCTCTTTACGGACCAATATATGCCAAAAACGTAGTTTATTTAGGTTTTTGCTTAGGTATATTACTCTCTTTTTATTTAGCTCCTTTAAAAATTGCTATAGCCTCTGGAACTGCATTTTTAATCGCACAATTACTTGACATCTTCATTTTTTATAAGCTACGCAATAAAGGAAATTGGTGGTTTGCTCCTTTTATAGCTTCTTGTTTCGCCTCTTTCATTGACACCCTGATCTTTTACTCTATTGCTTTTTATGGTGAAAATTTACCATCCTTATCATGGGCGATGGGCGACTTTACAGTGAAGTTAGTTTTTGATTTTGCTTTGTTATACCCGTTTAGAAAAATTACTCGAAACAAGATTTCCAAGTATAACAAAAGCCCGGTTTAACTAAAGTTAACCGGGCGAAATACTTATTCGTTTGCAGCTTTTGCGTTGATTCCAGTAGACAGCCAAGATCCTTCAGCAAGAGCTGTTAAATCCTTATTCGTTTTACCTTCTTCATCCAATATTTCTTGTAGGATATCCTCAATATCACTTAGGTTTAAATGGCGAGCAAATGTTCTTAAAGAACCATAGGAAGCGATTTCATAGTGTTCTATTTTTTGTGCTGCACAAATTAATTCAGCATCTTCTACTAAGGAAGGATTTGAGCTTTTAATAATAGAGTCACATTCTTTTAGTATTCCTTCAATTCCTTTGCAAGATTCCCCTTCTGCAACTTCTCCAAGTTCTTCAAATACTTGATCTAGACGTTTATGTTGTTCTTTGGTTTCCGACAAGTGCTTTTTGAAAGCATCTTTTAATTCTTTAGAGCTAGCTGCTTCAATCATTTTAGGCATATTTTCTATAATCATTTCCTCGGCACAATAAATGTCTCTTAATTCATCTAAAAACATTTGATAAAATTCTTCTCTTTGAGATTCAACAGCAACTTTTTTTGACTTATTTTCTTTTTTCATAAAAAACCTTCTTCTTAAGTGTTAAAAAATTAAAGATATTTTTGTTATGTAATTTAAGAAAAATAATGAGGCAAATTTTTTAAGAGTTTTTGCTGTGTGATCCGCCACTTTCTTTATTCACAGTTCTCCAGGCGATTTCACCGGCGCGTTTATCGCCTTTTTTTTCGTAAGACTCTTCGATGTGCTTGGCTTGACGTTTTTGTTTAGCTGAATAGCTACTTTTAGATCCTCTTGGCATAACGACCTCCCATTTTTTCTAAAAAAATAAATTGAGTTTTTGTTATGTCTGATTTTTATTTAACTCGACTAAGCGAGTTAAATAAAATTGAAGTGGACTTAAAAACTTAGTTATTTATCCATACCTAAAGTCTTTTCCCAATCGGCTAATTCTTGTTCAGCCTTTTCTTTTGCAATACCATATTTTTGTTGCAGTTTTCCAAGTAACTCTTCTCTCTTACCATCAATGTGCGTTAAATCTGAATCAGTCAAATTTGCCCATTTTTGTTTAATTTTACCTTTTAAAACGTGCCACTGTCCTTCAAATTGTTCTTTATTCATAATCAATTCCTTATCTTAAAGGTTAAATTGAAGTAGATACTAATTTTTAGAACCTACTTAAGATTTATCTGAATTTAAGTTCTTTTTCAACCATTTATTTCACTAAACCACTGAAAATAAAATACTTATTAGACTTTCTTCACTAGGAAAGTTATTCTTATATATAGATAAATCCGTCGAAGAAAAAATATACTAGCGATAAACCCAAAAGTATGGGTTTTAGTAAATTTTAATAAACTTCGTTTTTTACCTGAAAATTTAGATAGCTATAAAAGATCTATGTCTTTTACTAAACTTTTTTGATTTTTATCAGGAACAACATGATCTACAATAAAAAGTTTCTTAATTATTAGCAAACAACTTTTTTCCAAAATATGTCTTTTACAATTGGTTTAAATTAAGTTTTTACTCTTAAGAAATTAAATATAGCAAAACTTTTTGCTTGATAATGAAAAAATAAAGATACTTTATGAGCTGAATAAATATGATAATAAGAGAATTGAAAGTAACTTAAAATGAATAAGCTACTTTCAATAAGATAGATTAGCTGTTATCTGTTTTGTGTTCTTCGATGAATTTAACGACATCTCCTACAGTTCTGAGCTTATCAGCTTCTTCTTCTGAAATCTCACAACCAAAACGTTCTTCTAATGTCATCATAAGTTCTGTCAGATCTAATGAATCCGCATTTAAATCTTCTACAAATGATTTTGATAATGTTACGTCATCTCTATCAATACCTAGTTGTTCGACAACAATATCAATTACTTCTTGTTCTACTGTCATATATATCCTTTAGATTTATTATAAAAATTTTACATTCCACCATCAACTACTAAAACATGCCCTGTAATATATTCTGATAGAGGGCTTGCTAAAAAAAGAACTGCATTTGCAACTTCTTGAGGATTTCCGATTCTTCCTAAAGCAATTTTAGAAGAAATTTCTAGCTTTTGTTCACTTTTAAGTTGATCGGTCATTTTTGTTTCAATATAGCCTGGAGCTACACAATTAACTCTTATTTGTCTTGGACCTAATTCTTTTGCCAGTGATTTCGAAAACCCAATCATTGCAGCTTTAGAAGATGCATAATTAAGCTGTCCTGGGTTTCCATTTATTCCAACGACTGAACTTATATTAATAATAGAGCCCTTTCGCGCTTTCATCATAGGTCTTACGATCGCATGACAAGTATTGTAGCAAGACTTGAGATTTACTGCCAACACGCTATCCCAATCTTCTTCTGTCATTTTCATCAGCAATTTATCTTTTGTAATTCCAGCATTATTTACTAAAATATCTACCTTATGAAATTTTTCCAAAATATTTTTGAATAGATGTTGAACTTGAGTAAAATCAGCGATATTACATGGGTAAAAATGAACAGATTCTGAACCATAAACCGGCTGTATCTCTTTACAAATTTTCTCCCCATTTTCAACATTTGTACCGGTAAAAATCACCTTAGCGCCATTTTCCACAAAAGTTTTGACAATCTCTGTACCAATACCCGCAGTCCCACCAGTTACGATAGCTACTTGATCTTTTAATAAATCTTTCATAATTCGTTTATATTTTCTAATTGATCTAAATCTTTTATTGTTTCTAATGCAATCGTTGGCGACTTAACACCAATTCTTTTATTAAAGCCGCAAAGGGTTTTACCAAATGCTCCAACTTCAATGTATAAATCAGTTCCTTTAGCTTCTATTGCTTTAATTCCTTGGCTCCACCGAACTGATCCTGTGACTTGTTTTATTAAATTATCTTTTATTTCTTGGGAATTTTTAGCAAAATTTCCTGTTACATTCATGGCAATATCAATCGCACTATCCTTTATTACTGTTTCTTGAATGAAAGGTCGTAAAGCATTTTCTGCAGAACTCATTAAACCACTATGAAAAGCTCCTTGAACAGGTAATAGTAAAACTCTTTTAGCTCCCAATTGCTTAGCTGCTTGCGTTCCAAGTTCTATCCCTTTTTCAGTTCCAGATATTACAACTTGTCCTGGACAATTATAATTTGCTACCCAAAGATCTTGTGGTAATTGTAAATCATGAACCATTTTTTCAACTTGTTCATTTTCTAAATTTAAAATAACAGCCATTTTACCTGGAAACTTTTTACAAGCTTCATCCATAAACAAACTTCTTCTTCGAATCAATTGTAAAGAATCTTCAAATGTAATTTTATTTGCACCAACTAAAGCGGAATACTCCCCTAAACTTAACCCCGCAGTATTTTTAATAGTCACATCAGGAATACTAGCCTTTAAAACACGATATATAGCGATACTTGCAACTAACAGAGCCGGTTGACTATTTTCAGTTTTAGATAATTCATTTTCATCAGATTCAAACATTATTTTAGAAAGAGGCATTCTCAATGAATCATCAGCTTCTTGAAATGTTTCTTTTGCTATAGAAAAGTTTTCAAAAAAATCTTTTCCCATTCCAATATATTGGGCACCTTGGCCAGGAAATAACAAGGTTATATTTTGACGTTTCATATTAGTCATTCGTTTCAGTTTTTTTTAAAATTACAGAGCCCCATGTAAAACCTGATCCAAATGCGGTTAAAAGTAAATGATCGTTTGGTTTTACTTCTTGAGATTCAAGAAGTTCAGACAAGGCAATACCTACACTTGCAGCTGATGTATTGCCATATTTATGAACAGTTCTGAAAACTTTTGAAAAAGGAATTTCTAATTGTTTAGCTAAAGTTTCCATAATTCTAAAGTTAGCTTGGTGAGGGATAACCCAATTAATGTCTTTTACTTGGATATTCAGTTTTTCCAAACATTCAAGAGAGCTTTTTGCCATTCTACGTATGGCGTGCTTGAACACTTCCTTACCTTCCATTTTTACAGAATGCAATTTATCTTTTACAGTATCTTCTGAGGCTGGTTTTTTAGATCCTCCCGCTGGTATCAATAAATGTTGAGAATAAATACCTTCTGCCCCTAAATTTGAGGTTTTAATTTCTAAGCCTTCCCCTTCATTTGATATAAGCGCTGCAACAGCACCATCACCAAATAAAATACAAGTATTGCGATCTTCATAATTTATGACTGAAGATAGTTTATCACTTGCGACTAAGAGGATTTTTTTGTAAATATTTGCTTCTATATAAGCTTTAGCAAGGGTTAATCCATAAATAAAACCAGAACAAGCCGCTTGAATATCAAAAGCTCCTGCATTTGTGGCTTTTAACATAGCTTGAATTAATGCAGCAGAACTTGGCATTGGATAGTCCGAAGTAGTTGTTGCTAAAATAATTAATTCAATCTCGTCCGGAGAACAGTTACCATTTTGAAGGGCAACTGAGGCTGCTTTAAAACCAAGTACTGAAGTTGTTTCTTCATCATCAGCAATTCTTCTTTCTTCAATACCCGTCCGTTCTTTTATCCAACTATCGGTTGTATCTACCATTTTTTCGAGATCAAAATTGGTAAGAATTTTTTTGGGTAAATATGTCCCTAAAGAGTTTATTATAGCTGTAGGCATTTCAATACTATTTATTTTTTAATAAATAAAAACTTTACCATAATTTAATGTAATTTTAAATCTGTTTTTGATAAAATCCATCATTCACTCCTATAACTATACATATATCTTATCCATGAAATACCCTCTTCATTTATTGAAAGTAATGGAACTTTTAAAAAAGCTGCCAGGCGTTGGAAGCAAAAGTGCAGAAAGGTTTGCTTTTCAATTGCTTAATTGGTCTACACAAGATCTACAAAACTTTGCAAGTCTTATTCAGGAAATTCCAGTTAAGCTTTCTACTTGTCATGAGTGTGGTTGTTTAGAAGAAAATGAAAAATGTTTATTTTGCACAAATGACAGAATAGCTACAAAAAAACTTTGTATCATAGCTTCTGCAAAAGATGCGTTTGCAATTGAATCCACAGGAGAATATGATGGCTTATACCATATACTTGGCGGGCTTTTATCGCCAATGGATGGAATTCATAGCGAAAAACTCCAAATAGAAAAGTTAAAATTTAGAATTCAAACTTTACAAATTAAAGAAATAGTAATAGCTCTTGATTCCACATTAGAAGGAGACACTACATCTCTTTATCTTAAAAAAGAGTTGTCTCCATTTGTTCAATCTATTTCAAGATTAGCCTTTGGTATACCCATTGGAAGCTCTTTAGATTATGTTGATGGTGGCACTTTAGCAAGAGCATTTGCTGGCCGATCTCTTTTTTAACCCAAATTTTGTAGTCTAATATTGCATTTATTGCAGATGTTAAACTATGATTCTCATTCTATCTTATCGATAATGAACTGGTTATATTCATTAAATATCCGATCTTCCGAGGACTATATGGCTTATACTCAATTTCAAAGGTCATTCCTTTTTTTCCTTTTGCTAACCCTCTTTTCATTTAACGTTTGGGGACAGTTACAATATGAAAATCAACAAATAGAAAAAATAAATATTTTTATTCATTCCCCCACAGGATCAAATTGCGATTCGTCTATTGTAACATCTCGCATACAAACACGTGAAGGCTCATTTTTTTCTCAAAGTGAGTTTGATAACGACCTTAAAGTATTATCAAGAGAGTTTGATAGAGTAGAACCACAGTTTTCAATTGTAAATGATAAAATACATATTCAATTGCACGTTTGGCCAAAACCTACTATTCGAACAATAGTCTGGAATGGAAATGACAAAATTAAGAGTGCACGATTACAGTCAGAATTGGATGTAAAATCTTGTACCGTATTTGATCGTTTAGCCTTTAGTCAAGCTTTTAACAAAGTAAAAATGTATTATTTAAAAAAAGGTTTTTTCGAAGCGCAAATGGGCTACGATATCCATTTTGATGAATTAACAAATGAAGTAGATATAACGATAAATATTTTTGAAGGTCGTTGCGGAAGAATTAAACGAATTATATTTGAGGGTTTTGACGCTTGTGAAGAAGATGCTATTTTAGAATTAATGTTAACAAAAACATATAACATATTTTTAAGCTGGTTAAATAACGAAGGCACATACAATGAAGATATGATGGAACAAGATCGTCTAAATATTATTAACTATCTTCAAAATGAAGGTTATGCAGACGCTCAAGTATGTGTTAGTATTGGAGAAACCCCTCATGATAATCGCATAGTTATTTACATTAAAGCTGATAAAGGAAATTTATATAGCATTAATAATATTACTTTTGAGGGGAATAAAGTCTTTTCGA
This sequence comes from Candidatus Rubidus massiliensis, assembly GCA_000756735.1. Lineage (GTDB taxonomy): Bacteria > Chlamydiota > Chlamydiia > Chlamydiales > Parachlamydiaceae > Rubidus > Rubidus massiliensis. Next base: position 1,182,153 of record CCSC01000001.1, on the reverse strand, counting down.
ACGAAAGAATTCAAGAATTGTTATCTTGCTACGAAGGAGCGCCTTATTCTCCTGATAAAATAAGAGAAACAATTGATCAATTGAACTTACTTTATGGTAGAAGAGGCTTTATAGACGCTGTCATTGATTACGAAGTCAACCTTAAAGAAAATTGCTCTTATAGTTTACATATTTCCATTGATGAAGGTGAAAAATATCGCGTTGGTTTAATTAAAGTTTTCGGAAATTGTTCTACTCAAACTGAAGTTATTTTACATGAAACACTTTTAGTACCAGGTGAGGTGTTTAATAGTGAAAAATTAAAAATTACAGAAGAGCGATTGGCAAATATTGGTTATTTCTCAAATGTTAATGTATACTCTGTCGAAACAGAAGATATGCGCAATGCTAATGGTGAAAGATTTAGAGACGTGCACATTGAAGTTGAAGAAACAACTACTGGAAATTTTGGAGCCTTTTTTGGATTTAGTACTGTAGAAAGTGTTTTTGGTGGAGTTAACATCTCTGAAAAAAACTTTAATGCAAGTGGTTACAAAAGACTTTGGCGCGACGGCTATCAAGCTTTAAGAGGCGGTGGGGAGTATACCCAATTTTCTGTATCTATTGGTAATAGAAGTAGAAGCTACGATTTTACTTGGGCAAAGCCCCATTTCATGGACTCTCAATGGACAGTCGGATTTGATTTGCAAAAAAGTAGCAATCGATATGTCTCTCATAGTTACTCTTTTGATTCGAGTAGTTTCGTATTGCACGCCACTTACGATTTAAATGCATTTGTCAAATTTGGTTTTCAATATCGGATTAAAAATACTTATATTCAGTTAACTAAAAAGGTTATAGAAAAAGAGGAAAGCTTAGTTGAAAATGATGGTAGTAGTAGTCGTAGTAGTTCAAGCTCAAGTGACGACTATGCAAATTCAACCATAAATGAAACTATGGCAAAATCTTCTTCAAGCAGCTTTTCTGGATTTCCCTCAAGCTTTCCTTCAAAGGTTCCAAGTAGTAGCGGTCGTCATGAATGGCCATCCTTAATTTCAGAATCTAAAAATGATGGTATTATTTCAGCTGGTGGGATCACTTTAAATTACGATTCAACTGATAATCCAGCCCGTCCGTCCAAAGGATTAAAATCACGCTTTGAAGCAGAACTTGCAGGTATTGGTGGTCACTATCATTTTTCAGGTTTAGCTTATTTAAATACCTTTTACTACAAAACGGATAGTAAAGGTGTATTGAAATTTAGAGGTGATTTCCGCTTTTTATTTCCCTTATTTGGACAAAAGCCTAGCCATATCCCCTTAGACGAACGTTTATTTTTAGGTGGTGACAACTTTGTAAGAGGCTACAAACCCTATAAGCTAGGTCCAACCTTTTCAGAAAAAGAACCTCGCGGTGGTTTTTCCATGCAGTTGTATTCTATGGAGTATGTAAGAAGAATAACAAAAAGATTTGATGGCTTTTTATTTTTCGACGCAGGTCATTTAAGTTTTGATCGCTTTTCTTTTGGATCTTTATATTCGAAAGCTCATCATGGCAATGACAACAGACTCTACTTATCAGCCGGCTATGGCATTCGTTTTCAAATTTTTGAAAAAGGGCCTCCAGTAACTTTGGGTGTTGGTTATCCGATAAATCCTGAAAGAAGAAGTCAAGTGAAACGATTCTTCTTTATGTTAGGTGGTAAATTTTAATTGCTAGATAAAAAAGGAATTTATATGAAAAAAATTATAAAGTGGTTAACAGTAGCTTCGTTGATGGTTTGTGGTAGCTTAACTGCAGCTTCAACAAATTCAAATAAACCATTAGTTATCAAAGTTGTAAACTTTAAATATTGCGTAGAAAATTCAAAAGTAGGAAAGCAAGAGCAATCTTCTTTTGAGGCTATGAAAAAACAAATGGAAACCATTTTAGAAGATAAAGAAAAAACTCTAAATGATATGGCAGAAAAATTTAACGATCCCGATTATTTAGATAGTTTATCACCTGAAGCTGAAACAGATTTAAAAAGAAAATTCAGAGCTTTAAGTCAAGAAATTACCCAGCAACAAAATCAGTACTTTCAAACTTTAAACCAAACGAATGTTAAAGTTGTTCAAAAACTTACTGAGATGGTTACCAAAGCTTCCAAGAAAATTGCAGAAGAAAAAGGTATTGATATTATTTTGACTGAAGAAAGCATTTTTTTCTCTTCTCCTGATATTGACATCTCTAACCAAGTGATAGCAGTATTAGATGAAGCTCATGAAAAAGAGCCAAAAGAAAAAAACACTACTGATTTAAAACTTCCTTAAAGAATAAAGGCATCTTATGCACCAAAAACAATTTACTTTAGATGAATTGGCAAAATTAACTAATTCTGAATTAGAAGGTGATCCAGATTATGTTATTACAGGAATCTCAGATCTTTCCAGCGCCAGTGCAGAAGATGCCTCTTTTTTAGATAATCCACGTTACGGAAAGCTTTTAGCTGAATCAAAAGCTGGAGTCATTTTTATTTCCCCAGAACATGTTCGATTTTCTGGAAAAAATTATTTACTAAACGAAAAACCTTCTTTTGCTTTTCAAAAATTAATCGATTTATTTTTCGGCGCCAATCCTAGAATGACAGGTTTTGAAGGTATACATCCCACAGCTGTCATACATTCTTCTAGCAAAATAGGAAACAATTGCCACATTGGTCCCCATGTTGTCATAGATGAAAATGTGCATATTGGTGACAATACTCATATTTATGCCAACAGCTATATTGGACCAGAAACTGTTATAGGAAAAGATTGCTACATACATCCAAATGTGACTATTAGAGAAAAAACAGTTATTGGTGACAGAGTAATCTTACAACCTGGTTGTGTAATAGGATCAGATGGCTTTGGTTATATCCAAGACAATTTAGGAAGACATGTTAAACTCAATCATTTCGGTAAAGTAATCATTGAAGATGATGTAGAAATAGGTGCTAACACAACTATAGATAGAGCGCGTTTTAAGCACACGACAATACGTATTGGTTCTAAAATTGATAATTTAGTACAAATAGGCCACAATGTGGAAATTGGTCCCTACAATATTCTTGTTTCTCAGGCAGGAGTTGCTGGATCAACAAAACTTGGCAAATATGTCGTATTAAGTGGTCAAGTTGGTATTTCAGGACATTTAAATATTCCAGATTTCACTATTATTGCTGCTAAATCTGGTGTTTCAAAATCTTTACCAAAAGGTGGAAAATGGGGTGGAATTCCTGTTTTACCAATTGATGAATACAATAAGATGGCTGTCTACTTAAAAAACATTACCAAAATTGTAGACCAGATCACTTCTCTTGAGAAAAAAATACTCGAAATCCAAAATAAAGAAGTTAAAGAATAACAATTCAAAATTGAGATGATTAAAGTTCTAAAGGTTTTTATTTTTTAAGGCTTTGTTATTTTAGTAATTTTCATACTATGTGCTTTAGGCAGTTAGTAAAGCTTAAATCCCCTGTAAACAGGTAATAGTAAAAACCTTAATTTTTTATTTAATAGCTGCTTTTTTGCTTCTTTCTATTCACTATAGACCCCTTTTTCACCTCAGTTTTTGCAACTCCTTGTTTTTAACTTCCCTTCAGTAGCTGTATGTACAATGAGGGTATTTTTTGCCTTCAATTGGTTTATTACTTCCCCATTAGAGTTAGCATTTATTGTGATTGGGTATTTTTGTAGAAAGAATTTTTATAAAAAATTGTTGATGAACACCTTCTTTTCCAATGGTTGTTCTTTCGTATACTCTATGTATGGCTTTTAAAACTAAAAGGGTAAAGCTAAAAAAAGCTAAACCTGCGACACCCGATACGATCATTGGTATAGAGTTAAAAAACGCTCCCACTGCCAATATTACTGAAAAAGAGATAATAAAGAGCCAGTTAGTTAAACGCATTTTAACATTACATAATCTTCGATTTAATATACGTTCTAAATTGACTGCATTTTGAGTTTCGTTTTTATAATTACCAAACATCACAATAGCATTTTTCAAACGCATTATCGTTTTTATATGCTGAGGTATTACCCATAATGCAGAGGTTATTCCTACTAAACTACACATATTTTTCATCATACGATTTGTTTTTTCTTCAGAAGATGAGTAAGCTAAAGCTGTAGTCCCATATGTTGTTGTAGAAGAAACAACGGTTCGAGGAATTAATGAATCATCAACACCTAAAAAGCGACAATTATATAAATAGGATTGATAAGTTGTATTAATAGACATAACATTTTACTTATAAATTAATAACTCCTTTTATATAAATAATTCATTAAGATTTCATAAATATCTAAGTAAAGATTTTCTTTTAAATATTAAGTCTTTAAATCTCATTCAAGAATTTTCAAAGCTATACCAAAAGTCATCATCTTTAAGAAATATATTAAAAATTGAAAAAGTAGATAAGAATATTTTTACTCTCATTTTTTAAAAAAAACTTTTTGTTTAGTGAATAGAAGGCTATCTCTAAGGTTTTATTTAATTTTATTTAAATTAGACAAGCTAAACCTTTGCGATAAAGCTCATAAAGGCCCATTTCAATATTTAATGAGCCCATTTTTTAAATTGCTAACAATCGATTATAGTAATGTAGCAATAGGATGTTCTAAAATATTTTTTAAAGTTTGTAGAAATTGAGCAGCAGCCACTCCGTCTATCACCCTATGATCACAAGATAAAACTAAATTCATCATTTTACCAACTGAAATAATTCCATTTTTAGCAACAGGCGTTTCATAGGTAGTGCCAACAGCTAAAATGGCCGCTTGGGGTGGATTTATAATCGCTTGAAAAGTTTTCACACCGAACATACCCAGGTTTGAAACAGTAAAAGAACCGCCTTGGTACTCGTCTGGTTGTAACTTTCCATTTTTGCCTCTTTGAGCCAGTTCTCGAATTTCAGCAGAAATTTCACCAAGAGTTTTAAAGTTAGCGTGTTTGATAATAGGAGTTATTAATCCATCTTTTAAGCTAACTGCCACGCTAATATCAATCGTTTTATATCGAATAATCGCATTATTCTTTAAATCGAATCCGCTGTTTATATTGGGATGTTCTTTAAGAGCCAGCGACGTACATTTGACTACTATATCATTTAAACTGACAGCTATACCAAGTTTAAAAAGTTGCTCTCTAAGATCGATGATTGGTTTAGCATCCACCTGCATTTCAACATAAATATGGGGGATTGTCGTCTTTGCTTCTAAAAGCCTTTGACTAATCACCTTTCGCATGGGGGTTAATTTTTCAATATCAAAGGATCCCGCGTCATCAACCGGAGCTTCTCGATGAGATAAGTTAAACATAGTAGCCGGTTTACTTTTTTCTCCACCTTCTAAATCGCGACTCATAATACGCTTATTAGGGCCTGTGCCTTTAAGTTTAGAAAGGTCAATACCTTTTTCTTTGGCAAGCTTCTTAGCAAGCGGAGATGCTAAAACTCTTTTTTCATCTGAAGTTTTGTCTACTGGCTTTGTTTCTTTGGATTGGTCACTATCTGATTTTTTCAAATTCGCATTTACTTCTTGCGGTATAGATTCTTGTTTTAGTTTTTCTTCTTTATTTGCAGATACTGCCTCTTTCGATACATCTTCTTCTAAAGGTTCGTTTTGCTCTTCTGTCAAAATGGCTACCGGTTGATTTACCTTAGCTTCCTCCCCTTCTTTCACTAAAATTTTTCTTAACCATCCAGAATCAATTGCATTATACTCAACCGTTGCTTTATCTGTTGCCACTTCAAATAATAAATCATCGATTTCAACTTGATCCCCTTCTTTTTTATGCCATTTGGCTATTGTACCATCTTCCATTGTTGGGGATAGTTTTGGCATATTAAGATTAAATGGCATAATACTCCTAACGATTTAAAGCTTTATGAACAGCTGATAAAATTCTTTTTACATTTGGAAGAGTTTCTTTTTCTAACTCTTTACTATAGGGCATTGGAGTTTCTTTTTGACAAACTCTAACGATTTCACTGTCTAAATAATCAAAACAATTTTCCATAATTTGAAAGCCAACTTCAGCACTAATTCCGGAAAAATAATGCCCCTCTTCTACTAATACACAAAAATTAGTTTTTTTTACGGAGCGTACAACAGTTTCTATATCTAAGGGACGAATTGTGCGCAAATCAATTAATTCAGCATTAATCCCTTGATTTGTAAGTTCTTTAACAACTATTTCACAAACTGTTACCATTCTTCCATGAGTAACAATTGTAATATCTTTTCCTTCTTTAACAATTTTTGCTTTACCAAGAGGAATTAAATATTCTTCCGTTGGTATTTCCATCTTATCCCCATAAGAGAGTTCCGATTCTAAAAATAAAACGGGGTTGTTATTTCGAATAGAGGTTTTTAAAAGACCTTTAGCGTCGTAGGCATTGCTAGGAGTTACAATCAATAAACCTGGCAAATTTCCATAAATAGCTTCGACGCAGTGGGAATGTTGACTTGACACTTGAGCGGCAGCTCCATTAGGACCCCTAAAAACAATGGGAACAGAAAATCTAGTTCCTGACATGTAATACATTTTGGCAGCATTTGAAATAATTTGATCAGCTGCTACAAAAGAAAAATTAAAACTCATAAATTCTACAATGGGGCGCAATCCGGTCATGGCTGCCCCAATCCCTAATCCTGCAAAGGCAAGTTCAGAAATAGGAGTATCTAAGACTCTTTTTGGACCCCATTTTTCTAACATTCCTTTAGTGACTTTATAGGCACCATTATACTCTGCAACTTCTTCACCTAAAATAAAGACATTTGGGTCTCTTTCCATTTCTTCATTCATTGCTTGGCGTAAGGCTTCTCTTAAATCAACAACTTGTGTTCCCATTAATTTCCTCTTAAGGTGCAAATACGTCAGTTTCTAATGTGCTAATTTCAGGCCATGGGCTTTCGTCTGCATATTTCATTGATTCTATAGCAATAGTTCTATACTTTTTATCTAACTCTTTGACTTCCTCTTGATTAATTATGCCAGATTCTATCAAATTTACTTGGAGAGCAAGAATCGGATCTTTTGCCATAGATGCTTTTAAATTTTCTTTTGTTCTATAAAGACCTGGATCTGAAATGGAGTGTCCTCTAAATCTTTCAGTAAGTACTTCGATTAAGACAGGACGAGAATCTTTTTTCATTTCTTCAAAGACATGTTTAAATCCAGCATAGCAATTAAAAAAATCCATTCCATTAAAAGTATAACCTTTTATGCCAAAACTTGGCGCTTTATCTTCTGCAATTCTTTTGACACTAACCGCTCTTTCTACTGCAGTGCCCATACCCCATTTATTATTTTCGATAACAAAAACACAAGGTAAGCTCCAAAGAGAGGCTAAATTTAAAGATTCATGAAAGGCTCCTTGAGGGACTGCGCCATCTCCTAAAAAACAGATCGAAACTTGATCTTTGATTTCCTTGTATTTCAAGCTAAAAGCGGCACCTATAGCAATGGGGATTTGCCCCCCTACTATCCCAAAACCTCCAAGTAATCGCTCTGCATATAAATGCATGGATCCACCGCGTCCTTTGGCATTACCAGTAGATTTCCCGTACAATTCTGCCATAATTTCATTAGGTGTAGCCCCCAAAAGAAGAGCCAGTGCGTGGCATCTATAGCTAGTCACCCACCAATTATTCGCACTAAATGCTTCAAGTGCAGCAGTTTGGATTGCTTCTTGCCCAATGTAGGAATGAAAAAAACCACCTATTTTTCCTTGTTGGTAGGCAGATTCAGCTCTAACTTCGAAATTTCTTATTAGTAACATTCGTTTCAAATTCTCGATCAAACGTTCTTTGCCAAGCTCTGCTATAATCTTTTTAGTATCAGATGGAAAAATCGTGTAATCATGACTTTCCATCTTAGGGGTAAGCGGTACTTCCATACAAACCAAATAACTTATGTGATATTAATAAAAATGCTTCAAAATTTATTGTATAAAAAGAATAAATTAAAGCAATGAACAATTAAGCACTAGCTGTAAGTATCTCTAAAAGCTTTTTAGAGCGAACTTTTAAGCTATTTTCAGGATCTGGTGAAGTTTTATCTTCTTTAAAACCTTTTTCTTGGATAAAGGCATCGACATCTCCAAAAAGATTATTTAAAAGATTAAATTCTTCAGTTGAGCGAAGAGTTGCATCAGATTGAAACGTTAATAACCATCTTTGGGTGAATACATCTTCTGACATTTTATCTTGAACGTAAGATTGCAATAAAGTGACATAAGGGGAGATAGAAGTTTTATCTTCAAAAACTAAATGAGCATCGCTTAAACTTGTAGGATTGGGCAAATGTTTATTTAATCCCTTTTCCAAAGCGCTAATAGTTATATCCCAATTATCAATATCAAAAACAGCTTGCTTATTTACAAAAAGAATAAATTGAGGCGATTGATGGATCACTTTGGTAATTTCTGCAATATAATTTGAAGCTGGTCTATATTCCACAACTTTAACAAAGGCCAAATGTAGATTATCGTAATTATTTAAAACTTGTTCTACATAACCAAAGCCTTGCATGGTTTTATGGCAAGTCCCAGCTTTAAATATGACACTCGTTGGGTATAAATTTAAGAAGTTATCAACATCTTCTACAGATTTCAATTCTGTCATTCTTTGTCTTATACCCATTTTCACCCTCTAATTTATGTTTCCAGTACAGCTAGCTTAGATTCTTCTTCAGAACCATTTTCAATTTCTTTATTTACTACAGCAGCAACACAAGAGTCTGACCAAACATTAATAGCTGTTTCAAACATATCAATCAAGCTATAAAATGGTAAAATTACCCCTAAAAGATTTAAAGGTATATTCATAGTAGATAAAAAAGCGCTTGATAAGAAAAAGCATCCCATAGGAACGCCTGCATTGCCAACTGCTGCAATTGTAGCAATAAAAATCCAAGAAATTAACTCAAAAGGTGTATAAACAATGCCATTGCTCATAGAAACAAATAAAACGGTAATTAAAATAAAAGCGGCGCAAGCGTTCATGTTAATCGTCGTGCAAAGGGGAAAAGAAAAATTAGTTACCTTTTTTGAAATGGCAGCTCTTTCAGTAGCACACCTCATTGCTAAGGGTAGTGTGGCACTTGAAGACTTTGAAAAAAAAGCTAATGATAAAGCTGGAAGCATAGCTTTTGCTAATTGTATCGGTGCTATCCCCTTAGCTTTTAAAAAGGTGGGTAAAACGATCAATCCCTGAATGGTATTGGCAAGAAGAACGCAAGCTAAGTAATAAGCCAATTGTTTCATCTCTAAACCATCATTTAAGTCTTTTATAAAAAGAGTTAAAAAGGCCCAAATAGCTAAAGGCATCGCTAAAACGATCCATGAAGTAATCTTCATGATAGCTGCGTATAAACTAGAAAAAAACTGATGCAGGGTTTTGCGATTATCTGACGGTAAAGAAATAATAGATAAACTTAGCAACATGGCTAAAAACAACACACTGATCACATTATTTTCATTAAAGGGCTTTAAAAAATTAGAAGGGATAACATTGATCAAATGATGCAAATAAGTTGTCTCGATTTTTGGTAAACTTTCTACTTTAGCACTTTTTGAAATCTCTTGACCGACCGGATCGATAATCAAAAATAAAGTTAAAGCAATTGCTGCTGCAATAACAGTTGTCAATAGGGTGTATTTTACCACTTTTTTCCCGAGTAGCTTAAATTCACCTACACTTTCCATTCCAGAAGAGGTGGAAACGATCGATAAAAAAATTAGGGGTAAGCTAACAAGTTTTAATAAACTTAAAAAAATCTGAGAGACCGTTTCAGCTGCTCCATAAAGATAAGGATGATGAATAAATCCAGCGATTAAGGCGCAACAAATCGCTAATCCAAATAATCGATTACTTTGAGAAAAAAATTGGATTAAACGATTTTTATACATAACTCCTCAATTGGGTGTGTTTTTTTATGAATTTAAAATTCCTTATAGTATATTTGAGTTTTTGCTTAAAGTCAATTTAACTTAAGCTATAGAATAACTTTTAAAATACCAATAATAATTCATTTTTAATATTTAATTTTTAAAAAAGAGGAGTAATACTATTATAATTAATCAAAATTAATTATTTACAATGTCGATTTCCATTCATAGTATTCCCTTCACTATTTCTGTGGCTTACTTACCAAATGCTTGTGGTCATATCCTCAACGAATTAGAACATCAACCTTTTTATAAAACTGGTAATGAAGAATATCTCAAAGGTAAAGTTATCTATTTTGATAATTACACAAGTTTTATCATTTTTGAAATTTTTACAATTAATGCTTATAAGCTAACTTATCATATTCCATGGGTTTCTCAATCCGAACCGGTATATGATTCAAAAAATAAATTTATTTGTGAAAAAGGAACCTTTTTATTCAATAATGAACCTCTGCATGAATATAGTTTGATAGGCAATATAAATTTGAAAGCCAAGTTTTTCTATCAACTTTATGAACAAGTATTTAAAAGATTAGCTGTTGGCTGGAAAAGAGATAATCCTACCCTATTTAGAAATGATGGACTTTTAGAACGCGATATAGAAAATTTCAGTTTTTACATAAAAGATAATCCCATTGAAGATGAATTTTGCTTAATTAATCACTTAAGCCAAGCTTTCAAAATGGATAATTTTGTGTTTAGTGGAGAGTTTTTTGGTAAACTAAAACCGTCTATTTATCTTTGGATTTCAAATAATCATTTTAAACAAGTAATAGAAAAATATCATTTTCAATTAGATTGAGTTAAAGGCAATTGATTTAATTCCCATTCATATAAATTGGTGATCCCGTCAGATAAATAGGTTGTAGTCCTCAAGTAGTTTAAAAATTTATCCCCAAATCTTTCAGCCCCCTTTTCTACCGCTTGATTGTAACCATAAATTGGATAAATGCCTTTTTGTGTATATGCTTTCCCAAGCCGCGGTTCAGAGGACGCTGTAAAAGTATAAGCAATAATAAAATGAAATTGCGTGTTTTCTAAAATAGCATCATTCCATCTCATCGTAAGAACAGGGACTAAATCGTAACCTTTTTCTCGCTCAATTAATTTTTTAAGTTGGGTAATGTCCACCTTGATCAAAGCTCCATTGACTAAGTCATCTCTTTTTCTCGTGACTTCAACATTGAGCATTGCTTCTTCTTTGGGAGCTTTAGTAATCCAGTGTGTTTTTTGACCTGCATAGTAATTATAAATTCTTTTAAGTCCAAAAGCTAAGGCTGGTTGACTTGTTTCCACAGCTTCTTCAGAGATTGTTCTTTGGGCAGATTCTGGATTTAATAGACTCCCATAGGCAAAGATATAAATGGTCTTTTTTTTTGCAAATAACTCATTCACTTTTTCATTGGGATAAATAAAAGAGGGATAATATTGAATTAAAGGATAGTAATTATCGAGCTTTTCCTTTATTTTTTCTTGGTAACTTGGACTCCAAGGTAGATTTGACGGATAAAACGACATAAATAGTAAAACACAAACAATCAATAATTTATTCATGCTTATTATCTACATTTTAATTTTTAAATTACAAAATTAAAAAATTAAAAACAATAATAAGTAAGGTTTTTTAAAGAAGTAATAATACATGGAAAATATCAATATTGCCAATTATAACGATTACTATTATTTACCAAATGAGATTACCTATCATATTTTTTCTTATATTCCGCAGATAACAACGCTCATGCGTTGTTTCCTCGTGAATAAGTCGTGGTCACAGATAACCACAACTATTTTTAAGGATCGATTTAAAATAATTAAATTAAATGACAGAAATTCGATTGATCTATTTAATAAAACCCATTCCCTTGTTCTTTTATATTTAATAGGGGCCAATTGCAAAAATGTTGAAGCCGCGAGTAAAGAATTAAATCTCCATGAAGACATAAAATTTGATGGTTTAGATCCTTTTTTTTGGGTTAAAGGTAGTTCCGATACAATGCGCAATAATATTCAGCAATTATTAGCCTCATTTTTGCCAACCGAATTGAAAGACCCTGAAGATTGTAAAATTGATCAACCCTATAAGATTTTTGTATATTTAAAGACTAGACATATAAAATCTGACCCTGGTGAAGCCTTTAAAAGCTTAAGAGCTAGAAAGATAAAGGAATTTATTGAGAGGATGTCTCTAACATTTTTAAAGCAAGTCAATGAAGATATAAAGCCTTTACCAAGTCAACTGCTACACCATCTTATAGCTTTTGCTACATTTCTTCATTTTTATGGTCCCATAGATAAAAACAAAATGAGTCAATATGGGCGATTAACAAAAAACGATGAAAATGAAATTGTCAAACGTTTTACAATAGATTTAGCTAAAACAAAAAGTAAAGGAAATGATGATCATTTAAAAAAATTAAAAGACTATTTATTAACAAACATTGAAGAAAGTTTTTTTGAGCAAACTTTTCAAACCTCTTTGCATTTTAAGGAAATACTACATCACCCTTTATTAAAAATTGGTAGCTATATAACCCATCCAATTTTTACTCAAAGCATTCAATCTTCCGACGCTCATACTACCAGAAAAGAATTCGTTGAATTGTTGTTTAATAAACTATTCATATATTTTTTACAGCCAGGTATAATGGATAGAGTTTTACATAATTTTTTAAAGGAATTTATTTACGAAACAAAAGATGGTTATTGCTTTTACGACCAAACGGTTTTTTCGATGTTGTTTTGTATGTTTAATTTGGCAACTTTATGTAAGTCCAAAAACCGATTTGCTACATTAGATGAAGAGTGGCAAAAGCAAAAAAAATAAGCCATTTTTCAAATAAGTAAACAAAAATGAATAAAATTAATGCAAGTTCTACAACTAGTTTATCTAATATTGATTTACTACCAAATGAAGTTATGGTTGAAATTTTCAATAATGTCTCAACGATAACGTTACTTAGCAAATGTTCTTTAGTAAACAATCTTTGGTATCAAGTGGTCAAACTAAATCTAAAAGATAGATTTACTCTATGCGAAATATCTAACACTTTATTTTCAATTGTAAAACAAGAACTTCCATTTGTTACTATCGAAACATTTTATCTATGCGCAAAGCAAATTGTAGAACATTTAATCAACAAATTTAATGAAACCCAATCTTTACATGTATTGTATTTAGTTGGAGCCTTAAGCCAAAATATTAACGAAGATGCAAAAAAAATTGTTTTAACGGAAGGCATCGATATATTTGGAAGTTTGCCATCTCTTAAATGGGTAACTACCGTTGACGAAAAGATTCGAACAAATATGGCAAATTTTTTTGGTCAACTCCTTCCCGAAGAAAGTCATGAATATACAATCGACAATCCTTATACCATTAAGATCTTATTAGATAATAAAAATAAATATAAAGAAGACAAATATTGGTTTATTAGTAGATATCAAGATTTTATTTTTAAAAGTATTTTAGATTTTGTTAAAAAGACAGCTTTCGAATCCTGCATAAACCCAAGTGATTTTTATCACCATTTAATTACTTTTGCTTATGTATGGAATTTATATCAAAGTCCAATACATATAAGTGGGGTTAAAAATTTAAAAAGTAAAGAGGAATTTTTAAAGATAACGGAAGAATTTATACAATTATTAGAACTGGTTGCGCATGAGAAGTTTTATAAGGGTTTTGATGTTCATTGCTCAACTTTATTAGCGATTATAAAAAAAGATATTTTCAAAAAACAACTCTATTCAAATTTACTACCGCTTTTATGCTCACGATTAACCAATAAAAATTATAGCATAATCCGAATGATTTCTATTTTAACTAGAGAAAAATTTAAAGAAACAATAAAAAAGACTTCTGTTAAACAAGCATATTCAACATTTAAACAATGTTATTTTGAGATATTGTTTTCTCACTTCTTACATAATTGTAATAAACATATTCAAAATTTAAAAGCTATTTTAGACTTGTTTTTTCCTATAACTGGTGATTATTACCTAGTAAACGATTGTAAAATCCTTCGCCTTCTTTCTGTTCAATTTCAAATGTTTAACGACTCCAAAAGTAATAAAGTTCGTTTGGATGAATTAGATGAAGAATGTAGAATTTTTTTTACTAACAAGCTTTAATTTAAAACATATGGCGCAAGGTAATCTTTGGACTTATGTAGTCAAAGAACGATTGAAAATGTGGCACTCTGTCACGTTTATATGTTTTTAATCTTTAAAAATGGATGAACCAATTCTAACTATAGTAGCCCCTTCTGCTATGGCTATCGAAAAATCCTCTGACATCCCCATTGACAAATGGGGTAAATAGAGAGCAAATTTTTGTTCTAAAGTTTCTTTTAGTTCTCGTAATTCTGAAAAAAATTGAGCAATTTTTTCAGGCTTTTCATGATAGGGAGCCATTGTCATTAAACCTTTTATACTTAAGTGAGGCAAGGTTTTGATCGTTTCAAATAATTGCAGACACTCATCTTTAGAAAATCCCTGTTTTGTTTTTTCTTTAGAGATATTAACTTGCAATAAAGCTGAAGTTGTCACATTGTTTTGCTCACTAACTTTTGCTATTTTTTCAGCTAATAGTAAATTATCAATGGAGTGGATTAAACCAAAACCAGGTATAATTTTATTAACTTTATTTTTTTGGATAGATCCAATGAAATGCCAATGAATATCTTTTGGCAAAACTTCTCTTTTATTTAAAGCTTCTGGCACACGGTTTTCACCAAAATCTTTATGACCTAAGTCATAGATCGCTTGAATTTGCTCCGCAGTTTGATTTTTGGAAACAACAACTAGTTGTACTTCCTTAGGATTGCGTTGATATTTATGACAAGTTTCTTGGATTTTCTCTAAAACTTTTTTATAATTATCTTGTATTGTCATGGTTTCTTAAGGCTAACGGCTTATCTAAGACTTCTTTTGCAATGATCCATTCTTTCCCAATTTTTTTTGGAATCAAGTTTGTTTTTTTAGGCAATTTCGTTTTTTCTTCTAAAATCACTTCTTTTTTTAATGGAGAAATTGGTTTTGTATATATAGGGGGTATAATAGGAGTGTTTTGAGGCTTAAATGTTGGTTTAGGGGTAACAATTTCCACATAATCATCCTCCTCTTCTTCCTCGTCATCTAAAGATCGTAAAAAACGTTTTAACTGCTCTTTTTGATTGTACTCTTCTTCTTTAGCCAATTTCTCTGTTACAGTTTGATTATGTTCATGGGAAGAAGGCGACCTTTTAAATAATAAATAAAATAAAGCCGCCAAACTAATAATAAAACCAATGATTTCGCTAAAATCCACAATCACCTAACTTTACGGATGGTTTTTCTTAAAGTCTTGATCAGGTTTTGCAATCGATGTCCTCATATCAGTATCTGCTTGAATATTTTGAATTCTTTGATAATCCATAATCCCAAGTTTACCAGAACGGAAAGCTTCTGCCATCGCAAGTGGAACGGAAGCTTGTGCCTCGATTAATTTTGCTTCCATGTCTTTAACCTTAGCGATGTTCTCTTGTTCTTCAGCAACAGCCATGGAGCGCCTTTTTTCAGCTTCAGCTTGTGCAATCTCCTTATCAGATTTTGCCTTATCCGCTCTTAAGCGAGCTCCTATATTTTCCCCTAAATTCATTTCTACAATGTCAATAGACAAAATTAAAAAAGCTGTAGAAGAATCAAGCCCTTTTTCAAGAACTAATTTTGAAATACGTTGAGGTGATTCTAATACTTGTAAATGCGTTTCAGAGCTACCAATTGCGCTAACAATTCCCTCACCAACTCTTGCGATAATCGTTTCTTCTGTGGCCCCACCGACTAACTGGGCGATATTTGTACGAACTGTAACTCTTGCTCTCACATTGATCTGAATACCATCTTTAGCAACACCTGTTATATACCCACCATGACTTGGACAATCAATAACCTTAGGATTTACAGAAGTTTGAACAGCGTCTCTTAAATCTCTTCCTGCTAAGTCAATAGCAGTCGCTCTTCTCCAATCTAAAGGTATATTGGCTTTATCCGCTGCAATCATAGCAGTTACCACATCAGTAACGTGTCCACCTGCTAGATAATGAGTTTCTAGATCAGAAACACTAATCTGTTTTAAACCAGCCTTAAAGGAATTTATACGCGCGTTAACAATCACTTGAGGGGGTATTTTTCTAAGACTCATTCCAATAATATTAAATAACGGTATGGGCGTTCCTGAAACAAAAGCTTGGAACCATAAACTTACAAATCTTCCCACAATGCTTAATAGCACTATAAATACAATTAGGAATAAGAAAAAAAGTAAATACACTTCAAATCCAAAGTCGATGAGTAAATAACTCATTGTTTGTCATCCTGTTTTAATTGTTTAACGATGAGGCTCTCTTCTTGTCCCCCAATTATTAGAACTTTGGTACCCTTAGCAAGGTAGCCACTTTGCGATATAGCTTGGACTTGTTTGCCTTCCACAAAAATATATCCTCCGGGCTTCAAGTCAGTGCGTACAACCCCAATTTTTCCTATCAAATCTTTGTCAAACTCTGACGCTTGATACCCTTCTTGAGCATCGTCCGAATATATATTTCGAGACTTACTTCTTGGTATTTTCCATAAGGCAAATTTTATTGTCAAAAAAACGCCAAGAACTGCCAATAAAATAAAAGCTAACACTAACCATCCACTGTATCCGGATTGTGCAAATAAGAGAATACCAAAAAAAACCAATAGACCACCTGAAACTCCAAGTATTGCTCCAGGCAAAAAAAATTCTAAAAAAATAAGGATAAAACCTGATATAACTAGTATAATGGGAATCAATTTCCCTCCTCTATAACTTGAACCACAATAGTACTTCCATCTAGACGAACAACTTTAACAGTTTCACCTTTTTCAATAAATGAACCTGTTGTTATAGCATCGTAAATAGTATCGTTTACAATAATTTTGCCTGAAGGGCGAAGCGTAGTTAAAGCTACCCCTATTTGTTCAACTTTTGGTAATAATTCCGGATTTTCACCTGTTGTATAACCTAATGACGCTTCTTGTTCATTGCCACTTAAAACAAAACGATTCCAGGTAGAAAATTTAGGAAGAAAATAGCGACTTAATATAAACATGATTACAACCCCGACAACCAGAGTTAGACTTAACAGGATTAATCTATCTAAAAAAGCTTGCCCTGCAGCATTTAAGGTGTTTGTTGTTCCTTCATAGTCTATAGAGCCAATACCCGGCAACATTAATCCAAAAAGACCAATAAAGAAAAAGATGGCTCCAATTGTTCCCAAAATGCCAAAAGTGGGCAAAAAGAATAAATCAGCTACCACAATTATAATTCCACTAATTAGTAGAATAAGTTCTAAAATATTTCCTATTTCTAAGGCAAAACTAGATAGAATAATCAAGAATAAGCAAATCAAACCCAAAGCGGCAGGTAGTCCAACTCCTGGTGTATTCATTTCAATATAAAAAGCTAGCATCATTCCTAAAAAAAGCATGGATGAAACCAAAGGATTACTTAAAAAAGCTAAAAATCGAGTTTTCCAATCCATCTGATATTCTTTAATAACGGCATTTGGAATCTCGTTAAATAAAGGCGCTTGAAAAACCAAGCTTTTGCTAGCTGGCCAGCTCCCTTCTGCTTTTTCTTTTGGAGTGATCAAGGACAGTTTAGTTGGATTGACTAATGCATCAGCAATCCCAAATTCTACTAACTGATGTGCATTTAATGTTAACAGTTTACCTTTAGGAGAAATAATTTTGTCAGGATGAGCACCCTCTTTCTTTATATCACTTTCTGAATCCAACTTAATAACGTTTCCATCCCTTAAAACTAAAATGATATCCTTATCCACCATAGCTTCTGCAATATAGGGATTTCGATCAAAAAATGAGGCTCTATTGGCAAAATCAGCACGCAATGCAGAATTCACTTTTTCTGAAGCTTCTTTCATTTGCCCGGTTGTTTGTTCTGCAATAACTGGTTCTGCAGCTCCCATACTTCCATCTTTAACAACTGTAATAAAACGACAAGAATAGGCTAACATAGCTCCAGCAGAAATTGCCCAATTATTGATAAAAGCAACAATTGGAATATTATATTGAACATCCATCTCTTTCAAAGCGTCTGAAATTTTTTGTGCTGCAAAAACTTCTCCACCGGGTGTGTTTAATTCTAAAATGATAAAAATAGGTTTATGTTCTTTGTAGTAATCAAGAGCTTTTTTTACATACAACCAAGTACCTTGATTAATACCCGATTGTTTATCATCAATAACAATATACCCTACTTCATTGCTTGAAGAGGAGCTATAATGAATTGTTTCTTTAAAATTTTTTTCGAAATTAATAGGAATGGCAGCCCTCAAATTATTAAACTGCAAAGCAATCAAAATTAAGAAAAAAAGATATTTATAGATTTTCATTAGTTATATTTCTTTAAAAATTGAGCTACAAGTTCACCTGTTTTTATCAAATAGTCTTTAGTATGGGCTGTAGATACAAACCAAGCTTCCATTTGCAAAGGAGGGATATATACACCATTACTTAACATATATCGGAAAAATTCAGCAAATAAGTTTAAATCACAAAGTTTAGCTTCTTCATAATTTGTAACGCTTTTTCTGCCAAAAAAAATAGTAAACATAGATCCAGCTTGTTGTAAACAAGCATTTGCCTTTGTATCACTGATTGCTTGATTAATCATATTTGTTAAAATATTTGTCTTTTGCTCTAGTTTTTTATAAAAGTTTGGAGCTTGCAATAATTTCAGTGCTTGAAAGCCAGCCTCCATTGCAACTGGATTTCCAGATAAAGTTCCCGCTTGATAAACAGGCCCAAGTGGAGCCAAATAATTCATGATTTCTGCTTTACCACCAAATGCAGCCGCTGGAAAACCTCCTCCAATAATTTTGCCAAAGGTTGTTAAGTCAGCCTGAATGTCATAATAATCATAAGCACCTCTGTAAGCTATTCTAAAACCAGTCATAACTTCGTCGATGATCATTACGGAATGATATTGGTTACAAAAATCTCTTACTTTTTTTAGGAAATTTTTTGTGGCTGGGACAACTCCCATATTTCCAGCTACTGGCTCTAAAATTACGGCAGCAATATTTGACTGTAAGGTTGGATCTTCAAATACTCGACTTAAAGCTTCTTCGTTGTTAAAAGGAAGAGATAGAGTATATTTAAGCATTTCATCTGGAATGCCAGCCGATGAGGAAGTTGGATTTACTTGTGATACACCAGAACCTGCTTGTACTAAAAAATAATCCGCATGTCCATGATAGTGACCGTTAAATTTTATAATATATTGTTTTTTTGTGTACCCTCTTGCTAATCGAACAGCGCTCATAGTAGCTTCGGTTCCTGAAGATACGAATCGTATTTTTTCAATATGGGGAATAATTTCTTTTACTTTATGAGCAATCTCACCTTCAATCTTAGTAGTAATACCAAAACTTGTGCCTAAATTAATTCGTTCCTTTACCTTTTTTAGGATTTTTTTATTAGCATGACCATGAATTAACGCACCCCAGGAACCACAATAATCAATATATTCTCTTCCATCTTCATCAGTTATTATCGCGCCGTTTCCCGATGCTATAACTACTGGTTTGATATTCAATCCTTTAAATGCTCTCACAGGTGAATTCACACCACCTGGTATTACTTCACAAAGATTTTCATAGATTTTGTCACTTATCAATCGTTGATGCATATCTCCTGCCTTGTTGGAAATAACTTAATGAGTCATAATAAATGTCGAAATCCTAAAAATCTACAATTATGCCTAAAAACCCTATTATAAAATTTATTAGCTGTTGCTTGTTTCTATTTATTTTCTTTCAGCTACCTGCAGGAGAATTTTATAATTTGAAATTTAAAGGGATTTCCAAAGAGCAAATATCATTTTTAGAATCTATTTCACAATTAGCAAGCTTAGAAAAAGATAAACCAAAGACAAAAGCCAGTTTAAAAAGACGGGCAGAATCAGATGTAGAAGGTTTTATTAAAGCTTTGCAAAGTCTTGGCTATTATGGTGCAAAAGTTGAGTTTAATATAAATTTTGATACGAATCCACCTTTAGTCCTATTTCAGATTAAAACGGGACCTTTATATCCATTAAAAGAATTTAATATTCTTCCAGATCCCCAGTACAAACATTTTTTTCGTTTGCCAGAATGTATTGATTTGGAAAATTTAGGCATTGAACTAAATCTAACGGCTTTACCAAAAGACATTATTCAAGGACAAGAAAGACTCTTAGAAATATTAGAAAAGCTCGGCTACCCCTTAGCAAAAGTCTCAAAACGAGATGTTCTAGTCGATGAAACCAAAAAAAACGTTGTTGTTAACATTTATTTAAATCAAGGACCTCTTTGTTATTTTGGACCAGTAACCATACTTGGGCAAGAATCTGTATTTGATGAATTATTTTATAAAAAAATTACTTGGTGTGAAGGTGATATATATGATCCTAAACTTATAGATAAAACACAAAGTAAGTTAGAAGGCACCAATTTATTTAGTTCTATAAATATAACTCATCCAGAAGAAGCTAGAGATGGCGTTTTGCCTATTACTATACAAGTTATAGAAAGAAAACATCGAAGTGTTGCAGCCGGCGTTGCCTATTCAACAGAGACTGGCGCTGGTGTTTTAGCTGAATGGGAACATCGCAATATTAGCAATATAGGTGAAAGAATATCTTTTAAAGTTAACATCGCACAAATTGTTCAAGAGGGTCGCTTTGTTTATGTAAGACCAGATTTTGGTCGAATCGGACAAGATTTTTTATGGATTGTGGATAGTCAAAGAGAGATAACAAAGGGTTTTAGAACTTTTTCCGTTAGTTTATCTGGTATTTTTGAAAGGCAAATCAACGACCACTTAAGAATTTCTTATGGTGGTTCATTTAAAAGAATAACAGATTCTCACACAGATAATGATAGAGTGTTTACTTTGTTAAAGTCCCCTTTTCAACTGCGTTGGAATAAAACAAATAATCTTTTAGATCCAACAAAAGGGCATACGATTAGCTTAAAGGTTATCCCATCTGTTCAAATTATTAAGCCCCAATTTATCTACTGCATTAATTTGCTAACTGGAACTTATTACAAAGCAATTAATCACAATGATAAATATATTTTTGCTACTAAAGGTGTTTTTGGAACCATTTTTGGATCATCTCGTCATTCAATTCCCCCATCGGAAAGATTTTATGCGGGTTCAGAAAATCTCTTAAGAGGATACCATTATTTAACAGTCAGTCCCTTAAATCATGATGACAGACGTCCAGTTGGTGGTAGATCAATGCTTATTTTTTCAACAGAATTGAGAATTCGCAATCGAAATAGTTTAGGCTATGTACTCTTTTACGATTTTGGAAACGTTTACCGCACGTGGCTACCAGAAATTGGACATAAATTTTTACAATCTATTGGTGGTGGTCTTCGTTATGACACACCAGTTGGTCCTTTGCGGTTTGACTTAGCATTTCCCCTTAATCGAAGAAAACATATTGATGGCCCTTTTCAATTTTATGTAAGTATAGGTCAGGCATTTTAATATGATAAAAAAAACTATATACACTTTTCTTTTATTAGCTTTTTTAGTTCCTGCCCTACTATACGTTTTTTTACTAACTGACTATGGGCAAAAAAATACTATTGCTTTTATTACACATCAAATAGAGAGAAAAACAGGGCAGCATGTTGAAATTGGAAGAGTAAACTATAATTTACCATTTAAGTGGAAAATAAAAGGGATCAAATGGGTAGATAATAACAAGAATGTTATAAACATTCGCTCTTTTGATATTAATGTTTCTTTTTTTGATCTTTTATACAAAAAAATTGTTATAACATCCTTAAACTTAGATCAAATTCAGGTCGATTCTAATACTGAAAATGTCACTACTGAAAAAAAAGAACCATCACTAGATATTGCTATAACCCCTCTACCTATTTATATAAAAATTTATAATTTTTCTATTAATGATTTGATAGTCAAATCTTTTAAAGAAAATTCTTTGTTTATTCAAGGAAGCTTTGAAAATATTCCCCAAGAAGTGATCTCTTTTAACCTCATAATAAGTGAAAACGAATTTCTTAAATCTCCAACTTCTATTGTAGCCACTTTGTCCCCCTCCTATAAAAAAATGATTGTTGAAGAACCAGGAAATGGATTTATCCAAACAACATTTTTACCTATCAAAACAAAAAACATCTCGTATAAGTTTGTTATGATAGCTAAAGAGAATTTGCGTGGAAATTTTGAACTTTTGTTAAAAAGGGTACCTTTGCCACACATGAAATGGCTTGAAGGAGCCATTGCTGAAGGTAGTTGGGGCTTTAACAATAACAATCTTACAATTAACAATTTAGAAATATACAATGACCGTTTTCACGCAAAAACCAACTTTCAATACTCTCAAGTTGATAATGGTAGTCCTGTAATAGATCTCAATCTAACAGGTAGGATGAATGAATTTTCTTTATTAGAACTGCCTGAATTTATAAAGGTCAAAGATACTCTGGATATAAACCTATTAGTTAAGGGTCCAATCAATAATATACAGTCTGAATTGAATTTATCCATTCCAAGACTTGAAGTAGATAACGCTACCCTTGACAATTCAAATTTATCAATGACCACAAAAATAAGCCAAGAAATAGCTGGTGATTTTATTTATAAATCGAATTTTTTAAGTCAGGAACATCAATTAAAAGGTTTCTTTGGTGTAGATCCTAAAACAAATTCGTTACATATTAATGAAATAACCTATAGCAATTTAGATAACGTAATCAAAGGTTATTTTATTGTTAACGATTCTAAAGATATAGAAGCCAAATTTTCCGGTGAGTGGAATTCATACGATTTAATCTCTCATTATTTATCTTATGATATCCAAGGAAAAAGTATTTTTGATTTTTCGATAAAAAACGAGTTGTTGCAAGGAAAAATAAGTAGCAGCGATTTAATAAGTCCCGCAGCTAGCTTTAAAGATTTACTTATTGAAACGACTGTTTTTTTAAAAAATGAGGAAAAGAGAGGATCCATACTTTTTTCTAGTAACACCATTGAATATAATAAGTTAATCTTAGAAAAAGTAGATTTATTTACTTCTTATGATGAAAAAAATCTAGTACAACCTTTTCATTTTTCAATCATTAATAATCAAAAACCCTCTTTTTCATTACAAGGTGAAGGCAACTACTCCATAAATTCCGTTTCTAAAAAAATTACCTTAAATCGTCTTATAAATAGCTCGTTTGAAAATGACTCTTTAGAATTAACTATGCCTTTAGAATTAGTCATTGAAAAAGAAAATGTCTTAGGAGCTTTAGGGTTAAAAATCGGAAGTGGACTATGGCAAATGAATTTTAACTCTCATTTAAACGATGTGAATACTTCTATAAAACTTGATAAAGTACCGGCAAGTTTATTAAATCTCTTCACCCCCTCTTTAATAACAAAAGGTTTTATTGACGGAAATTTAATAGGCAAAAAAAATATCGATCAAATTAGTGGACAGGCATCTTTTCGTTTTAGCGATGTCATTCTAAATGAGACAGTAGCTGGTAAGGTGCCCGCTTTAAATGCTTTTGTAGATTCTCAAATCGATAGTAGTTTTGTTAATGTAAAATCAAAAATTGAGGGATTTGCAGAAAATCCAATTTCAATGGAACTACAACTTCCTTTAGCCACACCAAGTTCACAATCATCGTTTGTCTTAGATTATGAAAAGCCTGTGAAAGGAATACTTGAAGCGGAAGGAAATTTAAGCACCTTTTTGCAGACTGTTTTTGTAGACAATACAATTTTAGAAGGAACGACAAAAATTAAAGGTATGCTTGAAGGAACCCTCAATGATCCCTTAATTGAAGGATTTGTAACAATTGATAAAGGAATACTTGAAACGCCACAGATCGGATCTGTTATTAAAAACATAAAAGCATCCATAACAGGTAATGGCAAAACTATAACCCTTGTGGATTTTTCTGGTACTGATGACCAAGGGGGGACTATCAGAGGCAATGGCAGTTTACAATTAGATAGTCAAAAATCATACCCTTTATCCTTTAATTTTAATTTAAAAGAGATGAGAATTCTTCATTTAGACTATGTCCAAGGCGTATTCAATGGGGTTTTAGGAATTGAGGGATCAATAAAAGACTTTTTAGTAAAAGGAAAATTAACTACCAGTAAGTTAGAAGCATCAATTCCTGAAAATAGCAGTACCTCAATCGATACGGTAGAAGTCACTTATATCAATATACCAAGCGGTGAAAAAAATCAGATTTATAAAACTCAAACTTCACAAGGTATTCCTTTAAAATTAGATCTACAGATTGATATCCCCTCTAATGGGCAGTTAGTAGGGCAAGACTTATCTTCTGATTGGAAAGGTAATATACGAGTAGAGGGTCCCTTAAATGCCGTTCAATATTTTGGAGAATTGCAAGTAATAAAAGGTGAATATCTATTTAACGGCAAAACATTTGATATTAGCAAAGGTTCTGTAAATCTAAATGGTGATTTTGATAAAAAAAATAATCTTTATATAATTGCAAGTATTGATTTAGGAAAAATAATAGCTGAAATCATTGTTAAAGGCACATTACACAATCCAGTTCTATCTTTCAGATCTAATCCTCCCCTATCTCAGCGAGAAATCTTGTCTTGGCTAATATTTGGACATGGCATTTCTGAGGCGACTCCTTTTGAAGGAGAACAAATCAATCAATCGATCACAGATTTAAAATCACAGGGTGGTGGAGGCCCTGATTTATTGACTAAAATTCGTACAAAATTAGGTATAGACCAAATCGACTTTAGTCGAGGAGAAGGTGAAGACGAGATGTCATTAAAAGTCGGAAAATATATCTATAAAGGTGTTTTTGTCACTTTAAATAAAAGTATAAACGAAGACACTAATCGAATTGGCATTGAAGCTAACATTGCAAATGAAATCAAAGTTGAAGGAGAATTAAGCGACGATTCTACTGGTAAAATTTTGTTAAAATGGAAAAGAGATTATTAAATTAAATTTTTCCATATAAATACTGGATAACTTTTGTCCTCTCACAAATTTATCAACTCTTCGAATTAATGATTTTTTCGATTGATTAAAATGGTGTATACGATTAACCCATTGTATGAGTTCTGAATATTACTATATGCTAATTGACCTATAGCTTTTTTTTTATTAAGATAAACTTTTTGTTTTGTAACAGTTGATGATTTCGAGAATGAAAAACGCATTAATACAAACGTCTTTGTTTAAGTCTATAATTACATTAGGTGATTATGTAGCTTTAACTATGAGAGTTATTTGGCTTGCCTTTACGCGACCACCCGCTTGGTCTTTAATTAGAGATCAAATGTATGATATCGGAGTTCTTTCTTTACCTGTAGTCGCCATCACAGGATTGTCAACAGGAATGGTCTTGGCAGCTCAAGCTTTCTTTCAATTATCAGATAAAGGGCTTGCTAGTGCCACAGGGCTCATGGTTACAAAAGCCATGATGGTAGAACTTGGACCTGTTCTTACAGCTTTTATGGTAACTGGTAGAGTTGGAGCTGCAATGTGCGCAGAGCTTGGTACAATGAGAGTAACAGAACAAATAGATGCTTTGCGGTCTATGTCTGTAAATCCATTGCAATATTTAATCGCGCCTCGCTTTATAGCAGGTGCTATCATGTTGCCTTTACTGACTGTCTTTAGTTGTATTATGGGAATAATTGGTGGCTATTTAATTGCCGTTTATTTTTATAAGCTTTCCCCAAATGCTTTTTTAGACCCCTTACCGGTTCACATCACAACTTTTGATTTTTTTAGCGGCATGATCAAAGCCTTTGTATTTGGAGTTATAATCATCACTATATCTTGTTATAGAGGGATAACGACCACTGGGGGAGCTGCAGGAGTTGGAAGAGCTACTACAAATAGTGTTGTTATTTGTTATTCCGTTATATTGATAGGAAATTTTTTATTAACCATAGCTTTAAATAATTCCTATACTTTTTTCTCAAACTTAGTAGAACGGATCGTATGACAAATCTAGATGAAAAATCACAAGAAATTATTGCGGTCCATGATTTATATAAATCCTATGGTAACAATCAAGTTTTAAAAGGGCTTAATCTATCTGTACAAGAAGGTGAAACGGTTGTAATACTTGGACGTTCTGGAGTTGGTAAAAGTGTCTTATTGAAACAAATTCTAGGCTTAGAAAAGCCAGATTCTGGATATATAGAAATTAATGGCAAAAGAATTGATCAATTAACTTCTGAAGAACGTTTTGCTATTAGAAAACCAATGGGTATGTTATTTCAAGGGGCAGCTTTATTTGACTCCATGACAATTGGTCAAAATACTGCTTTTTATTTGCGACAACATGAACCTAATTTATCTGATGATGAAATTCAAGAGCGCGTATCTAATTCTTTAGAATTGGTAGGGCTTGAAGATACAGAGAAGAAAATGCCCTCCGATCTATCTGGCGGTATGAGAAAAAGAGCTGGTTTTGCCCGTTTAATCATTTATAAACCTAAAATAATCCTTTATGATGAACCGACAACTGGTCTTGATCCTATTACAGCCATGCAAATTAGCCAACTTATCAACACAATACAAGAACGCTTAAAAGCAACAAGTATAGTGGTTACGCATGATATAAGATCAGCTTTAGAAGTTGCAGATCGTTTAGCATTTCATAACGATGGCAAAATAGAAGTAATCGCTTCCCCTTCAGAATTTTTGACCCTACAAAATCCACATGTGAAAGCATTTTTTGATAATGCTATTTTAAAAGAACAAACCTTACGAGAAGTAATGGAGAAATAAAGATAAAATGGTCGATCAAATTAAAAATTTTATTATCGGAATTTTCGTTTTAGCAGCAATTGGCATCATTACTTTTGTTATTTTGTTTTTAAATCCAAAAACGGGTGATGAACAAAAAATTTTACGAGTCCGTTTTGCAGACATTGATAAAGTTACAGTTGGCACAAGAGTGACCTTCGCAGGAAATCCTGTTGGTGAAGTAGTTGAAATTAGAGAACTTCCAGATGCAGTCGATCATCGAATTTCACATGATGGTCTCGTTTATGCTTATGAATTAGTTCTAAGGGTAGATTCTGCTATAAATGTTTTTAATTCTGATGAAATAACTTTGAGAACTTCAGGATTACTTGGGGAAAAATCAGTTGCTATTACTCCTAAACCCCCTGCAGAAAATGTAGAAATTAGAATAGTAAATGATGAAATTATTTATGCGGTGGAAGTCAGTTCTGTTGAAGATACACTAAAAGGAATTAAAACTTTAACTGCAAAAATAGATGATACGCTAGAAGGCTTCTTAAAGATTATAGAAGAAGTGCAAGAGCGAAAGATTATAGAAAAATTATCAGTTATCGCACAAAATTTTAAAGATATTTCTACAGAGTTAAATCAACCTGAAAAAATCAATCGCTTGATGAGTAATTTTGACGAATTATCCGTAAATTCATTGGCTTTAACAAAAAATGCTAATGCTAGTTGGCCAAAAATTGAAGCCACTATTAACAATTTTAATGCTACTTCTAAAAGTGCAAACGATTTGATAGATCGGGTAACTTTAGGAGAAGGCTCAATTGGTAGACTTTTAGTGAAAGATGAATTTTATGTGCAGACAAACGCACTTTTAAGTAAAGCTCAAACATTAATGAACGATATTTCCCATTATGGATTATTGTTTCATTTAGATAAAGGATGGCAAAGATTAAGAGCTCGACGCATGAATCTTTTATACAGCCTATCAACCCCTCAAGAATTTAAAAATTATTTCAATGATGAAGTTGATCAAATCAGTACTTCCCTTTCTAGAGTTTATATGCTATTAGATAAAACAAATGATTGTTTACCTAGTTCAAATGTTTTATTTGATTGTGAGTATAGCAAAGTATTTGGAGAATTACTCAGAAGAGTAAATGACATTGAAGAGTCTTTGCGTATGTATAATGAACAACGCATGGAAGCTAAAGCTTTAGAAACAGAGTTATGCGATCCTTGTTGTTGCAATTAAAACTTTAATTTAAGGAAAGAACCAATGGAATCAGCTCCTTATTCTCAAATACAAAAGGGTACTTTTTTAATTGCTACTCCAGATGTTGATATGGGAATTTTTTTTAGGGGCGTCGTTTTAATATGTGAACATAATCCCAATGGTTCTTTCGGCCTAGTCATAAATAAAAGTTTAGATTTAGATTTACCAGAAGAAATTATCAATATCCATCAATTAGCCAATCCAAGGATTAGCATCAAAGCTGGTGGTCCAGTTCAAACAAACCAAATGATGCTTTTACATTCTTCGCCAAATATAGCAAATCAAACCTTACAAGTTTGCGATGGTGTTTATCTCGGTGGAGATTTGCAATTTTTGCAAGAAGCAATTTCAGATGAAAATGGACCTTACGTCCATCTCTGTTTTGGTTATGCCGGATGGGGAGCTGGTCAATTAGAACGAGAATTTTTAGATGGACATTGGTTTATTCACCCAGGCTCTCAGGAGCACACTTTTTTCACACCTTCCGATAAGATATGGCAAACAATTCTTCGTGAAATGGGGGGACGATATTCAGCTTTATCTATGATCCCAGAAGATTTAACCGTTAATTAGCATTTAAGAATTTATAATTTTAATGCTTTTACTAAACCTTAGCTAAAATAACTTAAAGTTAGCATTGGATAGCTTTGCCTTTGTTCTAAAGGTCTTAAATAAATACGACTTAAAAGATATAAAGGACATAAGGTTCTTTTAGACTTGAAGCTTAAAAGGTGATGAAAAAGATAAAGGATCTAAACATTTTTAAGTCTCCTTGCTTGTCCACACTGCCAGAACCGAAAAAGCTCAACACATTCCACAAAATTTATAAATTTTAGCAGCCGTGCATTGCCTGCCTTTTAGATTTTTAATATCCAAGTTTTTTTAGCTCTTAAGATTTAAAAGGAATAAATTGTCAGAATTAGTTGTTAAATAAAAAAAGCAGGCTAAAAGCCTGCTTAATGTCTTGAGATAAGAAAAAGTAATGTGTAATAATCGATTAACGTTTTGAGAATTGGAAACGTTTTCTAGCTTTCGCTCTACCGTATTTTTTACGTTCTTTTTTACGTGAATCACGTGTTAAGAAACCTTTTTCTTTAAAGTCTTGGTGTAGATTTTCATCTTGTTCTAGAAGAGCACGCGCGATACCTAAACGAGCAGCAATTACTTGTCCTTCTACTCCCCCACCTTTTAAACGAATAATCATATCATATTGATTGTTACCGTTTAAATTTTCAAAAGGAGCCAAAATAGTACGGCGTTGTAATTCTAATGGAAAATATTGTTCGATTTTTTTTCCATTAACATCAATTTGTCCAGAACCTGGTCTTAATCTTACAGAGGCAACGGATGTTTTGCGACGACCAGTTGCTACAATTTCTTTTTCCATATATTACTCTTAGATTAAATGTTTACTTGTACAGGTTTTTGAGCTTCCATACCATGATCAGATCCTTTGAAAACTCTCAATTTATTCAATTGTTGTCTTCCAAGTCTTGATGAAGGCATCATTCCTTTCACAGCATGTTCAATGATGTATTCTGGTTTTCTACTTTTCATTGTACGATAAGGAATCTCACGAAGACCACCAATGTGACCTGTATGATAAGTATAAACTTTTTGTGCTTCTTTGGATCCAGTTACTTCGATTTTATCGGCATTAATAACGATAACACCATCACCTGTATCTTCAAAAGTTGTAAAAGTTGGTTTGTGCTTTCCTCGAAGTATTTTCGTAATTTCTGAAGCTAATCTTCCTAATGTCTTGCCAGATGCATCTAGTACAAACCAAGTAAGATTTTGTTCTTTTTTAAAGAATGGAGTTTTGTACGCCATGTTAGCTAACCTTGCAGTTCTTTTTATCAATTTTTTCAAATAAACCATAATCATACTCCTAAGAATTATTTTTGCCAATGTTTTTTATAATTATCGGTGTAGTAATTCTAAATAGAGACAATTCTTACTCGAAAATTAATTTTCTATCTGGTAGAAACGAGGCAATTTCTCAATGTAAAAACGATCTAAACAAATTTTTAAAGGTAGTCGAGGTAAAATGAGAGTATTAAAAATAGGTCTTATATGTGGCGGACCTTCTAAAGAAAGAGGAATTTCTTTAAACTCGGCAAGATCTGTTTTAGATCATTTATCTTCTCCCACAATAGAAATTTATCCTATATACATAGATAAAGAACTCAATTTTTATATCATTTCAAAATCGCAATTATATTCAAATACTCCAAGTGACTTTGATTTTAAGTTAAATCAAACCGCTATACATTTGACCCAAGAAAAATTAGATTCTTACTTAAGATCAATGGATCTTATAATACCTGTCATTCATGGTAAATATGGAGAAGACGGTCAACTACAGGAAAAATTAGAAAAGTTATCGGTTCCTTTTTTAGGTCTCTCATCCATTTGCTGTAAAACAGTCTTTCATAAGTATACTGTTTTTTTAAGAATGCAAAACTTAAAATTTCCAAGACCTCCTTGTTTATATCTCGTCAAAGATAAGACTGAGCAAACATGTATTATAGATTTTTTTGAAAAATATGCTCTAAATAAAGCCATTGTAAAACCTTGTATTTCAGGCTCTTCCATCGGCGTCAAAACAGTTTGTTCACCAGCCGAAACTCTTAAAGGCATGAATGATCTTTTTCAAGAATTTAACGAATTAATACTTGAGCCTTTTTGTGAAGGTAGAGAATTTACATTAATAGTTATAGAAAATGAGGATAAACAACCAGTAGCCTTAATACCAACTGAAATAGAAACCGATTATTCCAACAACGAAATATTTGATTATAGAAAAAAGTATTTACCAACTAACAACACTCTTTACCATACCCCCCCCACTTTTTCTATAAACATCATTGAAAATATTAGAAAGCAAGCCGAAACTCTTTTTACTTTATTTAAGATGAAAGATTTTATTCGCATGGATGGATGGGTCTTAGACGATGGAACTATTTATTTTACTGACTTTAATCCAGTGTGTGGGATGGAACAAAATAGCTTTTTATTTAGACAAGGTTCTTTAATTGGTTTTTCCCATGAAACCATGCTTAAATATCTAGTTAAAAATTGTTGTGAGCAAGCCAATATCTCCTTTCCTGAAGAGCAATTATCGAAAATTGAGTTACCCCAAGAAGTAGCTATTTTAATGGGTGGTGATAACGCTGAGCGACAAGTGTCTTTGATGAGCGGAACAAATGTCTGGTTAAAATTACTTCATTCCAATAGTTATCAACCAACTCTTTATCTATATGTGGATCAAAATGAAATCTGGAAATTACCTTATAGCTGTGCCTTAAACCACACTGTTGAAGAGGTTAGAAGTAACTGCTATGAATTTGAACAACATGAAGAAAAAATTGCAGAACTAAAAGATGAAATTCAACGCAAATTAAAAATTACACATCCTTTAACTGCTCCGGAAAGGTTTACTTTAAAAGAGTTTATCACAAAAGCTAAAGAAGATAATGCTTTTGTATTCATTGCTATGCATGGGGGAGATGGTGAAAATGGCACAATGCAAAGGTTATTTGAAGAAAATGATTTAAAATTTAATGGCTCTTCTTCGCTGGGCTCAAAAATTTGCATGGATAAGTTTTTAACAGGTCAAATTATTTGCGACTTAAAAGACCCAAAAATTACAGCGGTTCCTAAAAAAATTATAAACTTTATCGATACAAAACTTGATAATTCTTATTGGAAAAGTCTTTGTGAAGAATTGCAAGCTAATGAATTTATTATTAAACCACAATTAGATGGATGTTCTGCTGGTATCATCAAATTATTTTCAATACAAGATTTGCAAACCTATAGCTATTATATTAAACAAAAAGCCAAGAGTATTCCGCCTTACACCTTCATAAATCAAACATATCCCATCGAGATGCCAGTCAATGTAAATACGTCTTATATTATTGAGCCATACATTGAAACGGACCGATTGTTTATTGAAAATAATAACCTCGTACAAGTATCAAAAACTGGTTGGTTAGAATTGACTGTTGGTGTTTTAGAAGAGGAAGGAGTCTATACAGCTTTATCACCAAGCATTACAATAGCTGAAGGTGATGTCTTAAGTTTAGAAGAAAAATTTCAAGGGGGAACAGGTGTAAATATTACACCAGCTCCAAAAGAAATTTTTGAGGAAGAAGCTATCGCTGCCATAAAACAGGGGATAGAAAAAGTGGCTGAAGCTTTACAAATTTCTAATTACGCTCGCATAGACATATTTTTTAATAGAATAACTAACCATATGATCGTAATAGAAGCAAATTCTTTACCTGGGCTTACTCCTTCTACCGTTATATATCATCAAGCCTTAGCTGAAGAGCCTCCCCTTTATCCAAAAGCTTTTTTAGAAAAATTAATTAAAATGAGAACTCAAAAAAACTTAAGTTACGAGAAACTTTTAGCTTACAGCAACAAAAAATAAAAGGGCATCTTAAAGTAAGATCTAAATTTAAATCTTTTTTAACAACTCTTTTAAGGCACATTTTGCTTTATTGTCCAAATTATTATTTTCTAATAATAATTTTCCAATTAGCAAAAGATGTAAAAAGTTTTTTTGATCATAACATTGCAAGAAGAGTATATCTTCGTCATGATATCTTTTTTGTATCAAAACAAACTCATTCATATTCATCTTGCGCAAATAATTTGATAAACGATTTAACACTAAAAAATTTTTTGCAAAAGCCAAAATGTTTACATCAAAACTTCTCTCTTCCTCATTTTTTAAAGTTAAACAGATCGTTTTTAAACCATCTTCACTCTCTTCTGATTCAAAACAAACTTCATGTTTAGATTCCGATAGGTAGGACCAATTTAACAAAAATTTGTTGGGTAGTGAATAAAGCGAATCATCAACCTGAATATTGGTAACGGCCTCTGCTAAAATAGCAGTAATGTGATGATGTAAGACCTCATGAGTTAAATGCTTAATAATCTTTTTGCATAGAGTACGTAGAGGAGTATTTTGCCTTATAACAGAATCTTGAAAAAGATATTTTATTAATGAGTCATTAAAGCAATAGCTCTGGCCACTATTGGGCCGTTGCGCATGTTTTTGAAATATAATCGGACTATTCGTACTTTGTGATACATTCATCTAAAATTCTCCAGAATGATTTATCGATTTAATTAAATAATATTATAAATCAATATCTTCAAGGCAATTTATAAAATTTTGGATAGCCCATTGCGCTTTTTCTTCAAAGGCATTGTAATGAATTAATATACAAAAACAGGTAAGTAAATCTGTAATTGAATAGCTATGTTTTATCAAACATGTTTGGTGTTTACTAAGATCCACACCAAGTTTTAAGAAAAAGGAGTGAGCAGTATTGAACGAGTCTTTGACCGGTAAAGATAGATGCACATACACTTTAGCTGGTTTAGTTTCACGATCATAAATAAAATGCATAGATTTAAGATTTTTAGTCGGATAACCCGTACTTAAACTTAAAACATGCGCTGATTGCTTAAACATTAATCTATATTTTTCTTTTAGAAAGGGATAATTTTCTTGCATAAGTTGGATATTGTGGCGCTGAATTAGTTTATGTAAACTTAAACGATATTTGTGCCAGGGATAAGGTAGTGAATTATTTATTCTTAAAGTATGAATAGCTGATAAATTTTGAGCGAGAATCTGATAAAACCAAGTCACAGTTTTTTGAGTCTTTGAATCTATTTTTTTTTCAATAGGCTTGGCAGAAACTGGTAGTAAGTATGTTTCAACATCTATAACAGATATAACAGAGTTCATTTTAAACTAACCTCTTGGTCTGAAAGTGATCTAAATTTTCTACAAATTTTAATCAATAAAATTAAATTATTAGGGATAGTAAGGAATTGTAATAATAAAACTCTATAAAATTATCCTACCTCTTGAAAAAGTTCTTAAATTACAATATAGTGTTCTTTTTTAATTTAAGGATTACTGAAAAACAATGCGCAATATAAATACTTTTTACGTTCGCACCTATGGCTGTCAAATGAATGAGCTCGATTCTGAAATAATGATAGGCCAACTGACTAGTCGAGGTTTAACTCGGGTGGAAGAAGAAAATGACGCTGATTTACTAATTTTTAATACTTGTTCCATAAGAGACTTAGCGGAACGAAAAGTAATGGGAAAATTGGGAAAGCTTGGACGATCAAAATCTAACTCTATTATCGGTGTTACGGGTTGTATGGCTAATGCAAAAAAAGACTCCCTTTTCCAAAAACTTCCCCATATTGATTTTGTTTTAGGTACAAACAATATCCATGAGCTAAATGCCGTTTTAGATGAAGTTCTGACAACTGGTAAACAAACTTTTAGAACGGACGATCAATTTAGATTCGAACTAGATTACATGGGTGCTAAAAGAGATGATAAAGTTAAAGCATTTGTCTCAATCATTCGAGGATGCGACAAATATTGCACCTATTGTGTCGTTCCCTATACAAGAGGCCCTGAAGTTTCGAGGGATCCTGGTAATATCGTTGAGGAATGTCAAAAATTAGTTGATCAGGGCTATAAGGAAATTACCCTTTTAGGGCAAAACGTCAATAGCTACGGTAAAGACAAACCAGAATGGAATTGTTTATTTCACGACCTACTCTATAAATTAGATGCAATTCCAGGACTTGAGCGTGTACGCTTTATGACAAGTCATCCGGTCGACATCACTAAAGAACTTATGCAAGCGATTCGCGATCTACCAAGTGCTTGCGAATTTGTTCATTTCCCCTTTCAAGCGGGCTCTAATCGAATTTTACGTAAAATGCATCGCATTTATACAATTGAACAGTATTTAGAAAAAGTAGCTATGCTAAGAGAATTTGTTCCAAATGTTAGCTTAGGAACAGACATTATAGTTGGTTTTCCAACTGAAACTGAAGAAGAGTTTATGGAAACTTACAAAATATTGGAACAACTGGAGTTTTCAGTAGCCTTTTTATTCGCTTACAGTCAAAGAAAAGGAACGCCTGCTGTCCGTTGGAAAGATGATATTAGTGAAGAAGTAAAGCAAGATCGCCTGCAACGTTTATTAGAAGTTCAAGAAAAAATCTATAAAAAACAACGCCAAGAGATGATAGGTAAAACTGTTGAAATTTTGGTGGAAAAACGAAATTATAAAGATCAATCTTTATTAAAAGGAAAGACTCGTTGCTGGAAAAATGTTCTCTTTACAGGAGATGATTCGTTAATTTGTACTCTTCAAAAAGTAAAAATTAATGGTTACAGCCACCAGACCCTTCTTGGTGAAGTTATAAAAAGCTAGACCAAAGGGTCTAGCTTTTTCTTAAACAGAATTGAGCTTTTGCATTTCTAATTCTTTATCTAGCTTAGCAGCTTTTTTAAAATTTTCATTGGCTAAACCTGCATGAACATAGGTTAAGTTGAAAACCAACAACACTAGGGATACCATCACAAAAAAGGTAACTGTATTAGTAAGATACAAAATACCCACCACGGCTAACAAAGCAGCACTTCTTATAAAAGCTACTCTATGATAATCACCTTTGGCGTTTAAAACATCGATTTTTCGCCTAGCAAGTTCTTCCGTTTGTTTGTTGTAAACAGTTGCTTCTAAATTATCTTTGTTTTCATTTAGACTATTTTCTTCTAATTCCACATTTTTTAATTCTTTATTTAAAAGTGTTTGAACCACGTAATTGGTAATATCTCCAAATAAAGGAATTAAAGTAGAAAATTTCAAATTAAAGTAATTACAAGGTGTATTATTACTATAATTATAGTTGTTACTAATGAGGGGGGTAGTTTCTGTTGTCAAAATATTTCTCCAATATATTTTTTTTAAAAAAGTAATTATATTGAAAAAATTATTTTAAATAAACAACAATTAGCATTACCTAATTACTAGTTAATTATTTAACTAATCAACTAGTAATTTATAATCTAATTATTTTTGAGCTTCAATAATTCCACAACCAATTTTGGCGCCTGAATTTCCTGAAGGTTGGCTAACTAAATCATCTTTGCCGGCATGAATCACAATGGATCGACCAACGATAGAATATTCTCCATTTAATTGAATATAATCGTCTGTTCTTTCATAGTGAGCAATCCCCGCATCATCAGCTACCAAATTTCCAAAATCGCCAACGTGCCTTTCAGAAGAGTCAGGTCCACCATGCTTTTTATTAAAAGGATTATAGTGTCCACCTGTATTTTCCCCTCCTTTTCCCCCACAATCACCATGTTCATGCACGTGAAAACCATGCTCACCGGGTGTTAAACCTTTTATATCAGCAACAATACGAACACCCCTTTCAAGCTCACTGAAAGTAACTGTGCCTTCAACATTGCTGCCATCAACTGGTTTAACATGAGCGATAGCCTTGACTATGTTTTTACCATTTCTTTGTGTATTTCTTTGATCTTGAGCGGTAACTGTCGGTTGGCATCCTACAGCTAATAAACTAAGAGATAAAATAGATAATAAAAAAAGTTTTTTTTTCATTGGTTAATCCTAAGTTAGTGTAAAAAAATTTTTTGTCTAATTTTAGACTTATAACCTGAACTTTAGGTTTATTTCAATGAACAAATGACAAAGCCAACTTTTAAGATTATAGCAACTGCACGAACTCTTCCTCTGATAAGATTCGAATTCCTAATTCTTTTCCTTTTTCAAGTTTAGAACCAGCTTCTATACCTGCTAGAATAAAATCAGTTTTGCGACTAACAGAGCCAACAACTTTCCCCCCTCTTTCTTTAATTAAGGCAGCTGCAGCATCTCTTGTATAAAGATTTAAAGAACCAGTTAAAACAAATGTTTTATTTTGAAAAATGTGATTATCAAATTGAATAACTTGAGAAGTTTGGGGTTTTATATATTTTAGCAAATGATCAAGTTCTTTTTGATTTTTTGGATCGTGAAAAAAAGCTAGAATAGAATCGGCAACCTTCTCTCCAATACCATCAATTCGCATTAAATCTTCCAAGCTATAAGTAGATAATGTTTCAATTGAGCCAGCTCTATTTGCTAAAATTTCAGCAATGCCGGCTCCAACATGCTTTATCCCTAAAGCTAAAATAAAGCGAGCAAGTGGTGTTTCTTTTGATTTTTGAATACTATTTAATAGATTATTTACTGATTTTTCTTTAAATCCGTCCAATTGAAAAAGATCTTCACTTGTTAATTTATAAATATCAGAAGGTTTTTTTATAAATCCTTTTGTGAAAAGTTGCTCCACTACCTTTTCACCAAGATGTTCTATATCTATAGCATCTTTGCTAGCAAAATAAATAATTCGTCTTAGTTGCTGTTCTGGGCAATGGCTACTGTTCATACAACGAAGAGCAACTTCTTCAGTTGAACGATGAATTGGTGCATGGCAACTAGGACAACTATTTGGCATAATCCATGGCATCACTTCTGATGTTCTTTGCGTTAAATCGACTGAAATTACTTTGGGTATTACATCTCCCCCCTTTTCTATGTAAACATAATCCCCTATACGAATATCTTTTCTTTCAATTTCTTCAATATTGTGAAGAGTCGCCCGACTTATTGTGCTACCTGCCAAAAATACAGGCTCAAGTTCGGCAACTGGTGTTAAAACCCCTGTTCTTCCCACCTGTATAGTTATATCATTTAATCGTGTTAACGCTTTTTCAGCGGCAAATTTGTAAGCCACTGCCCATCTCGGATTTTTACCAGCAACACCCAATCTTTTTTGTTCCGATAAGTTATTTAATTTTATAACAACTCCATCAATATCAAAGGGCAAGTTTTGACGTTCTTGTTTTACTTGTTCAACAAAATGCCAAATATCTTCTAAAGAATGACAAAGAGCTACATTTTTAAGGGTGGGTAATCCCCATTTTTTTAAAGACTGATGAATTTGCCACTGAGTAGTTAATTCTCCCCAAGTCTCTTCAGCTAAACCATAAAAAGCAATAGATAGCCCTCTTGCTGCAGTTTCTTTAGGATTTAGCAGCTTTAAAGATCCAGCAGCTGCATTGCGAGGGTTTGCCCATACAGTTTCATCTCTTTGTCTTCTTTTGTCATTTAATTTTTTAAAAGTGGCATGGGGCATAAAAACCTCCCCTCTAACTTCTAAAATATCTGGAAGATCCTCATGATAGATTTTTAAAGGTAATGATTGGATTGTTTTGATATTATTTGTAATGTCATCCCCTTTTTTTCCATCACCCCTTGTAACTCCTCGAACTAATACTCCTTTTTCATATCGCACAGAAACAGCAATACCATCCATTTTAAGTTCTGTCGTAAAATCCCAATTTTTTTTTGCTGTAAGTTTTTCAACGCGGCGGATAAAGTCATTGACTTCTTCTTTACTATAACTATTGGCTAAGGACAACATGGGATTTTTATGAGATACGGTTTCAAATCCTTCTGTAATTGATTCATTCACCCTTTGACTGGGTGATGTTGGATGAATCCATTCAGGATGTCTTTTTTCAATTTCTATTAGCTTTTTATAAAGGAAATCATATTCTTCATCTGAAATTTCAGGGTTATGTTCTGCATAGTATAAACGATTATGATACCAAATGGTTTCACAAAGTTTGAGATATTCTTCTAATGTTTCTTGATATGACATAAGGTTATTTAAAATAATTTTAGTAAAAGTATAGCAGAATCAAAGTCTCACTTTCTAGAATTATCATGCTTAAATTTTGAAACATTATGATGGTAGGTAAGTTAATTGGATAAATTAGTAAAAGTAACTTCAAATATCATTGTGCCAAGAGGAGCCAATTGAATTTTAATACCTAAAATATTTGTTCCATCTTTAACTCTTTCAATAGAAAGATTATTTTTACCAGAACCACTATAGCGCTCTTCGTCTGTATTAAAGACTTCCCTAATTTCTTCTACGTTTTTCAAAGGTATAAAATAGTCAGAATAAAAATTTGGAGTGAAATGATGAACACATAACAAACATTGTTTCTTCCCCTTTCTAAGATAGCTAATTACACTATTATCTCTGTCATTAAAATCGATCCATTCAAAACTTTGATACGAACTATCATTTTCCCATAATGCAGGATAGTTCTGATAAAAGTGATTAATGTCTTTAATCATTGTTTGGAGGCTGTGGTGAATGGGAAATTGCAATAAAAACCACTCCATTTCCCCTTTACAAGCCCACTCATTCCATTGTCCAATTTCGCCTCCCATGAATAACAGTTTTTTTCCAGGTTGACAAATCATATAACTATATAATAAGCGCACGTTAGCAAATTGTTGCCAGACATCTCCTGGCATTTTTGCAAGCAAACTTTTTTTGCCATGGACAACTTCATCATGAGATAAAACTGAAATGAATTTTTCTGAAAATGCATATATTAAACCAAAAGTTAAATCATCGTGATGATATTTTCTGTGAATACCCTCTTTAGAGAAATAGCGAAGAGTATCATTCATCCAACCCATGTTCCACTTTAAATCAAAGCCTAAGCCCCCTTCTTCTACTGACATAGTTACTTTTGGAAAGGAAGTAGATTCTTCTGCTATCATATACGTACCAGGAAATTTTTGATGAATAATTGAATTAAGGTGTTTTAAAAACTCAATTGCTTCAAGATTTTCCTTTCCTCCAAAATGATTGGGAATCCATTCTCCATTTTCTCTACCGTAATCTAAATATAACATCGATGCAACAGCATCAACTCTTAAACCATCAATATGCATTAGATCAAACCAAAACAATGCATTAGCTATTAAGAAATTTTTAACTTCCAATCTTCCATAATTAAATATGTATGTATGCCAATGTGGGTGCCATCCTTTTTTAGGATCTGCATGCTCATATAAGGCAGTTCCATCAAATCTCGATAGGGAAAAGTCATCTGCTGGAAAATGACCTGGAACCCAATCTAAAATTACTCCGATATTATGGTTGTGAAGATAATTTACAAACCATTGAAAATCTTTTGGTGTTCCATAACGACTAGTAACAGCAAAAAAACCCGTTACTTGATATCCCCATGATTCATCTAATGGATGCTCTTGTATTGGCAAAAGTTCAACATGTGTAAAGCCCATGTGTGTGCAATAAGAGACAAGTTCTTTTGCTAACTCTTTGTAATTCATAAATTGCCCGTCATTTTTTTTCCACGAGCCCAAATGAACTTCATAAATTAGTAAAGGTGAGACACCCTTATTTTTAATCCTTTTTTCTAACCAAACCTTATCTGTCCAATTAAAATTTTCTATATTAGCTATAATGGAAGCATTGGATGGTCTAAGTTCTGATGCAAAAGCATAAGGGTCTGATTTGATTAATAAGCTATTATCTGCTGTTCGTATTTCAAATTTGTATTTTATACCTTCTGGCAAATCGGGTATAAAGAGCTCCCAAATTCCTGAGCTCCCAAGTGAACGCATGGGATTTACTCTTCCATCCCAATTGTTAAAGTCACTAACGACAGAAATAGATTTAGCGGATGGTGCCCAAACAGCAAAGCGAATACCTTTTATTCCCTCTTGTTCAGCAAAATTGGCTCCTA
The DNA here is from genome assembly GCA_000756735.1 of Candidatus Rubidus massiliensis. Lineage (GTDB taxonomy): Bacteria > Chlamydiota > Chlamydiia > Chlamydiales > Parachlamydiaceae > Rubidus > Rubidus massiliensis. The sequence goes on along the minus strand of CCSC01000001.1, from coordinate 1,141,589 downwards.
AAATTTTGTAAGCTTGGTAGTGGGTTCCACTAGAAAAAAGATAAAAATCCAATTCTCCAATAGTTGGAAAAAAAGAATAAGGATCATAAGATAATAATCCGTTACTATGAAATATCCGATAGTCGTGACTTTGTAGAGATTCATTTATAGAATATTCAAAAAAACCAGCTTCATGAACTTTTTTTGCCTCAACTATATTTCCTTTGACTTCTATAAACATTTGGCTCGCATCTGGTCGATAAAAACGGATAACTTTATCTTCTGGATGAAACCCTAAACAACGATGAGGATTATAGGAGTGTCCATCAATCAATTCTTGGAAAGCTACGCTCACCTCTTCTTGATTCATGGATCCCCCTTAGTAATTAGCTTTCAAAATTATCTATCAAATAATTTTTTCCTTTTACCATATCTACATAAGCTGGGCAAGTATGAATTGTCCCTTTTTGTTTATTAATTTCTCGTATTTGACATCGCTTTATTTCTTTTGGAAAATGTAAGTAAATCCTTTGATCGCAAATTGCCTGTAAGGTTATACGACGAATTTTGCCTTTTGTCCATTCAAAGGAAAGATTTCCCCAATTAGTCTTTCGATTCACCCATTTGCCACAAACAAATAAAGAAGGTAATAAAGGTAAAAAAAGCAACTGATCGTTCATTTCTTTAAAAAAAAGAGATCGAATTAAAGCCGCACCTTCCTTTATCAGCAACAAAGGTGTATTGATCTCATTTAACGGTTTTTTTGGAAAACCTTGAAATTCATTATCCTTTATACGAGGAACAAAAATATCTTCAAATCCTGCTAAAAATACATTTTGCAATGCATCAATTATTTTGTTTTTATTTTTGGCTTCAATTTCAAGGGCCACTTCTTGCAGTAGCGTGTTTTCATAAGAATTTATTTTATAGCTTGGGACCATTAAGTCAAGTTGTAGCCATAAAGGAATAATCTCCCTTAAATCGAGGCGTGATTTAACATAGGGCCAATTGATTTTTTTATTACAGCCTAAAGACATTTGTTCAGAAAAAAGGGTTGGAACAATCCCTTTTTTTGAAGGAAAAGGTAACAAACCCTTTTCTGTAATGTAGTGAATTTTCCCATCCCAATAAATTCGGTAACGCCAAAATTGATTTGGAGAATGACCCCAAACCTTTATTAGTCCCTTCTTTAAATCTAATTCAATCGTAAAGTCTTTCACTGGACCTACAATCGACAAACCAATTTGATCAATCATTTTTGGTTCTGTACCCTCTACATCAAAAACCTCTATTAAGTCGGGGTAGATTTTTAAAGCAAAATGACTTTTGGGTAAAATAACAAATGTCCCGGGTATATGAGAAAAGGGGCGCAAATGATCAGTTAATTTAATAACCATTTAAGAAATAACCTCTCCTTTTAAACCTAAAGGGGTAGCTTCAATTAATTTTACAGTTACGATTTGATTTGGCTTTAAACCTTGGCTATTGAGCAAAACCGGTAAAAAATTACTAGTATGACCATGAATAATAGTTAAATCTTTATTATCAACACTTTCTGTCAAAACATCCATAGTGCGACCGACAAACTCTTGACATAGGGCAAACTGTAAATGAGACGACAGCTTTAAGACTTGCGCTTTACGAGCCTTTATAACTTCTGGAGAAATTTTATTAGGCATTAAAGCCGCTTTAGTTCTTTTTCTTACGCTGTAGGGAAACATATGAACAGCTGCTGGCTTAACGTGTTTTAAGACTTCTAGTGTCTCTTCAAAATCTCCGTCTGTTTCTCCTGGAAACCCTACAATTACGTCCGTTGTAAAGGTAAAGTCAGGGCTTTCTCTTCGCAAACGATCAATTGTCTCTAAATACATTTGGCGTGTATATTTACGATTCATTTTTTTCAAAACGACATTTGAACCGGACTGTAGAACGATATGCATAGAATGACAGGTGTTTTTTCCGTTAATAACAGCGTTTAGTAAATCGTCATCTACTTCATCTGGATCGATCGATGATATACGCAAACGTTTAAGCCCTGGAATTTCGTCGACAATTTTTACAAGCTCGGCTAACCTCACTGGATTCTCTGCACAATTTCCATCAAAATCGCCTATATTAATTCCTGTTAAAACAACTTCTTGGTAGCCATTTTGAATGAGGGCTTTAACTTCAGTAACAATTTCTTCTACGCCTCTTGATCTAGATCGACCTCTAACATAGGGGATAATGCAGTAACTGCAAAAAGAATTGCATCCATCTTGAACTTTAACAAAAGCTCTTGTATGCGCTTCAAAATGATTAATCTTAAATTCTGGTAAATCCTCTTCCGGAAAGACAACTTGTAATAATTGTTCTTTATTTTTATTAGCCACTACATGATGCGCGCCCAGTTCCTTGAAAATTTGAGGATGATTATCTGCTGAACAACCTGTCGCGACGATTTGGCTATTTGGATTTTCTCTTAATAATTTTCTTATTTCATGACGCGACGTACTATCAGCCGATTCTGTTACAGTGCAAGTGTTGACAATACATACATTTGCTTCTTCGTCATCCTGCGCTTTTTCATAACCTAAGGCTAACAGCTGATCTTGATAAGCTTGGGATTCGTATTGATTCGTACGACATCCAAGCGTCACAATTTTAAATTTTTTAGCACTCATTTTTTACATAAGGGTAGTTTTAAACCGATTATATTATCAAAAGAATAGTTAAATCTAAAGAGCAGATATTACCATGAGATCTTATAAACAAATATCATTGATTTATTGTAAGAGTTTAGCTAAAAAGCAAAGATTTTTCTTTAAAAGAAAAAAAACAATTATTACCGATAATTAAATGATCTTGAACCTCTATCCCAATTATTTGCCCTGTTTTTATTAAGGTTTTTGTTGTTTCAATATCCTCAATGGATGGTTCTACTTCTCCACTTGGGTGGTTATGAATAAGGATGACGCTGGAAGCTTGATGACGTATCGCTGGATAAAAAACTTCACGTGGATGAACTAAAGTTTCTGTTAGAGTTCCAATCGATATGAGCATTTCTTTTAAAATATATCCTTTATTATCTAAATAAATAGCATAGAAACATTCTCTTTTTTCAGAAAAAAATTTATTTTTAAAAAGTTGAAAAACATGGATAGGGTGTTCGATTTTTTGTCTAAAATGAACACCTTGTTGGGTCATTCTTTTAGCAAGGGCAAACACAGCATTTATTTGCAAAGCTTTAGCTTTACCAACGCCTTTGATTGCCATTAATTCAGAAACGGTTGCTTGCGCTAGTTGTTCAAGTGTTTGAAAATGACTAATGAGCAATTCAGAAATTTCCATCACTGAAAAATCTTTTGTACCTGTACCTAAGATAATGGCGATTAACTCAGCTGTTTGCATTACCTCAGGACCAAATTTTAGAAATCGTTCTCGAGGTCTATCTTCAATGGGCAAAGAAAGTAAGCTATATTTCATTCTTCAATATATTGTTGTAAACGTCCAATTGCAGCTGTTGGTAAATCGACTCGTAAAATTACATCGTTTTCTTCATAATCTTGGTGAATGATATTTCCTACCCGCATTAATTCACTAACCTTCGCATAATCTTTTTGGGGTATTCTAAATCGAACGATCTTGCGCCTACGACTTAATTCCTCGATCATTATCTGTTGTAGTTCGTTAAATCCAATTTTTTCTTTTGCTGAAATGCATACGGTTTTTGGATAAAGAACTTTCATTTTTTGAATTATATTTGGATTTTGGCATTGATCTATTTTATTCAACACCGTTATCACAGGCTTATTTTCTGCATTCAATTCTTTTAAAACTTCATAGCTCGTTTGAGCTTGCTCTTCTGCCATAGGATGGCTAACATCTACCACATGTAAAAGAATATCTGCATGTAAGGCTTCTTCAAGGGTGCTTTTGAAAGCTGCTACTAGTAAGTGAGGTAACTTTCTTATAAAGCCTACTGTATCAATTAATAAGATATCTTGATTGTTTACTAATGTAAATTTTCTAGTTGTGGTATCTAAAGTAGCAAATAACTTATCTTCAATTAAAACTTTTGCATCAGTTAAAGCATGTAAAAGAGTGGATTTTCCTGCATTTGTATAACCAATAATAGCAAAAATTGGAAGTTCTGAGCGAATCCTTGAAGATCTTTGCATCTCTCTATTTTCGCGAACTTCTTTAATCTCTTTATTTAAAGTATCGATTTCTTTTTTTAGAATCCTTCGATCGATTTCAATTTGCTTTTCCCCTTCTCCTTTAAGATAAGCGCCTCCACCGGCACCCCCTGAACCATGCTGTCTTGATAGGTGAGACCATAACCGCTTTAATCTTGGTGCCTGATACTTTAACTTTGCCAAGTCAATTTGCAGCTGTGCTTCTTTAGTTTGAGCTCTTTGTGCAAAAACTTCTAATATCACCCCGGTTCGATCCATGACAGGGCCTTTAAATAGATTCTCTAAATTTCTTTGCTGACTCGGTGCTATTTCGTCATCAAAAATGAGTAAATTTGCGTTACAATTTTTAGCTGCGTTTAAGACTTCTTCCAGTTTCCCTTCGGTGATGAAAGTCGCTGCATCATATCTTCTAACCAAGCAAATTTGTTTACCAGCGATTTCAACTCCATAGGTTTTTGTTAATAGTTCTAATTCTTCAAGATGTTCTTTTGCAAGATCAGCATTTTGGTTTCCTTTATAAACTGAAACTAAATAAGCTTTTTTCATTTCTTGAGGGGATGTTTCGTAAGTTTTATTTTTATTAGTAATATTTTCAGACATAAATTCTCATAGATGAAAAGAAATTTGTAATCCATCGTACGCGATTTGAATATTGGAGGGCAAGAGCGCATTTGTTTTTTCATGATCTAAATCATGGGATATATGGATTAACCACACTTGCTTGGCAGAAGTTTTTTTTGAAAAATCAATTGCCTCCTCAACGCTTAAATGCATAGGAGAAGAAGTGAATCGCAAAGCACTGACAATTAAAATATCGATTTCTTGTAAATAATTAAAAATATCTTCTTCATAATATTTAACATCAGTAATAAAGGCTAAATTGCCAAAGACAAAACCGTTTACATTCATGTATGTTTGCTTAAATGTTAAATAGGTAATTGGAATATTGATAAAATTACATTTTCCATATTTGTTATTAATCCACTGAAAATCAAGTTTTGAAGTAAACATGTTGTTTTTTTCTTCAAACATGTAATGAAAACACTGCTTTAAGTTATCCCCAGTTTCTTTTGATAAAAGCGTGGGTAATGATTTGGCATTTTGTAGTCTAAGTGCTCTCAAATCATCCATTCCCCCAATGTGATCAAAATGTGCATGGGTTAAGATTAAACCATCGATTTTTTTTAATGATTGATTTAAAGCTTGCATTCTAAAATCTGGTCCACAATCAATCAAAAGGGTTTTATTTAAACCTTCTATTAAGACGGAAGAGCGCGTTCGTTTATTTTTTTTATTCGTTGAAAGACAAACAGGACATTCACAACCAATAACTGGAACTCCTAAAGATGCCCCCGTTCCTAAAAAGGTAAGTTTTGCATTCATAGCTATCCTAAATAATCATATTTCATTTTCCACGATAGTATTTATCTTATCGTTCAATTGATAGTGTTCAAAATAAATCCATTGATTTTGCTGTGGAATTTTTATTCTATAGTAATTGCTATTCGGTAAAATTTCCATTTGTTGTAAAGGTCGTGCATTTGAGTTTTTATCGCTTTTAACTAAAATGTTTAACTTTGTAAGAGGCCCTTGATTAAATCGATTTTCTAATTGTTTGGTTTCTTTAATACTCTTATCTTTTGATAATAAACTATAAATTTTTTTGTATTGCTTTAACGGAAGTTCTTTTTTTTGCAAATCTAACGTTTGATCGTTTAAAAGATCTAACTCAATAGATTGAAAGGTAAAATAATTTTTTGATCCCAAATTTTCTTCATAATGTAATTTTTGAGCAACCTCTGGGTTTATCAAAGCATTTGATAAAATGGTTGTATTTGTAGGGGAATAGTTATAGAGTAAAATACCTGAAATGGCAAAAGCTGTTAAGCTTGCGCTAATGATAACAAGTAATAATTTTTTGATTTGAGAATATTTAGTTGGTTTTTTGTAATGATTCACAAAAGACTTCCTCTTTTATAACTTTTTGTTTTAAGGATATATGCCCATTTCCATAGCCATAATAGGCGGCGGCTTTTCAGGCCTTGCCTGCGCGTTTTATTTAACTCAATACCATAATGTTCAAGTTACTTTATACGAAAAAAAAATAATTGGAGCTGAAGCTTCAGGATTAGCAGCAGGGCTTATTCATCCATTTACCGGTGCTCACGCTAAACTCAATCGATTTGGTCTAGAAGGGTTTAATGAAACTGTAAAGCTTCTTAACGAATCCTCACAATTCTTAAAAAACTCAGTTGCTAAATTCACAAAAATTTTACGTATTGCAACCACTCAAGAACAAATACAAGACTATCAATTGACGGCTAATAACTATCCAACTTTAACAAAATGGATAGATTCAACAGAACTTAAAAATTCTTTTCCATATCTTAAAGGTTTTGGAGCTTTAGAAATAGCTAACGGCTGGCAAGTAGAACCAAAACTTTATATGGAGGGCCTTTGGAAAATCTGCGAAAGTAGAGGGGCTGTTATCAAATATCAAAAAATTGATCATGTAGACGAACTTAAGAATTATCATGCCACAATAATAGCCGCTGGAAACGGATCTGATTTTTTAGCCACTAATCTTAAAGTTGCTAAAAATAAAGGCCAAATTTTAACCTGTGAAGCTACAAGAGATTTTCTCTTACCCATACCATTAAATTCCAAAGCGTATCTTTTAAAAGACGAATTTAGAAATCAAATCATTGCAGGCGCTACTTTTGAAAAAAAATTTCAAAATGAAAAACCAGATCTTGATTTTGCAAAAAAAGAAATAATTCCCAAAATTAAAGCATTTTTTCCTAAATTTAATGAAAATGCTTCTTTTCTTGCCAAGGCTGCAATAAGAGTTAGTTCGCCAGATCATTTGCCAATCGCAAAACAAATCGATGACAAGGTTTGGTGTTTAACAGCAATGGGTTCAAAAGGTTTGCTATACCATGCTTTTTACGCTAAAAAGCTTGTCCAACAAATAATGCAGCAAAACCTTATAGATTAAACTTTATTTTCTGTTTCTTTTATTTTTTTCATTAATAATACATGCGATTCTGCTGCAAAATTAAAGAAAAAGACAATTGCAGGAGTTAAAATGGCTGTAAAAGGGATCATGATAAAAAACCATTCCAATACATCAGATATAGAACTTGCATTGTTTTGATAAACAGATCCGGTTAATAACGCAGCTAATATCAATAAAGAAAGTATAAAAAGTAATGGAAAAGTTCCAAGGCCTGCTAAAAACAAATTCGAGAAAACATCAAATTTTAACCTTTTTATTAAAGTCTCTGTGACTTTAATGCGGTTTAATCCTTTTAAAGCAATAACTGGAGCTGCAAAAAATAATAATGATAAACTCAAAATACAAAGTACTAAAGAGATAAAATTAATTAAAAAGGGAGCAAAAGCTAAGATGACACCAAAGAATTCCCCAAGTCCTGGAATTTGTTTTAATAATACAAATAACCCTAAAACAACCCATAGTAGTAAATAGCCCAATACTATAGGTAGGGAAAAATAAGAAGAACCTATTAAAATCTCCCAAGAATCTTTAATTATTTTTTTGTAAGTAATTTCTTTATTTTTAATTTCATCGTGATAAATTCTAATTAAAACTATGCCTAATGAAAATAAAATACCCGCGCATAAAAATATTGGCAAAAAGGTCAAACTCAGCAATAACCACTGACTAGCATTGACCCCAAGTCCTCTAAAAAAAACAACTAAAAGTCCACAAAGTGCTAAAACAATAAAAACAAATATGTTTTTTCTTAAGTCTAAGGTGTGTTGGAATGCTCTATTAAATATGTATTGAATATCGGCGAAGTTCATTTGTTCTCAATCTTTTTGAAAAAATATTTAGGTCTCACAATGGGAGTTCCCTTTCCTCCTCTTGCCAAGCACCTTTCGTAAACTATTTGTATAGCAATGCCAACCATTCTAGACCATCCGAATAAAACTGTAAAATATTCTGGATATGGAAATCCGGCTGCACTTAAAACAGTTCCTGAAATTGAATCAACATTTGGATATGGATCTGTTATTTTAGGATTCTCTTTTAATACTTTAGTTCCGGCATCTCTTAGGAGTAATGCTATTTTTACTAAAGGAAAATTAGGATAATCTTTTTTTGCAATATCATACAAGATCATAGCGCGTGGATCTTCAATTCTTAACACTGCGTGACCAAAGCCATAAATTAATTCTTTATTATCTAATCTTTCCTTTAAAAGCTTTTCTACTTCTTCTTGGGTGGCATTTTCCCCTAATTGATTTAATAATAATTCTACAAATTCGAGACAATCTTGGTTAGCTTTTCCATGTTTTGGACCAGCTAACGCTGTCATTGCAGCACAAATAGAACCATACATGTCTTCTAATCCAGAAGCTACCGCTTTCCCTACAAATGTAGATAAATTACCACCACCGTGGTCCATGTGAAGAACATGAAATACTTTTAGAATTTTAACTAATTCAGCTGTATTGCCGTTTGGAACTTTTAACATATGTACAAAATTTTCTACATAACCAAGTTCTGGTTTTGATTCGTTCGTTCCTCCCCAGCCGGCATGATGGTTTATGACAATTGCGACTATTTCAGGAATTTTAGCTATTAAATTTAAACAATCTTCCCTGTAATCATTTGTAGTTTCAAAAGCTCCTAAAATAAGGAAAGCCTCACACAATAGTTTTGCTGCATGTCCTTTTTTTGGAAGTTGAGTTAAATGCTTTTTAAGCTCTGGATTAACAGTAGAGCGTTTTTTTAATTCATCTTTAAAAGCTTTTAACTCATCCGCAGAGGCTTCTTTGCCATGATAAAGTAAATATATAACTCGTTCAGGTTCCCAATAAGCTATTGATTGAACTGGCAAATCTATATAGAATAGACCTTTTAAAGGATCTACATGTGAAGTATTGCAATAACCGACAGGGTAACCCCTAAGCCCGGTTTCTAAATTTTCTTCTGTAATTTGAAATAATACATCGCTCATTATAAGCTCCTTAAAAATCTATCGTACATTTTTTCCCAAAATCCCTTTCACCATCTCTTTTTCTTCTAATAATTCACTTTCAGAAACTTTAATTTTATATTTAATAAAATCGTCCCATTCTAAGTTATTTACTATAGAGATTAAATTTTCTTGTTTGATACATGGAAATGAAAAAATTATATCTTTAGTGATACCATAAGGATTATCATCTGTATCAATTGCTATAGAAAACCAATCATCTAGAAATTTATCTTCATGTATAAATTGCAACGTATCGATAATAGCATTGGCAGCAGAAGCCGCTGATGATTTCCCTCGTGCCTTTATAATTGCAGCACCTCTTTTTTGAACAAGTTCAGTAAATTCCTTTTCAAGCCACTGTTTATCAATTATTTTTGTAACTTCTTCATTCCCAATTTTGGCATGTGTGAAATCAGGCACCAAAGTGGAAGAGTGATTTCCCCAAATAATTACGTCTTTTACTTGGGATATTGGGACAGAACCTTTTTCGGCTAGGAGAAACTTGGCTCTATTTTGATCTAATCGTGTCATTGCATAAAAGTTTTTTCTTGAAAGATTGGGAGCGTGACTTAGCGCAATTAAACAATTCGTATTGCAAGGATTTCCAACGACTAAAACTTTAACGTTACTTTTTGCAAAATCATTTAAAGCCTGGCCTTGCTCAATAAATATTTTCCCATTATTTAAGAGTAAATCCTTTCTTTCCATTCCAGGACCTCTAGGTTTAGCTCCCACCAAAACAGCATAATCTACGCTTTTGAAAACTTTACTTGGATCACTGCTAATAATAACATCGTTTAATAGAGGAAAAGCGCAATCATAAAGTTCCATTAAAACACCTTCTAAGGAAGGCAAAACAGCTTCTACTTCAAGTATTTGCAAAATTATTGGTTGATCCTTACCAAAAGCATCTCCATTTGCAATGCGAAAAAGCAAACTATATGAGATTTGGCCAGCGCCACCCGTAATAGCCACTTTAATTGGATTTTTTGCCACAATTTTCCTCTCTTAAAGTCTAAAAATAAATACAATCTATTTTTTATTTAATAACTCACAATCTCCATATTTTAAAATATTTTTTTACATATCAATAAACTCTTAAGTTTTATTAACTCTTAAAAAAACTAAATATGGATTAAAAAATAAATTTTTAATGACAAAAACTTTTTTTTTTACGATCATTTTTGTTCAACAAATTAGGTAATATGGATTTACGTTTAATTGAAATATTTAAAAGTGTGCAAGGTGAAACTAGTTTTACAGGGCTACCAACAACGTTTATTCGATTAGCCGCTTGTAATTTAAGATGTTCATGGTGCGATACAACCTATTCATTTGGGAAAGGTACACCATTTACAATAGATAGCATAATTGAACAAACCAAACTTTTTGCTTGTAAGCATATTTGCATAACTGGCGGAGAACCCCTTTTGCAAAAGAATGTTTATTTTCTTATGCAAAAATTATGTGATGCAAATTATACAGTTAGTTTGGAAACAAGTGGTTCTCTTCTAATTGATATGGTTGACCCGAGGGTTAATGTCATTTTAGACATAAAGTGCCCAAAAAGTTTGATGGAACATAAAAACGAATGGAAAAACATTGCTCTTTTAAAATCTCATGATGAAGTCAAATTTGTTATTCAAGATTTTGAGGATTATTCTTATGCCAAAAATATTTGTGAAAAATATCAGTTATTTACAAAAGTTAAAGAAGTTTTATTTTCACCAGTTTTTGAAAAATTAGCCACACATGAATTAGTCGAATGGATCCTTAAAGACAATTTACCAGTAAGATTAAACTTGCAAATCCACAAATTTATTTGGGACCCTTTAACAAAGGGTGTTTAGGTGAAAATTTGAAAAAATGTATTATTTTACTAAGTGGAGGACTTGATTCTAGTGTTTTATTAGCTAAAGCCAAAGAACAAAAACTTGACTGCCTCTGTCTTTCGTTTAATTACCATCAAAAACATTCAATTGAATTAAAATTTGCAAAACAAATAGCAAAATTTTATGAAGTACCCCATAAAATAATTACGATTGATCAACAAGTATTTAGTAATTCCCCTTTAATTTTAGGTCATGTAGAGTCAACTATCCATAGAGGCGAAGAAGAAATATTAAGAGGGAAAAAATCACCTTTTTACGTACCTTCAAGAAATACACTTTTTTTAAGTCATGCTATAACAATTGCCGAAATTGAGAAAGCCGCTTTTATTTACTTTGGTCCAACAGCTATGGACAAGGCCTTTCCAGATTGTCAAATAGATTATATACGAGCTCTTCAAACGATTATTGATAAATCAACACAAATCGGACTCGAAGGAAATGCGCCAATAATTTGTACACCATTAATTAATTTCACTAAAGATCAAGTCGTTGCCGAAGCATTACGCCTAAAAGTACCTATTCATTTGACGTGGAGCTGTTATACACCTGATCAATCAGATCCTTGTCAGGTCTGCGATGCTTGTGTTTTAAGAAAAGCAGCCTTATTGAGAAATCAAGTATCTTTGTAAGGAAATTTTAAGAAAGTTTCTTTTTTTGTCTTTTAGAGCGTTCAGCAGTTTCTATTTTGGGATCTTGAACTAAAGGATTTTCCTTATCTATATTTCTTTCTATTGTGAAATTTTTAGGATTTACTTGAGTCTTCTGAACAGAATTTTTTTTGTCCATATATACTCCTTACTAACCGTGATTCACTCAAATTATAACCTTTTTGTTTATTTAATTAATATTTAAACACTTAGATTAATGAAATTTAGTTTAAATAATTATTTCATAAATACAAATACCGTAAAATTTCATAAATTAAAGACTTTTATTAGACATTTAACTTGTATTATTTTTTAATTTACCTAGAAATTACTTCGATTAGTAATAAAATTATTATTATTAATTAGTTGTTTGATAATTCATTATTGAATTAAATCCGTGAGCTTGATTTAAATTTAGCTCATAACGTGAGTAACACGTTTAATTTTTTTAATTTATTCCTTTATTTGGAATAATGTTAATTAAGATATTAGGTTTTTATGACATCAAAACTTTCTTTTTTTACACCCATCTCTTATAAACCAGATGACCCTCCACTTGATCCTCCTTTGAAAAAATCCGTTATTATAGCTGAAAATCAGCTTAATTTTTTTGCAAAAACAAAAGCCGTTCCGATTGAAAATGGTCAATTTGAATTAAAAAAAAGAAAAATTAAGCCCAAAGATTTTTTAAAGTTTGGTGCTTGCTTTGCCTTATATCCCTTAATTTTTTTAGTAATAAAAGCAAATTATAGGAAAAAAAATAATCTTATTATAGCAAATAGTCCTTCTACTTTATCCAATCCTCCCCCCTCTTTAAAGGAATCAAATATTTTAATCCAAACCCCTTCTACAACTAAAAAAAACGAGATACCTCCATACATTGAAATTCTTTTTAAGAAAGCTGAACAATTAAATTTGTCAGAACAATACAAAGAATCCATTCATGTGTTAATAGACATTGTGGGAGAGATAGGAATTATAACAAAAAATATTTTTGAGTCTCAAATTTTGGAAGCAACCTTTGATTTATTTTTTAAAAATGATCAATTGATTAATCATGTTAATTATCCAATTCCTAAAAGCTTTAATTCAAAAATAAATTTATACCAAAGATTTGTCATTTCCTATCTTTGCGAAGGGGAAAAGACAGAGACTGAAGTACAAAATTTATTAAAAAAACCAATAAATTGTAAAAAAACAAAAAAAGAAGAGAAACATCTTTATACACCGCATCAAATGCGCTCTTCTAAAGAGCTCATTAAAAAAAGTACTTCTGATTTAGTTTTAAGCCTTGAACACCCTTGTTCCTATTCTTCAACAACTGAATTATCGACAGAAATTTCTAGATTTAACATTCACAATTCTTTGATCGAAACTTTTTCTTTTATTCACCCCGTTGAATATCAAGATGAAACAACTATTGAAAGTTCTATTTTTATAAAAAATACTATCTCTAAATTGTTAGAAGAGGAATTTAATAAAATTATTTCCTTAGAAGACACTGCCGTTTACAACTGCTTAGCAAAGATAATGCCAAAATTAAATCAGTATTTCTTAGATCGTCAAGAAAAAGATCATTTATCAATATCCACAGTTACTTGCGCTATTTTTATAGATCAGGTGCTTTGGATAGTTAATTTAGGGAATTCTAGAGCGATAACAATAAATAAGGAAAATTTGCAAACAAAGCAATTAACGAGTGATATCCTTATTAAAGAAGATAATTTAGATGATCTAGATTGTATTAATGCCAATTACCCCATGGCCGGAAATTTTCCATCACATGAAATTGAAAATGATGAATTAGAATTAATTCGAAATGCAAAAAAAAGTGGCGCCTTTTTGCACAACAATAAACTTTACTGCGAAAACGACAAAAGTCATAAGACAGGCTTTTTTTTAGATATTTTAAAAGGAATAGGTAATTTCCCTGGATTATCTTCAATTCCCGAAATAAAAAAATATACTATTAATAATAAAGATAACACCTATTTAGTGATTGGAGACAGTGGTATTTGGGAGCAAATGACTAATGAAGAAGCTTGTGAAGAACTCTTTTACTTTAGCAAACTAGAAAAGATGTCACAACATTTAGTAAATAATGCAATCAAAAAAGGTTCAAGCCATGCTTCTTGTTTAGTGATCCAGCTTTTTAAAGCAAATCACGAATCTGTAGAAGCTTAAGAATCACTCCTCATTTCTAATCTCGCTTGTGAAACTTTCAAAAGTTCAAGTAGCTGCGTATTTTTAAATCGTATACTGACTTTTTTAAGTTTTGTTAATAGATTCTTATTCGACATCTTAACCCAAACGAGTTTAGTTATATTTGAGTAAAATAATTTATATAGTGATTAACAATCACAGAGATGAGATTGAACAAAAAATTTTTTGTTCAATCTCGTATTGATAACTTACTTTTTACTATTAATGGATAAATCTTAGCAGCTCGAGTATTTAACTAATGTTATAAATTTTCAAAGAAGTCAGTCATTAGCCTTACTCCAACACCTGTGGCATATTTTGGAAGGTAACGTTTGCCTTCACTTAAAAAAGCAGTTGCAGCGATATCACAATGGGCCCAAGGAGTTTTGTTCACAAATTCTTGTAAAAAATGGGCTGCACTTATTGCGCCACCCGGTCTTCCTCCAACGTTTTTCATATCTGCAATATCGGATTTGAGCAAATCCCGATATTCCTCATACATTGGCATTCTCCAAAGTCTTTCAAAGGTTTCACTCCCTGAACGCATTAAAGAATTGGCAAGGGCATCATTATTAGAAAACAGCCCACTTGCTTCCGAACCTAAAGCTATTTGTATAGCTCCAGTTAATGTAGCAAAGTCAATGATTTGTGATGGTTTATAGTTTTGGACTGTATAAGCTAAAGCGTCTGCTAAAACAAGTCTCCCTTCGGCGTCAGTGTCCACAATTTCAATTGTTTTCCCAAGAAAACTTTTGTATACATCGCCTGGTTTATAACTATTTCCATCAATACTGTTTTCAGTTGTCGGTACAACTCCTATAACGTTGACTTTCAACCCTAAAGAGGCCAAGGCTTTCATTGTTCCAAAAACAACACCGGCACCACCCATATCACATTTCATAGTATCCATGGAGCCATGGGGTTTAAGATTGAGTCCTCCTGTGTCAAAGGTAATTCCTTTGCCAACAATTGCTGTTAACTCTTTAGATTTAGGGTTACCTCTATATTCCATTAAAATTAAGGCAGGGTCCCTTGGAGAGCCTTTATTAACAGCTAAAATTAACCCCATCTTTTCTTTTTCAATTTGCTTTTTATCTAATATCTTCGTTTTTATTTTGGGGTAATCTTTTGCTAAATCTTTCGCTACCTCACATAAGTGTTGAGGAGTTATGTCATCCGCATTTCCATTTACTAAATCTCTTGTAAAGTAGACAGCTTGCGCGACCACTTGATTTTTTTGAGCTAAGGAAAGTTGTTTTTTTGATGCCCCTATTAAATGAACCACTTGTACAAGTGTTGGCTTTTCCTCTTTTATGGAGTCATTTTTAAGCAATAAATAGTGGTAATTTGCAAGGAGTAATCCTTCTGATATCCCATTTATTGTCGCTTCTTCTAAAAGATGAGAAATCTTCGGGACTAAAACTGTAATTTCTTTAATTTTCTTGTTGATAGCAGATTTTGTAACATTGCTATAGATTCGGCGTAATTTTTCAGTAGTAATTTTATCTTTTTCACCTAAACCAACCAGTCCAATTCTTATCCCCTTAGAAGGATAAAGAATAAGGATTTCCCCCTCCTTTCCTTTAAAATCGCCTACTTTTATAGGTGCATTATATTCATTTTTAAAGGAAGAGTTATCACAAGCCTCTTCGACTTTTGCCTCTTTACCTTTCCAAAAAGGAATATATATTATTTCGGAGGAGTTAGGACTAGTTTTTTGGGAAGTAAAATCCATAGCAAATTCTCCTATTATCAGAATGGAACTTCATCTTCTTTTTCGGCCATAGAAGGTTCAAATGATCCAAATCCACCAAAGCTATTAGAAGAGAAAGAATTATTGGAACGTTCTTCATAAGAATTTGAAGAACCATAAGAAGTATTATTCGTTTCTTCTTGTCGATCATTTCTTCCAAATGGACTAAAACGAATGATTTCCGCTGTAATTTCCAACGATACTTGTGGACGACCTTCTTTATCTGTATAAATTTCAGGTTTTGACATATCACCTATAACAATAACAGCCGAACCTTTTTTTAAGTAAGGCAACAGACGGTTATCTCCCCATACAGTGACTCTCCACCAAACAGTATACTCACTTCCACCTTTTTTTCCGTTAACTGCCATGCGAAAAGTTGTTACTTTTTGTCCGCTTGGAGTCACTCTTGTTTCAGGATCTGCACCTAAATGTCCAGCAATTTGAACAATGTTCATTCCTTTACTCATCTACATACCTTTACTTGTGAATACTAAAAATTTTATTACTAAATATAATCATTACAAAAAAAACCACTCTTTAAAGGTAGCTTCAATTCCATTAAAGAGCGTTATTCTATCTATTAACCACGGATAATTTGGGGAGATTTGCTACCGCCAGGGAGGCCTCCAGGGCCTGGAAATCCAGTGGGACCTTGACCACTTGATTTTGATTCACCACCGTCACGCCCTTCTGAAATATCGCGACATTTTTTTCTCCATTTTTCAACAGTCTCAACGTATAATGGAGCAAATTGGCGCAATAAATTACCAACCGCATGTTCCATGTCAAGTGTACAGTGAATTAAAATAAGCTCTTCTTTAACAGCCACACCAACACCGCCACCAGCCATCTGGCCACCTAGCATAGAACCTTCTAATAAAGCTTCATAAAGCTTCAAGCGTGTTTTGTCATCTTTTGGAAGACCATCTAAAAGAGGGGAATACAAATATAAACGTTTAGAATTGGGTTCATAAGTAATGTGAAGAGAAAACTCATCATCAATACCTAAAATACAAGTATTATTTTCATCAAACTCTAACCCTTCAAGTCCGAGTTCTTTACCGAATTCTTTTAAATTTTCCTTAGCATTTTCAATTGACATTTTATCTAACCTCCTAGGGGATTATTTTTTTACTTTCGCAAAATCTTACGAAAGATGCCTCATATGTTGATAGTTCAGTTCTAAATTTCTATTTATTGCCATTATAGAGATTTGCCTCAATAAGCTGCAAATGGTTTAATCTATTTTTATTTGAGTTAACAATAATTAAACTTTGTTTATTTAATTTTATTTGTGCTAAGTAAAAGTTATTATATAAAGTGATTTTATGTCTCTAACACTTGGCAAAGGCAAACCATTTCCTCTCGGGCTTTCTTTAGAAAACCAATTCGTAAACTTTTCTATATATTCTAAACAAGCGATTTCAGTAAATCTTTGCCTTTTCGATGAAAAACAACAATTAATCCAAGATTTTTTTTTAGATCCAAAAGTTAATAAAACGGGAAATATTTGGCATATTGCTGTTGCAAATTTACCAGATACATTTCTCTACGGTTATAAACTTGATGGAAACACTATATTTTTCCAAAAAGATCAAATTCTATCCGATCCTTATGCCCAAAATTTAAATACTACTTCCATTTGGGGAGAATACCACAAAGTCCCCTATCAACCTCTAGGAATATTTACAAAACCACAACCATTTGATTGGGAAGGCGTAACAAAACCAAAAATTCCTATTAAAGATTTAGTTATTTACGAGACCCATGTAAGAGGCTTTACAATTGATAAATCTAGTGGCGTTAAACATCCCGGAACTTTTTTAGGGATAATCGAAAAAATACCTTTCTTACTAGATTTAGGAATTAATGGAATTGAATTACTACCTATTTTTGAATTTAATGAATGTGACAATCCCTTCAAGGGTCCTCATGAAGAAAAATTGTATAATTATTGGGGATATTCTACGGTTAATTTTTTTACTCCCATGAACCGTTACGCTACTTCAGCTTCACCAAATCATGCTCTAACTGAATTTAAAAGTCTCGTTAAAGAACTACACAAAAACAAGATAGAAGTCATTTTAGATATTGTGTTAAATCATACAGCGGAAAATGGAAAAGAAGGACCTTTTTTTTCTTTTAAAGGAATTGATGCTAACACTTACTATATAATTAATGAAGAAGAACAATTTGCCAATTATACTGGTTGCGGTAACACTTTTAATTGCAATCATCCAATCGTGATTCAATTTATTCTCGATGTTTTAAGATTTTGGTATGAAGAATGTCAAGTCGACGGTTTTCGCTTTGACCTAGCCTCTATTTTTAAAAGGGACCTTTCAGGTGAGCCTAATGCTAATGCCCTTTTAAATGCTATCACTTATGACCCCATTTTAAGTGAGGCTAAACTAATTGCTGAACCTTGGGATGCTGCAGGTTTATATAATGTTGGATCATTTTATTATGGGGAAAATCGATGGGTAGAGTGGAATGGGAAATTTAGAGATAGAGTGCGCCAATTCATCAAAGGCAATAACGACATTAAAGGGGGATTTGCTTCAAGTGTATGTGGCAGCAATGACATATATTTTACCTCTCCCTTAGTCAGTCAAAATTTTATTTGTGTGCACGATGGTTTTACTCTTCACGATTTAGTTTCTTACAATGAAAAACACAATGAAGAAAACGGGGAACAAAATAGAGATGGGATCAATAATAATGATAGTTGGAATTGTGGTGAAGAAGGGGAAACGCAAGACAAAACTATAACACAACTTCGTATACAACAAAGAAAAAACTATCACTTAGCCTTAATGATTTCACAAGGGGTACCATTATTATTAATGGGCGATGAGTATGGTCATTCTAAAAAAGGGAATAATAATACCTGGTCTCAAGATAATGAATTGAATTGGTTTTTGTGGAATGAACTTAAAAAAAATGAACAGTTTTACGAATTTTATAAGTTTTGCATTCGCTTAAGAAAGCAAAATCCTCTATTTAGATCGGAGAAATTTTTATCTGAAAAGGAAGTTGTCTGGCTAAATCCCGATTCTTCACCAATAGATTGGTTGCAAAATCCTCAATTTTTAGCCTTCACACTAATTGACCAAATCGATAATAAAAATATATACATAGCCTTTAACTCTTCTAACTCTGAAATGGTCGTTAAATTTCCCGAAGCTCCAGATGGAAAAAAATGGTATTTGCTAATCGACACTGGCAAAGCCACAGGAAAGGATTTTTATGAGGAAAAGATATTTCCTATAGATAAAATTGAATTTACTTTACCAGCCTATGCATCTATTTTATTAAAAGCGTTATAAACTTTATAAAATTAACATAGCGTCACCATAAGAAAAAAATCGAAACTTATCCTTAATAGCTTTTTGATACGCTTCTTTAATTAAATCATAACCAGCAAAAGCTGAAACTAACATCAAAAGGCTAGAACGTGGGGCGTGAAAATTAGTTAGCAAGTGATCTACGTAAACAAAATTATACCCTGGATAAATAAAAATATCTGTTTGATAAATTCCACTTACAATTTTTTTAAAATGTTGTTTATTGGATTCAAGAGCGCGGCAAGTTGTTGTGCCAACGCAAATCCTTCGGTGAGGAAGAGGACGATTGAGACATTCTGCCACACTATCTTCAATCGAATAGGTTTCTTGATGCATTTTATGCTCAATAATATTTTCTGTTTTAACTGGCTGAAAGGTACCAAGCCCCACATGTAAAGTAATATTGTGTTGATTAATCCCTTTTTCAGCTAATTCCTTAATTAAGTTTTCGCTAAAATGTAAACCAGCTGTAGGCGCCGCAACCGATCCTGTATGCTGGGCATAAACAGTTTGATATCGCTCTTGATCAAAATTTTGATCAGAGGGGCGATTAATGTAGGTTGGCAATGGTATTTTACCATATTTGTTAAAAAAAAATTCTTCATCGATATTAGATGGGATACGAATCAATCTAATTCCATTTTCAAGTTCGTCAATAATGTCTAAAGCAATCTCATCTTCAATAAAAACTTTGGTATCTTTGCCAAGTTTTCTGCCAGGTTTAACTAAAGCTTCCCATACATTCGTCTCTCTTTTTTTTAGTAAAAAAACTTCTGCTATCCCTCCCCCCTTTCTTTTACCTAAAAAACGACAAGGAAAAACTTTGGTATTATTAAAAATTAATTCATCCCCTTTGTTTAAGAAATTTTTTAGTTCAAAAAAAGGAATTTCCAAAAAATTTTGCGTAGAGCGATCAACAATCAGTAAACGAGATGTTTCCCGTTTTTGGGATGGGTATTGAGCAATTAGCTCTTCTGGTAAATCGTAGGAATAATCGGATAAAGAATACATAAAAAAAACTATTTAAAAAAAAATTGCAAATTAAGTTTCTTAAAATAAAAGATTTAAGACAACTATTTTTAGATTATCTTTGTTAGAAAAAGCCTCTTAGAAAAAGAGGCTTTCTCAAGTTTGGCGGCTTTTATTCAATTTAAAATACAAAAAAAAGAGAAAATCCATAAATTATACGTGCAAACAACCACGAATGAACGAATAAATAATTATGAATTTTTTCAAAAAAATATTTGATCCCTTTTTGGAGACCTTGTTCTTTTAAGTTTCTTAAGTTTCTATCAGAAAGAGTCGCTCTTCATTTGCTAAAGCAAATTTCGAGCTCTCATTTCTTGTTTGGTTTTACCCATAATTCCCTAACCGGTCATTATGGGCTTTAAACAGACGCTCTAACGAGCTATGCAATTACTTTTCCTTATAGACTTTTAAAGCTTACATCTTTCCCACAATTTCCTGAAGCTCATTACAAGCTTCATTTAAGAGACTCTCTACGAATTTTTTCCAATGAAGCTCGTTAGAGCGCCTGTTTAAAGCCCCTAGTGACTGAAAGGAACTAGGGGGAAGATCAGATAAATATATTTGAGCTCGAAATTTGCTTTAGCAAATGAAGAGCGACTCTTTCTAATAGAGAATCCTCTAGAAATTATTAATCTTGGATTGACTAGACCAATGATTTCAGCAATATCTAGAAAGGCAGCTTAAAAAACCGCCAAACTTGAGAAAGCCTCTTAGAAAAGAGGCTTTGAAAAAAAAGAAAGTTATTCCTGCATAAGTTTCATAGAACAATTAGGAAACGCTTTTTTTAAGATTTGAGACGCATTACGTCCACTTCTTGCCAAGGAATCCGCTTGATTTAAATCGATTTTGGCAACCACACCATCGGGTGATTCCGATTCTTTTTTCCAAACGCTTGGAAAAGGTTTTATTCCTTGAAAACTATCTTCTTCACTCATCACCATATTACGAGTTTCTGCAATAACTTCGGCTAGAAAACTTTTAGGGTTTATGATAGCAATCCCTTGGTAGCCAACCCAATCCCCTCTTACAGCCCAATAAGGTGAGGGTGCATGCATAGTTCTATATAAAGCTAATGTTCTTTCTGCAATAACATAGGCAGCTAATGCTTCTTTTGGTAGTTCTCTTTTTAACTTATTTGTAATTAATGAATTTAAATAGTCGTCGTAATCAATTTCATTAACTACACTAATAGCTCCTCCAATATCGTAAACATAAACTAAGCCTCTATATTCAATCCCATCAACTAAGGTAGTTGTTTCTTCATTGCCAGGAACTATAAGCAATTGATGAATTCCTGGAAATTCTTCCCCCCATTTTATCCCGTCTCTAATGGCTTGGATTAACTTTCTTTTACCTAAAAATCTAGTTGTTAAATATTTATTTGTATTCGGATCAAATATCCTATACTTTCCTTTAACCTCTACCATAACACCTGGTTTATCATGGACAAGCAATACTTTTATCGTATTTTTACTGCCAGGATTGCGATCTACTCTTTCAAAAAGACCAGCTTGCAAAGACATACCGCAAAGCATAGTCAATATTAAACTTAAACGAATTAAAAACATTTCTTCCTCATTTTGTCATTTTTCTTTTTTCTAAATGTTCCCAAGCTAAATGCGTTGCTTTTCTGCCTCTTGGTGTTCGAATCAAAAAACCAATCATAATCAAATAAGGTTCATAAACTTCTTCTATAGTATGAGGTTCTTCTCCTATTGCTGTAGCAATCGTATTTAAACCAACAGGCCCTCCTTCATAATGATCGATAATCATTTCCAATATTCTAATATCCATCTCATCCAACCCCTTTTCATCTATTTCTAATAAATGCAGGGCTTGAAGAATAATTTTTTCATTCACTTGATTAGCAGCTTTAGTTTGTACATAATCTCTAACCCAGCGCAAAAGATGATTGGCAATTCTTGGGGTTCCTCTTGATCTTTCAGCGATTCTTCTAGCCGATTGACTATCTATTGGTAGATTTAGGATAAGCCCGGAACGTTGGATAATATTTTGAAGTGTATCGTGTGTGTAGTATTCTAATCGATGAGTAAAGGCAAACCTTGATCGAAAGGCTTCTTGCAAAAGTCCCATTCTAGTAGTAGCACCGACCAAAGTAAATTTATTTAATTTTACTTGAACCGTCCTAGCACTTGGGCCTTTGTCTATAATAAGATCTAAAACATAATCTTCCATAGCTGTGTATAGATATTCCTCGACCACTCTATTTAACCGATGAATTTCATCAATAAATAAAATATCTCCTTCTTGCAAGTTAGTCAGCACGCCAGCTAAATCTCCCGGTTTTTCGATGGCAGGCCCGGATGTTGTAACTAGGCTTGTACCCATAGCATTTGCCAAAATATTAGCAAGTGTAGTTTTGCCAAGTCCAGGTGGCCCACTAAATAAACAATGTCCTAAAGGATCTTTTCTTTGCTTTGCAGCAGTAATCAAAATATCTAAACGATTTTTTAAATTATCTTGACCCATAAAATCTTTTAAAGACTGTGGTCGAATGGGAATCTCGAACTGAACGTCTGTTTGACTATAGGATGATTCTATAAAGCTTTTATTCATTATCAATTCCATGAATTAAAGTGTAATTTTATAAAAAATAGCAAATATTGCAATCCTAAATATTAACTCTTATTAGCTCACAAAAACAATTTATAACAAAACTAATATTATCATTTGCAAAGTTGGTAAATTAGTAATATTATTAATAACCGATAGCAACGCTTAAGATTGGAAAAATAAATAAACAGGAAAGTTTTTATGGCTCAAACTGAAGTAGAGAATAATTTAATTAAATCTTTAGATATAAATGACTTAAAAAACGACCCTAATAATTTATCATTAGAAGCTGTGACGTCGCTGGTTCTGCTAGAAGCACTTGAAACACTAAAAATAAAAACAGAAAGTGAATTTAAAGAGTTAAAGGATCGACAAGACTTGGTTGCAAGCCTTCACAAAACATTAAAAACAATTAATCGTTACACGAATGAAAAAGGTGAATTAGATATTTCAAAAAATGAGGAATTAAAAAAACTTTTAGATGAAGCTTCAAAACTTGGTGTTGAAATTGATGTTAACAAACAAAAATACAACGCTCATGAAAGAGAAATGCTAGTGGAAAACTTTCGTATAACGATTGAGGGATTAAACACAAAAAATGACATGCAATTACAAGTGATTAATCAATTAACAAATAAACGTTATGAATGTTTTCAAATGGCTAAAAGTATTGTAAAACCTTTAGATGAAGACAAAAAAAATAAAGCTCGTTCTATAGCTCGTTAACAATTAGGTCACAGATGGTTAAAGTGAAACATACGAATACTCTTAATGATGAAAATATTGACTTTGCTAATCCTTTAAGCGAGACCTTGCCAAAACAACATTATGGTTTTGCAGCAGTCGATACGTTAGAAAGTTTAGCAAAAAAAGAGTCTCCAGTTGAAGAAAACAAAATTAAAAGCCATTCCCTTTCAGGTCTTTTTGATTGGTTAAATGAACAATATACAAACTTTTTTACAAGCAAACCAAAAGAATATAAACCGAACGCAAAGTCTTATGAGGAATTGCAGAGAACTAATAAAAAAATTAAAGAACTTCAAGATGAGTATGAACAAATTGAGTTAAATGAAAATCAAGCTAAAGAAATTCAACAACGATTTGAAGAATTGTTAAAAACAGATCAAAATAAAGCTATTTTTTATTTAAATAGACTTTTGCTTTTACTCACAAAGTATCAAATAAATTTAAAAGAAAAAGACTCTGTCCTTTTAAAACAATTAGCATTATCAGAGCAGTTGAAAATCCAAGACTATGGTCGAAAAAATGTTTTGATTTTAGAAAAATTAGAACACACAAAAAAAACGGCAGAAGTCTTTAAACAAATCGGTGTAAAACTAACCGGCGGCTGCGTAATTATTAGTGGAATAGCTTTAGCAAGTGGGGCTGCTGCTTTAGCTACGGGTGGCGCTACATTGCCTATCACAGCCGGTCTTTATGCTATTAGTGGTATTTTAGCTGGATTAAAAGGAATAAATACTTTGTTAGAAGGGGTTACAGAAAAACAAACTTCTGAGGTGCAAGCCTTATCTATTATGAATATGGCTGAAAAAAAAGAGGTGCAGTTTGAATTAACCGTGCATGTCGAAGATATGGGAAGAGCTATGAAAGAAATAGAAAACCTTCATAAAATGTTAACTGAATCTGCAAAAAACGCACATGCCGCCACAATGGCATTAAGAGTTTAAGGAGTTTTTATATGCCAGAAATATTATCCAATGATGATTATAAAAAAACAATTAGTTTAAAAAGAACGTCTACTATTCAACCTGCAAAAAAAATTGAGCCGCAACAACCACCAAAAGAAGAGATTGAATATACTTATTCTGACAGTTCATGTGAACAAATGGCTCGCAATCGGATCAATGAAATGAACTTTTTAGCAGACATCTTAAAAAAATCTATTAGTCAAACTTATGAGACAAAAAGTTTAGAAAAAAAAGAAGTCATTCAGGAAGAAACCGTAGATGAATTGCAAGTACAAATCAGCGATTTATTTTATAAGATTGATCAAGAAATAAAATCTGAAAAAGTCATATTAGAAAATGTGATGGTCATGGTTTGCCAAATCTTAGTTCTTCTTTCTCGCCTTTCAAATAAAATAGATCGAAATGGTGTGAAAAAGATGACCAATTTTTTACTTGACAATGCCAATAAACAAGCGGAGTCTTACAACACTAAAGCTTCTTTAGCTATAAAAATCACTTCTAGCATTCTCTATATAGCTTCTGCTTTTGCAGGATTTGCCCCTCTTACAGGTTCAGGCGAGTTATTTTTCCTTCCTACTAAAACTCTAGCTACCATTTCTCAACCTCTTAATAGCTTAGCAACAGGTACCAAAGAAATTGGAGATATCGTTGAAAGTAGTCATCAACAAGATAGAATTATTTTAAATTACTATCAAAAAGAATGGGAAAGAATTCAATCAGAGATGAACAAAGGAATACAACAAGCGGAACAAAGTAAGTCAGAAGCTATTAGAGCCATTCAACAAACTATTCAAGCTTGGTATGAATTAACGCGAACCGTTCTTTCCATGAATGCACAATAAATAAATGGCAACTAAGCAGTTGCCATTTATTATATAATTAGAATCTATTCAATTGGTTGCGCTAACTGAGCTTGCTGTTGCTTAATCTCTGAAGATTGTTTAACAGCATTTACGATACAGTAAATTATCATAGCTAAAAGAAAGCTTGAGACTAATGCAACATAGGCTGGATTTACAAAACCTAAGACAGAGAAAGCCACTAATGCTGCCATACCTGCTGTATTTAAAACGGCTCCATTTATAGAATAAAACTTTTGCGCGTTTAATCCTTTCAATTTAAGTTCTGTAACGGTTTGAGTCTCTACAGAAAATTCTCTTTCATATAAGGACTTTTCTAATTCATTATTTGAGTTAGTACGTTTTTGTACTTTAACCAAATTACTATCCGCAATCTTTAACAATGTTAAAGCTATCATATCAAACATTGCTCCAACAAAAGGAAGAAGGGACCCAGTCTTCATGGCTGGATGATCGCAAACTTGAATGAAGGTTTGAGCGCAACTATAATCATTTCTTGAATTAATTCCACTACTACCTGCTAAAAGAGAATAACTCACTTTTTATCTCCTATCAAAAAGTTATGAAGTTTTTTTGAGTAACCACAATAATTAAATCTATTCAGATTTAATTGAGCATTCTGCTTTTACATTTATTGCGCTAGCTTTCTTGTCTAAAACTTGATCAGCTAGTTTAACGGCTCTTACGATACAATAAACTAACATGGCTAAAATTATGGCTGCCCCAACAATCGCGTTAGTTGGACTTGCCAAACCTAAAACGACTAAAGCAACTAATGCTATTAGACATGCTGAATTCATAACAGCGCCTTTTATCGCATACCATCTTTGCGCTTTTAGCCCTTTAATTTTCACTTCATTAATTTTTTTTTCCTGCTCAGGAGTAATTCCAAAATTCTTAATCTTTTCTTGTAAAACATCCAAGGTATTATTAGCAGAGTCTAGGAGCGTAAGTGAAGTTACATCAAAAATAAATCCAACCAATGGGATCATCGACCCAAACTTCATTCCACCATTATCCGCTATGCTGATATGTTTAGAAGCTTGGTTTATTAGAAAATTGTTTTGTGCTGACATTAAATTGACCATATAAAATATCCGTATTAATATTAAATTTAAAATTTTTTGTTTTTTTCAATAATTGTTTTACAGCTGTAAATAAACCCCAGAAGCAAAAAGATACTAGCTATTAAGAGAGCCGTTCCTAGAAAAAGAGGCGGTATTACGCTGCCGGCTACTAGAGCCACTAAGACAACACCAGTAATAAGATTTCGAGATATAGAAATGGTATTGATAGTTTTCTTTTGGTTGTAGTAATCCCTGACTGGTTTTAGGAGAACGCTAGAGGGATTTTCGAGAAGATTACTTTTTGAATTTACACAATTCGATAAATCATTAACTTGATGCTCAGCATTTTCTAAGCTTTCCTTATAATTTCTCTTTTGTTCTTCAACGGGTGTTAACTGCAAATTAGTTAAAACATTTTGAGCTTTTTTTAGTTCTTTAGTTAAATTGGTATAATCTTTTTTTGTTTTATAAAAGCTAGTTTGAGTCAATTCATGATTAATCTTATTTCTAATAAAAATTTCAGGAATAACTCCTAATATAGGTATTGCAATCAATACTTTTACAAATGTATTACAACAATTAGGGGTAGCGTCTAACATAAAAAACCTTACATAAGAAACTAAATTATCTCATTTAAATATTAAGAGATAATTAATATTAGATAAGTATTTGGAAAAGGGTGAATTCAAATTTCTATCCGAACACTTTATCTCTATGGAAAAAATCTTAAATGTCCATTTCCAAATTATAAATCATGGATTTTAGTTATTTTTTATAAAGAAATAATAAAATTTTACTGGAATACTATTAGAAAAAAGTGTAAATCTAAATTACCCAGATACAAGTAGCCGTGAAACTTCTGCCCGAAGGGACACGGTGAATTTTATCCCAGAATACAAGTAGCCGTGAAACTTCCAACCCTCTGCTAATCCGATAAATTTATTTATAAAGAAGCCATCTTATTAAAAACATCTTTTGGAGAGGCAAAATTTAAGATTTTCCTTGGGCGTTCATTTAATAAGTCCTCTACTCTTTTTAAATCTAGCTTATCGTAAATACCTAATTCAGTGCTTTTTGGAAAGAATTCTCTAATTAAGCCATTAGTGTTTTCATTTGTGCCTCTTTGCCATGGACATCCAGGATCTGCAAAATAAACTGACATTCCAGTTTTTTTCGTAAACTCCTCATGTTTATACGCTTCAATTCCATTATCATAAGTTAGGCTCTGTTTCATATGTGAAGGAAGCTCTTCAAGGCTTTTTGCAAATGCATTCAAAACTGATTCTGAATCTCTTTTTTCACCTATCCAAACTATTTTTACTAATCGACTTGCCCTTTCAACTAATGTTCCTATGGCAGATTGGTGATTTTTTCCAATAATCAAATCACCCTCCCAGTGGCCCGGAGTAACTCTTGAGTTAACTTCTTTTGGTCTTTCACGAATGGAAACTCTATTTGGAATTATAAATGGTCTTTGCTTATACCTCCCTCGCTTTCGTCGACATTTTCTTTTTCTTCTCAATCTGAAATTTATTCCTGAGGCATATATAAATTGATAAATAGTTTCATGCGAAACATGAAATTCTTTTAAATTTGGATATTGATGTTTTAAAAATTCACTGGCTTGGTGTGGAGAAAAATATTTATCGTTAATTAGAATTTGAAGAATGGGTATAAATCTTTGATCTATTTTTTTCTTTCTGCCGGCTTTTCTTTTCATGAGACAAGCGTGTTCTTGAGCCGCAACTGCTTTATAATCAGCTCTTTTTAAGTGGAAGCGGCGCAATTCAGTAGAAATAGTTGAAGGACTTCTACTTAAATGTCTTGCGATTTCCCTAACACCCTTGCCTTGAGAGACAAGATTTGAAATTAACTCTCGTTCTTCAAAATTGATTCTTTTAATGCCCATTTACATAACTCCCCAGTTACATAAAAATGGACATCTAGGTTTTGAGATTTTTTAGCAAATGTTCGGTTAATTTCTTGAATTTACAAAATACAGGTAAAGTTTGACCCCCAAAGTGTTAAGAGGATCTATTCAATTTTAAACGATTAATAATGAATGAAAGGGAAGATTAAAAAAAGATAACTCAATTATCCATTAAAGGATTTTTTATCTATATAATAGTAATCTTATAGAATAAATAGATTTGTCTTAAAAAAAGGGAAGGTAGTAAGCCGGATTCTGTCCCTAACGTAAAAATTAGGTGGCAATCATTCCTCTAGGGAGCTTGTCGCCAAGCTCCTCAAGCGAACTTAAGTAAAGCATAAGCAGAGAACTTTAACGCTTTACTTTCTTGCTTTAGATAGGGTTTGTCACAACAAATGTTTCCATTTGATGGCCATTTCTGGCATTTCACCTTTCTAGAAATTAATCTAGAGTTTATTTTCTGTTACACTTTCCGTAGCCTTACGGCCCCCAGTCTTTCACTGGTATCTTCTCTTGCAAAGTCCAGACTTTCCTCCCCTGCTGTAAAAGCAGCGGCGATTGCCTTCCTTCCCTAAACTTTTGTCGTACGTCGGCGTCTTTGTTTTGGCGCTGCGACAGTTCCCTCTAAAGTTTCACTTTCTGGCCAATAGTGAATACGTGAACAATGTTCACAAAAAATTATTCTTTCGCCTTTGCGAACCAAGTTTTCATCTTGCGCTGTTAACATAATATGACAGCCACTGCAGCAACGATTTTCAATTGGAACAACGACGCGATCTCTTTTATTTTTTAGTAATCTTTCATATACTTTGAATACTTCAGGATCTGCATCATTAACTAGTTCATCTCTTTTAACTTTTAAAAGTTGACCTTCTTCGTTAATTTGTTTGATCGCTTCTACAATCTCTTCTTCCAACACTTTAGAATTAACGCTAGTGGACTCGAGTGTTTGCTGTATCCCTTTTAATACGTCTTCTTCAACGGCAATTTGATCATAAAGATCACTAGCTTTTTGTTCTTTAGCCATCCGTTCTTTATCTACTTGATTCATTTCTTGCGTCAACGCATTAAACTCTTCAACTTTTTTTACAGAGTGTTGCTGTCCTTCTAATTTCTTTAGTTTGGCTTGTATTTCTGCGATTTCCCCTTCTACCAAGCGAATTTCTTTTTTTAAGGTAATAATCTCTTCTTCTTTGACAGACGATTTTTTTTGTAAATCTGCTTTGATGGCATTGATATCAAATAATTCTTTTTGACGTGATTGCTTGAGACGCATCAATTGAATCATTTGCATATCAAGTTCTTGAATATCTAAAATCGTTGTAAGGGATTTAAGCATGTGTATCCTAAATTTATTGATTACAAAAGACAAAAAACTAATTATACGTTACCTGAAGTTTAGGATATTTCTCAAGTAAAAACATTAGTATTAGAGGGTTTTAATGCAAGGAAAGATTTATCTAAATTAAAATAATTCCAGCAATTTACTTTTTATCCCTTTTAAGCGAAAATCATTTTTCTTGGGTTTTTAATTTAACTTGCAGGTTTTATGACTTTTTTAAAAACATACTTAAACGCAACTCCAATCGACGAAGTTGACTCAGCAACAGCTGCTTACTTAGGCTCCCTCGATCAAATTTCTTCTGTTTCCCCCAAAATTGCTGAAAGCATTTTGCAAGAATTACATGATCAGCGCACACATTTAAAACTCATTGCATCAGAGAATTATTCTTCATTGCCTGTTCAATTAGCAATGGGCAATCTTTTGACTGATAAGTATGCTGAAGGATACCCTCATCATCGGTTTTATGCAGGCTGCGATAATGTTGATACAATTGAACAAACAGCGGCAGACGAATTAAAACAAATTTTTGGCTGTGATCATGCCTATGTTCAACCCCATTCAGGCGCTGATGCGAATCTAGTAGCTTTTTGGTCCATCATTGTTCATAACATCCTTAATAAGGAAATAGAAAAGCTCGGCAAAAAAAGTGTCGATCAATTAACGGCCGATGAACACGAAACCATTAGACAGTTAATGGTAAATCAAAAAGTGATGGGACTATCGCTTCGCTCAGGCGGCCACTTAACTCATGGATTTGCCCTAAATGTCAGCTCGATGTTCATGAAAGCTTGTACTTATGATGTTGATAGAGAATCGGAATTAATCAATTTTGATCACTTAGCTAAACAAATTAGGCAAGAAAAGCCAACTATTTTACTGGCAGGATATTCATCTTACCCACGTAAAATTAACTTTGCCAAAATGAAAGAACTAGCTGACGAAGTTGGAGCTGTATTTATGGTCGATATGGCGCACTTTGCAGGCTTAGTCGCAGGTAAAGTATTTACAGGAGATTTTAACCCAATTCCTTTTGCCGATTTTGTGACTACTACAACCCATAAAACACTAAGAGGCCCTCGCGGGGGTGTTGTCATGTGTAAAAAAGAATTTGCTGAAACAGTTAACAAAGGTTGCCCTTTAATTTTAGGAGGACCTTTGCCTCATGTGATGGCAGCAAAAGCAATTGCTTTTAAAGAAGCGAACACAAAAAACTTTTGTAATTATGCTCAAAATATAGTGAATAACGCTCAAAGTTTAGCGCAAGCTTTTTTAGCAAAAGATTGTAAATTAGTAACTGGCGGAACGGATAACCATTTACTCGTTCTTAACGTTTCTCAATTTGGATTGACCGGAAGACAAGCTGAAACGGCTCTATCACAAGCCGGCATTACAGTGAATCGCAATACTGTTCCTTTCGACCCAAACGGTGCCTGGTATACATCGGGTATTAGAATTGGAACGCCTGCAACGACTACTTTAGGTATGGGCTCAAATGAGATGCAACAAATAGCAGACCTGATATTTACTGTTTTATCCAATACAAAACCCACTTTTGTTGCAAAAACCAATGCTATGAGCAAAGCACAAGCCACAGTAGATAATAACGTTTTGATAAGCGTTCAAAATGAGGTAAAAAAGTTGATGGAAAAATTTCCATTATATCCTCAAATTGCAATACCTGCTTATTCAAATCAAATAACCATTTAATCTTATTCGGAGACTGATATGCCAAAGCAAGAAAAAGAAGGAAATGCTCCTAACAAAATTGAAGAAAAAATTGATAGCGCTCTATTAGAAATGCGTAGAATCTTTTTATCGGATGCAGTCGACAACGAAAGCACCAGCCAAATCATTAGAAAGCTATGGTACTTAGAATTAAAAGATCCGGGCAAACCAATTCTTTTTGTTATTAACAGTCCAGGTGGCTCTATAGATGCAGGATTTGCTATATGGGATCAAGTAAAAATGATTACTTCCCCAGTCACAACGTTAGTAACTGGCCTTGCGGCTTCTATGGGCTCAATTTTAAGTCTTTGCGCTGCTAAAGGCAGACGATTTGCCACCCCAAATGCCAGAATAATGATCCACCAACCATTAATTGGGGGTGTGATTAGAGGGCAAGCAACCGATTTAGAAATTCACGCAAGAGAAATTTTAAAAACTCGTCGGCTAATCGTAAATACTTACATGGAAGCGACCGGTAAAGATTATGAAACCATAGATCGGGCGATTGATCGCGATACTTGGATGTCTGCTGAAGAAGCTTTAGAATTTGGACTAATCGATAAAATTATCGATTCTTACGCACACATTTAAACAAATTATTTTAACCACTTTGCTTTATTCACAAAAGTAAAGTGGTTCTGCACTTTTAAAATTATGTATAACTATTCTCACTATTCTGGAACCGGCAATTCCTTTCTAATTTTCGATCGCTATAATTGCGATACCCCTCTTCTTCCCCCTAAAATGATCACGAATATTTGTGAAAATCATTTTGTGGATGGGCTAATTTATTTAGAAAAATCGGTTATTGCCGACTATAAGATGAGGATATTTAATAAAGATGGTTCAGAAGCTGAAATGTGTGGAAATGGAATTCGATGTCTTATGGATTTCATTCAAAAAAATATTTCCCAAAACTCTCAATGCTCAATTGAAAGTAATTATACAATTCACAATTTAAGAATTGAAAATGATTTTGTTTGCGCCAGTATGGGAAAACCAAGCCTTATACAACTCAATCAACAGTTAAAAATAGACAACATTTTTTTTTGTTATCATTACTTAGATACAGGAGTTCCTCATATCGTTCTTTTTGTAGATGAAATCGACAAAGCTCCAATTGACACATTAGGACCACTCTTACGCTATCACAAGCACTTTGCTCCAAGAGGAACAAATGTAAATTTTGTTTCAATTTCGAACGAAAAGGTTTTTATACGTACCTATGAAAGAGGCGTTGAAGGAGAAACGTTAGCTTGCGGAACGGGAGCTACAGCGGCAGCTTATGTTATTATGCAGATCTATAATAAAAGTGAGCCTATTGAAATTTCTTTTAAATCCAAAGAAGTTTTGCAAATTCATCAACTAAATGGTGTTTTCTATCAATCAGGCAAAGTAAAATTGATTAAGACAGGCCAAATATCCCTTGAATCTATCCCTATTTTTTAAGTAGACTAATGTACTTGAATATGAGTGCTTGAAGGATCATTATGTCAAAAAAATTAGAAGCCCAAAATCCCTTGATTTTACGTTCACATCGTCTAATGGAAGCTTTTACAAAATCAGATGATGAACGCGATTTTTATCTTGACCGGCAAGAAGGGTTTATTATCTATGTGGATTTAGATAAATCCCAACAAGAATTAGACGATTTACAAAATGAGATCGAAAATAGTAAAGATCGTTATGCTTTACTACCTAAACTAACTTTTTATGAAACCAAAAAAATCATGGAAGGTTTTGTTAACGAAAAAGTTTACGATATCGATACTAAAGAAAAGTTACTAGACATTATTCAATCAAAAGAAGCTAGGGAAAACTTTTTAGAATTTATCAATGACCATCATGCAGAACTTGAAAAATGGCAACTTTATTACCAAGAAAGATCGCGCATAAGAATTATTGAATGGTTAAGGCAAAACCATTTTCATTTTGTGTTTGAAGAAGATCTTGATCTTCCAAGAAGTACTTTAGAAAAAGTTAAGCAAAACTTATTTGAAACAAAAGTATCTAAAGATATACAAACTGCTAGAAAAGCTCTATCAGCAAAGGCTAAAACTTATTATTCTAACGAAGCCTTAAATCCCCGTCCTAAAAGAGGAAGACCTCCCAAACAAGCTGTTAAACAAGAAATTGAATTACAAGTCACAAATGACATTTATACAACAGTTCCAGCTTCACTTCGACCTTTTTTATTTACTCCAGATATCACAAGCGCTTCTTCTTTAACATTCTCAACAAAATTCGACTCAGATGATAGCGATCGTTTGAAAAGAAAATTGGGTGATTCAGATTCTCAATTAGATAATTTAAACCAAAAGCTTGCCTCCATTAGACAACTTTCTAAGGGTTGGGTAGATGAAGAAGGTAAAACGATTAATTTTGATGAAGATGATGATGACGAAGATGACGACGATGATGATGATGTAAAAAAGAAAAAAACAAAGAAAAAGACAACTTCCAGTAAAACAAAAGTTGCTAAACCTAAAAAGAAAACCACGACTCCCAAAAAAAAAGCTAAACCAAAAAAGTCTTAAAATAATGCTTATAGGCAAAAACGTTCAATTAAAATGGGTTCGTCAAAAAGATCTTGAAGAACTGTACGAGCGTCATGCTAATCTTTCAAATAGAGGTGATTATTTTCCATTAACAGTCACCTCTGAATCTCTTTTTAAAAAACAATTTTCTGAAACAGGATTCTGGTCTGACACCTATGGTCGTCTTCTTATAGTGAATCCAATCGAAAAAATAGTTGGAAGTATTTGGTATTTTCAATCTATTTCTTATTTTGATGCCCTAGAAATAGGCTACATAGTTTGGGACGAACCGGATCGTTCTAAAGGATACATGAGTGAATCTCTTCAATTGTTTTCACAATATATCTTTGATTCAAAAAAAATTAACCGTTTAGAGATTAGATTGTTTGAAGAAAATTTAGCTTCGAGAAAAGTTGCTGAAAAGTGTGGTTATTCCTTTGAGGGAATAGCAAGAGGCGCTTTTTTTCATAAAGGTAAAAATGTTGACCTTTATCAATATGCAAAACTTCGTACAGACTAAAAAAGTTTCCTTTTAAAAATATACCTTATTTTTTTTTATAAAGCACCATCTTTTCAGAAACAATGCAATTGCTATACCGAAATTGGTAAGGATATTTTTTAGCTATAATTATATTCGAAATTATTTATATATGAGAAAAAATGAACTTAGGAATTAAAAATGCTAAAAAAATGTAATATAATTTTCCTTTATGTTTTTTTGCTGAATTTATCTTCATTAATAAGTTTAGAATCGATCAACGCTTTAGCGTCATTATGTCATTATTCTGAGACTGTTTGTAATGAATCTGACATAGAGTTTAGTGATGATAATTTACTAAATCTTTGGTCTACCGTTTTTAGCAAAGGGAGTAATTCTTCACAAATTCATGAGGCTTATCAAGCATTTTTACAAGCAAGGCATACCAAAAGTAAACATGATTTTAAAACATCTTACAAAAAAATCCTTTCAGCCTGGAAAACTGAATTAAATGATGAAGATTCTAACGAAAGCCCATTTCTTTTAGCATCATCTGTCACTAGTAATCTAGAGAAAAACCCTTACATTAGCAACCCAATAAAAAGGGTAATCGCTCCCTATATCTTGCCAGAAGATCACCCAACAGCGCCCATCCTTGATGCTTTGTTCTCATCAAGTCGCGCAACCCAAGACAAACAACATCTTATAAATGCAGGTTTTAAAATATTACATTCACAACCTCGCAGCTTTATTAAAGTTGTAAGCCACCCACAATTAGCTGGATATCTCTTAAAAGTATACACAGATAATGAATTACGGATAAAAAAAGGAACCCCTGGATGGGAATGGTTTGTCAAAAGATGCTATGGCGCTAGAAGAATAAAGAATGTTATAAATAAATATAATATAAAACATTTTGTAGTGGCAAAAAAATGGATATATCCTTTGCCAGCACACCCGTCCCCTCCTCATAGCTCTTATTACAAAAGGCAAATCTGCGTGCTCTTAGTTACCGATATGCAACTTATCCCCTCAAAAGAAAACTATAATAATTGGCGCAAAAAAATTACAAAAAAACATCTTGATGAATTGTATCTAATCATTAGTCACGGTAACGGATCTAGTTATAGACCCGATAATGTTCACTTTACCTACAACAATACTATTGCCTTTATCGATACCGAATATCCTGATCGCAAACCGAATTTCTCTAGCATTCGCCCCTATTTATCGGATGGAATGAAAAATTACTGGGATAAATTAATCAGCCAGGGCGGCCCTCGTTAATATTCATTATTGTTAAACCATTTTTTTTGAATAACGGCTACTATACAGTAGCCGATAATGAAAGTTGTTAAAAAAAATACAGTATCGACGAAGTTTTTTACATATTTAATATCGTTTGTTGTCGTTTTTAATAAATAATTATTATGTATAGAAACTTGATCTTTCAAGAGATAAATTTGTTCTTGTGATAAGTGATGATGGACCATTCTCGTATTTAATAATAATCTCAACAAAAAAATGCTCTTACTAGAAGAGTTTAAATTTGTATAAAAAAAATTATAAAAAAACTTTCTTCTTTCCCTTGAGGGTGATAATAAAAGCATCAATATGCACATACTATAATAATTTGCTATCGGACGAATAATTGAAAGTAAAGGATGAAAAATATTTTTCTGACTATTTATGATTTTTTGCTTTACACTAATAGCACAAGTCCATTGAAAAATTTGAGCTTTGCTAAAACTAAATAGACATTTTTCCTGTCGTTTTAGATTGATGATAACTAGAACAAATAATAAAATATCAATAGAATTTGTCTCTTTTATTATATTAGAAATAATTTTTTCTAATTCAATATTATTAAAGCTAACTCCATCACTTGTTTGATAATAATAGATGAAACATAAAAAAACATGGTTAAATAAATCGCTTTTATAATCAATTTCATCAAATAAAATTTTAAAATTTTTATCTATAATTTTTTCTAAAGGATTTGCTTTAGAAACAACCGCGTGATTTTTTATCAAATTAGTAATCACATAATTTTTTAATTTCCTTTTTCTAGAAATAGAAATTTTTGTATTACTTTTATCCAATAAACGAAAACAAATTTCAAAACATTTTACAATTTCTTTTTCATACTTATTGCTATTATCATAATTTATTGAAAAAAAATGCATAAACAATGAAAAATACTCTTTGTCTAAGCTGATCAAAGCCAATTGTGCTATTTTAAGATTAAATAAATAGCTTAGATTTTTATCTTCAATGAAAACTGTTCTACATGTTTTATAAATTTTTAAATTGGTAAGGATTTTAAGTGCTAAGTCGGAATCTAAAGTTGATGATAGTGTGTTAACACATATAATAACGGCCTTAGCGTAGATTTCTTTTTCAGGTATTCCTCTGTAAAAAAAATTTCCATCGGAAACATCTTTTAATAAAAGAGTTGATTTAATCGTTTCAAAATTAGTTAATGCTAAGTCCCATGCTTTTAGTTTATCAATATCTTTAAGGTTATTGTTAGTGTGCTCAAGCATTAATATTTGTAAGTTGTCATCAATCTTATCAACATTATTTTTAAGATAATGAAAAAATAATCGATGATCAAAAAAGATGGTTAAAAGTTTAATGCAAGTAGTGCTTAAACATGTATTTTTAACGTTGTTATGGAAAAGGAATTCAGACAACTTATTAAAAACTTTATTTATTAAAGTGTTATGATTTAATTTGTAACTAAATATTAAGTTCAGAATTAAATTAACTGATTCAGTCGTTAAGAAAAAACTCAAGTAAAAAACAAAGTGCACTATTTTGTCATTTGCACTCCCCTCTAAATCAAAAGAATGATCCAAAATAATCCTTTTCACAAACAAACAGAGATTATTGGGAAGAATAAAATAACTAACATACATGTTTTGCATTAGATATGACTTAATAATATCTATAACTAAAATGGTAAACTCTAATTCTTTAAATAGTTTATGATTAGAATAAACTAATAAATGGTCATATTTTTTTCCTTCCAAAAAAAACATTATTGCAGATTTAATAACTTCTTTTGATAAATATAATCGATTTTCATTCTCAATTTTTTTATAAACCCTATGAATTCGTAATAAGAATTCTTCTTTTGAATAAGTTGCTAAGTTAAATTCTTGGTTTAAAATTTTTTGAAGATTGACTATAAGATTAGATTTCAATAATAGGGAAAGAAATCTATCGCTTATTGCAAATTCAATTAATATATTTGGTAAACTTTGTTCTAAATAAACAAAAATATTTTCACAAAAAAACTTTTCTAAATCTAGGACAGTAGCATAATCAACAAACCATAGGAAAATTCTTTTCCAAATAATAAGATCTACATTTTTTGTTTCTATTAATATTTCCCCTATTAAACTTAATGTTTTTTTTACGAACGGGAGAAGAGTTAAATTCTTTTCAAATTGAGTACAATTTCTTTCAAAAAAATCCTCCAATATCAAGAGCAATTCATCTAATTTTGTTTCCAAAAGAATTTTCTTATGAGTCTCCAATAAAATAAAAAAATCTACGATACATTCACTATTATTATCCTCTCGTAAAGCGTTTATTGTTACAGAAAAAAAATGTTCAATTGTTAATTTATCTCTATTTGCAAATTTGGGATTTAATAAATTAGTTTTAGCTTTTAGTAACTTTGCTTTGAAAGCCACTCCTTCTTTTAAAAAAATAAGATTAGCTAAACAAAAATCAATCCATTGATCAATTTGCTCAATAGTTAAAGTTTGAAAAAAAAGATCAAAACTTTCATGGGCTAAGTTTTTTTTTAAGAGATCGATTTGCTTAATCGAAAGGAGAAAATAAGTAAAAAATTTAAAAAGATTAAAAGATCGATTTTGAGTAAAAAAGTAATTTTCAAAAATTTTAGCTAAATAAATAGTATTTTGTTCTGAAAGGTTAGCTATATTTAATGGGCCAGATGTAAAATTTTCAATAATCCATCTTAAATATAAGTCTACAGAATTTCTTTTCTTTTCTTCGTTTAAATGTTTAAGAGTTAAGATTTGTTGCGTTACTAAAGGAAAAACTAAAGCGAAATCTCCTTTATTTTTCATGCAATAGATAACCCATTTCTCTGCATATTCTGCATGACTATTTCTGAATAACTCATATACTTCGGTGGTAAAATCTAAAGGTCTTTTACAGGCTTTTAAAAAGTAAGTGATATATCGATTAAAAAGTTTTGTAGTTGGCGATTTTTGTACTAAAAAAGTTAATACAGTAAATGGATTGCCCGATTCTAGTAGGATCAAATCATCAACTTTGAACCAATTGATAAGCATGGAATGAATGATTTCAATAACATTCTCGTTAAGTTTGTTAGATTTATCATTATTGAGAATATAGTTGATAAACTCCCAAATTAAACTCTCATTTTCTATTTCATTTTGCGCAATTTGAGCCGATGCTAGGTAAAAAGCCATCGCATATTTATTAGGTTGTTTCTGTTCAAATAACGGTTCTATGTTTTTTTTAACTTCATCATTTTGTAAAGAAGCGTGATAATAAAAATTTCTTAAAGGTGAAGTTTCAGGCTTAAACACAAGGGTAATATCGAATAAGGTGATTAATTTAAAAATATGTGTGGATTGTGTTTCAGTTAATTGTTTAATCGATTGTAATGTTTGTTGAGGAATAGTTAATGCGTAAACTTTTTTATTTTCATTATAGATTCTTAATTGGTAAATAGGACTTATTCCTAAATGGGGAATATCTGTTTGTGTTAAATGAAGGGAATGATTGCTTTTTGGTTTATTAATCGTTTCGCAATTAACTCTAAAATAGCAACTTAAATTTAATACAGCCAACAGTTCGTTAAATTTAATCTCTTTTTTTACAATAGCATTAATAATATAGTCGAGCCATACAATCTCTTCTTTTTTCTTCAAATAAATCTTTTTATTTTTTATTTGAAAAATAGCGTTATCCCATAGTTTTTCAATTAATTCAATTTTTTTCTCATCATATAAATATAAAAAAAATGAAAAATTAAGTAACCAAATGACAAACTGATTATAATCATTATGATGATGAATCTTAATTTGATGAGAAATCATTCTGATAATAAAAAGAGGCAAAGATTCATCTTTTCTCCCCTCAGATGCATAAACATCAAATAATAATTTAAGTAATTTATTGGTTATACCTTCTTCAAAATGTCTTTTCAAAAAAGTTATTTCAGAAAAAAATTTTAGAGTTTCTTTGCTGCTAGCAAAGGGTAAATCTACGCTACTAATCAATAAGGTTATATTATCCATTAAAGCTTGCATAGGATGGCAAATAGCACTTTCTAATGTAAAAGATTCATTTTGGTCATTGAAAGAATTTTTTAAGGTAACAAAAAGAGACTGACCAGAAAAAATACCATATCGTTCATTTTCAAAATCTCCCCCATAATAAAATAATTCAACAATTATAGGCTCATCCTCTTCACGATTTGTTAAACTTCTAATATAGCAATATTTTTTGAAAAAATTATCACCTTCTAATTTTGTAGGATCTTCATATTTACAATAAGCTTCTGCTTTTAAAAGCTCAGACAACAAGGTTTTACTATCTGACCTTTTAACAGCAAATCCTCGCCTTTCTTTTTTTAAAGGATGGTTTAAATAATTTTCAGCAAGCTCAATATCGATTAATTTTTCTTCTAGATTACTTAAGAGGTATTGATGAACTTTATTTACTAATTGTAAAGAATTATGACCTCTCGGTTTAGGAGGGATTACAAAATAATCTTTATCATTACTCTGATCGTTATGTAATCCTTGCAGATAAGGATTACTATCCAGTTCATTTAAAAAACTATCATCTAGGTTATTTTGAGAAAAAAATTTTTTTAAAGAACTTAAAACAAAATCATGGGGTATATAATTAAAAAGAGAACTGCCTCCAAAACGAATTTTGGTATCAGGTAAACATTCAAAATGTATCCTTAACAATTCTTCAATTGAAATCTTTATATTAAGAGGAAATTCTTTTTTAAAACCTTTAATACGAAATGGAATGGCTTGATCACTCCAAAGTTGGGAATTATCTAAAGGGTCTAATGTAAACGTTTTCAAAAGTTCAGGATTAATATTGCCTGTTTTGGAGATAACTTTTAATGATTTTAAAATTAAATATTTTTTATCCTCATCTAAAAAATTATAAAACAGATCTTTTTCATCATTCTGACTATTAAGATAGATTGCACTTTCTGTTTCGTAGGATTGAAAGTAAATAGCTTTTAAATTAAATAAATTAGGAGGTTCCATGAAACGATTATAAATACTTTAAAAAAGGAAAGTATAAATAATTTGCTTCTATAACAAAAGGAAAGCTTTTATTTTGCTTTGAAATCCCTTTGATAGTCACAATAAATCTAAATTTAAAACAAAACTGATATTTTCTTGTGAATTAAATCTTAAGCTCGCTCTTCCATTTTTTGTTTACTAAAGTAGATTAAACATCCAATAATCAATAAAGATAAAATGGCAGTATAAATCCCCATATACAAATTGACGGTGCCTTCCCTTTGAGAATAATTTTTTAAATCAGTTGCATAAAAAACTCCCAATTCTTCTACTTTTTTTCTATGCTGATAAATGTAGAGTTCTATTAAACCTTTTTCCAATGGGGATAATTTTGAAAGGAGTTTTTTTTGAACTAGATAGTCATGTAATTGCTTTGTAGCAAAATAATCTTTTGTTTCTAAAAGTTTACACAATTTTTCAAAAAGATTTTTATTAGATTTTGTGACTTTAAATTTGATAACCTTATAATAGCTTGTTAGGTTCACTTTTAATAGCAAAAAAGCTTTTTGTGAAACTGATCTAAGGTTTTTTTGATGAGCAATATACCCTCTTCCCCCTTTAACGAGTGGGTGTTTTTTATCAATTTTTTTTTGAGAAAAATAAAGGTTATGTTTTTTAAAAAAATTAGCTATTTTTTTTTCTTTTTTATGATTATTAATTTCTTCCTGTATCACACTTGATGAGATAGTTTCCATATATTTATAGACTTCAACTATCTCAGTAATTATTTCTTTGTTATGGGATAAACTAGTGTTAGTAAGAATATTTTTTATAATTTCTAAAAGAATTTTTTGAGATAACTCTGTATTCTCTTTTTTTAGGATCGTCAAAAACAATGTGAGATTCTTCTTAATCAACAACAATAGAGGATCATTTTTTTCTGAAAGATAATAATAGTGGTTAACTAAACTAGATAAAACGTCAACTAAATAAGAATTTTTATGGATATTAGTAATGGAAATATCTGCAAAATACAGTAGCAAGAATTTATAAATTTCATTTGTTGTAATTGTACTATATTTATTTAAGTCCGGGTAAATTTTCAAGGAATGATTAATCAACTTTTCAACAATTGCTAATTCATCCTTGGATTGACTAAATAGAACTAATTGACAAAACTTTAATTCTAATAAATTTGTTAACAGGATGTTATCTTTGACCTTTATTATATTCTTTCTGTAAGCAAAGTAACGCTTTATAATCTTCAAACTAAATTGTTTTTTATTTAAAGTACTTTTATTCAAAGTATTTGCAGCAATTATTATACTTTTATATAACAAATCATCAGACTGCATAATAATTTTTGAGCATGACTTACTTAAAAAATAGTGTAAAAAAGGTAAAGAAGACATTTTTATATAATTATTTAAAACAAATTCCCACATTTTTTCTAAAAAAGTGGTTTCAACATCATTAAAAAAATCTATATGTTTTAAAACTAATGGCAACACTAATCGGCTATCTTCTGTTTTAAAAAAATCTGTAGCAATACATTTAATAAATAGTTTTTTATTAAAGCTTAATTCGAAAAGATCGATTATTTCCTTACTTGTAAACAAATTTAGGTCAATTTCAAATAGGTAAGAAAATAATTCATTTAATTGTAATTCTTCGACTATTTTTATCCCCTTACCATTCTTTATAAGGTAAATTACTTCTTTTGCATTAACCTCATTGAGATGACTTAAAAGCTTT
Source organism: Candidatus Rubidus massiliensis (assembly GCA_000756735.1). GTDB lineage: Bacteria > Chlamydiota > Chlamydiia > Chlamydiales > Parachlamydiaceae > Rubidus > Rubidus massiliensis. Next base: position 1,099,286 of record CCSC01000001.1, on the reverse strand, counting down.
TTACAATATGAAACAAGATACTCTTTAGTTTGATCAAGAACTACAAGTTTGCTCATCCATTTGTTAATATAGGAAAATATTAGCTCTCGTTTATTATGGATAAAAAGGGATGAATGTAAACAAAATTGAATTAAGGTATGACTTAGAACTTCTGTTTCTTCTAAAAACTTAATTTTTTTATTGAGATAAAAAGAAAAATATTCAAGATCGTTATTAGCAAAACTTTCCTCTATTAATAGAAAAAAATAGGGCATAAATTCTTTGGAAAGTTTGTTTTCGAGTGCTTTATCTACAAAAGGTTTAAATTGTTTATAATTACTTTTGTTTAATGGCAAACGATCTAAAAGGGATGAAAAATCTATATCCGTTAAAACGGCATTGATAAACCAATCTTCTTTTAACAATCGGAAAAAGAAAGGCAAATAATTCTCTAATAAATTATATAGGTAATATTTTATGAGTATTTTCTCTTTATCACGATACGTTTTATTGTTGTGCTCGATTAAACTATAAAAAAATCGAATAACATCAGTCTCATTTATAGAAACCTTCAAAGCTTTCCACAATTTATGAATAAATTTTTTATAAATACGAGTCAACTCAGGGTACGAAGAAAGATAGACATTTATTTCAAATAAAATTGAAACTGTATTTTGCCTTTTTTTAATGCTATTTTCTAATAAATAGAAAAAACTATTTATAAATTGCCCATTTTTTATAAATCTCTGAAGAAAATTCAGTAACGCTTTTTCATTAAAAACCCCCTCTTTTAATACCTCATTTAGATAGTTTTGTAGAGGATTATTTGTATAGTTGACTAACTTAATATTTACTAACTCTAAAAAAGTGTTAGATAAATAGTTGATTATGTCTTTATCATTTATGCTTTGCCATAAAGCACTTAAGACCTCTAATTCCATATCTGAAAAATAGGTATTATGTAGATCAAAAAATGAGGAAAAATGTTCTCTTTTTAGAGGAAAATTTTTTATCAAATGGATCAGAAAATAGGCAAAATCAAGGACTTTTGCTTGAGGAATGTATTTACCTATTATTTCTATTAACTGTTCCACCTCTTTTACTTCTATCGATGAAGAATCAGCTTGATAATTAGATAAAACCCAATCTAAATATTTTTCTAAAAAGTAGACAATTTTATTTTCCAAGCGACTATTTAAAGCAAACTGTTTACAGATCAATGGAAAAACATTTTGGAAGCTGCTATTTTTAACAATTAAAAAATCTATCCAGTTTTCGCAAAACGAAAAATCAAAATCAAAAAAAAGTTGATAACTATTTCGGATATAGTTTGAATCTTCCCGATAATTTTCTTTTAATAAAGCAAAACTTAAGAGTGATAAACCTTTACATTCAATTTTATTTTTAAAAAGAGAGTGAAGAATTTCAAATAACTCAACATTTAAAGAAGATAAGTCCCTTTTAAGCAAATGATTTAAATAGGTATTAATCATTTTTGATAAATGTGTTTGAGAAGAAGAATTTTCTATCGAAATTATGTATTGAATCACTTCTTTTAAAAGCGTTATTTCTGTTTTCTGTGCCAGTTGAGCTAACGCTAAATACATCCCTATATGCGATAAATATTCATTTTGAGAATGAATAAAATTGATAATTTCATTATTGATGTGGGAGCTATTGAAGGGCTTAATATTAGATTGTTCTGGTAAAAACAAACTTGTTTCGTTGATCATGAGTTGAAATAGACGAAAATAATAAATAAAATATTCCTTTTTTAAAGAATTTATTTTCGTCAAAAGTACATTTGTTTTTTTAAATATATTTAAGCCAAAACTTTTTTCTCCTGATTGGACAGGAACTTGTATTTGAAATAATGGAGATAAAGTTTTCGAATTCGGATGATCAGTTTGTGTAAGTCTAATTATGTAAGAATTTTGGGAAGAGTTTTGATTTATAGCAATAAAGCAAACTAGTTCAAGGATATTTTGAACATCTTCGAAAGTACAATCAGGATCTCGTAATAGAATTTGTAAATAATTCATCCACCCTAAATTGCCGTCTTGTAAAAGGTCTTGTTTGGAATCAATTAAAATAAATAGATCATTCCAAATAGCGGTTATTACATCCTTTTGCTTAGGATCAAACTCTGTTAAAAAAACACAATAATTAAAAATCCAGGCGATTAATTGATTTAACTCATTGCCATGATGTATTTTAATTTGTCGGTAGCCTAAAGCAACTATAAATTGAGAAAAGGATAAGTGATTTTCTAAAGCATAGGAATCTTTTTCATAATACTCAAATAAAGAGCCAAGATACTGATAGCTAGTACCAGCTTGATAATTTCTTCGCAAAAACGTAATTTCACTAAAATATTTTGCTATTGATAAAGCATTAGAAGGGGCTTCAGTATTGGTTATTAGACCTGTGCAACAGTCTAAAAGTGCTTGCATGGGGTGACATAGGTCACTTTGTAGCTTTACATTTTGAGATCCTTTATAAAGGGGATCGATCATAAGATATAAGGAATTAGAACCATTTAATCCATGTTTTAATGGAAGAGGTTGAGCTGGCATATAAAATAATTCTAAAATAAAGGGTGTGTGTTCCCTGTCGCTTAAAGTCCTTATATAACAATGTTTTTTTACGAGATTTTCTTGGGTCTCACTGGGATCGGCTTTTTTTAAATAGCCATCCTGTAATAACCATTCTTTATAAATTGGATCATTTTTAGAAAAACGAAATCCCCTTTTCCTTACATAAGTTGTCTTATTTAAAAATTGAATTAGTTGATCTTCTTTTACGTATTCTTTATCTATACGATCAGCTAATAAATCGTTTAATTTTTGGGTTAGAAGTTTAGGGTTAGGGCTTTTGATTGCAAAATCTAAATCTCTTCCCTTTAATTGGGTTAGAGTTTTTAAGCTTTCCGTAAAAAAAAAGGAGACAACCTCTTCCTCAATTCCACAAAATGTTAAAAAACTTTGAAAAACATCTCTCAAATAATTTTCTTCTAAGTAAGAAAAAATAGAGCTGCCCCCGTAGCGAATTTGTACGTTTAAATTGGTTGCATAATGACATTCAAAAATTTCTTGAGGTGTAATTTGTATCGCAAGAGGTAACTCCTTTTTATAACCTTTAACCGTAAACTTTTTTTTATGATCCTCTTTGATCCTTTTCCCATTGAAAGGTGGGATCTCAAAGTTATTGAGATAATCGGAATTAATTACACCATTGGCATGAATAATCTTTTTTTTTCGTAAGATCTGATAGAGTTGATCTTCTTGGAGTAAATTAACTAAAGGCTCACCCTGATCTATCTCTATATCAACGCTTAGTAGAGGTTGTATTATTTTTTTATAAGGATAAATCCCATTAGTAACGGTTACTGGTTGCATAAAATTAGATAAGTAATTTCAGAAAATTTTAAAGAGTTCCATTTTATATTAATATAATAAATTCTTAAGCTATATAACTATTTATAGGTAATTAAGGATCTAATTTAGTTGTGATAAACTTAACTACTTAGGACTTTGAAAGTTTATTGTTAAGGTGTTTAAGGAAGTAACTAATTGCTATAAGGAATAAAGAACTTCCCACTAGGGTATTCGTTTCGGTTTCACTCCTATTCTCTTTAGAATGTATTTTCACATGGGCAAATATCATCATAAATATTAAGAGAATCGAGAAACCAAAAAGAGACAAAGTAAATTTGCTAGTATATAACTGCTTTAAATCAGCTGCATGCTTTTTAGCGAGCTGTTCGATTTTTTTTCTATGATTTTTAATTAAAAACTCTATAACTCCTTTTTCTATGGGAGAAAATTCTGGGTCTAGATTTTGGCTATTTAAAAATTTTACCAAGATCCTTGTATCAAAATATTCTTCCTTTTCTAAAAGATTTGTTATTCGAAAAAATAATCGGGGCTTACGATGAATTGAATATTTTAACGCTAAAGTTTTCATCAAACTACAAGTAAAGACTTTTATCCGTAAATGGGTAGTGTGACAAAAAGTCTTTACTTCATTGATTACCATTACATGTCCAAGTTGAGAAGGAGCTTGTAGCGGCTTCTTTTTAATTTCTAATTCTTTTAATAAATGATTTAAATTATGCTTTTTAAAAAAATTAGAGATTTCTTTGGATTTAACATCGAGTTTTACCTGTTCTTGAATGCTTTTTATTTCTGATTTTTCTATAAATTTATAAATAGTAACTATTTCGTTTTTGGTTTCTTCAGAAGTATATTTGCTATTCTTCAAGATCAATTTTTTTGCAAGATCAAGCAAAATGTTTTGCGCATTTTCTGAATTTTCACATTTTAAAATAGTAATGAAAGTAGACAAATTTTTATCTATGAGATTAAGTAAAGTATCTTTATTTTTAGATAATAAAAAATAATGATCCATTAAAGTATTTAAAATTTCTGCTAAATATGCCTCTTTTTGTAAATTTGAAATCGAAATATCTTCTAAATACATTTGTAAACACTTACCGATCTCGCTTGCCAGAGATGGAAATTTTTCAATACTTTCTGGATAAACGTTTAGGTAATATTTAATAAACTTTTCAGTAGTAAGTAAAGTATCATCTGATTGATTGATAATAGTCATTTGACAAAATTTAATTCTAAAATTATGGATTAAATAATTATTTTGACATTTATTTAAACATCTTTTTTGATACTGAAAAAATCTCTTTATTAGTTTTGAACTATATTTCTTTTTATCTAAAGAGCTTTTAAACAATGTATTTGCTACAACAATAAAACTTTTAAATAATAAATCTTCTGTTTGTATGATTAAATTAGAACATTCTTTGCTTAAAAAATAATATAAAAAGGGAAGGGAACTTATTTTATCATAGTCATTTAAAAGATATTTCCACATCTTTCCGCTAAAAATCTCATCACTATTGAAAAGATCTATATGCTTTAAAACCATGGACAATACTAATCGACTCTCATCGCTTTTAAAAAAGTTTGTCTCAATACATTTTTCAAATAATCGTTTATCAAAACTTTCATTTAAAAGATCTATGATTTCTTTACCTGTAAAAAGATCTAATTCATTTTCTAAAAGGTAAGAATATAAATAGTTTAAATGTACTCCGTCGACAATTTTTTTACCTTTGGTATTCTTTATGAGATAAAGTACTTCTTTAGCATTATCCTTATTTAGATGATTTAATAATTCTTTACAAAATGTTGCCAAGAGGTCCTGAATTCCATCCAATAGAACAAGTTTATTAACCCATTTGTTTATATAGGGAAATATTTGCGCAAGGCTTGAATGGGTAAAAATGGTTGGATAGGAAGTAAATTGGGTGAGAATAAGGGTTATAATTTCAGATTCTTCAAAAAGTTTTATTTTTTTATCTAAGTAAAAGACTAAATTTTCAAGTTCCCTCTTCGCAAAACTTTCTTTAATCAAAACTAAAAAATAGGGTTTAAATTCTTTTATACATTTGTTTTCAATAGCTTTATCAACAAAGGGCTTAAGATGCTTATAATTACTTTTATTGAATGGCAAAAGTTCGAAAATGGAATATAGTTCTTTATCTGACAAAATAGCATCGACAAACCAATTTTCTTTTAATAAATTAAAGAAAATAGAGGTCTGATTATCTATTAGAGTAACCAAATGTTGCTTTAAAAATATTTTATCTTTTTCAAGAATAGTTTGATTGTTATAACAAATTAAATTCTTAAAAAATCTAATTATTTCCAATTCATTGGTGCAGTTTCTTAAAAATCCCCACAATTTATTAGTATACTTTTTATACAAGTGAACTAACTCTTTCCTTTTTGAAAGAAGGTTTATTAAATCAAATTGAATGGAATTTAAGTTAGAGCTGTTTTTTATCTCATTTTCTAATAAATAAAAAAAACTATTTACAAAAGGTATATTTTTAATAAATCTATTAATAAAGTTCAGTAAAACTTGTTCATTCACAACCCTTTGATTTTTTTCATTTAGTTGTAAAACTTCACCGAGGTATTTTTGTAGAGGATTATCTTTATAGTTAATTAACTTTGAATTAATTAGCTCCAAAAATTGGTTGGATAAATGATTTACAATGTTTGTATTTTTAATTGTTTGCCATAAAGTATTCAAAACTTCTATGTCAATGCTTGAAAAATAACTACTTAGAGTATCAAAAAAAGATGGAATAATTTCCCCTTTCAAATTAAGGCCCTTACATAAGGAGATAAAAAAATAGGAAAAATCTAATATTTTAGCTTCAGGGATATGTTTAAGATTTATTTCAATAAATTCCTCTACTGCAGTTCCTTCAATCATTAAAATATTATCTGTTATATTATAATTAGTTATAATCCATTCTAAATATTTTTCCTGAAAATGAATGATTTTATTTTCAAAACGTTTATTAAAACTAAATTGTTGACAGATCAAAGGAAAAACAGACGTAAAGCTACTTTTTTTTGCGATTAAAAAGTCTATCCAATTTTCACAAAAGGTTGAGTCAAAATCAAAAAAAACTCGGTAGCTTTCATATATATAACATTGATCTTCCCGATAATTCCTTTTTAGTAAGTCAAAGCAAATCGAGGATAAACCATTAATATCACCTTTATTTTTAAAAATGGATCGCAAAATATCCAGTATGTTATCGCTTAAGGTAGAAATTTCAGCATTTACCAAATGATTTAAATAGATATCTATTACTTTAGTTAAATGAATTTGGTATGCTTTATTTTCGTTAGTTATTTTTTTTTGAATAACTTCTTTAAGCAAAGAACTTTCCGTAACTTTCGTTAATTGGGCTATAGCTAAATAAAGGCCAATTTGAACTAAATATTCATTTTTAGAATGGATAAAGTTGATAACTTCGTTAGTAATTTGATCACAATAGTCTGATTTTAGTCTTGAATTCTCTGGTAAATAGGCAGTTGTTTCTTCGATCATTAACTGAAACAAACGAAAATAATAAGGTATATATTCTTTTTTTAAAGAATTTAATTTATTTAGGAATAGATCCTTTTTTTTAAATAGATTTAACCCAAAAGCCTTTTCCCCTGACTTCACAGGTACTTCAATTTGAAATAAAGGAGATATAATCTTAGAATTGGGATGATCTGATTGCGTTAATCTCACCTTATAAGAATTAGTGGCTAAGCTTTGATTTATGGCAACAAAGCAAACTAATTCAAGAATCGTTTGTATATCATCAAACTTACAATCTGGATCTCTTAATAAAATTTGGATATAATTTATCCAACCGAAACTATTATCCTGGATTAGATCTAATTTACCATCGATTAAAATAAAAAGATCATTCCATATCGATGATACCAAATTCATATTTGAAGAATTATACTCGCTTAAAAAAACGCAACAATTAAAAATCCAAATGATTAATTGATTTAATTCATTGCCATGATGGGTTTTAATTTGTTGATAAGCCAAACATACGATGTATTGAGATATTGTTAAGCGATTTTCTAACGCATATGAATCTTTTTTATAATAAGAAAACAAGCATGAGAGATAGTCACTACAACTTCCTTCTTGATAATTCTTCCGCAAAAAAGTAATTTCACTAAAATATTTAGCTACAGCTAACGCATTAGAAGGTGGCTCTGAACTTGTAATTAAGCCCGTACAACAATCTAAAAGAGCTTGCATCGGATGACATATGTCGCTTTGCAATTTTACAATTTGACTTCCTCTATAAAGAGGCTCTAGCATAATATACAACGAATTAGAAGCGATTAATCCATGTTTTAATGGAAGAGCTTGATTTGGAAGGTAGAACAACTCTAGAATAAATGGTGTTTTCTTTCGATCACTTAAGGTCCTTATATAGCAATATTTCCTAACGGGATTATCTGCATTTTCATTCGGATCTGCTTTTTTTAAATATCCCTCTTGTAAAATCCATTCTTCAAAAATAGTAGGATCATTTTTAGACAGTTTGTACCCTCTTTTTCTAACTAGAGAAGGCTTATTTAAAAAATGAATAAGTTCTTGTTCTTGTATTAAGCTTTTGTTCAGGTGCTTCGTTAATAAATCATTTAATCTTTGTGTTAAAAGAGAAGGGTTATTGCTTTTAATCGCAAAATCCAAATCTCTCCCTTTTAATTGTATTAAATTCCTTAGGTTTTGTGTAAAAAAAATCGAGGCGTCTTCACTGCAGTTACAAACTTTTAAAAATTCTTTAAAAATTAGTAATAGATATTTTTCTTCTAAATAAGAAAAAATTGAGCTACCTCCAAAGCGGATTTTTGCTTCCGGATCAATGGAATAATGGTATTCAAAAATTTCTTCTGGTGTGATTTCGATCGTCAAAGGAAATTCTTTTCTGTAGCCTTCTATAGTAAACGATTTTTTATGATCTTGTTTAATCGTTTTTGCATTAAAAGGTGGTACCTCAAATTCTTTTAAATAGTCCGGATTAATGAGCCCACTTTTAGAAATTATATTTTTTCGTTTTAGAAAACCGTACAATTGATCTTCCAGTAGCAAAGTAAAGTAATCGACTTGTGCAATTGTTTCAGAGCTTTCTTCTAGCGATCTAGCTAAATCAGTCTTCGATGATTTAATACTAAGAGTAGTAATGGGCTGCATATAAGGGCTTTTGATTTAAAATTTGTAAAATTTTAAATCATTCCATTTTATATATCTATTTGTAATTTTTTCTCATCAATCCTTAAATGTTCTTTAAATGTTCTTTCGATTTTCAAAGAAAGGATAAACTTAAAAAAATTTTAGTATAACTGCTCTAAAAAACGACAGGTGAGCTTCCAAGCACGCACAGCTGATTTTTCGTCGTACATAATCCCAGCTTTACCATCATTGCTACCCGGTGTTGTGAATGCATGCGCAGCACTGCCGAAAAGATGTGTTTGCCAATCAACATTATGTTCTGTCAAATACCTTTGAAACTGTTCAACTTCACTTATGGGAACGATTGGATCTTTAGCTCCATGAAGGATGAGAATTTTCGATTTTATCGGCTGAATGAGATGTGGTGGGGCTAAATCGTAGTGGCCATAAATTGAAACTAATGATTGTAAGTCAACTCCCGAACAAGCTAAATCTAAAGCACAAAGTCCCCCAAAACCAAATCCAACAACTCCTATTTTTTTTTGATCGATACCAGCCAAATTGAGAGCAACCTCGTAACCTGCCATCACTCGCTTTTGTAAGAACTCTCGATTAGTAATAAAAGGTTGTTTAAGAGCCGCATTTTCTTCCTTACTTTTGCCAATAATTCCTTCCATACATATCTAAAGCGAAAGCTATAAATCCAAGATTTGCTAATTCTAAAGCTTTATTACAAATAAAATCGTTTCTACCATTCCAAGCGTGGCAAAGAATTATTAAGGGATGAAGCTTTATTTTTTTTAATGGATAGGCAACAAAAGCTTCTAAGGGGGTATCGTAATGAGTATAGGATAGTAAATGAGTTTTCAAAGGAAATTTATAGAATTAAAGAATTGCTCGGAACAGGAGTCGAACCTGCACGGGATTGCTCCCAGGGGATTTTAAGTCCCCAGTGTCTACCATTCCACCATCCGAGCTTATCTTGACCGGAAAGCACTAGAATTTATCTGTTTTTCTCATTCTAGTCAATAGCAAAAATATATTTTTTCTTAATTTCACTTTTAATTTTTTTATTATGAATGATTTAAGTGAAAAAAATTAAGCATAAACTTCGATATCCGAAGATTAATTTTCAAACATCATAAGCTTACAATAGTATTAAAACAAACTTTAGCCTCAACAAATGATTTAAAATTTTTATTGCACGTGTCATTTATTGTAAAAAATTTTAAGATCTAACGGATTAACATGTATACAAAAGAATTCCAATGCAATCAATTTCAATAAATAGTTTACCAGAAGAAGTTCACACTTATGTCTTTTCGTATCTCTCCTATAAAGACTTATCCAAAACTGAACAAGTCTGCAAGCAATGGCAAAGAATTTGCTCAGAAGATGATCTATGGAGGCAATTTTATAAGCTCATTGATCTAGATTATAAAAAATCTAATCGACAAGATTGGAACGAACAAGTTAGATTTTTACTAAAAAAAATAGAATTAGGAACTATTTCAAAAGAAGATTTTGATAAAGTGAAGACGCTTGGATTAACAACTCTATTTTTTCCCAAAATGGCAATTGACTACACACAAGGCCTTTCTTTTCATTATGAAAAAGTAGAAAATGTACCTCTAGAATGTTATTTAGCAACAAAACTTTTAGATTCTCAACCCATATTTAGTATTGATCAGGCTGGAACAACTTACAAAATTATCCCTCTAAAAAATTGGAATGATGCCAGAATTTTTGCTATTTATATTAATAATATGATATTTTTAAAAAATAAGCTTGGTTGGATCATTAGAAGCTTTGGATCTTGTAATGATATAAGACAAACCTCTAATCATCAACTTATTACATGTGGATTAGAATTACAAATTCAGGACTCAAACAACATCTCATTAGAAAACATCAAACAAGATTATTTAAGTTTATACAATACACTGCGCATTGGTTGGAAAATATTTGATGACACACAATATCCCGATATAGAAATAGATCATAACCAATTTTTTAGGTTTATTAAAGAATCAAAACTGATAGACGAAGATATTTTAATTAGGTTTTTGATTAGTAAATTTAATCTAGAACAATCGATTAAATGTAATAGAGTAAATGAAGAAAAGATCTATTTATTGGTTGATAAAGATATATTTTCTAAATTTATGGATATATTTGGCTTTGAAATAGATTATCTTTAAATAAAAAACAAACTCAACACAAATTATTTCGCAGAGATCTTTTATATGTTTAAAATCTCTGCGAATAGTTTTTTTAAAGTGGATGATGTGTATTCGTAGTTTTTGAATCGGAGTCTTCTTCTTCTTTTTCTACTTTATTCTCCGGTTCTTCAACAACATCCTGGCTTGAACTTGTACTTTCAGACAAAGTTTCTTTTTCTATCTGCTCTGCATTAACTTCTTGCTTTTCAAATAAAGGAATTTCAGATGATTTTAGATCTTCAATTTCTTCAGGGCTTTTTAAACTTTCTTGTGTCTCATAGCTGATTAAAGATTGACTTTCTTCTGACTGATCGACTACGTCGGTCTGAACCTTTGTTTCTTCAGCTTTTGTTTCAAAAGTTTCATTATCTTGAGATTCTTCTGAAGTCTCCTCATCATTTATAGCAGCGAAAGGATCAAAAGCTGACTCTTCTTCCTTTTCGAAAAATGTGGAAGACCCATATTTTTCAAAGCTATCTTCTTCAAAAATATAATCTTCATCTATATCTTGTGGAAAAGCAATCTCTTTTTTTTCATCAGCCTCTTTCCCCTCTTCAATTTTCTCTCCTATGTTTTCAGCTTCTTTTTCTTCCTTGTTAAAAAAGGCGCCTTTAAACAAAGCATTTTCTTTATACTTTGCTATAGTTTGAGAAATTAAAGTAGGTGGTGGTGGCAAAATTGTAGAAACAAATGGTGTAGGAGTTGGGGTAGAAGTAACTGGGCTTTCTTGTGCTTTGACTTCTTCTTTTTCTACAATTATATTTTCTTCTTCACTATCTGATTGCCCATTTTCGACGTTATCTTTAGAAGTTAATTCTTCTCGTCCTCTTCTTCTGCGATAATTTCTTCGACGATCCCGTTTGCGATCCAAACGTGATGGTTCAGCTTTTGTTTCAGAGGAAGCTTCAGTAGTGGTTACTGATTCAGAAACTTCTTCTTCATCTACAGTTTCATTTTTTTCAATTTCAGGCTCTTTAGCAACCTTTGCAGGTTCCTTTCCTCCCCCAATTTTAATGGAGCGGTCTATACCTACGTTTTTAAGAACCATGCGCGCTTCTCTAACTTCTAAAACTTCATAGTCACTAACTGGAACTAAAAAAGCTTTAGGACGTTCGATGGAACGAAAGAAAAAAGAATGGCCGAAAGATACAACTTCTACTGCATCAACAAAAAATTCTTCCTGACCGACACCTTTGCTACTTCGTATAACTAATTTGCAACCCTCTTTAGGGGTAATCACGGTTTCAATAATAGGTTCTCTTGTAAAATCCACTTTAACAATCCATTTTTAAGGTTCAAATAAAGTGATTACAAGCAGTATATTTTCTTAGATTGTAACTATATAAGAATAGCGACAATTATTTATCTTTGGATGCCATTAATGATAGAAAATCGACAATGCGAGTAGCATAACCTACCTCGTTATCGTACCAAGCGACGATTTTAAACAATCCGCCAAGAGCGATGCCTGCAAATTTATCAAAAATGGATGAATATGTACTGCCTATAAAATCACTTGATACAACTAATTCATCACAATATGCTAAAATTCCTTTCATAGGCCCATCCGCTGCAAGTTTCATCGCTTCACAAATTTGTTCATATGTAGTATTTTTTGTCAGTCTAACTGTTAAATCTACTACGGAGACGTCAGCTACAGGAACTCTAAATGCCATTCCTGTAAGCTTACCCTTTACTTCTGGTATACATAAGCTCACAGCTTTTGCAGCACCAGTTGATGAAGGTATAATATTTTGATAGCCACCTCTACCACCTCTCCAGTCTTTTTTAGAAGGACCATCAACTGATGGTTGGGTTGCTGTCACTGCATGCACTGTAGTCATTAATCCTTCTTCAATACCAAAATTATCTAATAATACTTTGACAATAGGGGCTAAACAATTGGTTGTACAAGATGCATTAGAAATAATGACATCTTTTTCGGGGTTATACTGTTTGTCGTTTACTCCAAGAACAAATGTGGGAACATCTCCCTTTGCAGGGGCCGAAATTAGAACTCTTTTTGCTCCCGCGTTTAAGTGTTTTTGCGCACCTTCTCGCGAAGCAAATATACCTGTAGACTCCAAAACATAATCAATGCCTAAATCTTTATAGGGGAGTTTTTCAGGATCTTTTTCATTAAAAACTTTTACTGACTTATCGTTAATTATGATCTCACCCTCTCGAGCTTCTACTTTTCCATCAAATCTGCCATGGGTAGAATCATATTTTAAAAGATAAGCTAGATTATCAGCTGGAACTAAATCGTTAATAGCAACGATATTAATATCTGGTCGTGCAATTGCAGCTCTTAGAGCTAACCTCCCTATTCTTCCAAATCCATTTATACATATATTTTTAGGGTTAGACACGACTCCTCCTTCCAAATAATCATTTCTCAAACTCTATCATAAAAAAAAGTGAGTTTTGGAGCAAAGGAATAAAAAAAAACTTATTTCTAATAACTATATGTCATTAGAAATAAGTTTAAAAAGACTAAAAATCTTGTCTTCAAATTAGCTTGCTAAATATTCAATAAAGCAAGTTTGAGCGTTATCGCCAACTCTTCTTCTGTAACGTGTGATTCTTGTGTATCCACCGTTTCTTGAAGCAAAGCGTGTTCCTAAATCATTGAATAAAACATCAATTACTTGACGATCGTCATTATAAGAACTTGTATCACCATTTTTTGCATCTCTTGCTTCTTTTGCAGTTAAAGTATTATAACGAATCATTAACTCGCTAATAGCACGGCGTCTTGAAGCTAAAGAATTTTGTTTAGCTAAAGTGATCATCTTATCAGCATAACGGCGTAAAGCTTTAGCTTTTGGAACAGTTGTTTCAATTTTGCCGTTAATAATCAAAGACTTCAACATATTCGCAAACATACAGCGCCTATGGGATGAAGTCCTATTTAATTTACATGTATCTTTTAAATGTCTCATAAACCTAACCTACGTCTTCTACCTTTGACATATCTTTCTTAATTTTTTTTTCTTCGTGATATCTACGAACGACTTCTTTGACATCGTCTTCTGGTTTGATTCCGTAAGGCTCTAAATTCATACCAAGACTTAGTCCCATTTCGTGTAACTTGGCTTTAATTTCGTTTAATGATTTTTTACCGAAATTTCTAAATCCAAGCATTTTCTTTTCAGGAATAGAAACTAATTCTGCAATAGTTTCAATATTAGCGCCTTGTAGACAATTTGTTGAACGTACAGACAACTCTATTTCGTCAATGCGAAGAGCTAATTTCTCCATCATTTCATCTATATCACTATCACTTTCATTAAATCCTTCATCAAAAGTTAACACGTGTGATTTAACTTTATTGAATACTTCAAAATGTTTTGCGCCAATTTGGGCTGCAAAAGATAAAGCTTCAGAAGGAGTAACGCGGCCGTCGGTTGTTACTTCTATGATAAGTCTATCAAAATCAGTATCTTGTCCAACTCGTGTATTTTCTACAAAATAGTTTACAAGTCTAACTGGTGAAAACGAAGCATCAATCAAGATTTCATCTGGAGCTTTATCATGAATAGATAGACGCTCTGATGGAACATATCCTCTTCCGATTGCTACTCTCAAATCCACTTGCTTGCGCATTGGTTTAGTAATAGTAAAGATATGAAGAGAAGGATTTACTACTTCATAAATACCATCTTTAACCAAATCACCTAAAGTAACTTCATATTGACCGTTGTTTTTATCTAAATCGTCTTGTGAAACTTCAATCGTAGAAGTGACGATTCTCATTTGACGAGCGTATTGATCGTCATCCATTGTAATTTTTCTAAGTAAAGCGCCTTTAAAATTAAGGATGATGTTTGTCATATCCTCAATAATACCTTCTATTGCCATATACTCATGTGGAACACCTTCGATGCGCACAGATACAATTGCTGGTGCTTCAAGTGAGGAAAGCATCATTCTACGCATTGAGTTTCCAATTGTATGACCAAAGCCTCTTTCAAAAGGTTCTGCAATAAAACGGGAAAAATTCGTGCTCTCCTCCGCAATGGTAATTTTTTGGGGCATTTCGAACTTGCCGTACTTCACTGACATGTTAAGACTCCTAAAATGATTGATAATGTAAAGCCTAGAGTTTGGGGAAGGGTCAGCAAACTAATAGCAAACCCTTCAAATTATTTCTTAAACACGTCTACGCTTACGTGGACGACATCCGTTATGCGCGACTGGAGTTTTATCACGTATTGAAGAAATTGTAAGACCTGCACTCTGTAAGCCTCTTACAGCAGATTCACGTCCTGCACCTGGCCCTTTAAGGTTTACTTCTACTTCTTTCATACCTAGAGCAACGGCACCTTTTGCAGCGTCTTGTGCAGCAACTGTTGCGGCAAAGGCTGAAGATTTTCTAGATCCTGAAAAGTTCACTTTACCAGCGGATGCCCATGTAACCACACGTCCGGCTGGATCGGTAATAACGATGATTGTGTTATTAAAAGTGGCTTTTACGTGCGCAATACCTGATGGCACACTTAAAACATTTTTACGTTTTGGCTTAATAGCTTTTTTTGTTGCAGGTTGCTTTGACAAGGCTAAATTCTCCTATAATTATTTTTTCTTATTCGCCACAGTTTTACGGCGACCTTTACGAGTTCTCGCATTCGTTTTAGTTCTTTGTCCCCTAACTGGTAAACCTAAGCGATGACGCTGGCCACGATAGGAGTGGATACTCACAAGGCGTTTAATATTATTTTGTATTTGTCTTCTTAAATCACCTTCTACAACATATTCTGCTTGTAGTAAGTTATTAATTTTTGCAATGTCATCTTGTGTCAATTTATGTGCACGCATATCTTTATCAAGACTTAGCTTTTCAATAATTTCATTGGATAGACGACGGCCTATGCCATAGATATATGTAAGGCTGATTTCCAAGCGCTTGTTATCTGGCACGTCGACACCGATAATTCTAGGCATTTAATGACTCCTAAATTTTTCTTAAATGATGAAAGATTTTAACATATCTTAATTTTAAAATCAAAAATAATTAACTTATAATAGCTCTAGCGACCTCTAATTCTCCCACTCTTCATGAAACCATCATATTTTTTCATGAGTAAATGTGATTCGATTTGCTTCATAGTATCTAAAACTACACCAACTAAAATTAAAAGTGCTGTTCCCCCAAAAAAGTAACTAATCGTTTGAGGTACACCTAAAAAACTTCCGATGATTGTTGGTAATATTGCTATTAGAGCTAAAAATATTGCACCAATAAATGTAATTCTATTCATTGTTGCTTCTAAATAATCTTGAGTTGGTTTTCCCTGTCTAATACCAGGTATAAAAGCACCATTTTTTTTCATATCTGATGCAATTTGATCCGGTCTAAATTGAGTTGCTGTCCAAAAATAAGTAAAGAAAACAATTAGTAAGACAAAGAAAATTGTATAAGTAATAGATCCAGGTGATAAAGAAGACGCTAAATCTCCTAACCAATTTCCTTGACCCATAAACGTTGCTAATACTCCAGGGAATATTAATAATGAAGAAGCGAAAATAACAGGTACAACACCAGCATAATTAACTTTTAGTGGAATATAAGAATTTCCCCCTTGAACTTCTTTTCTTCCAACCACTCTTCTAGCATATTGTAAAGGAATTCTTCTATGCCCTTGGATTATCATTATTGTAGCAATAGTAACAGCAACAAATAAAGAAATTAAAACCATTATCGTAGCAAAATTCATTTGACCCGGCTCTTGCGAATCCAAGTTTAATTGTTGGAAAATAATTCCAAGTGCTGTTGGAAGGGAAGAAACAACCCCTACCGCAATAATGATACTCATACCATTTCCGATACCTTTTTCAGTGATTTGCTCACCAATCCACATAAGGAAAATGGTTCCTGTAGTCATTGTGACTACAAAAATTAAATAAAATAACCAAGGAAAGCCTAAAAACTGAATATCTAATAGCTCAGAAGCTACGATACCAGGTCTTGCGTAGTTTAAGCCTAAAGCATATTTAGCAAACATAGAGGATTGAATAACTGACAAAATAACAGTTAAAAAACGTGTTAATTTGTTAATCTTTCTTCTACCTTGCTCACTATTTTCCTTTACCTCTCTTTGTAGAGATGGCCAAAGAGCTACCACTAATTGCATGATAATGGAAGCCGAAATATAAGGAACAACTCCCAAAGCTATTACAGTTATTTGAGAAAAAGCTCCACCTGAAAATATATCAACTAACTGAAAGAAATTTTGACTTCCGCCACTTGCTTGTCTAAAAAAACTTACAGCTAACTCGCCATTCACGCCAGGAACCGGAATAAATCCTCCAATCCGATAAATCGCGATCATCAAAATAGTAAATAAGATCTTAGTTTTTAACTCGGGTACTTGAAAAACTTTTTGTATTTCTTTTAGCATTGTTTCGCACCTTTTCGGTTAGACTTAAAAGCTCCCGTTAATTTTTTGCTGGATGCAACAAAAGCCACTCTAACAATAGTTAGGTGGCTTAAATTCGTTTCATGACTTTATATCAGGTTTATTCATGAATTGTAAAAGGAATATTAGCTTGTTGTAATTTTTCCTTTGCGGATGCTGAAATTGCATCGGCTTCGATCGTAACTTTTTTAGTTAATTGACCATCACCTAAAATTTTAATTCCATGCAATTTACCGCGAATTAAACCTTTTAATGCCAAAGTTTCAATACTTACAACTTCTCCATCTTCAAAAATGGCGTCGATTTGGCTTAAGTTAATTCCTTTATATTCTCTTCTAAACTGAGCATTACTAAATCCACGAATTGGCAACTTCATAAATGTACGAAATTGACCACCTTCATAACCGTAGCGACGCTTATAACCAGAGCGAGAACCAGCCCCTTTCTCTCCACGTCCGCAAGTTTTGCCGGATCCAGAACCTGGACCACGACCTACTCGTTTACGTTTTTTTGTCGGACGAGAAAAATTATATAAATTATCTAGGGATATCATGCTAAACCCCTAATTTTTTTAATTTTTTCTTTATTCTGTAACTTTAACAAAGCTTTAAATAGAGCTTTTACTTGGTTAATTGGGTTATTAGATCCTAAGCTTTTTGCCATAATATCTTTTACACCAAGAACTTCTAAAACAGCTCTTACTTTTGAACCTGCAATCACACCAGCGCCTTCTGGAGCGGGTCTTAATAAAACAGATGCACCATCTTGAATTTCATGCACTTCATGAGGAATAGTTGTGCCTTCCATTTCTATGGAAACCATATTTTTTCTAGCTAACTCCCCACCTTTGCGAATAGCATCTGTCAATTCGTTTGCTTTTGCAAATCCATAACCTATACGGCCTTTACCATCACCCACTAAAATTAAGGCTGAAAAACTAAATTTTCTACCACCTTTTACAACTTTAGAGCAGCGGTTAATGTATAGTACCTTTTCTTCGAGATCGCTATTTGCTTTCTCTTTTTTTGGATGATCACTATTTTTTGCCATTGTATACTTCCCAGTTCCTTTAGAATTGGAGCCCGCCCGCTCTAGCTGCATCAGCTAGTTCGGCTAAAATTCCGTGATATTTAAAACGACCTCTATCAAAGATAATTTCTTTGATATTTTTTTCAACAGCGAGTTGCGCGATTTTCTCACCAAGTCTTTTCGCCGAAGCTTTATTTCTTTGGTTGAACTCTGTATTACGAAACTCTTTAGAACAAGTACCTGTAGCTGCGAGAGTTACGCCATTTTCATCATCAATAAGCTGAACTTGAATGTGTTTGTTAGTTTTAACAACACACATTCTTGGCTTCACAGCGGTACCGCGTAAATGTTTACGAACTCGCAGTGCACGCGTATTTCTAATTTTTTGTCTTTTTAAAATAAAATTTCTCATAATACCTTTTTGCAGTTTTTAAAATTCTGCGCTTAAAATGTTTTATTTTTTAGCTGCAGCTTTTCCTGCTTTTCTTCTAACGTATTCATCTACGTATCTAATGCCTTTTCCTTGATAAGGTTCAGGAGGTCTTTTAGCGCGTATTTTTGCAGCAAATTGACCAACTTGTTGCTTATCAGCACCAGATACAGTTATAAGGGTATTCTTATCTACTTTTACCTGAATTCCTTCTGGAATTGGTAAAGAAACTGGGTGAGATACACCAATTTGTAAATCTAATGAATTACCTTGTACTGATGCTCTATAACCTACCCCAATCATCTCCAACTTGGTTTCAAAGCCGACTGACGTACCTTTTACTAAGTTAGCGATTAGGCTTCTGTATAATCCATGGAAATTGCTTTTTCCGTTATAATTTGGATCTAGCTCAACATGTACTACGTTACCTTCGACATTAACATTAATACCGCTCTTTATTTCTTGCGTTAATGTAGCTTTTGGACCTTTCACTGTAACAGTATTATCGGCCACGCTTACATTTACACCATTTGGAACGGTTATTGGTTGTTTTCCTTTACGGGACATTTGTAAATTCTCCTTAAAATCGCTAATTACCAAACTAAGCAGAGAAGTTCGCCACCAACTTTACGCTTACGTGCTTCACGTCCAGCCATAACACCTTGAGAGGTAGAAATAATGGATAGACCTAAATCACCATAAATGCGCGGAATATCTTCGTGTCCAACATAAAGACGTGATCCCGGCTTGGAAATTCTTTTAATATCTTGAATAACTGATTTACGTCCATCCGTATACTTTAAGAATATACGAATAGTGCCACGTTGTTTTGATTCTTGTTTTACCAAATAATTTTCTACAAAACCTTGATTTTTAAGAATCTCAGCCATATTTTGTTTTAGTTTGCTCCAGCTTACGTCAACATATCTATGCTGAGCTCTTGTGGCATTGCGAATTCTGGTAAGGAAATCTGCTATTGGGTCACTTAATGCCATAATTCTATCTCCTTAAGCTGCTACTACAACTGGTAAATTTTTAAATGGGAGTCCACAAAGTCTCAATAATTCTACACACTCATCATCATTTGATGCAGATGTAACAAATGTAATATGCATACCTTGTGTAGATTTTACTTTATCGAGATCAATTTCTGGAAATACTTGCTGATCGTCTAAGCCAAGACTGTAGTTCCCTCTTCCATCACACTTAACAGGAAAACCTCTGAAGTCACGAATACGAGGACATACAATACGCGTAAAACGATCTAGAAATTCCCACATACGATCACCCCTTAGAGTTACTTTAATACCAATGGGTTGACCTTGTCGCAATTTAAAGTTAGAAATAGCTTTTTTAGCTTTTGTTATAACTGGTTTTTGACCAGATAACTGAGCTAGCTGAGTAACACAAGCTTCTATTTCCCCTTTATCTTTAGATACTGTTGCAATTCCCATATTGATAACGATTTTTTTCAAACCTGGTATCTGCATAGGATTAGCGTAGCTATATTTTTGCAACAGCTCTTTTTTTATTTCTTCTTTATATCTTTTTCTTAATCTAGACATTGTCTATATCTGCTTTATAATGTTAAGATTTATTTGCTGATCGATGAATGACTTCGCGCTCACCATCCAAATAATAGTACTCTTTGTTTCCGTTTGCATCGATACGAGTTTTTACTTTTACTGGTTGGCCTTGTTCATTACATAGGCTAAGATTAGAAATGTGTATTGGCATTTCTAACTCAACAGTTCCGCCTTGTGGATGCAACTGGCTTCTCTTTACATGTTTTTTTCTAACATTTAAGCCTTGCACGATAACTTTATCACCCATTTTTCTAAGGACTTCACCTGTTTGTCCTTTATTGTTGCCAGCAATAGCTACAACTTTATCACCCTTACGGATTTTTTTATTCATATTTTGCTTGTGATCCATATTGTTGATCCCCTTCCCTTATATAACTTCAGGTGCGAGTGAGGAAATCTTGAGAAAATCTCTTTCCCTGACTTCACGAGCAACTGGTCCGAAGATACGTGTTCCACGAGGATTATTTTTATCGTCGATAAGCACACAGGCGTTACTGTCAAAGCGAATCCAAGTTCCATCTGGACGCTTTATATAAGAACGAGTTCTTACGATAACAGCTTTAACAACATCCCCTTTCTTAACGGCAGCGTCATGATCTGCTTCAATAACTGAGCAGACTATAACATCGCCAACTTGTGCATAACGGCGTTTTGATCCACCTAAAATTTTAAAACATTTGACCCGCTTGGCGCCGGAATTATCAGCCACTTTTAGCTGGGTTTCTTGTTGAATCATAACTTGCTTACTCCGATTTCACAGTTTTATTGCAATTGCAATGCAAATTGCTTAGGCGACCACGCGCCATCTTTTCAATTTTGATAATGGCCTTGTCTCCACAACAGTGACTTCTTCGCCGATTTCTAAAGGTCTTAGCTCATTATGAGCATAAACTTTTGTAGCTCTAGTAATAATTTTATCATAGCGTGGATGACGAATTCTGCGTTCAATTTTCACAACGACAGTTTTTTCCATTTTATTAGAAACAACAATGCCTTTTTTGACTTTGCGATTTCCTCTTGTTATTTCTTGGCCCATGAAGTTCCTCAAATTAAACTTTAACTAGCAAACTGCTTTTCATGCATAATAGTTAGCATGCGAGCAATTTCTTTTTTCTTTTCACGAATCAAATGAGGTTTTTCAGTTTTTTTATTCATTTTATTTTCATTAACCAACTGAAAAAGCTCTTTGCGTGCTTCTTGGCAACTGTTTTCAAGTTCTTCACTTGAAAGATCACGTAAATCTTTTGCTTTACTCATTTTAAACCTATACTTGTTCGACTCTATCAACAAATCGAGTTTTTATCCCCAATTTAGCAGCCGCTCTTCTAAGTGCAGCTTGTGCCAATTCTCTTGGAACGTTACCTACTTCAAAAAGTATTCTTCCAGGACGCACTACTGCTACATAATGATCTACAGCTCCTTTACCTTTACCCATACGAACTTCAGCTGGCTTTTTACTCACTGGTTTATCTGGGAATATGCGAATCCAAACTTTACCACGTCTTTGAAAGTAGCGGTTAATAGCTACACGACAGGCTTCGATTTGTTGGTTAGTAATCCAACCACGCTCTAAAACTTGTATTCCAAAATCACCAAAATGAACAAAGTTACCACCCTTACTTAGGCCAGGCATCGCACCTTTTTGCATTTTGCGGTGTTTAGTTTTCTTTGGCATTAATGGCATAATTATTCTCCCTCACGCTTTGAAAGATTATCTTCCCCGCGATAGATCCAAACTTTTACGCCGATGCTACCATATGTAGTTTCTGCGCGGCCTGTTGCATAATCAATGTCTGCACGTAATGTATGAAGAGGAGTACTTCCTTCTTTATACTGTTCAGTTCTTGCAATCTCAGCACCGCCTAAACGACCAGAAACTTGAATTTTAATTCCTAATGCACCTGCATCCATTGTTTGTTGGATAGCTTTTTTCATGGCTCTTCTAAAAGGAATTCTTCTTTCTAATTGTTTTGCAATCGTATCAGCTACGATTTTTGCATCTAAGTCTGGTCTTTTAATTTCTTCAACTTCGATCCAAGCTTCTTTACCAATCAACTTAGAAAGTTCAACTTTTAATTGATCAATTTCGGCACCCTTCTTACCAATAACTAAGCCAGGTCGGGCTGTTGTGATAGTAACTTCTACTTTTTCACTCATTCTACGAATTTTGATCTGCGATGTTCCTACGCATATTGGCTTTTTGAGCAAGTACTCGCGAATAAATTGGTCTTCAATTAATAAGGTTCCAAATTCTTGTTTATTCGCATACCATTTTGACTTCCAATTGCGATTGCGAACAAGGCGAAAACCAACTGGGTTTGTTTTTTGTCCCATTCAAATCTCCTTATATAGCACTGACAATGACGGTAAAGTGGCTAGTACGCTTCATTATCGGATGGCGACCACCACGGTTTTTCGGCTTTGCTCGTTTAAGTGTTGGGCCTTCGTCAATGCGAACTTCCTCGACTTTTAAGTTTTCTCGACGTAAATCGAGTTGTGTCTCTGCATTCGCAACAGCGCTGTCCAATGTTTTTTTGAGCAGACGACCACCCTTCAAACTTGAGTGGAGAAGTTGCAATGTAGCTTGTGTTACAGATAGGCCACGAATAAGTCCCGCAGCTAAGCGTGCTTTTCTTGGGCTTATTCTGACATATTTACTAATTGATATAGCTCGTTCCATTATGACAACCTTTATTTCTTAACTGGATGCCCTTTAAAAGTACGTGTTGGGGCAAATTCGCCTAACTTGTGGCCAACCATATTTTCAGTTACAAAAACGCTAATATGTTTTTTTCCCTGATGCACTAAAAGTGTGTGACCAATAAACTCAGGTAAAATTACGGAACGTCTAGACCAAGTTTTGATTTCTCTTTTTGAACCTGTCGAATTTTGTTCCTTAATTTTCTTCTTTAAGTGGTGATCAACAAAAGGACCTTTTTTTAATGATCTTGGCATATTTATTTTTTCCTTCGATCTTTAACGATAAACTTCATTGATTTCTTCTGAGATCTTGTACGTAAACCGCGAGTATACATAGCCCAAGGTGTTTGTGGGATATTACCTTTGTGTTTACCTTCACCACCACCGTGTGGGTGATCAACAGGGTTCATCGCAGTACCGCGAACAGTAGGACGAATACCTTTCCAGCGCATTCTTCCAGCTTTTCCTTCCACTCTCAAGTTATGTTCTGGGTTTGACACTGCTCCAAAAGTTGCACGGCAATCTTCATTAATCATGCGCACTTCACCAGAAGGCATACGAATTGTAGCATAACCACCACTTCGCGCCATTAACTGAGCAGATAAACCAGCAGATCTTACTAACTTACCACCTTTTCCAGGAATCATTTCAATATTGCATATTGTTGAACCTAAAGGCATGAATTTTAGTTTCATGCATGAACCAACATTGAATGGAGGTTGATCGCTTGTTTGTACAACATCCCCGGCTTTTAAGCCATGTGGAGCTAAAATATATCTTTTTTCTCCATCCACATAGTGAAGAAGAGCAATATAAGCTGATCTGTTTGGATCATACTCAATGGATGCTACTTTTGCAGGGATATTTTCTTTATCTCTTTTAAAATCTATACTTCTGTATTTTCTTTTATGGCCACCACCTTTATGACGACATGTGATGTGCCCTTTATTGTTACGTCCGTTAGTTCTTTTCTTTGGTAACAATAAATTTTTTTCAGGTTTGACGACAGCTTTGCTTCCTTCTTTAGCTCTTGTAAGCAATTCATTCATAGGAAGAATGAGTTGCCGCGTTCCTGGAGTATTGGGACGGTATTTCTTAAGCATTACTTCAGTCCTTTTTTATACGTTGTCTAGGCTGTCGCCTTTTTCAAAAGTAACAATAGCTTTTTTAAAAGCTGCTGTCTTACCTTTTCTACCACGAACTCGTCTAGCTTTAGCTTTTACGTTTATCGTGTTAACACTTACCACTTTTACTTGCTTGTCGCTGTAAATCTCTTCTATTGCTTGAGCAATTTCTTGTTTATTAGCATTTGAATCAACTACGAAAACATATTTTGGTAATTCAAATCTTGAAAGAGATTTGTTGCTATTAGCAAGTTTCAATTCTTGTAAAGTTCTTGCTTTTTCAGTGATATGTTGATGCTTAATAATGTTATAGGGATTCTTTTGTGTCATAGTTTCCTCTTATTAGCTCAACCATTCGTTTATTTCTTGCAATGCAGCTTCTGTAATAACAAGCTCACGCGCTACTAAAACATCGTATCCACTGATGTTTGTTGCAAGTGAAAAAGAAACACCTGGAATATTGCGAGCACTTCTTACAAAATTCTCATGTTTTTTATCTTGTACAGAAACTTTTTGTGATTCGTCGCCAATCATTACGTTTGCATATGAACCTTCACCCAAAAAGAGAACACGACCATTCATGGATTGTGATTTTAAAAAACCAGCCACTTGTTTAGTTCTTGGTTGATCTAATTGGAAATTTTCTACAATACGGATACGATTTTCACGAATTTTTTCACTGAGGAGGAAGCGAATAGCTGCACGTTTTTCTCTTACGTTAATCTTAACATGCTGGTCAAATTTTGGTTTTGGACCAAATACACGTCCCCCACCTTTATATTGAGGTGCTGCTAAGGAACCTTGACGTGCACGTCCTCCACCTTTTTGTGGATGAGGTTTTTTTGTGGTATGGTTAACTTCAGAGCGCCCTTTTGTATTTGCAGACCATTGTCTTGCATTAGCACGAAGAGCTACGATATAATCCTTTACCATTTGCCCGCTAACCTCAACGTCAACGAGGTGATCAGCAATCTGGATTTCTCCAACTTCTTCACCGTTTAAATTAAATTTTTTTAGCGTAGTCACAACTTTAACTCCGACGGACTCATTTATTTGTTAGTAATATGCTTTTTCTTAGCTTGGGATAAATACACCAACCCATTTTTAGGCCCAGGTACTTGACCTTTAACAATAATTACATTGTCTTCTGGCTTTACCATGAGGACTTTTAAGTTTTGAACAGTCACACGATCATATCCCATGTGGCTAGCTCTTTTTCCACCAGGTAAACATCTACCAGGAGTTGATCTCATCCCTGTAGATCCAGCATGACGATGAAATCCAGAACCGTGAGAAGCTGGTCCACCTGCGAAGTTATAAAGTTTCATAACCCCTTGGTATCCTTTACCTTTAGAAATCGCGGTCGCATCTACGTATTCTTTTTCTTGAAACAAATCTACGCTGATTTCTTGTCCCACTTGGTAGTTCGTAACATCATCGATTCTCGACTCTGCAAGATGGCGAACTGGTTCAACAGCTGCTTTTTTAAAATGCCCTAGTTGAGGCTTATTCACACGGTTAGAAATAGTGCGTTCATCTTTTACAACGATCTTTTCAAAACCGAGTTGAATTGCATTATATCCATCTGTCTCATTTGTTTTTATTTGCGTGATAACATTTGGTTGTGCTTCGATAACAGTACCAACGATAATATTGCCTTTCTCGTCGAAAAGCTTAATCATTCCACGCTTTTTTCCCATTAGTTTAAGCGCCATATAGCTTAATCCTTAACTCATAGTTATTGTCATTTCTGACACGTTGATTTACTTAATGCATTAGCAATTTATAGAATCGATCCTTGCATCCAAGAGCAAAACTGCACATGAGATGTGTTTTTTGCAGTGTTGACAAGGGACTTTGCATTAAAATTTACATTTTAAATGCTATAAAGAGAAAGGTTAACAAAGTCCTATATTTTTTACAACGTCTTTATTGTATTTAGTTAATATTTCTCCCTTTAAGATTTGATTTCTCATTATCTCTTAAGCTATTCTCGATTTTTCTAACTCGTTTACTTTTAGTCGGTATAGTCACCTTTTGTCCTTGTCTTAATTTTTTAGTTAAAATTAACTTAGACGTGTCAGCATCATCTTCTAATTCAACTACTTTTAAAAGATCTCGCATACAAGCAGTCTTGGGTAGCTTTATTGATTTAGCTATCTTAACTGCTCCGCAAACATAGATTTCAATGTCTTGAGGCATAAGCCAATGAGATTCATTGTAGGAAGTTAAAGGATCAGCTTCTGGGACTATTGTAGTAAGCGTTATGCCCATCATTATAGATATAAAAAGGGTAAAGATGACCCATTCCGTATTTTGTAAGCCTTTAGTTGAATCAGCCTTAAACATTAGTTAAATTTGCTATATCGCTACATTAGTTTGAAGAAAGGGTTCATTTTTCTTTTTCCAAGAGCGTTTATATAAGCAAATAGAACATTCTAGCAAGACAAAAAAAGCTGAGATAGCAAGAAATGGCCAAAAGCCAAGACTTGTCACAAGGGCTATGATCACAAAAATTGTACCTGCGAGGCGAGCTACGCGGTAGGCTAAGTTTAAATAACTCTGCTTTTCAAGCATTTGGCATTTAAACTGGACAATCATCCATTTTTTTTCTTTTAGTGTCGATGAAATTTCTAGTTCAGTTTCTAGTTCAGCCTGGACAATCGCTAGATTTTTTTCCTCTTTAGATTCAAGGTTAGAGAAATTTTGACCTTCAAGATTATTTTGAAGGACCTCAAAATTATTTTGATTCCAAGGATCGTTCTCAACCATAGAAAGTTCACTACCCCATCTTGCAGAAGTTACGAGGGATGGAAGATCGTTATCTTCTTGAGGTTGTTGTACTTCTTGTGTAGTAATAAGATCACACGTTTCTCGCTCCATTTCTTTGACTTCACATAAAAATCCAGAGTCAATATACGATTTTTCAGAATAGAAAAAATCATACTCTTCTTTTAGTGCTTCCCCTATAGAAGGATCGGTTAGTGTGTCATTATCATCAGCTTGAGTTTGTTTAGAAGACGATTCTTCATATTTGAAAATGATTGGCGCTTTTTTATCTAGGCTAGAATAGGGCTTATTTGAAGGCTTTCCAATAATCCTTACGACTCTCTCTTGACTGAAAGCATCGCGTATTGAATCATATAAATTTGCTTCTGTTATGTCTTCCATGGATTCTGTTACTAAATCTTTAGTTCCTGCTGGAAATTCCTTACTGTCGCCCTTTTTTTCATGGATTCGGTTCCATACACCAGATGTTTGGCTAAAGAAAGTCGCTTGCGCAACAGTGATAGAATTATTTTCAAAAGGCAAAGTGGTCCTGTCACCTGTCTTATTTATATGGGGAAAGAAAAATACATTTAATTTAGTTTCTACTGTTGGTTGTTGAGGATTTGCCGATACTTGGCAAGGCTTTGTTTTAGCTTTATTTTCTTTAGCGGCGGCTTTCTTTCGCAGCTTTCGTAAAAAACGAATTTTCCTTTGTTCCTCTACAATTCCAAATAAATCTTTAAAAAAATCAAATCCCTTTTTTACCAAACTTAAAGGGAGAGCAACTACTGGACTTAAAAAAGGAATACCCCCTATTTTTGCAGCGATATTACCTAGATTTAACAGAGTTCCATGACAAAATTTTAAAACGGAACAAGCCGTGCTTCCTAACGAAAAAAATTTATTGAATTTTTTATAAATACTAATATCTGGATCTGTCCAAGGGGTCTTTTCCGTTTTCGGACTTACACAAATCCAAAATTTTAGTTTATCGACAATTTTTGCCGCGCTATTTAATTCTTTGAGAGCTTTTATCCCAATTTTTAAATTTTCTGTTCCTTCAAAAACTATTTCAGCTATAGCCTCAAAGATTTCAAGAGCTTTTAAAATTATTTTAGATACTACAGCTAACCCTTTCATGGTCCCAAAAGTTGTTTCAGGAGTAGTGACAGCTTTAGCGTATTTTTTTAATTTTTTTTCTAAATTATCATAAGACATTTGGGTAAGGTCAATCGCTAGGGATTTAATAAAATCGCCTACCTCATAACTCATTTCTTTTAATGTATCCTTGATTAAGGAATCGGGACTTTCAATCGAATTCATAAATAGAATGAATAAACTAATAATAAACTTATTATTTTATTCAATATACTATAAAAAAGGATACTCTTTTTTATAGTGTTAATAACTTTTTATTAGATTCAATCCAAATATGTCTATAATAATTAAAACAAGCAATAAATAATGTAACAGCCAGTATTAATACTGTAATTAATACTACTTGAATATTTAATAGATAAAGAACTGTTGTAACAACTGCTAAACTAATTTTTAAACTGTGATAAACTAAATTAATCTTATTTTTCTTAAGCTGAGCACATAATTCTTCTTGTGAATAAGAAGCTGATAACCCATGGCTTCGCAATGCATGCAATTGTACAGAAGCATTAATAATGGAGAATAAACTTCTTAAAAATAAACTCCCTGATCGAACCAAGGAAACTATTAAAGTAACTAAACGAAAAATAGGAAAATTAGCAAAGGTAAGTTTAACAATATTTAATACCATCTTAGAAGCTGTTTCCTTGTAAATGGCAAAGCTACTAATAATTGGGATGATAAGATTGGCTACTTTTACAACTAAGGGCAAAATATAGGTAACGAAGGAAAAACAGCCTGTTATACTTATTAAAGTATTGGTAATTTTTATACAGATACGAGAAGCTTTTATCGTTCTTTTCTGATCATTCGTTAATATATTTTGTTTAACTGGAGAGGGTTTTACTTTTTTATGAAAGATATACCAAAATAAATGGGTAACCCGATAGGTATTCACGCCATATTTGAGTAAACTTAACGAAAAGTTAAAGACATGTGGAATTTCCTCGAAAACTAACTCTAGTACTTCAAAAACCGAAGAAGCGATGCGGGTTATTTTTTCAAAATGATCTCCCATTTTTAAAATAACAGGAGGTTGTTTGGGTGTGGTTTTTATTCCAGCAGTGGCTTGCACAATACAATTCTTAAGCTAAAAAGCCCTTTAACTTAGGATTAAAGGGCTTTTTTTAAGCTATTAACATTTTACTGGAATGATAGGTGCACTAAAAATAGTCGGCATGACATAGTGTTGATGTTCATACTGGTATTTTTTATAACCAGCCCAGCCAAGCCCTATCGCTATGATGGTCATGCTAATGGCAATTCCTCCAACAACAATAGCTGGTACTGCAAAAGCTACTATTGCACTCATAATAATGCTTAGGGAAATGATGGAAATTTTTAAAGCATCATTCCAAATACCATACCAGTTTTTCTTTTCGGCATTAATTTGCTTTACGTACTCCACTTTTCTTTTTTGCAATTTGAAAAATAGATACTTGGTATGCGCATTTTCTAATTGGATGTCCTCATTGCCTAACTTTGCTGAAGCATAAGTCAATATATTTTCTTCTTTATTGGGTTTATATCTATTAAAATATTGAGCTTGAGTTTTATCCTCTATTCTCGATTTAAGGATCTCTGTATCAATTTCTGCTTTTTTTATTCCTTTAATCCAAGCTTTAACACTAAGAAAATTACTAGTTACCGATTCAATTTCTTGCGTTATTTTATCACTTTTATCATCAGCTCCATCATTATTAGCCTGAGTTAAAGCCTGATTTAAATGACAAAGATGACAAGTTAAGGCCGCCTCCAATAATTTTAGTCTAGCTAAAGTAATGCGATTATCAGTTTTGATTTTTTCTCTTTCTACGCGATTCTTATGCAAGCCAATGGCTGTTGCAATCAGCATCGGAACTTCTTTAATCAAAGTGATTGGTGTTAAATTGGTCAATCTTCCAAAAAGTGGAATTTTAGCAGCTAAAATGCCAAGCTGCAAGATACCATAATTGGCAAGTACTCGTAAACCTCCAGCCACTTGACTCAAAGCAATAAAAACTGCTTTGATACGCGTCCAAACATCCACATTAGAGGCATACAATTTACTCGTTTCGCCTCCCAATAATTCATAGATAGCACTTGGAATTTGTAGAAAATCGCAAGTACTCGTTAAATGTTTTAAAGCATCTAACAAAGGGGTGACAGCATGAGTAAAAGTTAATGTGCTGGCTGCTCCATCAGATACTTTTGCAAGGGCATCTAAAGCCATTTGCGGTGCAGATAGTATTGGACCTGCAAGTTTAGCTCCTTTTTCAACCCCTTCCATTCTTTCAACAGTACGATCCGCTTCGAACAAAAGATCGCCTGTTTTACTAAACACTGAACTTTTATCGAGGTAAGGTTTAACAGTTTGTTCAATCGGTTTTATATTGATAGTAAAACTCATATTTACCCTATGCAGTTACAGTGTTAATAAACAGAGCAGTATTTGCTTGTTTTTGTTGTTCTTTTTTAGCTTGCTCTACAGCAAACTTATAAACAGCGTAGCTAATGCCAATTGCTGCGGCTACAATAGCTGCAATGATAGCAGCGCCAGATAATACACCTAAAACGATAGCTGTGACGGCAGCTGCAATTTCAGCAGCGGCTACGATTAATTCCCAAACGGCCTCTTTTTTCACTTCTTTAGCTTCTTGCAGTAAAGCTTCTTTTATAATATCTATTTTCTGCTCATTAACACTTTCAATTGTTTGATTAGCTTTCTTTTTAAGCAACTTTTCTCCGATTTGCTCGTTTGTGTAGCTTTTTGCACTATCATCTACCGCTTTTTCTAATCTCGCTTTCTCTACTTTATAAGCTTGTTTGTCTGCTTTCGTTTTAGGATTTCTTTGTCTCAACGCAACCCATGCATCCGCATTCACTTGCTCTGCATAAGCCATTTCCTTGGCGAGAGAAGCTTTATTCTTCTGGACTAATTCATCCCAAAGGCGGGTGTAGATTTGGTTATCGGTAATAAAAATTCTTCCAATTCTATCTTTTAAAGTGGCTTTAGTAATCTCACCTCTTGCATAATCACTTTTTGCTGCATCTATTTCAGGCTGCGCTAGCTGAGCTCTTACTCGTCTTATCTGTAAATTAACAATTTTAGCGTCAGTTCGGCTCAGTTTAATAATCGCAAAAATAGCTTGCAAAGTAAAAGCTCCAGCCAAAGCTACGTTCAAAATGCGGCCAAGTCCAAATTTTACGACTTTAGTAAGGTATGGACAGGTGCCTATTTTAGCGGCGTGTTTGCCCATATCTAAAAGCTTAATAGAGGCTAAGTAGAAATAAAATCCAGCGCCACAAGCAAAAGTTAAGCCAATGTTTTTAAAAATATTAAGTTTGCTGCTTGTAAGACACGCTTTACTTGGATTGGATTGATATACGTGGTTATTGGTCCAATCAGCCCTTAAACCATCTGTTTTTTTAAAGAAGTATGGAACTAGAGTAAATACTTGTAGAGCATCCCCAATAGAAACCCCGTGAAAGGCTTTTAAAGCAAATTGCGCAATAGCACCTGTGCGTTCAGTCAGAATGATGGCAAACTGAGCAATTTTTAAAGACTTGTATAAAGCATCTACGTTATTTTTTATATTAACTGCCAAGCCGAAAATCATATTGATGGTATAAAAATGAGCTTGCGCGAGTACTTTTACAATTCTTTGACCAAGTTTTAAGTTTTGAAATGGTACATGCCTAATTGTAGCCCCTCTTGGAAGCGAGCTTGGATTGATAGTGGTAGGTTCCGCCATTATATTTAAACCTCCAAATAAGGTTTTTGCGTATTTTTTATAATCTTTTTTTACCAAAGGGTTTCATCATATAGAAAAAAAGAATAAAATACAATAATTAAGGAATGATTAAGTTTAGGCGATAGTTTTATTAAAAATAAGTTCAGGGTTACCAAGGCTAAATTCGTAGCCCGACATCCGTTTTTTTCCTTCCAACTGCAGCTCTTGAATGAGCAAAGCTTGCTTGCCGCAAGCAACCACCATTCCATCCTTATTTGTTGCTAAAATAGAACCGGGGGAACCTTGTTGATCTTTTACAATTGTTTTATATATTTTTATTTTTTTGCTGGAATTCTTAATTTGGCAATAACACCAAGCTCCAGGAAAAGGATTTACCCCTCTAATTAAATTGTGAAGCTCTTGCGCTGATTTATTCCAGTCTATTTCACAATCTTCTAACTCAATTTTTGGTGCAAAGGTTACCAATTCTTCATTTTGTGGTACGCTTTTCACGTCACCTTTTTCAAAAAGGTTTAACACATGACTAATTGAACGGCAGCCTTCCTCACAAAGTTTTTTTTCTAATTCGCCGTAGGTCATATTGGGTGTTATGCTTACAGGGCTTTGGTAGATCATATCGCCCGCATCCATCTTTTTTACCATATGCATAATGGTGATACCAGTCTCTTGTTCCCCGTGGATAATGGACTGCTGAATAGGCGCTGCACCCCTATATTTAGGAAGTAAACTGGCGTGGATATTTATACAACCAAGTTTGGGAGTATCTAAAACATGTTGTTTTAAGATTTCTCCATAAGCCACAACTACAAAAATATCGGCATTAAAGCTTTTTAAAGTTTCAGCAAAATCTACAGATGAAACTTTTTCAGGTTGATAAACCGGAATTGGAGGCGTTTGCATTTGCGCTGTTAATTTTACAGGGGTTGATATCAATGAACCTGAGCGACCCTTTGGCTTATCAGGTCTTGTAATGACCGCTACCACCTCGCGCCCTTCACGCAGTAAATGCTGCAAGATGGTAGAAGCAAATTCAGGTGTACCAAAAAATACGATTTTCAACTTATCTACCTACTAATTGCTCTTCTTTTTGTTCAATCGTTTCCATTTCTCTATCTTCACCAATACCCATAAGACCACGTCTTGTATTTTTACAAAAGTTTACAAAATGAAGGATTTCAGGGGTTGGTTCTAAATCGTTTTCAATGATTTCTAGCGCTTCTTTTATTGAAAAATCGGAACGGAAAAGAATTTTAAAAGCCCTTGTTAGTAGTTGTCTCGTAGATAAAGGAAAACCCGCCCGTTTAAGACCAATTAAATTTAAACCGGCTAATCTAAAAGGAATACCGCCACCAATTGTAAAAGGAGGAACATCTTTTGGTACGCGGCTCATCCCACCAACCATTGCATTTCTTCCAATGCGAACATATTGGTGTAAAGGGGTAAAACCTCCGATGATAGCGTAATCTTCTACAGTCACGTGTCCGGCTAAAGTTGCGTTATTACTCATAATAACGTGATTACCAACGCTGCAATTATGAGCAATGTGGCAATAGGCCATGATTAAACAATTATCCCCCACATCGACAGAAGTATCCTCTCCACAAGAAGAATTTATCGAAACAAATTCACGTATATTTGTGTTCTTACCTATATTTACATAGGTTTTTTCACCTCTATATTTTAAATCTTGTGTTTTCGTTCCAATGCTAGCGTAAGGATAAATGACTGATCCTTCATCAATAGTCGTATGCCCATCTATATAAACATGGGATTTGATGGTTACTCTATTTTTAATTTTAACGTTTTCTTTGATAACCGCATACGGTTCAATAATTACGTCTTCACCTATTTCAGCACCAGGTTCTATTATAGCTGTAGAATGAATATTATTTTTTGTCATAAAAAATTGATCCTTTTTCCCACTATTTATTCTGAAATGGCTTTTTTTTCTACAAAGCAAAACGCTATAGAAGCTTCTACAACAACTTTATTGTCTACTAAAGCCTTAGCTTCTACCTTTCCCCCTTTAGAACTATGGTGCAATGCTTCACAATGAAGCATTAATACATCACCTGGTTTTACAGGAAGTCTAAATTTAGCTTGATTTATATTTAGCAAAACAGGAAGTTTTGTTTCACTTCCACTGACTAAAATTTCTAATAAAAGCCCTCCCACTTGTGCTAAGGCTTCTAAAACTAAAACGCCCGGCATCAAAGGAATTTCAGGAAAATGTCCTTGAAAAAAAGGCTCATTAATCGTGACATTTTTTTGCCCAATGATTTTTTTATTTTCAAAATCTAAATCAATGATTTTATCAACTAGCAAAAAAGGATAACGATGAGGGATAATTTTTGTAATTTGAATCACATCTAAAGACTTTAGATTAGTTCGACGAGTTGAGCTCATGCGTTAGTCTCCGAAGTTATATAATTTAAAATTTTTTTTGCAAAAGCAAAGTTAGATGGGTGGCCGGCTTTTATTGCCATAATGTGAGCATTAAACTCAAAACCAATAAGAGATAAATCCCCTACCATATCAAGCATTTTATGTCGCACCATTTCATCCGGAAAGAATAGTCCCTCTTTGCTAAAAATGGCCTCTTCATGAATGATAACTGCGTTCGATAAACTACCACCCTTTATTAATCCTTTATCCATTAGCCAAGAGACTTCCTTGTAAAGAGAAAATGTACGACAAGGAGCTAAATCTTTTTTAAAAGTTTGCGCATTTATTTCTGTAGAAAAAAATTGAGATTTTAAAGCCGGGACGTCAGGATAATTTAATGTATAACTAATTTTATAACTATCATGGGGAATGGCAACAAGATGGACATCATTATCTGAATAATAGATGGGATCTTTTATATTAATGATTGGTTTATGTTCTTTTAGTGGAACGATACCAGCCTCTTCTATCATTTTAACAAATACATCAGAGCTACCGTTCGCTACGGGTGGTTCGACATTATCGATAGATATAATTAAGTTATCGATTTGAAAAGCTCGAATCGCTGCCATAACATGTTCAATTGTGTGGATAACAATATTTTTAATTCCAATCGTTGTGCTTCTGGACGTATCACACACATACTCTAAAGTAGCTGGGATCATTGGTTTTCCTGGTAAATCCACACGACAAAAAACAATGCCAGTACCAGCTGGTGCCGGTTCAAATTTCATGGAAACAGTTTGTCCGGTATGAATACCGATTCCAGAAAATTCAATATTTTTTTTTATAGTATATTGTGAGCGATGATCTATTGCTAAACTCGATTGAATAGTCACAAATTTATAAGGGGTAAAAGATAATTAAAAATAATAGAAGTCTAAATCGTAATCAATAGACTTGATTTTAAGCAAGGTTTTGATTAATTACTTAAATCTTTTTTTCTTTTAATAAAAAAATAAATGGCAAATAAACCACAAAAACTTATTAAAATATTATCGCCTGTTTTTGCATAAAGAGTTTGGTAGTGATAAGTAGGTATTTTTACTAATAACGCTTCTGTTTTTTGATTAGTGCCATCATTTTCCAAACGATTAATTAATTGCCCTAAAGCATCTACACCACAAGTTATCCCAACGTTACAACATCTAATTAATGGCACACCATTTTCAACAGTTCGAATCTTGCCATGATCAAAATGATTTTGTGAAACAGTTGGAAACCAAACATCACTTGTTAAATTGACTAACAGACGAGATCCTAAAGTGCTACCTTCACGAATCAAATGACCAAATGTTTCTTCATAACAAATAGATGTAGAAAAAGGGGTTTTATTATGGGTAAAAACTTTGGCATTTTTTCCATGCGTTAGTGAGCCTCCAATACCATAACTTTTTGCAAGTTCACTTAAAAAAGTGAAAGGGATGTACTCTCCCATTGGAACTAAAACTCTTTTATCATACCGATCAATTGTTGGATAAGTATGCTCTTGAGCAATTGTCTCTTTAAAGGGGCAAAAATATTGGGCCGAACTATAATAAACTTTTCCTTTTCCCTCTACATTTTCTGCATCTTCTAAACCAGCTACTACGTTTGTTTGAAAGATATTAGCAATTCCTTGCGCTATGAAGGCGTTATTTACATACCACCCTCTTGAAGGATGAAAGTATGCAAATGGGGCTTTAAGCTGTGGTAAGGAATCCAATTTTTCTTTTGAAAAATATTGTGAAAACATCTCATATATTTGATCATAGGGAAATGCAAATGAATATGTTCCATAAGGAACGGTAAACTCTGGTAGAGCAATCAGATCTAAAGGATTTGAATTGAAATCAGATAAACTAAGAAGAATTCGTTTCCATTCCTCCATTACAAATAAAACCATTTCGCCACTATTCCATGCAGGTAAGGTTTCTTCTATTGGAAAACCTGTTTGAATCAATAATGCATCAAACGTTTCGGTGTGTTGATCAAGTTGCTTTTTATGATATGAATAGTGAATAAATCCAAATAAATAAGGGGTTATAGCAATAAATATGGGAATTACAAATGAAAATCTGTAGATATAAGCGCGTAGGATTAATAAATTCGTTAAAATTAGCCAAAAGCTCAAACCATAGATTCCTATTAAAGAAGCAAATTGGATCGCATACAAAGAAAAGCTCCAAGACATTCCAAGGGGACTAAATGAAAAACCGGATAGAAAAAATAAGCGGCTCCATTCTAACAATGTCCACAAGGAAGCGATGCCTAAAATAGATGAGATTGACTTTATGTTTTTTTTGTTGATAAGAGAACAGATAAATCCAAATTGCATTCCTAAAAGCAAACTTAAAACGATCCACAGAATAAGGATATAGTAAAAAGGATGAGATAAAAACCAGGATAATTGACTTAAGTTGACAAAGGTAAACCAAGCCGTTCCAAGCCAAAACTTTTGTTTTTTCAAATCACATTGAATAGTCAAAAAAAATATTATGGAATAAGACACAAAGGTTGAAAAAAAACTACTCCAAACACTTAAGCTCGGTAAACTTAACGATGCAATTAAACAAGAAGCAATAAATAGAAAAACATGCTGATAACTATATTTCATAAATTATTCTTATAAGACGATCAAAGGAAATCATAAAGCTTTCATCAAATGAAAGCTTTATTTTTTTAATTATTTATGTGGATGGACTGTATCTTTAATCTCTCCCCCACAAGCTGGACATTGATCTGCAAAATGTTGATGACAATGGTTGCAGTCAAAACCAAATTTACCAGCTCCGCAACAGATAATATATAGTAATCCTCCAAAAATTGAAATATTCTTGAAGAAATGAATCATTTGCATGGTTCTTTGGGTACTATCTGCAATATTCCAAAAGTCATGAAATAAGATTGTGGCTGGAATTAGAGTGATAAGCAAAATAATGGCTCCAATTTTGGCTCTAATCCCAAAAATGACACTTAAGGCACCAATAATTTCTAAAATACCAGCTATTGTTAACATAATAGAGGGAAAGGGAAGCCCTTTAGATGCAACATAGGTTATATTAGAGTCGAAATTAGTAAATTTATTTAAACCGCTTGTAAAAAAAATAGCTGCGATACAGATTCTACCAAGCAACATTAAAAAGGCATAAAACCATTTCATTATTCCTCCTAAGATTAAAAGATTCTTTTTACTCATTCCGTTTTTTTTTATAAATAAAAGATTTGATATGTCATTTACTTGTGATTTATGAGTTTTAATGAGTTCAGTTTAATCTTATTGCATTCAAGAAAGAAATATGCAAAAATTTCATATCCTAATATTGTTACCATCCTCACTTTTAAATTTTTGATACTCTAAAACATGAAATCATTTAGAATACACCATCTTCTTCAATTTTTAAATTATTACGAAACACAAAAGTTGCCCTTTGATTTTTGTCTTAGTCAATATTTTAAAAATAATTCAGCAATTGGCTCTAAAGATAAAGCTGAAATTGCCGACAACGCTTACAAACTCATAAGATGGAAAGGGTTGATCGATTATAAGTTAACAGCTAATCCTACTTGGGAGCAAAGGATTGAAAAGCTATTTCAACCAGATTTTGAGGAGTGGCAAAAAGATGAATCTATCCCAATTCACGTAAGAGCTAGTTTTCCAAAAGAGTTATACCAATTGTTTATTGATTCACTAGGTGATGATGAAGCTTATCGACTTGCCATGATTAGCAATTCTCAAGCACCGACAACTATTCGAGTCAATACCCTTAAAACAAGTAGAGAAA
This sequence comes from Candidatus Rubidus massiliensis, assembly GCA_000756735.1. Lineage (GTDB taxonomy): Bacteria > Chlamydiota > Chlamydiia > Chlamydiales > Parachlamydiaceae > Rubidus > Rubidus massiliensis. Next base: position 1,061,353 of record CCSC01000001.1, on the reverse strand, counting down.
CCCTTTGGAACAAATGGAAGAATCTTTATCAAATCTCTCTTTGTAAACATTCTCCTTGGGGGATTGTCTTTCATCAAAAAATTCATTTTTTTTCTTTACCTGAGTTTAAAGAAGGTTTATTCGAAATCCAAGATGAAGGAAGTCAACTTTTAGCAGATCTAGTAGAGGCAAAACCTGGACAACATGTGCTAGATTATTGCGCTGGAGCTGGAGGAAAAAGTTTAGCTTTTGGCACAAAAATGCAAAATAAAGGGCAAATGTATTTACACGACATTAGAACAAAAGCCTTGCTTGAAGCTAAAGTTCGGATGAAAAGAAGTGGTCTACAAAATGTTCAATTCTTGCAAGAAAATGCTAAGCAACTTATGAAGTTAAAGAAAAAAATGGATTGGGTTTTAGTGGACGCTCCTTGTTCTGGAACTGGAACTTTAAGAAGAAATCCTGATATGAAGTGGCGTTTTGAGATTGAGATGATACAAAGATTAGTTGGACAACAAAGACAAATTTTTGAAAAAGCATTAAGTTATTTAAATCCATCCGGTAAGATTGTTTACGGTACATGCAGTATTTTGCGACAAGAAAATGAAGAGCAAATGGAACATTTCTTAAAGACCTATCCATTAGAAATTGTAAATTCTCCTTTACTCATTCGCCCTGAAACTAATGGAATGGATGGTTTTTTTGGAGTTGTGTTCCAGTGGAAAAAAAAGAACATTTGATTGATAAAATGGTTGAACTTCTAAAAAAAGAACCCCTTCTTTATAATTAATTTTTCGTTATGCCTTAACCGTTTAATTAGGTAGATCCCATGAAAAAACTTTTTACTATTGCCTGTTTAACATTACCTTTTTTTGCTACGTCAGTTTATGCGGCTAAAGGCGATATATTAATAAAAAATGAAGCTAATGCAAAACTTGCTATTCACAACCGCGTCCTCGCAAAAGTGAATGGAAAGCCTATTACTGTTATGGATGTTGTAAAAAGAATGGATCTAATTTTTTACAAGCAGTTCCCCCAATTTGCAAGTTCTATCCAAGCAAAATACCAATTTTATCAAATTAACTGGAAAGAAGTTCTTAAAGATTTAATTGAAAAAGAACTGGTGCTAGCAGAAGCTGATGAACAAAAAATTCCCGTTTCTAATGGCGATGTTAGACAAGAAATGGAAAATATGTTTGGTCCAAACATTATCGCCAATTTAGATAAAGCTGGTTTAACCTTTGACGAAGCCTTTAAAATTATCCAAGGCGATATCAAATTAAAACGAATGCTTTATGTTAGAGTTAATATGAAGGTTTTAAAAAAAGTTACACCAAAAGATGTGCGTACGTTTTATGAAAATAACTTAGATAAATATCAACAGCCGGAAAGCTTTGTTTATCATGTCGTTTCGTTGCGAACAAAAGAATCTGAAAAAGGAAAAGACGCTGCTCAATACCTTTATGATCAACTAAAAAATGGAATCAAAATTAATGATCTAAAAACAGTTTGGGAAAACAGCACCTGGGCCCAAAGTGACATTAAATTTCAAGTTTCTCAAGAGTATAAACAAGAATCAAAAGACGTTTCAGAAGCAAATAAAAAAATATTAAATACCTTAGATAATTTAACGTTTAGTGAACCTCAATCGCAAAAAAGCAGACAAGATAGTTCAACTGTTTATAGAATTTTTTATTTAGTAAAAAAAGTGAATGAAGGATTTATTCCATTTGCTGAAGCTGAACAAAAAATTAAAAGCCAGTTGCTGAATCAAGCCTTAGATGAAGAAGGTGAAGTTTACATCAATAAATTAAAAAAACATTTTGACATACAAGAATTGTTGAAAGAAGATTTTGAACCCTTTATCTTGACTGGGAATTAGTAACTCTTTGCATGCGGCAAAAAATGAATGTGTTTTTAACTTACCTTAAATAATAATGAGCAATCCTTTTAATTTACCTTTTAAGCCGTTCAAACCCTTTGCCTTTATAAATGATTTAGTTATTTTCTTAAAAGACAACCATATAGCTATTTTTTTTTATTTTCATTTCTTTCCTAATAGTGAGTTGAGTTAATCAATGCCAATCTATAAGCCATCTGAACTAAAAAATTTTTTAAACCAATTAGGGATCCACCCTAAAAAATCTTTATCTCAAAATTTTTTAATAGACGGCAATATTGTACATAAAATTATTGAATTAGCCAATTTATCTGAAAATGATGTTGTTTTAGAAATAGGTCCAGGTCCTGGATGTTTAACAGAAGCTATGCTGGAGCGAAAGGCAAAAATAATTGCGGTAGATAAAGACACCATTTTATCAGAGCAGCTCCAACGTTTCGATCAGAGTGGCCAGTTATTGACAATTTACAACGAAGATATTATGCAGTTTGATTTGGAAAAACATTTTTTTCCCTTATTAAACGGTGCTAAAGGTAAAGTAATCGCAAATCTTCCCTATCATCTAACAACTCCAATTATTGCAAACCTTGTAACACAATTTGATCACTTCTCCGATTTGATCTTAATGGTTCAAGAAGAGGTAGCAAGGCGTTTTGTTGCAAAACCTAATACCCCAGACTACAGTTCTTTTACTATTTTTTTAAATGCCTATTGCGATCCTCTATATGCATTTAAAGTAAAAAAAGGATCCTTTTTTCCAGAACCTAAGGTAGATTCTGCGATCGTTCATCTAAAACTTAAAGCCCTACCTAATTTTTCAGAAAAAGTCTTTGAACTGACAAGAAGAAGTTTTGAACAGAGAAGAAAAATGTTGAAATCATCTTTAAAAGATTTGTACCCTTCTGAAAAAATTGAAGAAGGTCTTAAAACTATCGGAAAAAATCCTTTGTCAAGACCTGAAAATCTATCCCTTCAAGAATTTGTTAACTTATATAATTACCTAGATCAATTGCCGCTTAATAAATAAAATTCTTCAACCATTGGCCCCATGTAGCTTGCACTTCTTCTTGGGAATATAAATCCACACGTTTTGTTATTTTTCCATCCAATTCTAAGACAATCTCACCAACTTTTTGGTCTTTTAGAATAGGGGCTGAAAGTTTATTCCAATAGAGTAAGCATTTTGCCTTTGGTTCTTCACTTGGATAAAATTGATAGGCCAGATTCTCTTTCGTGAAGGTTTTAAGTGGTTTAGTTGCTCCTTCGATGGTTTGGGTATAGGGCTGATCCCCTTGACTAATGATTTTTTTTTCAACTTTGCTTTCGCTAAAAGCTTTTTCAAAAAGTTTTATGGCATCTGCGAAGATCGTTTGCCGATCTTTACATTTTAACAAAACCGCAATTAGGGTGCGGTTATTATTCTTAGCCGCCCCAACAAATGTGTTTTGAGCGGCGGAGGTATGCCCGGTTTTTACACCTATTGCTTTATCATAGAAAAATTTCCCTTGTCGCAACAACAAATTAGTTTGCACGATAGGACTCGATTCTTGCTTGTTCGTTTTAGGGCGTAAATACTTAGGAGTCATAACAATTGTGGCAAACTGTGGGTTTTGTAAAGCATCTTTAGTAATTAATGCCATATCATAGGCGGTAGTCACATGATCGGGGTGATGTAACCCATGAGGATTACAAAAATTTGTTTTACTACAACCTAATTGCTTTACATAATCATTCATTAATTGAACAAAAGCTGGAATAGTTCCCCCCACATGCTGCGCAATAACATTGGAAGCGTCGTTAGCAGATACTATCATCATACAATAAATTAAGTCTTTCAAGGAGATTTCTTCCCCTCTTTTTAAGCCCACGTGTGTACTATTTGTTTCAAGCCAGTAAGATGGTTGCGAGTAGTTGTTTTTTCTTTTTACATCTGTTGAAATTGAAACGATGGCCTCTTGCTCTACAGAAATAATCTGTGAAAGATCGAGATTTTTACTTAAAGCTGTGATTCCTGTGACGATTTTCGTAATACTCGCTGGGTATTGAACTTTATGAGCATTTTTTTCATAGAGTATACACCCGGTCTTTGCATTTACTAATATAGCTGACTCAGCTTCCACCTCTAACTCAAGAGGTTTAGAGTATAAGTTGTTGATGGTTAGGAGTATAGAAAGCGGTAAGAGTAAATATTTCATAATATAATATCTTAATTTCATGTAAAATAAATGTAGGATCTGTAGTGGGAATTAATGTTCCTTGAGTTACTTTTAAATCCCGGTTTATTCAGTAGATTTAGGGTATTTGAGTACTATTAATAGTATGGATAAATCTTCATTTAAAAGTTGTTCAAACAAATAAGGTTTTATTCCATGCATAACATAGCAAAACTAGATATATATTTTAAAAAGTTTTTGCAAGATATCAAGACTTGGTCACCAGAATCTATTATTGAAGTTAATCTTTCCTCTTTACACGATCTTGGCCTTCTAAATTATCATAATCGTCTAACTTATGATCCAACTCTTACCCGGTTTTTTGAAGTAGTAGAAACGACAGAAAAAATTACATTGGTTAACGATGAATTTGTTGTGTGGATAATTCCTGATAGACCTGGTACTAATTCTTTAACCTACTCTTTAATAGCTATAAATTCAACTAACGATGAACCTCGGCTTGAGGTAGCTTTTATCAACCCGGGTGTTTATAACACCTCACGTCTTGTCTTAAGGGTTTTAGAGAAAATCTTACATGACATAGAAGAAAATGAAGATTTTTTACGTAAAATATCCTAGACTAAAAAAAATTATCAGCTAAGGTTTTTTTATATGGATAATTCTCAAGGCATATTTTACGCACCCTTCAAAATTATTGATGATTACACTCCAACTTATATAGAATCAAAAGACGATGCAGATTACCCCGCTAAAACTAAAACTGGAAATGGCGATCAAGTAAATTTAACACACGAAAATCGGATCATTGAATCCATCGCTGCGCAAACTTTAAGCTCTTCACCTAGTAATGGTTTTTTTTCGCTTTATCCATTGCAATCTTTTGGCAAAATTCTACTAAATCCAACAAGTGAGAAAGGATTATCCCAATGCAGTTTTTACATAACGCCTGATGGTTGTTTAAGTTTTGAATCATCCCATTTACCAGAAGTCAATTTTTGTTTAATCATTAATTCGTTTAAATTTTACTTTCACGACGCCTTGATTCAAAATAACACAACAGTGTTAGCTGAATTGATGAATAAAGCAGTCGATTGTAATGGGATCAAACACTTTACGATCCACTATAGCAAAATCAGTAAAGATGGGATGTGCAAGTTTTTCAGTTATTTAGCTGACAAAGCTTTTACGGCAGGTGAACATAAAGATGAACTATTATCTTTTGCAAATTATATGAATAGTGAAAAGTTAAGAGAAATTGTTTTAACTAGTCATTAACAATAATGAGAAGTTTTATCCAACTAAAGCCATATTTTTTTTCGATTCCCTTCTTAAAAGGCTTTAAGTTATCTTTCCCGTTATTTCTAAAGATATTAAAGGAGGGTTAAAATCTAATTTTTCTTAAATAAAAGATAAGGCTTTTTCATCTTTTGGAATAGCTATTCTTTTACTCAATTTTAAACTTGGATATTCCACCAAACGAAAAAAGAGATCTGCAAAAAGTACGGCTATAACTGAAGCTAGCAGAATAATCAAGATAGGAGATATTTTGTTAAAATTATTTCCTAATAGATAAGACAGAAGGCTTATAAATTTAAAACCTGTAAGCCAATGGGTTAAATATAAGCTATAAGAAATCTTTCCAAAATATTGAAAAATATTTTGTTGAAAAAGCGTATAAAGATGTCCTCTTCTTCCTACAAAATAAATAAACATCGAGGCCGGTATCCCCATCCATAGATCTTGTCCAAAACCTAAAAAAGCAAATATTGCAATACAAAGCCATGCCAAATATAGAGTTAAAGGCTTTACGATTTCTTCTAACGTCCAATAGGTTAAACATCCAATAAAAAAAGAATGCCAAAAAAATAAAAAAAAGCCATTTGGAAAAATCATCGTAATCTTTGATGATTCGCATAAAGAAAGGATAAATAAACTTCCAAAAACTAGATAAGAAACCGATGAAGAATAGAGGTGAGGTTTTAGATTTAATTTAGAGTGAATTTCTTGAACAAGTTTTAAAAACAAAATATAAAAAAAGTAAAACTGCAATTCGTAAACAAGTGTCCAAACCACCGGTAAAATGGGAGGAACTTTAAAAAACATGTGTAAGTAAAAAAAATTCAGAAAAAAATCAGTTGGTGTAAAGGTTACATTATTTTGCTTTGTAACAAGATTTCCAAAAAGAATAATTATTGAAAATAGGACCATAGCTACCCAATAAGGGGGGTCTAAGCGAATAGAGCGTTTTATAAAAAAACATTTAAGGTAGGCCAAAGATAATTTTTCATGCGAAAGATTATAAGCTATAACAAATCCACTTAAGACAAAGAATATATATAGACCTATATAGCCATAACCTACTAACCAATCAAGCCATAAGGGTAAAAAATTCGAAGATCGTTCTTTTAAAATATAATTAAAATGCAAAACCATTACTAAAAGGGCAGCTATTCCTCGCAGTCCGTCTAAGCATTTAAAACGATGTTTTTTTTCTTTAGCCAATTGAGAAGTAAACAAAATGCCTTTTAAATTTAATGTGAAACAAATATTTACCAGCTTTGAAAAATATAGTCGACTATTTTCTCAGCTAAAATTTGATAAAGAGGTTTTAAAGCCACGTGATAAGCTTCATCAAAATCAGTTAATTGTCCTAAAGAAAATAAATTAGCAGCATCTCTTGTTGAATAATAATCATGATCAAAGTCTACTGTTGCTGAAATTTGTATAGGACCTATTATAACAGTCCCATTTTTTGTATCAGTTAACTTTATCTCAGTAATACCTGTAAGTCTTGTTTCAGAAGGGATGATAGCATGTGTTAGATCTCCCTTTTTTTTTCTGTCATAGCGAAAACCGATGTTATCATCGATTACATTGATAATTTTTACCTCTAAACAAAGATCACCACAAAAGTTGTCATAAGACAAATCACCAGATGTAGCTATTTTTTTTATTAATTCAGAAGTAAAAATCCCTTCAAGGTCACCTATGACATAAGGAACTGTTATTGTTTTATAAGCCGCTAGTTGAGACCCTTGTCCATAATGATAACCGCAAGCAGTTTGACTCAATAAGAAACAAGCTATTATCCCAATTTTAAAAAATTTATGTATCCAATGCGTCATCTAAAGTTGTTTCTTTTTCTGTCTCAGTATTTTCTTGGCAAGGTATAGCGCTTGGATCTAATTTCATTAACCTTGAGATACACATTTTGGCTGTATAAGTATCAGGATAATCTTTAATGGTTTTTGCGTAGTAAATAACTGCTGCACTAGTTTTTGCTGTTCTTTCATAAAATAAGGCCGTGTCGAAAAGACCTCTAGCATACGCTTCTTTTACTTTTTGAACATCTTCTTCAGCTTCTGTTATTCTAGGCTCTTTAGGAAAATCAGCCTTAAATCTTCTTAAATTTATTTGAGCTAATGCCAATAAATCTGGATTTTGAAACTCTTGAAAACATTGATCTAAATATATTTTGTTAATTAAAACGTAACATTCTGGAGTCATTTCATGCTTTGGAAAACGTCTAATAATTAACTGAAGGGAGTCAATTGCTTCTCTAAACTCTCTATTTTGCCACAAAAGGCAACCTTTTGCGTATAATGCTGATACAGCTAAATTACTGCTTGGGGCGGCAATTATGATTTCATCATAGATTTCTAAAGCAAGTGATTGCCCAGAACTCCATTTGGGTAATTTACTAAACCCAAACAGTCTTTTTCTGGCACCATTTTTGAAACAATCTGCAATAGCTAATTTATATTCTAAAGTTTCTACAAAATATTTAGGATCGTTACTACATTTCAAGTATTCAGTAAATGAAAGATTGGCTAAATCTAACTCCCCTAAATAATACTCACTAATTCCTAAATAATATCTAGCATCTTGGGCAAAGGAAGAATTGGAGAAATTGGAAACGACAATATAAAATTGATTGCGCGCTTCTAACCATTCTTCTTTTTGAATATGTTCTAAGCCACATCGATAATGTTCATCTACAGTGTTAGTTGCCAATGTTGCAGAGCGAAAAACATTCAAATCTTTAACTTGAAAAGCCGCTTCAGATGTGAAAGGAATAATGTTACAAAAAACAAACAAAGAAAAAGCTAAAACTTTTTTTGATTTCATATCGTTCCTTGGGAATGAAAATATTCTAAAGCATAAAAACTATTGATAATCAAGTTTAGGATTATTAAATGGTTCCTGTCAATTGATTATAATGCAACGATTGCGATTTTATTTATTTTTATTCAACTTCACATAAATCAAGGGAAATAAATCCAGGGATAAGTTTTAATTTTTTTGATAACTCTTCATCTAAATTTACTCCCCAACGACTATCAATATGTAAATTTGCTAGTGGTCGATGATTAACATCAAAAGAAATTTTTAAAGGAGTTGCTCCCTTGTGCTGTTGAAAATATTCTTTGATTTGTAAAAGATGGCTAAGTTTCAAATGATCTAAATCTAAATGTAACTCTATATTCACATTTTTTTTTATAACTTGAGGTTGCACTGTTGGTTTATTGCTCATCTTATTTATAGTTTGTTTTTTTTCATCAGTTGGTTTTTGACTTTTTTGTTTTGCAAAGCGATTGGCCATATGTTTTGCTTTATCATACGCTGCATCACATTCTGCAATCATTGCTTCATCAGCCTTCGTTAAGTCTCCAAGCCAACGACACGATAATTTAGTTGCCTCTTCTCTTTTATCTACCTGCAAAACAGCATATAACAATTGATTTTCGGTTAATAGGTGCCCTTTATCTTCATAAAGATCTGACCAAATAGGCAACTCAAAACGCTCTATCCCATCCCCCACGATCAATATTGCGAATTTTCTTTGGGTTTTGGATGAAATTCTCACCTCTACAGACTCAATAATTAAAGCTGTCCGAAAAACAGTGTCGTGATCCATGAATTCAATTTTATCAAGTGTCTGACAGGATAATCGGTTTAATACATCGCGGTAAATATCCATGGGATGTCCGGTCAAGAATAATCCGAGTAACTCTTTTTCTTTTAAAAGTATAGCCAATTTTGACGATTTAATTTTAACTTGTGGTTCCTTGTCAAAACGAGATTGGTTTGATTCCCCCATTAAAGAAAAAAATGACATGACGCCTAAGGCTTTTTCTTGTCTTTCCTTATTAGCGCTTTCAAACATTGGCTCTAAGCCAACTTTTAGAGCATCTCTTGACCATTTAGTAAAATCAAATGCACCAGCATCTATTAAGTTTTCAATAACTTTTTTTCCAACTTTTGAAGATTCTACCCTCTCTAAAAAGTTATATAGGCTAGTAAATACACCCCTTTTAGAACGTTCTTGTATGATTGTTTCAACAACTCCCGTGCCAACCCCTTTTATTCCAGACATAGCAAAACGAATTCCGTTTGGAGTAGCTACAAAAGTTGTTCCTGATTCGTTAATATCTGGCGGCAACATGGCTATATGCATAGCTTGACATTCACGAATAAACTTGGCTACTTTTGTCAAATCGTCCCGATCACATGTCATTAAGGCTGCCATCCACTCTTTTGGATAATTAGCCTTTAAAAAAGCAGTCACATAAGACAAGTAACCATAAGCTGCGGCGTGGGATTTATTAAAACCATAGGCTGCAAATTTTTCCATTTTATCGAAAATTTGCATGGATATATTTTCTTTAATTTCGTTTTGTGAGGCGCCTTTTTTAAATTTTTCTCTTTGTTGAGCCATTTGTTCAAGGTCTTTTTTTCCCATAGCCCTTCGCAAGACGTCCCCTTCCCCTAAAGAAAACAGGGCTAACTTACTTGCGATTTGCATCACCTGCTCTTGGTAAACCATGATCCCATACGTTTCATTCAAAATATCGTTCATCCATGGATGATCATATTCAATCGGTTCCCTTCCATGCTTTCTATTGATAAAACTTGGAATCATATCCATCGGACCTGGACGATAAAGGGCTCCTACCGCGATAATCTCTTCAAATTTATCTAAATGGAGTTGCCTTGCTAAATCTTGCATTCCACCAGATTCTAATTGGAATACTCCAAGTGTTTTACCTTGATTTAGTAACTGGAAAGTAGGACTATCATCGAGGGGCAAATTCATCCAGTCAATTTTATTTTGACTGTTTTTTTGAGCCGCATCCACACAAATATTTACAGCGGTTAAAGTTTTTAAACCCAAAAAGTCAACTTTTAACATTCCAACTGATTCGACAGGTTTCATTGAATACTGTGTCACAGGCATTTGAGAGTCTTTGGCTACACAAACGGGAATATAGTTTGTTAAAGGTTCTCCACAAATGATTAAGCCTGCAGCGTGAATTCCACTATTTCGAATTGATCCTTCGAGTTTTCTGCCTATATCTAAAATTCTGCGAGCTTCTTCATCTTGCTCATACATTGCTCTTAGCTCATAATCGATTTCAAGAGCTTTATCTAAGGTTATGTTTAAGTCATCTGGAACGAGCTTAGCAATTGCATTCACTTTAGACAAAGGGACATTTAATGCTCTACCAACGTCCTTAATGGACATTTTGGCTTTCATAGTATTAAAAGTTATGATTTGGGCAACGTTGTCTTTTCCATACTTATTTAAAGTGTAATTAATAACGTCTTCGCGCCGATCCATACAAATATCAACGTCAATATCGGGATAAGAAATTCTTTCGGGATTGATGAAACGTTCAAAAAACAAGTGAAATCGAAGTGGTTCGATATCTGTAACTCCGATCAAGTATAAGACAATAGAACCTGCGCCCGATCCCCTTCCAGGCCCGACAGGAATACCATTTTGTTTAGCCCAATGAATAAAATCCCAAACTATAAGTAAATAATCACTCATTCCTTTGGGAACAATTATCCCCATTTCGTAATTTAGCCTTTCCTTAACCAATTCTTTAGGCTCTTTATCAGGATAGATTTCTTTAACTTTATCAAGCCTTTCTTGAGTATAGCGCTTTTCAATCCCCTCATTGCATAAATCCCACAAATAACTTTCTACAGCTTGAGCTTGCTGTTCTTTTGTAAATTCTTTTCCTTCTAAAGCTGGTGGAATATATGTTGGGTAATGCTTTGTTTTAAAATCGAGTTCCATCACACATTTTTCAGCTATCTGTAAAGTATTGGCAATGGCTTCAGGAAGATCCTGAAAAAGCTCGATCATTTGTTCGGGGGATTTAAAATAACATTCATTCGAAGAATAGGTTCGTCGTTTAGGATTTGGTATTTTATATTTTGGATTGCCCAAAGAATCTTTTTCCCAAACCTCACAAGGTTCACCTGATTGAATATTTAGCAAGATTTGGTGAGAATACCAATCTTCCCTTTTAATATAATGGGAGTCATTGGTTGCGACTAAATTTATATTATATTCTTTAGATAGCTTAATTAATTTATCATTAATTTTGTCTTGTTTCTGAATATAATCTTGGTATTGTTGAAGTAACCATGTCTCTTGGTAAAAACCATCTTTTTGAATATCAGCTTCGGTCATTTTATGACGCTGCAATTCTAAATAATAATCTTCACCAAATAAATTTTTATACCATTGGATAGTTTCATGAATTAAAGTTTCGTTACCTGAAAGGATTGCTTGCGATAATTTGCTACTCATACATCCAGACAAGCAGACTAATCCTTTTGCATGAGAACTTAAAACTTCTGCGTCTACTCTTGGGTAATAATAAAATCCTTCCAAGTAACCCGCAGAAGAAAGTTTGCATAAATTGCGATATCCTTCCTTATCTTTAGCCAGTAAAGTCAAGTGAAAGTTAGATCTTTGCCCGACTTCCTTTTTTTTATCAAAACGAGAGTCAGGTGCCACATATAATTCACATCCAATAATCGGTTTGACATTAACCTCTTTACAGGCTTTGTAAAATTCTACAGCCCCAAAAAGATTTCCATGATCCGTTAGAGCGCAGGCCTTCATCCCATATTCTGCACTTTTTTTAGCGATCGAGCTGATAGATGCAGACGCATCTAAAATGGAATATTGAGAGTGAACGTGTAAATGAGTAAACATAAACCTTTTGGACTTTTAAGCCGTTTTAACTTTTGCTTCTACAATTGCTCTATCTTTTTCTGTTATATTCCACATGGGAATTAATAGTAATAAAGCGCAAACACAGCAAATACCCATAGTCCAAAAGAAACCTTCCCACCCCATATCTTGAACAATTTTTCCAAGAGGATAGCCTGCAAAAGCGGCTCCGAGGTATGCAAAAGTTCCAGCAAATCCTGTCGAGGTCGCAGCCGCCTTTTTATGAGACAGTTCTGCTGCTGCCACACCAATTAGCATTTGAGGACCAAAAATAGAAAAACCGATCAAAAACATAGCAATAGAGTCTAAAATAGCGTAACCTGGAGGAATGATCCAAAATGCAAAAATAGATAGGAAAGTTGTCATAGCAAAAATAGCATTAACCGGGCCCCTTCGAGCTCCAAATAAGCGATCAGAAGACCAACCTGCTGCTAAACTTCCAAAAAATCCCCCAACTTCAAATAAGGAAACGCATCCGCTGGCTTTTAAAGGACTATAACTTTTAGTTTCGATTAGAAAAAAAGTAGTCCAATCATTAATACCCGTTCTTACAATATATATAAAAAAGTAAGAGATGGCTAAAAGCCATATAAATTTATTTTTTAGAACGTAGTCAACTAAGATTTGCTTTGTAGTCAGTTCTTGTTCATCAGCTGGCGAAACACCGTTATAATCATTTCTAAACTTTTCAATGGAGGGTAGACCTAAAGATTGAGGTGTATCTCTTAGACGATTAATTAAAAAGAAAGAACCTAATACGCAGATAACCCCAGGCAAATACATTGCGTAACGCCAATCAAAAAAATAGACCATAGCGCCTACGACCCAAGGAATAATAAATGCCCCAACATTATGGGATACGTTCCAAGTAGACCACCAAGAACCTCGCTCTGAATGGGAATACCAGTGGGTCAAAAATTTTGCACATGGTGGCCATCCAAATCCTTGAAACCATCCATTTAATCCCCATAAAAAAGCAAAGACATATAAACTCGAAGACATTCCAAATAAAATATTTAAAATTCCCGTCATTAAAAGGCCAAAAGCCATGAAATACCGAGGATTTGACTTATCTGAAATAATGCCACTTGCAAACTTACTTATTCCATACGTGATTGCCCAAATACTTGCCAAAAGTCCTAGCTGGCTTTTATCATAATGAAGGTTAGCTTCAATTCCTGGCATCGCAAATGTAAAGCTTTTCCTTGTAAAATAATAAAGAGCATAACCTATAAACATAGAGTATAAAATTCTAATACGCCAATAGTGATATAACGAATTAACTTTTTCAGAATCTTTAATTTCTTCTGCGTAAGGTGCTGGTTGGAAAATTTGTAGCAAAGATTTCACGCATTTCTCCTTAAAATTAAACAGGCATTATCTCATATACGTATAATTTTAAACATTACAAGTTTACACATAGTAAAGATTTAATAAAGATAGAACTTAAAATTAACGTAAAAAAAACACTACTTTTGAAATAGTAAACTAAACAAATGTGTCTATATCATAAAAATTCGTCAATAAAGAAAATATCTTAATCTGATCAATATTTTCAAAAATTATTAAAATAAAAGGCTTACTAAAGAGACAAAATTAAAATGAAATATCCTCAAAGTTTTAATTTATTTACTCAAGAAGGTGTTTTTATAATGAGAAAAGTTTTTTTTGATCAAGTAATAACTTGATTTGTACCGACTTTATCATTATTTTTTTTCTGATTATAAATATTTTATCGTTGACTGACCCTTTAAAAATATGTTAGAAAATCAATGATTATAATAGTGTCATGAGATGATAAAACTTATCTTGCACGTTGGTGCTGAAACTAGAGAATATTCCTTTGATAAGGATGAGGTAATAATAGGATCCTCTCAGGATTTTGCTGATCTTTTATTATCTGATGAAACTATCGAACCTGCCCACCTGAAAATTTGGAAAGAAAACGAACAGTATATCGTTTTAAACATATCCAACGATCCTTTCATGACCCTTAATGAATTGCCATTTGGAAAAAGATTAATTCATAATGAAGATATCTTAAGCAATGGCTCTTTTAAAATTACTTTTTTTTCGAATACAACCTCTCCCCTAAAACCAGTAGTCACAAGTGCACTTTACGATACTGAGATAAAATTAGAACAAGTTTTAGAAAAAGCTATCCAAAAAACTTCATCCTCTGTTCCCATTATCACACATCCTTCCTACATTGAAAGTGATTACAAAGAAGATTTTGACATTGATGAACTGGTAAGGCAAGTAGAAAATTTAGAGAAAGAGAAGACTTACCACTTTGAAAAAGATTCGCATGGGGACCACTTCGAAAATAGCCCTATTAAAACGAACGATTTTTATTTAAGCGATTTGGAAGATGAGTATGAGGGTTGGGCTCCTGAAAAAGAAGATTTAAGCGCTCATTCTAATTCGTTACTAAACTTTCTATTTAGCTGGAAGACAATCCTATCCTTAATATTTTTAACGATGGGTATTTTTGCAATAGTCGCTAGTTATTTTTATATAATGCATGATAATCAAAGATTTGAAGAGGAATTAAAGGCTGCTGTCAATGTTTCTGACATCGCCATGGCTTTAAAGTTTGCTCAACTTCATAATATAAAACCAAGCAAACAAAATTGGTCAGATCCTGATTTTTTAAAGAATAGCTTATCTAATATTGTTATTCATAATTACCCAACTTTAACAAAATTAGATACGCATGGTCAATTTACTGATACTCCTTATTTATTGAGAATATATACAAGCATGGATTTTACCCGTTTTCTAGTGATAGCACAACCAGTACCCGATTTATGGCAATGGCTAATCCCTAAAACGTCTTTAGTGATTGATTCAGCAAAAATGGAAATTAGAAAAATTGATGATCTAAAACCTTTAAATCGTTTACTTGTCAATCCTGGAAGTTTAGATGGTATTCAAGCTAAGGAAGTGTCTAAATTAGTATCTAAAGGTAAACTCATTTACTTAAACGATTTGGCCAATCACGCAAAAATTCCTGAATTTTCGCCACCAAAAGCTTTAGCATTGTTAAGACCTGGTGCTGAAAATTATATTTATAACTCCCCTCGTTATTACCAAATCGGGGAAGCAATTACAGCTAAAGCATTGCGTCTTTTAGAAAATCCAGGGGGAAGCCATGAACTTTCCCGCTTAAAGCACGAAATTAGTATGCTTGCAAAAATGAATAGCTTAGTTTTCTATTCAGCAGGCATTGAACAGGCAAATGAAGCTCAAAAAGCTTTAACTTCATTTGCTCCTCAGGCAAAATTTTTGTCTGCTTACATTACCTTTGATACAAATGGTGAAATTGCAAATAGCCATTTATTGATGAATGCCAAGTATACGCCTAAAATTAGAACTTTGATCAATGAAAATGATAACGATCTTGAAAAAGAACAACAAAGTGATGATAACCAACCACTTGTAAAAGAAGAAACACCCATAGAAAAAGAGTCTATTGAACCTGAAATTATAGAAAGTATTGCCCTTCCTACAAAAGAAATTGTTGAAGATAAAAAAGAAATAGAACCACATCCGATTGTTATAGCTCTAAATTTATTAGAAAGAAAAAGAGTTGAGAAATTGGATGAGCTTTTAGAAAAAATTCGGTCTGAACTTAATAATTTAAAAAAAATTGATGTAAATAAAATCGCTAGTCTCTCTTCCGAATACAATACTCAATACAATAACTGGCTAGAGAGTTTCAAATTAGAAATAGCTAAACTTAAAAATGAGAACCCCACCCTTCTGACAGATGATTGGAAACAGTTATTAGAAAATTCTGAATTAGCCCCTTTTTATACAACCTATTTAAAAGAAAGTAAAAATGCTTTTATCTTACTATCGTCTGAAATCAACGATAATATGACATTACTCCAATTAAAAGAATCGCTTGAAAAGAAGATCCATTGGCGAAATTTTGATTATATTGGCATTGACGAAGAGCAAAATACACACAAAAATAAAATTCGTCTTACAGTAATTCGCACCTTAAATAGCATTTTAAACACAAATAACCAATTATCTTTAAACAAAGACGAACTAGAAAAAATTTTGGAATATGGTTTTATCTCAGATGTAGAAGAGAAAAATTTTTATTTAAATGAATTTGAACCAAAATTGTCTACTTCCCCAAATTAAAGTCGAATAATGAATAAAGTAAGTTATTGGTCAGCGCCTAAACTGGTAAATGATTATTTTGATAAATTAACAAGAAAAAATTCAACTATTTTACGAAATTGTAAACTTGTCACTCATCAAGATATTTGCCAATTTAAATCAATAATTTTGGATAATCTTAGGAATTTAAACTGTCAAGCCAAGAAAGTTCATTTTAAAAATATACCCTTTTTTTTGTACTGCAAAAGTCGTAAAATTAAAGTGTATTACGCTGAAAAAATTTATAAAAGCAATCTGAACTTTATTTATAAGATCACAGAACTATTAAAAGAACGCAATAGAGTTTTAAAGTTATCTATTAACAGTAAAGTTATGGATAACAGCTTAAAAAAGGAATACTCCTTTTTCAAAAATTTACCTTTAAATTTTTCTAAAGTATATTCCTCAAAAAATTTCAAATTATGGCAATTTCCAAACTTTGCCTTAGAAATGCCTTTAGTTAGTGGCGACTATTTTGGTGTGGAAAAAGATATTAATAAAATATCGCTGCAAATGAAATTAAAAATGTTTTTAGCTGTCGTAGAAGATGCTTTACTATTACATAACAATAGCCGAATTATTGGTGATATAAAACTAGAAAACATTTTTTTTAGTGATCAAAATGGAAAATGGGAAATGTTTTTAGCAGATCTTGGGGGTTTATGGCATTGGAGTTCAAAAAATGAACATTCTCATGAATTACCGTTTACAATCACCCCTTTATGTATGGCAAAAACTGATTATTTTCATTGTAAACTAATTTGTAAAACTGGAAAAATTTCTGATCCTCAATCTGTAGAATTTTTTAAAAAATTAGATGTTTTCTTAATTGGAAGCGCTTTATACTCTTTCTTAACTAATGAATATCCATTTGAAATAACTTGCTATGGAGACATAGAACTATTGGATAATGAACAAGAGTTTTTGCCACACTCAATCATAGATAAATTAGATGCAGAACTAAAAGTATTACTTCAGAAATCGTTAGCTTTAAACCCAAACAATCGACCTACAATGGAAGAATTCGCTACAACCTTTTCAAATTGGTGTAAAAGTAACTAAAGCTTTCCAATGAACATTACTAATGCCTATCAAGAACAAATAGCTTGTACAGTCGATAAATATTTTGCTTCTTTCACTTCGATCGAATCATTATCCGATTTTTTTAAGAAAGAGTTGGAATTAAAGCAAAATATCAATTTTACCACTTTGAAAGAAAAAGTAAAAAAAAGTTTAGAGAGTAATGTTTGCGACATTTTTAATGATCACAAGATTACTTTTATCGTTTTTTTGAAGAAGCAAAAAATTAAGGTCTATGTGTCTTCTTTATTAAAAGGAGAATCCTACAATCTTTATAGAGTTGCTAATTTACAAAAGAAAAAAATTAAAGTCTTAAAAAGCCAAGGAGATTTATTAAGTAGACAAAACGATTCAAGAAAAGTAGAAAAAGAACTATCTATTTTAAACTCTATAAATTTAAGTCTGAAAAAGTTTGGAAAAATATCTAAAGTAATATTGCCTACTTGTGTAGCTTTTAAAATGCCAAAAATGGATGGAGACTATTTCGATAATTTTAAATTGATTCATGCTCTATCAATAAAAGATAAATTAAAAGCTTTCAATTCAATCCTTCAAGATTTTTTATCATTAAATGAAAATCAGTGGATAGTAGGTGATATAAAGCTTGATAATATTTTAATAAAACAAATTGATGACCAATTGAATTTATCTTTGTGTGACTTTGGTGGATGTTGGAATAAAAATGACATAAAGGATTTAAAAAGCGATCGACTTTTTCCATTTGAAACAACTACAACCAGCATTTTACTCTCTGATGTAGCAGTTATGGAAAAATATTATCAACATCCTGAAAATAACAAATTCGATCTTCCAGATTTTTTTGAAAAAATGGATATATTTATGCTCGGTATAGCATTTTTCGAATTTTTGACTGCTCAATCCCCTTATGGATTTACTAAATACAACAAAACTTTATTTTTAGATCCGGAACAATTAAATGTAAATAATTTAAAAGACCTCAATATTAATGAAAAAATCGCTGCGATTATTACAGCGATGATTCATCCATCTTATGAAGAAAGATGCAGCATAAATGAAATTCAACAATTGGTCTCACTAATTCAAAAGGAATGATTTAACCTATTCTTTACTGTTTTTTAGCTTAGGCTTATACTTTTGTCTTTTGTAATAGCTCATGTTAAGCATAAAAAATAAGAGTTCTTAAAATCCATCTACCAAGCTAACACATTTTTATGCTTAACATGAATTATTTTAACGGTAAATAAAATGAAATTTTCAATTCCACCAGGTGTATTTGATATTCTACCTTCTCAAGATCCAAAAGATTGGCACAGTTCCTATCTTTGGGAATATCTTGAAACCACTTTTAGAAAGACGGCAAGAAGTTTTGGATTCAAAGAAATTAGAACTCCAGCTTTTGAACGGACGGAACTTTTTATTCGGGGAGTTGGTGAAGAAACTGACATTGTTTCAAAAGAAATGTATACTTTTGAAGACAAAGGCAATCGTTCGATGACGTTAAGGCCAGAAGGTACTGCCTCTGTCATGAGATCTTTTATAGAAAACCACAAAGAAATGCCTAGCAAAGGGTCTCTATTTAAAGTTTTTTATTTTGGACCTATGTTTCGCTATGAAAGAGCCCAAGCTGGAAGATATCGACAACACCATCAGGGGGGGGCTGAAATTATAGGCAATGATTGCCCTGAACAGGATGTTGAATTAATCGATTTTATTTTTACTTTTTACAGACATTTAAAATTACAAAATCTACATTTGAAAATAAATAACTTAGGCGATAAAGATTGTAGAGAAAAATTTAAATCAGCTTTGTTAGATTATTTAAAAGATTATTTAGAAAAGCTTTCTAACGATAGCCAAAGACGTTTTGTAAAAAATCCTTTACGCATTTTAGATTCTAAAGATCCGACAGATAAAGAAATTATAAAAAACGCTCCTTCCATTTTAGATTTTTTAAATTCTGCCGATAAAGATCGATTTGAAAAAACAAAATCATTGCTAGATGAATTGTCAATTAAGTACACCGTTGATGATAAGCTTGTAAGAGGCTTAGATTATTATAATCATTTGGTTTTTGAAGTAGTTTCTAATGATCTTGGAGCGCAAAACAGCTTAGCTGGCGGAGGTCGTTATAACGGTTTATTAAAACAATTGGATGGCCCAGATCTTCCAACAATTGGCTTTGGAACAGGCTTTGAAAGAATTTTACAAACAATGCTAGCACAAAATGTACAATTACCTTCTCCATATCGCCCAACTATTTTTTTTATTCCTCTTGGACAAAAAGGACGAACCATTTGTTTTTCTCTAACCCATTATTTAAGACAGCAAAATATTAGCGCTGAAATGGATCTTTTAGAAAGAAAAATAAATAAAGCTATGCAACATGCTAATAATATTAATGCTAAATATGTATGTGTTATTGGTGATAATGAGGTAGAAACCGGAACCATTGAATTAAAAGAAATGATTTCAGGTACAGTTTCAAAACTTCCCATATCAAGTTTATTACGTGTCTTGACTTTAGAGCAAAATAATGAAAATTATTTAAATACTTGGAATGAGATAT
This sequence comes from Candidatus Rubidus massiliensis, assembly GCA_000756735.1. Lineage (GTDB taxonomy): Bacteria > Chlamydiota > Chlamydiia > Chlamydiales > Parachlamydiaceae > Rubidus > Rubidus massiliensis. The sequence goes on along the minus strand of CCSC01000001.1, from coordinate 1,041,461 downwards.
CTAAACCTTTTACTGATCAACAAGAAGCTAAATTTTTTCTAGCAAAAATTGAAGAAGCTTTAGCCTTTACAACGAAAACAACAACTGATTTACAAAACACTCTCGCTGAATTAAAAAAAATAATTGATTAGAGGAAATATATGCTAGATTATCGGCGCACGCATGATTGTGGACAATTAAGACGTGAACAAGTTGGTCAAAATGTTAATTTATCCGGTTGGGTACATCGTAGAAGAGATCATGGTGGATTAATTTTTGTGGACTTGCGCGATAGATATGGGCTTACTCAGTTGGTTTTTGACCCCAATTTAAATCCACAAGCGCATAAAGTCGGTGAAAAAATACGCTCTGAATATGTAATCACTATCTCTGGAACTGTTCGAAATAGACAAGATGGTATGGTTAATACTAAATTAGCAACGGGCGAAATTGAAGTTTATGTAGATAACGTTGAAGTGCTTTCTAAAGCTAAAACCCCTCCTTTTGCGATAAGTGACGAACAAATAGATGTTAATGAAGAGTTGCGATTAAAATATCGCTATTTAGACATTCGTAGAGGCGATATAGCTCAAAAATTGATGATAAGGCATAAAGTAATGTATGCCATTCGAGAATTTTTAAATGATAAAGATTTTTTAGAAATTACTACCCCTATTTTAGGTAAATCAACACCAGAAGGAGCTCGTGATTACTTAGTACCTTCCAGAATTACTACAGGCTCTTTTTTTGCTTTACCTCAATCACCTCAAATATTTAAACAAATTTTAATGGTGGCAGGTCTTGATAGATATTTTCAAATAGCTCAATGCTTTAGAGATGAAGATTTACGAGCAGATCGTCAACCTGAATTTACGCAAATAGACATGGAAATGAGCTTTGGAAAGCCAGACGACCTCATGTTAATCATTGAAGAGCTCTTTAAATATATTTTCAAAAAAATAAAAAATATAGATTTGAACCTTCCTTTTAAAAGAATGACCTATCATGAATGTATCAATTTATATGGTTGTGATAGACCTGACTTAAGATATGGTATGGAATTATTTGAACTATCAGATATTGCCAAGGAAAGTCATTTTTCTATTTTTCAAGAACAGATTGAAAATGGTGGAATTGTTAAAGGGTTATGTGTCAAAGGTGGAAGTGATTTATCTAGAAAAAATATAGAAGAATATACTCAATTTGTGGGTCAGCTTGGAATTAAAGGTTTAGCTTGGATGAAATATCAAGATAATATTTTACAATCAAATATTGTAAAATATTTTTCGGAAGAGAGTCAGAAATTGTTAATAAAACGAGCCAATGTTTCTGAAGGGGATCTTATATTTATGATCGCAGATTCACCCTCCAAGGTAAATCAAGGCTTAGATCATTTACGTCGCAAATTAGCAAAAGATAGAAAGCTCATACAAGATCATACCTTTGAATTTTTATGGGTGACTGACTTCCCTCTGTTTCAAAAGGATGTAGAAACAGGTCGATTAGTAAGCGAACACCATCCTTTTACTTCTCCCAATTTTGAAGATCTTCATCTAATTGATAGCAATCCATTACAAATGAGATCATATGCTTATGACCTTGTTTTGAATGGGTATGAGATTGGGGGAGGCTCACAACGTATCCATGACAATGATTTGCAAAAGAAAATTTTTACATTATTAAATTTAAGTGAAGATGATTTGAAGCAAAAATTTGGCTTTTTTATTGAAGCTTTATCATATGGCACTCCACCGCATCTTGGTTTAGCATTAGGTCTTGATAGAATCGTTATGATTTTAACTAATACTGAAAATATAAAAGATGTAATAGCTTTTCCTAAAACTCAAAAGGCTAGTGACTTAATGCTTGAATGCCCTTCAAAAGTGGCAGAAGAACAATTAAAAGATTTAAAAATCAAAGTACAAAATAGTGATTTATCATAGACAGATTTTACAAAATTTCCTAAATTCTAAGTTTTTATCATAGGAGACTCCATATGTTACGTAAAAATTTTGCTCTACTTGCAAGTATGAGCTTAATCTGCACATCGGGAATAGTTTTAGGACAAAATGCTACTACAGCGCCAGCTCCTGCTACGACAACACAAGCCGCATCTGTTAAAAAAGATGGTGAGGGTGAGATAGATGTAAAAAAACTATCTGAGGCTTTTGGCCATTTTATTGGAAGAAATTTAAAAACTCCAAGCATGCAGCTTGATTTAGAAAGTACTATTAAGGGTATGCGTGAAGGAGCTGAAGGCAAGCCTGCTCCTATGAGCGACCAAGAGTATGAAATGATGATGTTGAAAGCACAAGAAAAAGCTTTTGCTAAAATTTCAGAAGAAAATTTAAAAGCCGCTAATGAGTTTTTAAAGCAAAATGCCAAAACAGAGGGTGTAATTTCTATTGAACCAGATAAATTACAATATAAAATCTTAAAGGAAGGAAACGGAGCTGTCGTTCAAGAAGGTTCTGTACCTTTAATCCAGTATAAAGGAACTTATTTAGATGGTACTGTATTTGGAAATTCTGAAGAGGTAGGCGGGCCTATCAAAATACCATTAAATCAAACTATCCCAGGTTTTAGCAAAGGTATTTTAGGTATGAAGGAAGGAGAGAAAAGAAGGCTATATGTGCATCCTGATAAGGGATATGGCACAACAGGGCACCTTCCTCCAAATTCAATGCTCATTTTTGACGTAGAAGTTATTAAAGCTGATGCTAAAGATCAAGACACAGCAGCTAACAATGATCAAGATGATGACATGATTCCAATCGCTCTTGGCGAAGATGATGAAGATCTAGATAGTGAATCGGACCAAAATGATTCTGATATTGGAATGGGCAAAAGCCTTAAAAAAGAAGAAGTAGCAAACTAATTTTTGCTTCAAATTTTTAGTGAAGATATAAGACTTAATTTAAACAACGTTTAAATTAAGTCTTTTTTTATTATGGCTACGTTTTATCCTTAAACTCTGGGATAATATTTCACAATGCTTAGGAAAAATTACAAACCTAGCTGAAAAATGCCTCTTCAATTTCAAACGCATTCTATCGTGTAAAATTTCTATTTGAACTATTTTTTAAAATTTAAATTATAATTACTTTCAATAGGGCTTAAGAAATATAACTCTTATCGAAGATTTTAATTAAATTAAACTTGAAAAACTTTTTAGCCTTTTATGTTTAAACAAATAAATAGTTCTTCTTGCTTTAGAATTTGAAAAAGGTGAAAATAGATCTCTTTTTTATATATTGCATTCCAAATGAGATATTTATGAAAATTGTCTTATATCAACCACAAATTCCACAAAATACGGGAAATATTGTTCGATCATGCTCAGTTACTGGGACTGATTTAATATTAGTTGAACCTATGGGTTTTAGCATTAATGATCGATGGCTAAAACGGGCCGGCCTAGATTATTGGGAAGGTGTTGATGTAAAAATAATTACAAATTTAGTGACTTACTTAGAAGAAACAAATGCACCTTTTTACTTTTTTTCAAGTAAGGCTACCAAATCATACGATTCCATAAATTATCCTGCTAACTCTATATTAATTTTCGGATCTGAGACGAGTGGGTTACCACAAGAATTTTTTAATCGTTGGCCGGATCAATTTGCTAAAATTCCTATGGTTGATAAATCAAGGTGTTTAAATTTAGCAACATCAGCTGGAATTGTGTTATACGAAGCTCATAGACAAAACCAGTTTAATTTCATAAATTAATCTTTAATTTTTATGATCTTGAAAAGAGGTAGAATAGTAGGGATAAGATAATACTTACTAAAATAGAAGTAGCTATTGGAAAATAGATCGTAGAATTTTTACCTTTAATTACAATATCTCCTGGAAGATTTCCAAAGGGTAATGGTACTTTATAGAGTAACAAAATACCTATCAAAATAATTAATAAACCTATAATTATTAATGCTTTTCCCACATCTAACCTAAAGATTTATATAAAATTTTGCGTTATATAATTCAAATTATATAACGCGTATATACATTAAATTGCGGCTTGAACTCGACCTAAAAAGTCATCAAACGTTCTGACTCCGACAATTCTATCCACTTCTTTACCATCTTTAAAAATAATAATCGTGGGAATAGAAACTATCTGATAACTGCTCGCAACGTTTTGGGCTGTTTCTATATCAACTTTTGCAACTTTAGCTTTTCCATGTAAATGTTGGGAAAGTTGTTCAATAATTGGAGCAATCATGCGACAAGGACCACACCAATCAGCATAAAAATCAATGAAAGAAACTCCTTCTGCAATAAACTGCTCAAAAGTTTCATCGTTTAAATAAGTCATCGTATCTTTCGACATATTTATTTTTCCTTCGTTTCCAATTATTCAATTAGATTATATAATCATAATCTCAAAATTAATCCTTTTTGACCAGTAAAGATTATATGTGCAAAATAAAGAATTTCAGATTCACTATGGATTAGGACGTTTATGAAAAGTTCCCTTTTTTGGCTTGTTTTAACAATCATTATTATTTCAGGGGCCTTCATGATTGCCTCTAAACCTAAGTACATACGTCTTTTAATCAATAATTGGAATATCGAAAAGTTACCAAGACATTTCCGCACAAGTAAAAATGCTTTTATTACTGATTCCAATAATCCAGTTTCCACGCAGGGTTTGAGTGAGTTGAATATCTCGGGTAGTGGGCAATTTTCGTTAAAAGGATTAAATGCATTAAAAAAAGTTTTAGTTTCAGAAAATGTTTTATTTGTTGATTTACGGCAAGAATCGCATGGTTTTTTGAATGGCATAGCTGTTAGTTGGTATGCTGGCAAAAATTGGGCAAACAAAGGAAGACATGCAGATGAAATAAAACGAGATGAAAAAAAACGGTTAGAAAACCTGTTAAAGCACCCCTTTACAATAGCTTATTACAATAAGCATATTCCCCTCCCTCTGATTCCAAAACGCGCTTTTACTGAGCAAAGATTAATAGAAACCAACACGAAGTGGCAATACATGCGTCTTCCTATTTCTGATCATAAAACTCCCTTAGATGTAGAAGTTGACCATTTTATAAACGTTGTAAAACAAATCCCTCAAAATACTTGGATTCATTTTCATTGCGGCAATGGTGATTGTCGCACTACCACTATGATGGCTATGTTTGATATGATAAAAAATAGTAGTCATGTATCTTTTGAAGATATCATTTTAAGGCAATGGTTTATTGGCGGTATCAATTTGTTTCATGAACCTGAATTAGAATGGAAGAAAGAATTTGCAAAGGAAAGAATTTATTTTTTAAAAAATTTCTATCAATATTGCAACGAAATTACAGATTTTTCGATACCTTGGAGCACATGGGTTAATTTTGTCTACCTGCAATCTTTATCTTAAAATTAAACCTAAATAATAGAAATTTTCGAATTTAACTCCTAAAAGAAGCTTACAATTTAGATAAAACATTTATGGGAACGTCGTTAATGGGTTTAATATGGACAAAATAAGTACTCTTTTTCCAACTTTTTCTGAATTAAAAGGTTTTGCAATCGGTAGTCTCGTTGGCTACACTGTCATTCAGACTTTTTTATTTTTATCTCAAGATAGAAAAGTTAAGCCTTCGATTTTATGTTCTAATAAAATAACTCTCATTAAAGAGGAAGGAAATCCTAAAATGAAAAATATAAACATACTTATAGTAATCATTTATACAGCGGTAGTTGGCGCTTGCCTAAGTCGTAATTAAATTTAACGAAATTTAATTTAAGACTTAGTAATCATTTTTTTATACAAACAAATAATAGTAATTTTATATAATTATCTTTATATATTTTTTTAATTATATGAAATTAATCATCACATTAGCCTACATTTTATTTATGACTACGATTTTCACAAGTTGCTCTTCAACTAAATCTTATCCTATTTTAAATATGGAAAATAATGTTGAATTACCCAAAAACTTTAGAATAGCGAAAAATTTTTCCCCGAGCCACAGTTCTTCTATTGGTTTGGAACAATTAAACGCCTCTGCCAGTGGACAATTTTCATCCCAAAGCTTAGCCTTAATTATAGAAAAAATAGGACATTCCCCTCTTTACATCCTTGATTTAAGAGAAGAAACCCACCTTTTTATCGATGGTACAGCTATTAGTTGGTATGCTGATAGGGATTGGGCAAATGTTGGAAAGACAAAAGAACAAATAGATGAATTAGAACACAAAACTATACGTGAATTATCTTTAAAGTCCTCAATTGAACTATTAGATGATTTGAATCCTCTAAATCGCACATTCACGAATGTTTTGTCAGAAAAAGAAGTGGTGCAATTGGCAGGACTTGGTTATAAAAAAATTCCCGTTAGTGATCACTGTCGCCCTTATGATCACCAAGTAGAAGAATTTTTAGAGTTTATTCGTGAAATAGAAAAGCAAGGGGCTTGGATTCATATTCATTGTGCTGCTGGACGCGGTCGCTCTTCAACCTTTTTAGTCATGTATGATATTTTAAAAAATGCTAAACAGGTAAGTTTGAACGATATTTTTTTAAGACAAAAAGAAATGGGTGGTGTTGACTTTTTAGCTGAGCCAGATCATACAAAGTGGAAATATCCTTATCTAAAAGAAAGGATCGCTTTTTTAGAACAATTTTATGAATTTTGCAAAAATTCTCCAGACCCTTTAAGAGGAAACTGGTCTAGATGGGCAATGACCAATCTTGCCCCACCTCTTGCGCGCTGAAGCACTTCTTATTTGTTATCTTTTAAGAAATAGCTTTAAATCAAAATGTTATATTCTCCAAAAATTGTTTATATCAATCTGAATACATACTGAAATTTTAATGAAATAAACACAAAATTAAGCTATTATTTCTTTTTAATTTAGCCTCTTACTTATTATGGAAAGAAATTATTTAATCTTAGCTTATTATACATTCACACCGATCTTAGATCCAAACTTAGAAGTCGAACTTCATAAAGCCTTTTTTCAAGACAAAGATGTCACCTGTCGCATTTATATTTCAGAGGAAGGAATAAATGGGCAAATGAGTGCTTTAAAAAAAGATGCTATCGCTTACATGGACTGGATGCATAGTCGAGCCGGTTTTGAAAATGTTCATTTTAAATTACACGAACACCATGAAAATGTTTTTCCTCGCTGCACTGTAAAATATCGGAAACAACTTGTTGCTTTAGATGAAAAAGTTGATATAGAACAAGGTGGCGAACATATATCTCCTCAAAAATGGAAACAATTCTTAGAAAATAACGATCCAAAAATTTTGCTTGATGTCCGCAATGATTATGAGTGGAAAATAGGTCATTTTAAAGATGCTGAATTACCTCCTTGCGAAAACTTTCGAGATTTCAATCAATATGCGCTCGATTTAAAACAAAAAGTTGATCCTCAAAAAATGCCGGTGATGATGTATTGTACAGGTGGGATTCGCTGTGAACTATATTCTGCAGTCCTAAAAAAACACGGGTTTGAAAAGGTATATCAATTGCAAGGTGGTGTCATTAACTACGGTTTAGAAGTTGGTAGTGAGCATTGGCTTGGAAAATTATTTGTTTTTGATGATCGTCTAGCAATTGCCATTTCAGAAGACGAAGCTCCAATCATTGGGGAATGTTACCATTGTCAAAAACCAAATGATCACTATTACAATTGTGCAAATGTTAACTGTAATACTCTATTCATTTGCTGCTCCGATTGTTTAAAAGAATACAATGGCTGCTGCAAGCAAGAGTGTACGACATCAGATCGAATTCGTCCCTTTAATGAACAATGTTCACATAAACCTTTTAAAAAGTGGTATCACTACTTACCTTCAAAAAAAGTTAAATGACGTTGCTTTCTACATTTTAACAAAGACATAATTAAGCCTTGAGTTTCATCTGTTACAACAGTTAAACCTGGCTTAATTCCATTTTCAGACAAAGCAAATGCTTTCATGGTATTACAAATCCTACCATCCAATCGTACCCCTATCCCTTTAATCCCTGCCATATTTCCCCAGTCACCAAACATTTCTAAAGTCATTTCACAAGCTGTAATAATGAAAATAATTTCATGCTTTGGATGTTGTTCCACAATTTCAAAAACTTTTTCACCGATATAATGAATGGTTGGTATAAAAAGAGGTATAGTTTGCTTTTCTTTTCCAGCATGAACCGCTTTCCCAATGAAACATTGTCGACATACTGGGTTTTCCAAATCACTTATACAATTTGGTGTAAATCTACCAGATGGACATTCAAAGGGTTTATGACAATAAGAAAAGCCTAATATTAGTATGGTATTATCTTTAACTAATAAATTTTCAAATTCTTTAGTATTTTTGATTCCATAAAAGAAAAAATCATCTTTTCTTACATAAGGGCGGTTTTTTAAAGCAGAAGTGAGCAATCGATACATATGCTTGAAAGGACGTTTAAAAAAGCCTTTGAATACTTTCCAATCTTTGTCTTTTGTAATCATCCACCACAGACTTTTCCATTTTAAAAATTTTGCAGTATCCGGGGTTATGCCAATCATTTTTGGCAATACAGAAAGCATTTTAATAGGATTGTTTTTTTTTGCTTCTCTAGCTGATTTTTCCCATTCTAATTCACTTTCATTCCATTTATTCGGATCCCACATTTTTAATTTCGTCATATCGTTTAACGCCACTATTTGATAATATTTTCTTTTGTTTCTAGATCATAACAGAATCCAACAGTTATTTACTTTTAGATTTAACAAGTTTGAAGGAAATTTATCCTTAGGTATTGGCATAAAAGGAAATGGAATGACTTCTATCTTTTCAATTGAAGAAACAGCAGATACTTACACTATTATAAAAGTTTCAGGCAAAGTCCCTCAGGAGCTTAAAACATTTGCCCATTCAGATCACTTATACAAAATTCCTGTAGCTAAGACATTTTCATTTCTTAAATTATTTGCCTTAACTGGTCAAATAACTTTTAAAAAAAACGATTTGATTTGCGACTTTTTTTCCCGTTTTCAGTGCAAAATTCAAGTTAAAAATGAGGTAGTTGAAGGATTTACTTTAGATATTTCTTTCTTCAATGATCATAAAAAAATATCTTTAGAAAGTTGTGATTTAATAGGAAATAGTTCAGAGCCATGGTTTATAAAAGCCCCCTTTCTTTATTTTTTAGATATTGAATGCCCTTTTAAATTATTAAGTAAACTAAAAATAAATCCCATTTTGTCCAAAGACCAATTATTCGAATTGATAAATGAAAATTATCATGGTTTGTATATAGAGGCAGAAATTCCTCTAATAACGAAAATTGAACCACATCCTATTTTACAGCTCCAAGATAGCTATGGGATGTTTGCTAATTTAAATTTGGATTATGGTAACAATAAAATTATTTCGTTTCATTCTTCCGAACTATTTCCTTCCCGTAATCTAACTTATGAAAAAAGTTTAGAAAAAGATTTATTAGAAACTGGTTTTTTGAATAAGTTACAAGGCAATACTCATTATTTTTGTCCAGCTGATAAAGTTGCTAAAACATTATCTTTTTTACTTGAAATTGGTTGGACTATTCTAGATATTCACAAAAGAAAAATTGTTCATTACAAGTCATCTTCTTTGACAATAACTCAAGAAAAAAATCATCTGCGCATAGCAGGCTCCATAAAATTTGATAATTATGAAGCTGACATAGAAAATTTAGTTGGTACTTTTAACAAAAAAGACAGATTTATTTTAATTAATCCCACAACCGTCGGCCTATTTCCAGAAAATTGGCAAACTGGGGATCTCGTCAATCTTTTAGAAGAGATTGAAGTTGATAAAGAAGGGGTAAAATTGTCTAAAAATGCTATTGGCTATCTTACTGAGCAGTCAGACAAAACACTTCATTTTCAGTTAGACGATAGCTTAAAAAAGCTTTTAGATTACGAAAAAAAAGAACAAGTCATACTTTCTGAAGAATTTTTAGGGCAATTGCGTCCTTATCAATTGATTGGCGTTGAGTGGTTATCTTTTTTATATACTAATCGATTTGCAGGGATATTAGCAGATGATATGGGGCTTGGTAAAACCGTTCAAGTCATAGCCTTTTTAGCAAACTTAAAGACACATTTACCCATAATAGTTATAGTGCCAACTTCATTAGTATTTAATTGGGAAATGGAGTTTAAAAAATTTATCCCTAAGTGCACTTTATATGTTCATCAAAGCGCGCAAAGGTTAACCGATTTTTCAAAGCTTAGTTCCAAAGTTATTATTATAACTTCATACGCTATCGCGCGAATTGACAAAGATTTATTAAAATCCACCCACTTTGAAGCGGTTATCCTGGATGAGGCACAAGCGATAAAAAATTCTGATACCCAAATAGCACAAGTAATGTACCAATTACGCGCCAATTTTCGTTTAAGCATCACTGGAACGCCTATAGAAAATAATTTAAATGAATTATGGTCACAATTTAGATTTCTATTACCAGACCTTTTGGAAGACAAAAAAAGTTTTGCTATGGATGTAGAAGCATCTTTTTCAGACCTCCGTTATTTAAGAAAAATTAAGAAAAAAATTAAACCTTTTATAATGAGAAGAACTAAAGAAGAAGTTGCCAAAGATTTACCTGAAAAAATAGAACAAGTTATTTATTTAGAAATGACACCATTGCAAAAAAGTATCTATGATTCATTTTTACAAAAAATAAAAAAAGATGTTGTTTCAAAAGTTAAGAATGATCCTAAAAAGCATCGTATGGAAATACTTGAATCAATTCTTCGTTTAAGACAAATCTGTTGTCATCCATTTTTAGTAAATCCATTAGTCGATGAAGAAATCGATTATACAAATTCATCCCCTAAGCTTGAACAGTTATTAGAAGATTTAAAAACACTTCAGTTAGAAGGTAAAAAAGTTATTGTATATAGTCAGTTTACAAAAATGTTAAAATTGATTGTTAAAGAAGTACAAAAACTATCTATTCCTTATGCTTATCTGGACGGTGAAACTAAGAATCGGGAAGAGGCTGTTAATCTATTTCAAAATGATCCAAATATATCTTTATTTTTAATTAGTTTAAAAGCGGGAGGGGTTGGCTTAAATTTAACGGCTGCAGATTATGTTTATCTTTTCGATCCATGGTGGAATAATGCAGTTGAGGAACAAGCGATTAATCGAGCTCACAGAATTGGAAGAAAAGAAATTGTCATTGCAAAAAAATTTATTATGCTTGAAAGCATAGAAGAAAAACTTGTCAAAATTAAAGAAGCAAAAAAAAGTTTATCGCAAACAATTATTGACGATGAGGAATTTATCAATCAAAATTGGACTATTGATGATTTTTTAGCATTGTTATCTTAAATTACTAGTTAAGTAATCCATCCGCTAAACGATTATTATAAGAATACACATGTTCTTTAGAGCAAACAAAATAAATAGCGAATATGTTTCCGATTATTGGTATCAACAAAACAAAGCCTGCTGTTATGTTAATTAATCCATGAACAATGTGTTTTGCACCTCTTTCTGCAACGACTTCGTTTAAAGAAACTTTAGCTATTATGCTGACCGCCAAACCAGCAATTATTTGTACTATGCCAATATTGCATTTAAGTAACCCAGCTGGAGAATTTAAACCTGGAATACATGAAATATACCAAATACTTAACTCAATTTTTTCTAAACTATTTTCGATAAAACTCATATTTTTTTAATCTCCGTTAATTTATAAATTTCAGCATCCACGCCTTTTGAGAAAATAATATGGTGTGGCTTATCGTTAGGCTTATTAACGTTATTCCATCCAAAAACATTGTCATCATAGCTTTTTAGATCAACTGTATGCATAATATAAGGTTTATGAGAAACTCGAGCCTCATAACATTTATCTTTATAGGAAGTGAAAAGAACATACCTTTCAAGTAAGAAAAACTCTAGAGTTCCTTTTTTAGCTTCTCCAATACGTTCTTTAACACTATAGGTAAAGCTTGTTGGCCTTAGAGTTTCTCTTTGACAATTATAAATCACTTCATCTGTTGAAAAATCGGTGCAGATTTGAAATTTTGAATGATAATAAGGCAGATGATATCCAATTTTTGCTGCCTGTACACTTAGCCAATCACTTGCATCTAAAGAAAAAAACCAAATACCGGGAACTCCTCTCTCGTCAAATACGTAGGTTCTCATATTCAATTCTGAAAAACTTATTGAGGGAAAAATATTTCCTAAAAAGTTTGGTTTAAGATCAGCTACGTTAAATGGAATTAAGCCAACGAAGGCTTGCCCATTGTATAAATCAACTGATAGATTAGGTGGGATAAATTTTTTTATTTCAGCTTCTGGAAAAACCCAATGCAGAAAAAGCATGTCTCTCCAACTTTGAAACATGAGGGGTGTCAAATTTGGCTTATCTCTTTGAGCCATTCTTATTTCATCACTGATGTTTATCATCTTTTGACCTTTTTTCAATATTAACGGGGCAACTATTTTTTCCTATCAATTGATAAAATATACACCAACTAGCTAAAGCTTCGTATAAGGTAAATAATCCAAATATAGCTAATATCCAACTGTGGTACCAAAAAGCTAAGAATAACAGTATAATAGCTAATATTGCTCTAGTAACCCTATCCGTTGTACCAATATTTTTTTTCATAGTATTCTCCTTCTTTACTTATTTACTGAATTTTGTAAAAAGTAAATAAAGAAAGAAAGAATATTTTAAAAAGAGATTAAGAGTATTAAATTGAAGATCTTTTTATGACAATGAATGGTAAAAAAACTGCTTTAGCAACAATCCTTAAAGAATTGTTAATTATCGCAGATGGTAAAGAAATATCTATGGATATTGTATTAAAGAAACTTGCAGGTAAGGGACAGGCTATCCTTTTAATTCTTTTAAGCATCCCTTTTTGCTTACCCATTCAAATTCCAGGATTTTCAACTCCATTTGGAATTGTTTTATCAATTATTGGACTCAGAATTGCTACAAGTAATTATATAAATATCCCAGAATTCATAGCAAAAAAAACAATTTCTTATAAAATTTTACGTAAACTTATTAATAGTGCTTTAAAAATTTCAGGAAAAATACAATCTTTTATTTTTCCTCGCCTTATAACTTTAACTTCTAAAACGATTTTTAAGACTGCTCACGGACTCACTATTTTTATATTAGGTATTTTGCTTGCTTTACCTTTACCAATTCCATTCACAAATTTTTTTGCTGCCTATCCTCTTCTTTGCTTTGGTTTAGGATTATTAGAAGATGATGGTTTATTTATAATTATTGCTTATTTTTTATCTATAATATGTTTTAGCTATTTTTTTGCTATTTATTGGTTTGGCAAAGAAGGTATAAAAACTCTTTTTACATAAAAGTTTATAAATGAATGAAAATTACTTACCTTGGCTCTACTTTAATTTACTTATTTTAGTTCTTCTCGCTTTTGATCTTTTTGTTTTACATCGCAAAAAACATATCATAGCCATGAAAGAAGCCCTTTGGACTAGTTTAGGATGGATAATCATAGCCTTGATTTTTAACGTTTATATTTTTTATTCAAGGGGTTATGAGGATGCGTTAAGCTTTTTTACAGGTTATATTGTCGAAAAAGCTTTAAGTATAGATAACTTGTTCGTCTTTATTATTATTTTTTCTACCTTTCAAGTACCTGAACACCTCTTACATAAAGTTTTATTTTGGGGAATTATTGGTGCAATTGTTATGAGAGCTTTTTTCATTTTTTTTGGGATAGCACTAATTAACAATTTTCACTGGATTATATATGTCTTTGGAGCCTTCCTTATTTATACAGGTTGGAAATTAGGATTTAAGCCGAATAAACAAATTCATCCAGAGTCAAATTATTTTATAAGGACTATTCGTAAAATTATTCCTATGACTCAAAATTATGTAGGAGACGCATTTTTTGTTAAGCAAAATGGTAAAATTTTGGCTACTCCCCTTTTTTTAGTATTGCTTGCTATTGAGTTTACAGATGTAGTTTTTGCTGTTGATTCAATACCTGCCATTATTGGTATAACACAAGACCCCTATCTTATTTATACCTCTAACATTTTTGCTATTTTAGGTTTGCGATCTTTATATTTTGCTCTTGCAAAAATCGTTCAATACTTTCACTTTATACATTATGGCTTAAGCATTATTTTAACTTTTATAGGTTTTAAAATGCTTTTGTCAGGCTATATTTCTATCCCCATTTTAGTCTCGTTATCAGTCATTTTAGGTACAATTGCCATTTCAATTATTTTATCTTTATTGTTCCCTTTAAAAAAAAACTAAAATAAATTCATAAGTTGAGGCTAAAGGTTTTTTAAATATGTTTTACTTAGATTATTATTGGAAAAATGGCAGGCCTATTGGATATAATAAAACACAACAATCAAAAGTTAAGAAAGCTTTTAAGATTGTTTCCGATCCTTACTTCAAAAGAATTTCTATTGAAAAATATGAAAATGGAATTTTTTTAACAACTATCTATGACTCGATACTTCTTGATTTTAGAAAGTTAAAGCCTGAATTTCAGCTTGCCTGGAAAAAAACAAAAAAAATGGAAGAATCTACTTATATCATAAATACGATACAAGATTTAGAAGATAGAACAATTTTATTAGAAAAATGTTTATTTAAAGATAATTTGTGCCATAAATGCTCTCTTTATTCTTGTCATGATGTTTTATTATCAACTCATCAATTATATTATAAACACCTTGGCGACCCTTTCAATGGGATCATTTTGTATGACACTGAAGGCAAAATTGTGATGAAGAAAACTTATGAAATTTGCCAAGAAACATTTGAATTTAGTGAATTAATTGAAGAAAACTGGGTCTTTGAGATAAGTAATATTACTCTTTGATATCTTAAATTGTTTTTCGATTTATCCATTCCAAATTTTCATAAGCTATATAGTATCATTATGATATATAAGGCAAGCTTCATTCCACTTTAAGGGATTGAAGCTTGCAAGCCAAAATTATCTTGGAGGTGGATTACTTTTTAAATCAAATTGAGATTTACTGACTGGCTGATTATTAAAAAACCAATCTGTTCTTTTTTGGTTATTAATATAATGAATATTTGGACCATGTTTTGATCCATTTTGCCAAGTAATTTCTTCCACTAGATTATTATGGGAAAACAACTTTTCAACACCATGTTTTTGACCTTGATTATAAGGACATTCAGATACCTTTTCTCCATTTTCATAAGTTATAGTAATCCCATGTTGCTGATTATTTTGCCATTCTTCTAAAGAAGCTGGCTCTCCTCCTATAAAGTAAGTTCTCTTTTGCCCATTTATTTGATTATTCTTAAATGGAATCAATTCTTTAGGTGATTTATTTGGGTAATAAGTTGTTCTCGTAATTAACTGCCCATTCTCTATATTATCTTCGTAATTTAATGCACCATATTCATCGCAAACAATCCTTTTTCCATATCCTTCATGAACTCTTGAAATAGGCTGATTGTTAATATCATAATATTCACCTGTGTATAAACCACTATCATTTTGGTATTGTTCATGCCCTTGAGGGATACCTGTTGGATACCAATAAAAAACTTCTTTTCCGTCATTGTGGATGCAGTTTTCGATTTTGGGCGCTCCATTGCGATAAAATTCTTTTTCATTTGTTAAATTATTTTTATCGTAACATATTTTCTTTTCAATAATGGAGCTATGAGGATAAGTATAAGTAGTTTCCCCATCTAATACGCCATTTCTGTAACCTTTAGAAACGACTACTCCATTTTTCATGGTAGAAACAATTTGCCCTTCTCTTCCACTTGCTTCCCAATGTTCTGGAGATACTTCCATGCCATAGCGATGTATGTAGGCTTGCTCTACAACATCTCCATTATTTTGATTACAGGAGGACAAAACTCCTAATAGCGAAAAAATCGAAGAGTACAGAAAAAAACGATGTCTCATTTATTACCTCATGAATTGCAAATTTGTTCTTCTAATAGTTTTTTAGCATTTTCAGTTATGCGTGAATGCTCTTTCTCTACAACTTCTTGAGAGATTGTTTTATTCAAATCTCTGTAGACAAAATGTAAAGTAACATTTTTTATATCTTTACCGATTTTTTCGCTACGATAGATATCAACTAAAGTAACATCTTCTAATAAATTACTTTTTAAAGAATGTATGATGGCTAATAGATCATAAATTGGTATATTTTCAGATAAGGAAATAGTCCAATCCCTTTCTGATCCTGGATATTGAGGGATAGCCACCATTTTTTGTTCAGTTCTTTTAAGAGGAAATAAATCATGCAAGTTTATTTCTGCAAAATACACTTTTTGATTTATATCTAATTTTCTTAAAATAGCTGGATGTACTTCTCCTAATGACCCAACTTCCAAATCATCGATATAAATTGAGGCTTGTCTTCCCGGATGAAGTAATGGCAAATCTTTTACCTGAAAAGAAATTTTTCCTTTAATGCTTGATTCTAATATGTTTTCAACAATACCTTTTAAATCATAATAATCAAACTCTGAACTTTTTTGGTCCCAACTTGAAGGGGCTCTTTTTCCGGAAAGGATTATCCCAAAACTTGTTTGCTCTACGTATTTTTCATCATTGTCCTTAAAATGGATTCTGCCAAGTTCAAATCCAAAAATATCTTTGCTTTGATGATCAAGATTAAATTTTACAACTTGTAAAAGACCTGGTAGCAAAGAAGTTCTTAAAATAGACTGTTCAATCGATGTGGGATTTACGACATGTATAACATTTTTTTCTTCCATGCCACCTTTAATCAAAATATCTAAAGAGGAAGGACCTATCAAATCACAAGTCAGAAATTCTTGAAGTCCTTCTTGTATCAATCTAGAACGCATTTCTCTTTCAAACAAAAAAATGGGTGAATGGGGCAATTTTGATAAAGTATATTTGGTTTCATTTTTCGGAATTTTATCAAATCCATGTATTCTCCCGATTTCTTCTATGAGATCTACTTCAAGAGAGATATCAGTACGATAGGAAGGGATAATAACTTTAAAAATATCTGGAGTTTCTAAACGGTATGAAAAGTTTAGTCTTTTAAAAATTTCTTCTATTTCACTGACACTTAATACAATTCCAAGTAATGCATTAACTCTTTTTACACGACATTCTACAACTCTTGGAATTACTTCTTTTGATCTAATATCAATTAAATCACTAACTTCAGCTCCCTCACAACATTCTAGTATTAAGTTTGTCGCTCTAATTAACGATTCAATAATTTGATCAAAATCGGTGCCTCTTTCAAATCTCTTTGAGGCATCCGTCGAAATTCCAAGCCTTTTACTAGTTCTTCTAACAGTTGAAGGAGTAAAATAAGCTCCTTCTAAAAAAACATTCTTGGTTTCATTTGTAACTTCGGAATTGAGACCACCCATGACGCCAGCTATTGCTATAGCTTTCCCATTATCAGCAATTAACAAATCACCCGTTTCTAATAGATATTTTTTATCATCTAACGTAGTAATCGTTTCATTTTTTTCAGCTGTTCGAATAATAATTTCTTTGCCATCAATCTTATCTGCATCAAAAGCATGTAAGGGATGACCTAATTCCAATAAAACATAATTTGTTATATCTACAATGTTATTTATTGGTCTAAGACCTGAAGAGGTTAACTTTTGTTCAATCCAAGTCGGCGATGGACCTACCTTAACATTACGAATTTCTATACCTACATAGCGATGACAATTATTTACATCTTTAATAGATATCTTAAAATCTGACTTTACCTTATTCATTTTAAAGTTAGTAAGAGGCTTTTGCCAAGATAATCCGGTTAGGGCAGAAAGTTCTCTTGCTACTCCTTTTATGCTCATACAATGGCCTAAATTGGGAGTTAATGAGACCTCAAAAACAACTTCTGAATAAAGAGATGCCAAGTCCTCTCCTTCTTGAAGGGAGGGATTACATTCCATTATTTTATCAGATTCGTTGCCAAGATTTAGCTCTTTTTCAGAACAAAGCATTCCAAAAGATTCAACACCTTTTATCTTCGCCTTTTTTATTACAAATTCTTTACCTTCTAAATCACATAATTTTGCACCAACCTGGGCTAATGCAACTTTTATACCGGGTTTACAGTTAGGTGCACCGCAAACTACTTGTATTTGGTTTAAACCATCAAAAACTTGAGCTATTGTGAGTTTTTCTGATTGAGGGTGTGGGGAAGTTTCTAAAACTTTAGCTATACAAACGCCTTCAAATTTAGGTCTTTCTATATCGATGTTATCAACTTCTAACCCCCCTCTTGTTAAAATTTTGGCAATTTCTGAAGGAGGATAAGGTAAATAAATAAATTCAGATAACCATTTACTTGGTATTTTCATAATGATTTAAGTATTGAAAAAAGTTTTTAATTATATAATTTAGAAAACTTAAAATATATCCTATCAAACGATTAGAAACAAGTTTCGAAATTGCTATAGAACTTAACGTCTTTTTTTTTTATACTCTCTTCTTTCAAAAACACTATTACTGGAGTTAATTTATGACTAAAGAACGAACCTTATCTATTATTAAACCCGATGCGACTGGAAAAAATCATATCGGAGAAATAATTTCAACATTTGAAAAAAATGGCTTACGTATTGTTGCTTGTAAAATGACTCATCTAAAACAACAAGAAGCAGAAGGCTTTTACGCAGTGCATAAAGAACGACCATTCTTTAAAGATCTCGTTGGTTTTATGATGACAGGCCCTGTCTTAATTATGGTTTTAGAAGGGGAAAATGCAGTAGCTAAAAATAGAGAGTTAATGGGAGCAACTGATCCTAAAAAAGCAAAAGTTGAAAGTCCTCAATCTATTCGCGCTCGTTTTGCAGAAACAATTGATGAAAATGCCGTTCATGGTTCTGATAGCTTAGAAAATGCTAAAATCGAGATCAATTACTTCTTTAAACCAGAAGAAATTTGCGAAAGAACTCGTTAATTTTCCATGATCGTTCTCGTAGACAATTTCGACTCTTTTACTTTTAATCTAGTTCATGCGCTACAAATGCTTGGCAAGTCAGTTAAAGTTGTTCGAAATTGTCCGAACTTATGTCAACAATTACTTAAATTACAATTTTCTCAATTAATTATAGGACCCGGTCCTGGATCTCCCAAAGATTTTTCCTCCATTCAAGAAACCTTAAAAATATTTTCTCATAAAGTTCCCATTCTCGGAATATGTTTAGGACATCAATGCATTGCTCATTTTTTTGGGGGAAAAGTTATACGAGCGACAAAACCAACTCATGGCAAAACGAGTTTAATCATACACAACGAGCAAGGTTTGTTTCATTCTATACCACAAAATACGTCTATTGGCCGCTATCACTCCTTAATCGTTGAAAAGGTTTCTTTACCAAGTTGTTTGAAAGTTACCGCTAAAACTTTCGATACGGATGAAATTATGGGGATTCAACATTGCACATTACCAATTCATGGGATACAATTTCATCCTGAATCTATTTTAACCACTAATGGGCTTAATCTATTAAAAAATTTTAACAATTAAGGAGTTCTATGAAAGCAATCCTTTCTTTTCTTACTGCTATTTTATGTTTTTTGAATGTAAGTGCTTTTGCTAACAATGAGCAAACTTTATCAATCATAAAACCAGATGCGGTAGCTAATCGTCATGTAGGTGCAATTATTAATAAATTCGAAAAAGCGAATCTTCGCATAGTCGCTTTAAAAATGGTTAGACTTTCTAAGCAACAAGCTGCTTCTTTTTATGAAATTCATAAAAGTAGACCATTCTTTAAAGATTTGGTAGATTTTATGATTTCAGGTCCAGTTGTTGTCATGGTTCTCGAAGGTGACAATGCAGTGGCTAAAAACCGTGAAATCATGGGCGCAACTGATCCTAAAAAAGCAGCTCCAGGCACCATAAGAGCAGAATTTGCAGAATCTGTTACTAGAAACTCTGTCCATGGTTCTGACAGCTTAGAAAATGCTAAAAAGGAAATTCTCTTTTTCTTTCCGCACGACAACTTGAAAAATGTATATAGTCAATAAATTCCACTTTTAATGGCTTATTTTATGGCTTATAGATCTATTCATAAGCCATAAATGCTTTTAGAAATTTTTAAATAGTCTTTAGTAAATTTTTTTTGAGATTTTATGCTAAAGCATTGATAACTTTAAGTATAATATTTTTAGTATTTTCAAACGTTGCCAACTCTAAAGCTTTTTCTAGGCTAACCCACTTGATACTTTTAATCTCTAAGGCTTGCTTTTTGGCGCGTCCCCTGACGCTACCTATCCAATAAGTCACAATTTTATGAATTCTTTTTCCCTGTAAAATAAAAAAATATTCTTCTAAAAATTTTTCTTCAGTGACTATTTCGTTCAAATGTAGACTTGTTTCTTCCTGTAGTTCTCTGGTAGCTGCCTCTAATGGTTCTTCACCATCTTCTGGGTGACCTTTTGGAAAGCCCCAGTGGCCTGCATGTAATTGAACCATACATATTTGCCACTGATCCCCTTTTTTCTTTACTGGGATAATTCCGTAGGAGCGCTCGTGAATTGTTTCCATTTATTCTTTGTATTTTTTAAACACAATAGTTGCATTATGGCCACCAAAACCAAAAGAATTAGATATTCCAATTTCACAATCAAATTTTTCAGCTTTCTTGGGAACTATAAAATCTAATGGCTCAGGATCGTCTAAATTAATCGTTCCATGAAACATACCAGAATTTAATTGCATGACTGTATCAACAGCTTCCAAACCGCCTGCGGCTCCTAGCCCATGCCCTATGAGGGATTTTGGAGCATTGATAACAATTTTTTTAGTGTTATCAAAAACTTTAGAAATAGCATTTATTTCAGCCATATCTCCAGCTGGCGTTGAAGTTGCGTGCGCATTAATATAGTCTACTTGTTGAGGAGTAATACCTGCGTCCTCTAATGCATTTATGATACATTGTTTAACCCCTTCTCCATCAGATCGCGGTTCAGTCATGTGATAAGCATCACACGAAACGCCACCTCCTAAATATTCGGCGTAAATAGGTGCATTCCTAGCTTGAGCATGCTCGAGACTTTCTAGTAAAAGGACACCTGAACCTTCTCCCATTACAAAACCATCCCGATTTTTATCCCAAGGCCTTGATGCCTTAGTGGGTTCATCATTTCTTTGTGATAGAGCTTTGCAAGCGCAAAATCCAGCAAGTCCCATAGGCAAAATAGGAGCTTCTGCCCCACCGCATAACATATAATCGGCTTTACCTGCACGAATATAGTCAGCTGCAGCAATTATAGAGTTATTGCCGGTAGCACAAGCAGTAGAAATAGAGTAATTTGGCCCCATCCACCCAAGATCCATCGCTAGTAATCCCCCACCCATGTTTGTAATTATGAAGGGTACAAAAAAGGGAGTAACTTTTTTCCAACCTTTTTCGTGCAAAGTCAATACGCCGTCATTGTATACTTGCATTCCTCCCATACCAGAACCAATGATTATACCACCCTTTTTAGGATCTAAATTTTTATATCCTTCCGGATACAAATTAGAGGATTCTAAAGCTTTTTTCGCAGCGACAAAAGTATAAGCTATATACTTATCAACACGACGTGCTTGCTTTTTATCTATGTAATCTGCTGGATCAAAATTTTTTATTTCAGCTGCAAATTTGGTTGGAAAATCATCTATTGGAAAGGATGTAATAGTGGAAACACCGCTTTTTCCTTCTAAAAGGGCATTAAAAAAAACATCTTTATCGTTACCAAAACAAGAAACAACACCTAAGCCTGTGACGACTATCCGTTTTTTTTTATTCATAATGAGCCATTATGTTCTGTGGTACTTTTATATTTACATCAACGACTGTGGCTTCTTTCCACAGTTGCTCTAGGCCATATTTTTCACGCATATCGGGCGTAAATAAATGAATTACAAAATCGCAATAATCCAATACAACCCAATCATCTGATTGGTCGCCTTCGACATGCCAAGGCTTTTCGCCAATTTTTCTTAAATTATCTTGTAAATGCAAAGAAATGGCCCGTAAATGTCTGTCCACATTTCCTTCTGCAATTATAAAATAATCAGTTAACGTAGATGCTCCTTGAACATCTAAAACTAAGATATTAAAACCTTTTTTATCATAGATTGTTTGTGCAATAAGATTTAATTTTTCTATTTTTTGATCCATATTTTTGTAACTTTTTTTTCCATTCAAGTTAAAAAGTATAGTTGATACTTTATTATGTAGTCTATTACTTTTCCAGGAACTAAGTGTTGAATGTATTGACTAGACGCAATTCTTTGTCGAATATCAGTGGAAGAAATGTCCATAAGTGGAATATTTACAAAAGAATGTTCGATTCTTTTTTTTATCTGTTCAGGTAGGTTGATTTTCCTCCTTAAAGATCTGGTACCTATAAGAAAAGGAATTAGTTCCATTAACTCGTCAACTTTGTGCCAAGTATCTATTTGCTCCAAAGTATCCTCTCCTATTATCCAATAAAATAAATTATTAGAAAACTTTTGTTGTTCTAAAATATGTTTTACCAGATCAATAGTGTAAAGATTTTGGATTGATGGAGTATATATCTTATGAAAGGGTAACTCTGCGAGCCCGATTTTCAACATGTTAAGTCGATGTTCGATTGATATGGGGGGGAATTTTTTTTTCAGGGGATTTAGAGACGTTGGACAAAACCAAATCTCATCTAATTTTTTTTTTTCTAATATTTGAATAGCTAAATTTATATGACCATAATGAAGGGGATCAAATGACCCCCCATATAATCCAATTTTTTTATACATTATACTATAAACAGTAATTCTCTATATTTAGGTAAAGGCCACATTTGATCATCTACTATAGACTCTAAGGTATCACATACCAATCGTAAATCTTCATTTAGAGAAGCTATTATCTCCCCTATATGTCGAGCTTTTTCTTCTAGAGAGGGAAAGACTTTCCGTTTTTCTTTGGTAAGTTTTTTTTCAATTGTGATTCCCTGATCAATTAATTTGATAAGATTTTGTAATTCTTCTTTCTGGGTATTTAATTTTTCATCGGGTAGAATCGTCATTACTTCATTAATTGCTGCAGCCAGTTTTTTTTGATATTCTATGCTGACTGGTTTAACAATTGTATTAAACAAATCAAGCAATACATTTGTTTCAATTAACAAGTTATTAATGTAACTTTCTAGTAAAATTTCACATCTACTTCTTAATTCTTCTTTGGTTAATATTTGATCTAAAACTTCAGCCGTTTTATCTAATTTAAATACAGGAAAAGCTTCATAAGATTTTTTTAGATTAGGTAATTTCCGATTATTTGCTTCATTTGTCCATTCTTCACTGTAATTATCCCCGCTGAAACGGATAGGCTTAGATTCTTTCAGATATTTACGAACGATCTTTATCGCCGCAGCAGCCAACGTTTTTTCTTTTGCCATGGAAAGTTCAATATCTTCTATTATTTGTTCTAAACTATGAGCTACAGCTGCATTTAGAATTGTCATGGCAAGAGCTGGATTTGCAGAAGATCCTACAGCTCTAAATTCAAATTTGTTTCCTGTAAAGGCAAATGGTGATGTTCTATTTCTATCCGTATTATCTTTAGAAAGTTCAGGTATTGTTAAAATACCAAAATTATATTTTTGTTTTACACTATTCCTTTTATGATCATCTTGTACTTCAATATTTTCAAGCCATTCTTCCAATTCTTTTCCTAAATAAACCGATATTATAGCAGGAGGTGCTTCATGCCCTCCTAGACGATAATCGTTACTTGCTGATCCAATGGTCGCTCGTAATAACCCGGCATTTTGATAAACTGCATGGATCACTGCAGTAAGTATAATTAAAAATTGTAAACTATCGTTTTTGGTAGGATCTAAAAGATTTATTCCATTATCTGTAGAAATAGACCAATTGCAATGTTTTCCTGAACCATTTAAGCCCTGAAATGGTTTTTCATGCAATAAACACGCTAAATCATGTTTATTTGCAATTTGTCTCATAATCTCCATCAATAAAATATTATGATCAATTGCAATAGATGCTTTTTCAAAAACCGGAGCTACTTCGTGTTGGGCTGGAGCGACCTCGTTATGCCTTGTTTTTAAAGGGATGCCAAGTTTTAAAGCTGCCGTTTCAAAATCCTGCATATAGGCTAAAATTCTATTTTTAACGGCACCAAAATAATGATCTTGTAGCTCTTGCCCTTTGGGGGAAGAAGCTCCTATAACGGTTTTACCAAGCAAAACAATGTCAGGACGTAAATTTCTTAGAGCTCTATCAATTACAAAATATTCTTGCTCACAACCCAAAGTTGAATAAATATAATTACAACTAAAATTAGTGAGTTTAAAAAGCTTTAAAACAGCATCATTTAATTTTTTTTCGGAGCGATGGAAAGGAATTTTTGAATCTAAAACATCCCCTGTCCAGGAAAAGAAAACGGTTGGTATGCACAAAGTTAAACCATCCCCTCCTGGCCATAAAAAAACAGGTGATGTTGGATCCCAACCTGTATATCCTCTCGCTTCATAAGTACTTCTTAATCCACCGGATGGGAAAGAAGAGGCATCTGGTTCACCTTGTAATAATTCATCACCAGAAAATTTTTCGATAATTTGACCTTGAGAACCCCAGTCAATAAAAGCATCATGCTTTTCAGCTGTTGCCCCAGTTAAAGGTTGAAACCAGTGGCAATAATGAGTGGCTCCTAAAGATAATGCCCATTCCTTCATTGCTAGAGCTATTACATCTGCATATTCAGGTTTGATTTTTTCAAGGTTGTTTTGGGCATTGATCATATTTTGGCATATTTCTTTAGGAAGCATTTTTTGAACAATTTTTCGATTAAAGACATGTATTCCAAAATAGTCTGAAACAATTGCATTAGGAATGGATTTCGATTGGGCTCTATTTATTGCTGTTGAAATAGCTTGAAAACGAGGATTCATTCTAAAACTCTCCTTTAAATTATTTCCCAATTATTTTTAACGGAAATATGCTTAAGCTTTTTATCAGGTTTTACACAAATGGCTTTACCGGCACTCTTTAAAAAGTCTATATCCAAGTAACTATCTGAATAAGCATAGGTTTGCGAAACAGGTATTCCTAACAAAATTCTTTTATTTTCAAGATAAATAGCTTTGTCTTTTCCTAAAAGAATATTTGTAATATTTGAAAAATTACCAGACGAATTAGAAGCGTATGTTGTTGCTAGCCAGTCGTCAAATTGCAATTTTTTCGCAATTATTTTCACAAGAAAGCATGGGCTACTTGAGAGTAAAAGCGTAAAATGATTGTTTTCTTTTGCTTCACTAAGCTTTTCAAGAGCTGGTTTATAGTAGTAAGAATTTAAAAACTCATCAATAAAGTCTTCTGCAAGTTCATTGATCTTGCAAGAGTTTTGATTTAAAAAAATGGTATTAAAGGTAACTTGATGTAATTGATTAATACTTAGAATGTTTAATTTGTGAAAAAAATATTTTGTCAAAAGATAGCATAATTTAGACGTAGAAAATACATTTTTTTTATATAAATAATATCCAAATTGATAACTGGAATTAATACTTAGTAATGTATGATCTAAATCAAAAGCACTTATGTGATTTTTTTCAAATTTATTCATATAAGTTAAATATTTGTACAGTAAAGTAATTTTTTATGTTTGCTATGCAATAACTTATTAAAAATCATTTAAATGAGTTAATAAAAAAACAACATAAAACTTATCCATTTATAATCAGCATTTTAGAGTAATGACAATATTTACAAAATTAAAATAATTTATAAAACTTTAAATGAATAAATAAAAAAGTTTCTAAATAAATAGAAACTTTTTTTGATTGAATGAGTTTGATAGCTTGAGATTTATGAATCGAATTGAGCTATTTTGTTTTCAATTTCTTGGATACCCAAATTAATTTTTTTGAGTCGATCATTCTCAATACTCATTTGTGTATCTATATTCATAGCTTGTTCAATATCAAGACCTGAAGAACTACTTGCTTTTTTAAGAAGTTCTATTTGAGCTTTAATTTCTTGTCTTCTTTCTTTTCTTTGATTCAAAACATCTTTTAATTGCTGAATTGTTTCTCTTTCATCGTCTGAAAGGTTTAGAAGAGCTTTTTCTTTTTGTTCTGATATGGCATCTGAAATTGCATTCTTAAGTTTCTTTAATAAACGTTCAATTTCTTGCTTTTCAAATTTATTTAAACCACTTTTAGAAATTTTTTGATTTAAATCTTCTCTAACAGTGTGAATTTCTTCTAGAGATAATTCAGGAAGTTTTTGACTAAAATCTTCAATTTCTTGCTTTAGTTCGATAACTTTTTGTTTTCTTTGATTTTCTTTTTCAGATTCTATCGCATGTTTTTCAGCTTCTTCTTGACGCATTTTTTCTAAAATCGGCTTTTTAACTTTTGCTATTTCATCTTTAAGAATTCTAATTTCATCTCTACCAAGATCTACCGACTTCATAAATTGTAAGATTTCGTCAATTTTTTGATTTGCATCTTTCATTGACATAGATTCATTAATAGATGTAGAAACTTCTTGTATTTTTCCAAATGCTTCATCAAAGTTTTGCTTAAATATAGCTTTTTGCTGAGCACGAACTTTTTTTCTTTCTTTTTCTTCTACTTTTATTTTATCCCAACATTCGCTAAGATGCATTCTTGTCTGCGTGAATGATTGAGTATTTAAAGTTAAAAGCTTAGCCATTGATTGTAGGGCTTTAATTTCTTCTCTTAAAAAGAATAAGGAATCTCCTAAATCTTTATTTTGAAAGTTTTTTTGAATAAAATTTTCGACATCATTAGAGAATAACTGACTAATTTCTTTAATTAATTCTTTTCTACGAGGAAAGATTTTATCGCCGATAGAAGATAGTCTTTGGAAAAATTTATTTTTTTGCTTAATGCGCATTTCGGTTTTAATTAACTCTTTACGTAAAGCATTTACTCTAGACGCTTGCGTATTTAGCAAATTTAATTCTTTTTGAATAGCAGTGTATTCACTTTGCTTATTTTTTAAAGTCTCTGACGGGATTTCAAATTCGAATGACATTTTATCAAGTTGATCGCGATAATTATCAACATCTGTTTCAAGCGCATGAACGGCTATTTCGATTTGCTCAACTGCAAAAGCTGTTTGTTCATCTAAAATTTCTTTTAATCTTCTAGCTTCTTTGGATAACTCTGAATATTTATTCCACAAATGAGCGCGTAAAACAGGAGTAATATTCTCTTTAAACAGATTTAAGCAAATAGTGCGAGCATCCCAGAAATTTCTAAAGTTTGGATTACCATTTTGGGACAATGAATTTTCCATGAATTCAATAGCTTTTTGCAATTTGGTATCCGCATCAGCTACTTTTTCTATTTCAGCAGAAAATTCTTGAAACGCCACAGATGTTTTTTTCTCTTTTTTGCTCTTATCATTGGTCACTTGATCCGATTCCGTAAACTCGCTCTCTTCACTATGATCCATACCCAACTCAGATTCATTTTCCATATCAGCAAAAAGATTTTCTTGTTCTGAGGGATTGCTATTTTGTGGTTCTTCTAAATTCATGGCTGTCATTTGACTCATTTTTTTTACTTATAACTTAAAGTTTTTAAGTGTGTGATCATAATTCATAATTCTATTTACGTAAAGGACTAAAAGAATAAAGTTTTTATTGCGCCCTTTCATTAAAGATAATTGGGATTTTTAAAAAATATATACTAAAGCTGATCTATTTACGAAATTTTTGAGTATAAACAATTAAGTGTTCAATTAGATCTTTTAATCGTTTGGACAATTTTTCATCTTTTAAGTGCCTATTTTCATCAAAGGCTTGATTAGAATAAGGAACGCTTAAATGATAAGGTAAAACCCAAGCATGTAAATGTCGACATACAATTCTCATCATATTAATAGCGTTAGTGCTAACTTCTCCCCCCGTTACTTCAATTAAGGCAAAGAGTTTACCTTCCACATGCTCAAACGTTAATAAATCAAGAGCATTTTTTAAAACACCACTCATACTTCCATGATATTCCGGGCTAACCAAAATGATCGCATCGGCCTCCTTACATTTTTGCTGAAGAATCTTTACATCTGGAAAATTAGAATAATCTGAAGATGCATCGCAAAAGGGCAATGTCATATTTCTCAAATCTATGGTTTCAACCTCAACATCTGGACTTTTGGCCATAGTTAACGCAATTTCTAAAAGAGTGTGTGAATAAGAACCAGAACGTAGACTACCTGCAATTCCAACTACTTTCATAAATACTGATAAAGTTATAATCCCATTTCGTAATCATTGATAATCAATTGCTTTATCATTTCATCATCGTGCAGATCTAAATCGACCCAATTAAAAACAGGTTTTTGAGAGTATTTTGAAAACCAAGATTCTTGTCTTTTAGCATATTGACGTGAAGCCTGCTTAAATTTTTGTACAAATTGATTGAAATCTTCTGAAGTTCTTTCAGTTCGAAGATATTCTAATGCTTGCTTATATCCTATAGCTTGAGAAGCTGAAGTATTTTCTTTTAATCCATTTTTCTCAAGGTTGATAACTTCCTCTAATAATCCTTCAGAGATCATAAGATCGCATCGCTCTTCTATCCGTTTATATAGATTTTCCCTTGGACGGTAAAGATACCAACAACGAAAATCATAATTTTGCATTTTTTTCTTAGA
The DNA here is from genome assembly GCA_000756735.1 of Candidatus Rubidus massiliensis. Lineage (GTDB taxonomy): Bacteria > Chlamydiota > Chlamydiia > Chlamydiales > Parachlamydiaceae > Rubidus > Rubidus massiliensis. The sequence goes on along the minus strand of CCSC01000001.1, from coordinate 1,012,822 downwards.
TTTCCAAGGCAATTTACTGACTTTTTTACCTGTAATTTTGATAATTTCAAGGGCTCTTATGATTTTTTGTTTATCATTTTTTGTGATGCTGTGAGCATAAGGTAAATCTAACTGCTCTAAACGTTTATAAAGAGCTTCAACTCCAATTTCTTGGCACTCGTCTTCTAGTTGTTTTCTAATTTCAGAAGAAGATGGAGGTCCACTAGGAGGTCCATAAATTAAGGAATGGATATAAAAACCTGTCCCCCCCACTATGATCGGAATTTTATTTTTAGAGAGAATAAGTTGACAAGCTTGCCTTGCTTCGAAATAGAAATCCACAACGTTGTACGTTTCATTTAAATCACGAATATCAATTAAATGGTGAGCAACAGATTCTCTTTCCTTAGCATTTGGTTTTGCTGTGCCAATATCCATCCCTCTATATACTTGCATGGAATCAGCCGAAACAATTTCGCCACCAATTGTTTCTGCAAGTTTTAATGCAAAGGAAGATTTGCCAGTTGCAGTAGGACCGGCGATTACAATAACTTTTTTTCGAGGCTGTTGGAAATTTGCAGATATTTGCTTTTGAGCTTCTAAAGCAAAATTATGAAATATACGCTCTATTTCTTCTTTTTCTACGACTGTATTACTATTATTCACATTTATGCATTAATTCAAAAATTGATAAGTTGTACTAACAAAACAAAAGAATATTGCAATAATCATACATCTTTTGCTCTTTACTGATAAGCTATTTAATTATTAAGGTACATAATGTTTGTAATTTTTTTGGTATTCTTAAAAACATCTATAAAGTTAAAAAAAATTAAAAAATACTATAGTTTAAGCAGTTTTATGTAAACGAATTAAGCATTTCTTCTTCATTTATTTTTTGAGTTTTTTTTTGAGATATCGTAAGTAAATTTTTTAGCTTCTCGATAATTATTTCTTTAATTTCTTGTATAGTGCCGTTCCATGTCACTCCAGCTGCATTTTTATGACCGCCACCACCTAAAGATTCAATAATTGGACTTATATCAAGATTAGCTTTTGTTCTGATAGAAACCCTTATGTTTTTTTCTCCAATCTCCCTTAGTAAAACTACACACTTTACATCTTCTATTAACTTGTTAAATTCTAAAAAATATTCTAAATCAATATGCTCGATATCGACTAATTCAACATCTAAATTTGCATAGTCCTCTTTGCGAATTTCTTGGATCACAATTTGGTTATCTAAATATATTTCCATTCTTTGCAAAGCCTTTGCAAAGATTTTAATTTCAGCGATAGAAATATGTTGGAATATATTAGAGTACATTTCATCGGGATCAACACCTATGCGAATACATTCGTCCGCAATTTTGTGAGCTTTTCTATTTGTAGAGGCATAAGAAAATCGTCCTGTATCGCAAATTACGCTTGTATAAATTCCTTTAGCAGCTTCTAAGTCTAGTGGAAAACCAAATTCTTTTAATAATGCGTAAACCATAGCTCCAACTGAACATGCAGTTGGATCTACAACATAATAAGGTGTAAATTCTATAGATTCTATGGGATGATGATCAATGCAAATAATTTTGACATTTGGATTTGTTGCTAAATTAGACAGTCTACCTATACGATCTAGTTTATTAGTGTCTAAGATAACTAAAACCTCTGTATCATCATAGTTTTCAGTATCAGAATAAGTAAAATGGGTATTATGAAAATCTAAAAAGGCGTATTTGTGAGGGATGGGACTATCACAAACGAATTTTACTTGTTTATTCATTTTTATCAGTAATTCAGTTAGAGCACAAGCCGCTCCAATCCCATCACCATCTGGATGAATATGAGTTGTCAAGAGAAAGCGATTATTGTTTTTAATAATCGTTTTTATTTCACGCCACATCAGCTTCCCCATTGTATCGCTAAAGGATTTATTTACGATGCTGTGTTCATCATCTCAGGAACTTTATCCGATTGATAATTTTTTCGATCTAAAAATTGCACTTTCTCAGCATGTACGCGAAGTTTGCATCTTTTTTCACCGTCTTTTGCATACCATACATCTAATTGTAGACGCCCTTCTACTAATACAAGTGAAGAACAATCTAAAACCTGTACACAAACTTCAGCTTGTTTGCCCCATACTACAACATCTACAAAGCAAACTTCCTGCTGTTTTTCCCCTTCTAAGGTCGTGAACTCCCTATTTAGCGCAATAAGAAGATCTGTAACGCAATTCCCTTTTGGAGTTTTGCGCAATTCTGGCTTGCGTGTTAATCTACCAGCAATCAACACTTTATTAAGTGCGGCCATGCACTCACCTCTTTTTACATTACTCTTGTTTTATGAATTTAGTAACTCACTCAATACAAACTTGATGAGTTATTAATTAATCTGAGATCAAAACGATAATACGCCTAACCTCCAATTTAAATTTCACAATAGCAAAAAAAAAATTTTTAACAAGAAAAACGTTAAAAAAAATTTATTAATTTTTTTACAAGGTAATGTTTCTCACTAGTAAATACCTATTGAAACAAATAAAAGTATTATTTATTCAACAATTTCTATCCTAACTCTTCTTCCAAGCCTCGCACATACCATCATTGCTATGGTTCTTAGAGCTTTAATTGTAGCCCCTTTTCTTCCAACTACTTTCCCTACATCATTTTGGCCGACTTTTACTTCAACGATAATGCCTTTGTCTCCTTCAAAGCATTTCACATCAACCAAATCAGGATCATCTACTAAATTTTTCACTAAATATTCGATAAATTCTTTCATAAAAATACTTAACTTAAAGTTGCCACTCTTTTGAAAATTAAAAGGATAAGTTCATAGCACGTGGTCTATTTTTGCTACAAGCAAGATTATATTTCTTTAGAATATTTCTTTGTTTTTCTCTAAAAACTGTTCTTTTTTAATTACAAGTTTTCATAAAAAAATATCCGAACCATTAATTTATGTGTTTTTTTCATCATGAAAAACAACTTTGAAAAATATTTTTTTATTTAAGTCTTATCCTAAATCAGAAGAACAATAATAAAGAAATGAGAGGTTAATAGCTTTTTTAAATACGCTCAGAACCTATTCTTCTATAGTAATCATGCGGTCTTTTAAGAAAATATAATTACAGTTTAAGTAGTAATGGCTAGTGACTCTTCTAACCAATTACTATATTCTGAATTAATAGATTCAATTTTAAATATCAAAATTTCAGGAATGGCAAAGTTGGTGTTTTTCTCAATAATTGTTTTGACACTTTCAAATTTTTGCTGTTGAGTTTGAAATATTACTTTTGTTTCTTGACTTGTATTGAGTTGATTATTCCACATTGAAATAGATTCTAACCACGGGATTATTTTTGCATTAGCGACAAGACGTTCGTGAACTAAATAGCGAGCAACTTTTCTGGCTTCATCAATGCTTCCTGTTGTCCAATGTATTTCAATGAAATTGTTCATAATTATCCTTAGTAATTTTAAGTTCTTCTTTACTTAAGAATGCCATATTATTTAATCGAAGATCAATTACATTAAAGTCATTCAGTTGGTTTTGTAAGCTTATGTAATTTGTTATAGATTGGGGGTAATCTTCTGCATTAAGACGTAAAAATTTTTTCCTATTATAAGAAGCTATTGATAAGGAATGGTTTTGCTCCCCCTTTATAATTAAAACAACTTCTCTTTTTCCATAACTGTTTGCAAAAGCATTTGAAACATCAATTAACTCTATCTCTTCTTGTGGATTTTTAAATGAGAAATATTTTAAAACCTCAAATGCTAAATCAATCTTTAAATCTTTAACAATTGATCCATAGGATAAATTTTCTTTTTCCAATCCCAAATAAATTTCAGGCAAATTTTTAGGCGTGAAAAATGGTTTTGCCGGAAAACAAACACATTCTTCATCAATCAATGTATTACTAACATCCTTTAAATAAGCAATTGGAGATCTTAATGTATAATCTATAAAAATTGTTCCAGGTTTAATTTTCTTGATTGCAAAATTTTTTAATACAGGAATATTTGCTAATTGCTTTTGTGCTTTAATCGTTGAAAAAGAGAATAGATTTGTGGGTACTTCAGTCGATAATTGTAATACTTCTGCGAAAAATGAAGTTTTTAAACTTTCATTAACATTACAACATTGAACAATCGCTACAATATTGTATTGACTGTTTTCTTTTTGAGATTGCTTTATTCGTCTTATAGTGAATAAAGCACTAAAAGCTAGGGTTGTAATGGTAAACGTTACTAAGACAATGATAATAATTGCTTTTTTGAATGAAATAAAATTTTCGTTTGTGTCCATTTAATTTATAGTAATTAGCTTCTCTTCATAACATTTGCGAAGCTCAGCATCAAATCCATTGATATCTCCAGCTCCAAAACTTAATACAACGTCATCAGTTTGCAAGTTATTATAAATAGTTTTTGCCAAATTTTTTCTTGGAAAATATTTATAAGGTATTGATGCTTGCATATGCAATTCTTGTAATAGACTATCTATTGTAATCGATGGCAAAGGGGCTTCTCCTGCAGAGTAAATATCTGTTACAAAAAGCTCGCTAGCCTCATTAAATACGGTACCGAAAGCTTTTAAGCAATCCTTAACTCTACTGTATCTGTGTGGTTGAAAAATTACACATAATCTTTTATCTCCAATTGCTTGTCGTACTGCTTTTATAGTGGCAAAAATCTCTGTTGGGTGATGTCCATAATCTTCAATGTAGGTGATATCATCCGCAACTTGTTTTATTTCACATCTTTTTTTTACCCCTTTAAAATTCATGATGGCTTTTTTTACATCGTTGGAATTGAAACCTAAGGTATAGCAAAGCGCAAAAACACTTAATGCGTTTAAAACGTTATGGGATCCACAAAGAGGCACTTTAAGAGTAATAATTTTTGAACCTTTATGGATTACATCCACAAAGCTATGCCAACCTTCTTGTTTAAAATTAACCGCCTGAAAATCAGATCCATGATTAAACCCATAAGAAATGCCTTTTAGTTGCATGTGTCTTAAGTGAGGGTCATCTGAACACCAAACAACTGTTTGCTCAATTTGTGAAGCAAATTTAGCAAAACTTTCAATTAACATTTCTTTACTGCTGTAGTAATTCATATGATCATTATCAATGTTTGTGATAATACCGTATGTTGGAAAATATTTAAGAAAGGTTCCATCACTTTCATCAGCTTCTGCAATAAAGTAGGATCCGGAATTATAATTTGAATTTGTTTGTAATTGATTTACATAACCACCTACAGCATAACTTGGATTAAGACAAAGATCTGTAAATACCGCCGCAAGAAGGCTTGTTACCGTAGTTTTTCCGTGAGTTCCAGCAACAGCAATGCTATCTAAATGGTTAACAAATTGAGCTAGTAGGTCCGATCTATGTAAAATCTCATTACCATTTTTTAATGCAGTCTCAAATTCAATATTTTTTGTAGTTATTTGAGTTGAATAAACTACTATACTATTGGAAGGTACATTTTTTGATAAATGTGATGTAAATATTTTCGCGCCTAAATCTTCTAATGATTTTATTATTTCATTATCAACAATATCACTCCCCGAGACAGTACAGCCTTTCTTTAGTAGTATTTTTGCTAAGCCGCTCATTCCTATTCCGCCAATACCAATGAAATGATAATGATTATTCATTTGTTTCTCCAAGTGTCATCAAGAGATGTTCGTAAAAGCAACTTTTGCCAATTGTTTTTTTATAGAGTTGGATGTTTTCCTGAAAGCTTGTTTGATTTGCTAACAAAGTTTGTAACATGTTAAGAAAAACAGTGTTGCTATATTGTTCTTCATTCATTTTTACCCCTCCTTTCGCAAGGGTTAAATAGTAATCAGCGTTGACTAACTGATGGTTTTCTGCCGCAAACGGGTAGGGAATAAATAAGGTTGGTATTTCAAATTCCATTAATTCTGCGATAGAACTTGCCCCAGCTCTTGAAATGGCAACGTCAGCTGCTGTTAAAGCATATTCCATCTTGTTTTCAAAAGATTTTACAATCGCCTTAATTCCTTCTTTTTCGTAGCAATCTTTTATTAATGAAGGATTTTCTTTACTGCCACAAAAATGGATAATTTGAAGATTTTTTGGCAATAGAGGAGCCACTTGTATCATCCAATTATTGATGGAAGAGGCTCCCTGAGAACCTCCAAGTATTAAAATTGTTTTTTTTGAACTATTTAGATCATAGTATTGAAAAGCTTCCTCTTTAGAACAACAGTTTTTTTTAAAATGTTTTCTCAAAGGCATTCCAACATGCTTTACAGGGCCTTTAATATATTTTTCTGTCTGTGAAAAATGAAGACCGGTCCAAAGAGCTTTTTTTGCAAAAAGTTTATTAACTTTTCCAGGTATGCTATTCGCTTCATGTAAAACATACGGTATTTTTAGGTAAAATGCTGCTAACAAAACAGGGACAGTATAATAACTTCCAAATCCAACTACTAGTTTAGGCTTAACAGCCTTTAATATCCTTAAAGATTGCAAAAAACCTTTATAAATCTGATAAAAATTTTTAATTCCTTGCCAAGGATTTTTAAAAACGAATTTGCCACAACTGATCGAAAAAAAATTTAAATCTTTACTATTAAAAAATTTATTATCATCAAGGTAACCGCCTATAAAATAGGTATCATATTTCTTTTTAGAAAGCATTTGAGCAATTGAAATAGCTGGAAAAACATGGCCACCAGTGCCACCTGTTGTTATCATTATTGTTTCTTTAATCATTCAAATACTTGAGTAGAGTTGTTTTTTTTCGAGAAATATCACATAAAATCCCAATAGCTGCAATATTTGCCATCAAGGATGTTCCTCCTTGGCTAAATAAAGGTAAATTTAAACCAGTACTTGGCAAAAGTCCAGAAACTACTCCTAAATTCATAAATGTTTGAAAAGTAAATAAGAAAGTAATTGTCGCTCCGAAATAAAAACCTAATCGATCTTGGCACTGCATGGCTATTTGAAAGCCTATTGTACTTATAAGCAAGTAAACAAAAATCATGCTTAAAATACCAATAAAACCAAATTCTTCTGCGTAAATGGCCGCAATATAATCATTTTGCGCTTCCGGTAAATAGCTCCATTTTTGCAAGCTAGCACCAGGACCTCTTCCCATAAGTTTTCCAGAACCCGCAGCTATCTTAGCTTGATGAGGCTGATGTCCTTTTCCTTTTAAATCAAGTTCTGGATGTAAATAAACTCTTAAACGATTCGAAACATATGGGGAATGATAAGCAAAAATTGCCCCAATAGATATAGCCACAATTAAGGGTAATGCCCAGTACCGGAAAGGAACTTTGGCTAAATAGCAAAGCATGATTAAACAAAGTCCAACGACTGCTGCTGTGCCATTGTTAGGCTCTAATAATATTAAAAAAATCGGAATAAACCCTTTAATAATAATTTTTAAAAAAAATTTAAAATTATATCCTTGATTTTGCAATGCTGTGATTTCGTAGATAAAATACGCCGGAACTATATATTTTATGAATTCTGATGGTTGAAATGAAATTCCTAACAGTGAAAGCCATCTTCTTGATCCATTGACTTCCTTACCAATACCTGGAATTAAAACTATAATTAATAAAAAAGTAAAAAAAAGATACAGATAAGGACTATAATTTATGATTTTTTCATAACCCATTTTCCAAAGTAGAAAAGCAAGTAATAAACCAATTCCACCAAAACAAATTTGTTTAATTAAGGCTTGATGAGTATTAAGCTCCAAATCATGATCTAAAATCTCAGCTGAAGTCGTACTGAAAATCATTACTAAACCAGCTGAAAAAATTATACATGAGCAGATAAATAAAAATACGCGATTCATAACTAGCGCACTCTTATTTTATCACCAACTTTTAAATTCTTAGCACTCAATTCATCTAATTCATTAAGCTTTAGAAGAACATCAAAATCTACACTAAATTGTTTTGCTATTTTCCAAGGATTATCTCCACTTTTAATAGTATAATATTGTGGCTCATTATTTAAAGCTTGTGGTGGCTTTTGAATTGAGGAAACTTTTTTATTATTCTCAATTTTTGCGGGCTTTTTGTCATTTATGGGTATTTTCAAGACTTGTCCAATTTTTAACCTTTCATTCGTTAAATTATTGGCTTTTTTGATAGCTGAAACAGTTGTACCGTTTGCACGTGCTATTTTTTCTAGTGCGTCACCTTTTTTGACAGTAATTTCAACGTAGTTGACTTCCTGTAGAGCGTTTTCTTCAACTTTAGGCTTTTCAACTTTTTGAGGAACTATAATTTCTGATGGAATATCGGTTCCTTCTTCGTCAATTTCATTTTGATTAGAAATAGTATATTCTTTTAAGACGTTATCTAGTTCATCTTCTATAGGAGCAGTATTTGCCATAGATGTAATCGGTATAATTTCAGGATCATTTTCAAGTTTTGTATTAAAAGCATTTGATAAAGCTGAAGAAACTTCTGTTTGTTCCAATATTTTTTCTTCGTTAAGATTTGCTGTTACAAAAAGAATGGCTAAAATGCCTGCATTTAGTAAAACAGATATAATAATGATATCTTTTCGTCTCATTAGAAATTATTCCTAAAATTAATTATTTACTGCAAAAAGTTTGCAATCTTAGGCCATTACTGTAAATTTTATTCAAATATTTTTTTATTACTAATCTGACTCAAAAAAAGAATGAGCCATTAATCTATCTTCAATACCTACAAAATATTGCTTTAAGAAAGCTTATCTTAAATTTTAATAAGCAATTCTTAGCTATTACCGTTAGGTTATATCAAAAACTTTCAGTCCATTTTTATAAGATATGTTACTTACCTAAATTGGATTAAATCATTTTTAATAGTAAAAATTATTAAATAACCAAATTTTTACCCAGAACTTCATTATTGTTAACTTATTCCATAATCCATAACAAATTGATTCGTTTAAACTCAAGTATCTATTTACTAAAAATAAAATGCTTAATTTTTTTTGCTATTTCTTAAGCATTTTGTTTCATAAATCACAATTCAGTTATTAATATTTAGCATATAAGCTAATTTTTATATTTATTCGTGATACTGGTTATAAAATACTAAAAAGGAAGTAATTAATTATTTATATGAGTCAAAACTTTATCTATACAATTCACAACTCTTTTAAACTCATTTCCTCTATCTGCAAAATCTTTAAACATATCATAGCTTGAGCATCCAGGAGATAACAAAACTATATCACCATTTTTAGCATCACGTGTAGCGTACTTTACAGCCTCTTCAAGATTTAGGGCTAAGTCAACTTTAAAATATGGCTCTAAAGAAGTTTTAATTTTGTTCGCAGCTTGACCAATCGCTATAATCTGAACTACTTTACCTTTAAATGCTTCAATCCAATCAGTATAAGGAAATCCCTTATCAACCCCTCCCACAATCAGTCTAATGGGCTGTTTAAAATTTTCAACAGCTCTTAAAACAGCGTCAATATTTGTAGCTTTGCTATCGTTATAATAGGAAATGCCTTCTACATCTCTTACCCATTCTATTCTATGTTCTGGCAAAGTAAAAGACTCTAATCCTTTTTCCAGCAAGGGTATTTCTAAATTTAGGGTAGAAATTATAGCGCAGGCGGCCATGATGTTTTCAATATGATGACATTTTTTCTTTTGATACTTTTTGGGTAAGGCTATTTTTTTGTTTTTTACGTAAATATAATCTAGATCCGTATATACTTCATTTATATTACTATACCCGAAATGATGGCAATGGATAGCGGAAGAAAGATCTGTTTTTAAGTTTATACTGCTATTAAAAAATAAACTCCCTTTATCTTTTATACAATGGGCAATGCGTAATTTAGCCTTTGCATAATTTTCCATCGTAGCGTAGCGATCTAGATGATCTGGCGTTATATTTAAAATAACCCCTACATCTAAGGATTTTTTGTTCATTATTTCAAGTTGGAAGGAACTTAATTCGATAACTAGTATCTTTGAAGGATTTAATTTTTTCGTTTCATTTATTACTGGTTGTCCTATGTTACCAACAGCTGCAGCTGTTAGTCCCATTTCATTTAAAAGATGAGTAACTAATAACGTTGTGGATGTTTTGCCATTTGTACCTGTTATACCAATGCACTTCCCATCATAGTTATTAAGGGCTATTTCTATATCGCTAAGAACTGGAATATTTAATTTTAAGAGTTCTTTATATATTTTACTATTCGGCGAAATTCCAGGTGACAAAACAGCCTCTTCAATTAAATGCCACAAATGAAAAGTATCATCAGAAAATACTTTTAATCCATAATTTACAAGCTCTTGTACTTCCTTTTTTGTCAGTAACTTTTCCATATTTGCATCGATAGCAAAAACTTTTTTTCCATTTTTTAATAAAAAGTTTGCAATAGACTGCCCAGTTAAACCTAAACCTACAATCAGGATGTGATCTGCTAATATCATATAACTATCTTTAAAGAAGCAATTCCGATTAATGCTAATAATAATCCTATAATCCAAAAACGGATCACGACTTTCGTTTCAGCCCATCCTTTATATTCAAAATGATGGTGCAAAGGAGCGCACAAAAAAATTCTTTTTTTATTTCTAAGTTTATAACTACCTACTTGCAAAATTACAGATAAGGCTTCAGCAACAAATATTCCTCCTACCAGGCCAAGTAACATTTCTTTTCTTAAAAGAACTGCAGACACCCCTAGGATACCTCCTAAAGCTAAAGATCCAGTATCTCCCATAAATAACTGGGCAGGGTGCCCATTGTACCATAAAAAACCAAGACATGCCCCTACAAATGCACTTAAATAGATAGCTATTTCTCCACTACCTTCTATATATAAGACGTTTAAATACGTTGCTAAATCTATATGATTGGAAACAAATGCAATCAATGCTAAAGAACTTGCTACTAAAATTAAACAACCAGCGGCAAGCCCATCTAACCCATCTGTTAAATTTACAGCATTAGAAGAACCTGTTATAACAAAAATAATAAAAATAGCTCCCAATATTGCTAATGAGCCTGAAAAAACAAATACTGGATCTTTAAAAAATGGTATATAAATTCTACCTGCGTATTCATAAAGAGGTAAAACTACTTGCTCGATTTTACTTTGGCCATCAGTTAAATAGTTAATATTCGATTCTTTTATAATAGGCGGTGAGAACCACTCACCAATTTGCAAATGACTAGCTGCATTTGGTGAAAAAAAATAGATAGCAAGTAATGCCGAAAAAAGGACTTGTCCAAGTAATTTATAACGTGCAGATAGACCTTTAGTATTGCGATAACGCAATTTTAAATAATCATCTGTGCCACCTAAAATGCCTAATATAAGCGTTGAAACTAGCAAAATTAAAGTAAAAACATGGCTTGGATCCATCCATAAAAAAAGAGAAATAATCATAGAAAATAAAATAAGAATTCCACCCATTGTTGGTGTATTTTGCTTTTTTTGATGTAGTTTCCCAAGCAAGGGACATTCTTCTAAGCGTATCGATTGTCCAATTTTTAATTCATAAAGCTTTTTAATGAAGTATGGACCTGCAAAAATACATATTACCCAGGATGTAATAGCAGCTAGTATCATTCTAGTAGAATAATTCATTAAAAAGGGAGAGAACAAACCGAATTTGGTTCGAAGAAATTCCATTAACAATACAAACATTTTTTTCCCATTTCAAAAATGATCTAATATAGTTTCCAGTTCAAAAAATCTCGCTCCTTTAACTAAAACTATATCTCTTTCTTCTATGATATTTTTAATAAAATGAATAACTTCTTCTTTCGTAGCACAGTGAAAAACTTTTCTATTAGCATCATGCCAAATATCTTTAAAAATTTTCATTTCTTCACCTATACAGATGACTGTGTCCACTTTATTCAAAGCATATTTTGCTATTTTTTCGTGCCATTCCTTTGAAATCGTCCCAAGCTCTCGCATTTCACTTAAAACTGCTATTTTTTTCCCTTTGGTTTGAGGAATTGAATCTAATGCCGATTTAACTGAAACAGGTGGTGCATTATAGCAATCAACGATGAAGGTAATGTCGTTTTTTATAATTGTTTGCAACCGTCTATCAGGTAGTTTTAGTTGATTCACTGCCAGCTGTATTTCATTTATATTTAATCCTAAATTTATAGCAATGGCTAAGGCACCGCAAAGATTTTTAAAACTATGTTTTCCTAAAATATTTGGTAATGAAAAAGAATAAATTTGCTTATCAGGAGTATGTAAAACCATTGTTTTCGACTGTAATTCCAAATAATAATCAGCTGTAGAATCGTCTATTGAATATGTAAAAGATGGAAACTTTTTACTCTTAATTACTGCATCGTGTTGCAAAGTATCTTTTGCAAGGATAGATAAAACAAGATTTTGAGAATCAAAAATCTCACACTTTGCGGCGGCAATATCATTCAAAGAGTTGAAATTTACAAAATGAGAATAGTCTATAGCTGTTAACATTGCTATGTGAGGCGGAGCAATTTTTATAAGTTGCTCAATATCACCTTTATGTGTCATTCCCATTTCGAGAACAATCCACTCGTCATTATCATTTGTATGATTAATAACAGTTATTGGAAGGCCAACTTTTGAATTATAGTTTTCAATAGTCGCAGAAACTTTATATTTACTACTTAAAATAGTTTGTAAAAATTCTTTTGATGTTGTTTTTCCAACAGATCCTGTAACGGCAATAATTTTCGTTTTACGACGTTGCAAGATTGTATGAGTCATTTGCTGTAAGGCAAGTAAAACATTATCTACTTTTATTAAAGCAAAATTTTTATCTGTAAGCTTTGATTCTTTACTAACTACAGCTCCAATAGCACCTTTTTTTTTGGCATCTTCTATAAAGTCATGACCGTCAACTTTTAAACCTTCTAGAGCAAAATATAACTGACCTTCTTTTAACTTTCTGGTATCGCAAGAAATTTCTGAAAACGGTAAAGATATATTTGTATTTTGAAATATTTTTGGAAATTGATTAATGTTAAATTTAGCCATAAATTGATTGGTATGAAGCTTTGTTTTAAGAGTATTGACAATAGAGTTTTTTAAGATTATTGACAATTAAAACTCAAAACTTTACTGACTTTCTAACTTCGATTAAAAAAGAATTGATTTTGTATATCATTTACAAGAAAGTCTCAAAGTCAAATTCTTGCTAAAAAGAGTCTTAACCTTTCTTTTTACGATAGCATTAATTTTACAGATTTTAAAAAGGTACACATAAGCCATGAGATTTAACAAGGATACAAATTGGATACCCATTATTTTTTTATGTTCTTATCACTTTGCTTTATTTATTTCATTACCCTTTTATCTACTGTATGTACCCAACCCTTCAGGTTTATTAATCTTTAGTATAATTTTGCTTTTTTTAACGGGTATTAGTATAACCGGAGGCTACCATCGCTACTTTTCACACAAAACTTTTAAGACCAACAAATACGTAGAATTTATCCTTCTATTGTTTGGTTCAATGACCGCTCAAGGCAGCGCTTTAAGATGGGCATTTGATCATAGAATTCATCATGCATTTGTTGATACCGATAATGACCCCTATTCCATTAAAAAAGGGTTTTGGTATGCACACTTTTTATGGATTTTAAAAAAACCCAAAAAAATAGATCCCAAAATTGTCTCTGATTTACTTAAAAACAAATTAGTTTGCTTCCAACATGAATACTATCCCCTTTGTCTTGTTACAACAAATAGTATAGTAGTTTTACTTGCTTACTTATTATTTGATGACTTCTTAGGTTCAATCATATTAGCGTTTGGATTGCGTTTATTTTTACTACACCATTTTACATGGTTTATAAATTCTTTGGCTCATACTTGGGGAGACAAGCCGTTTTGCCAAGAGCAATCTGCAGTAAATAATTACATTATAGCTTTATTGACATTTGGAGAAGGTTATCATAATTTTCATCATACTTTTGCTAACGATTATCGCAATGGGATCAAATGGTATCATTATGACCCTACAAAATGGTTTATTTGGATTTTGTTTAAATGTAATTTAGCTCATTCTTTAAAAGAAATTGACAGCTTGACTATAAAAAAAAGAATGATACTAGAGCGCAAAACTATTTTAACTCAAAAACTTAAAGTAGCATGGTATTTAAGAAAAGATGCTATAGAAGAGAAAATAGAAGAAATTTCAAATAGTATTGTTACAAGTATTAATAAACTCTATTTATTGAAAAAAAAATGTAATTATTTAAGAAAAAATAAAGCAGAAAAAAACCATTTAATGGCATTAAAAAAAGAATTAAAAGAATTAAAAAAAAGGTTGAGAAGGGATTGGAAACAGTGGAAAAACCTATCAGCATTAATCATGACAAAGGTAAGCTGCTAAAAGTTTCAATTTCCTATAATATCTCTTGCTTAAGAAATCATTAATGTTTTATAAGATTAACTTCAGCCAAGGTGGCATGGCCAAGCGGTAAGGCAGAAGCCTGCAAAGCTTCGATTCCCCAGTTCGAATCTGGGTGCCACCTAATTTATTTAAGGTTTTCCTTGCTTTCTCTGATATCAACTCCAATCGGAAATCTATCCGATATTACTTTTCGAGCTATAGAACTATTAAAAGATTGTGACTTAATTTTATGTGAAGATACACGTCACAGCAAAACTTTACTCGATAAATACGAGATAAAAAAACCTTTACAAAGTTATCACAAATTCAATCAATCGCAAATAGATGCAGATATCCTTAATAAACTTCATAATGGTATGCATATAGGATTAATTTGCGATGCAGGTACACCTTGCATAGCAGATCCTGGGCAATACATAGTTCAAAGCTGCATAAAAAAAAATATTCCGATTCAAAGTATTCCAGGTCCTTGTGCTTTTATTACAGCCTTAATTTGTTCAGGACTTGAGACAAATTTTTTTCAATTTTTGGGATTTATTCCTAAAAAAAGTTCTGAAATGAAACATTTTTTTTTAGATATTTTGCAATATAAAGGTACTTCTATATTTTATGACACTCCACATCATATAGAAAAAACTTTGTCATTATTACATGAACTAGCACCCAATCGATATTTAGTTTTAGCGAAAGAACTAACTAAGAAATTTGAAAGTTTTTTTAGAGGTACCCCAGAAAATGTTTTAGTGCAATGGCAAAATTCTGCACAAAAGGGAGAAATAGTTTTACTACTTCAAGGAAATATTCAAGAAGACGAGGCTGGGAGTTGGGAAAATATTTCAATTCATGAGCATGTTAAAGCTCTTGCTAAAACCTATAATATATCTTTAAAAGATGCCATAAAAATGGTAGCGCAAATAAGAGGCATTCCTAAAAAAGATCTCTACAAACAATTTCATACATAGACTAAACTTAAATTTTTTAGTTTTTAAAAACATCACTTATCATTGACATTTTTTTAGTCTAGAATTCGATTTTTTTTACAAATCTCATTTTGAATTATTTTAAAGTTAATTATGCCTTAAATCCTCTCAAACGATCATTTAAGATTGTAAAATGACTTACAGCCAATAGATCAAAATTAAATATTATTTCCAAATGATTGAGTTATTTTAAGAAAATAGTGCTAAACGGTAACTCTTAAAAAAAATTAAGCATACATTTGTAGAAACAAAACGGTAAAAAATAGCTTAATTTTCCTAGCAAAACTGTTGATTAAAATCCTTTTGAGAATAGATAGAGACCAAATTTCCCTCTTTAAAAATTTATCTGATTTACAAAATTTTGCTATTTTGTTAACTAATTAATTTGAATTAAAGTATTCTAAACTATGTAAAGTTATTTTTTTTATTATCAGGAGGGACTAATGAAATTCGGTTCAGTTTGCCGATATCTAACGATTAGTGTTTTTGGCCTATTATGCACAATGAGTCAGACAACAGAAGCAATATTAGCAAGTCCAAAGTCTTTTGGAATGTCAGCAGCGGTTATAGCTTATCCTCAAGATGCGGAAGCTGCAGCCTTTAATCCAGCAGGTATGGCAAAAGTTGGAGATAGAATTGACGGAGGAGGCGCTTGGGTTCAATTTTATTTAAGATCAAGAGTCAGAGATAACCTTGCTGGTTTAGTCAGACCAGGCATTAACGGCACGTTTGTTGCTGGAAGAACAAAAAACTTTTATAACGGTGATTTTGGCGTTAATAAAGTAGTATCTGAAGATTATGACATTTCAGTTGGCTTAGTTTTGTACAATAGAAACTTTAACAAAACTACCTATAAACACCCATTTCCTTTACTTGGCACAACAAATTTAGGATTAGAATATCTACATGAAACTCTTTCTCCAAACGTTGCTTGGAGTTACTGTCGTCATCATTTTGGCTTATCAATTAATTACAATGTACAAAGACTTAAAGTTAATGGCATACAAAATTTTGATAACCCATTATTTAGCGCATATCCTGGAAAAGTGACAAATAAGGGTTATAGTTGGTCACAAGGTGTTGGCGCAACAATTGGTTGGTTATATGACGTTACTGATTGGTTTAGTGTTGGTTTAACTTATCAGCCTCGCACAAGAATGAAAAGATTTACCAAATATAAAGGATTCTTGTCCCATAGAGGAAGACTTGATATTCCAAGAAAAATTGGATTTGGTTTAGCCATTAAGGTTCTCCCGGTTTCAACGGTCACATTTGACGTTGAGCATATCCAGTGGAAACCTGTACATGCTTTAAGCAATAAACTTGCGTCAGAGCTAACTATTGATAAACTAGGAACTGACCACGGTACTGGTTTCGGTTTTAAAAACCAAACTTACTATCGCGTTGGTATGGACTATGATGTAAGTCAAAAACTTACTTTAAGAGCTGGTTTTAGACACGTTAACGTCCCATTTGGCAGAACACAAACAGCTGTTAATCTTTTAATTTGCGATACAGTTGAAGATGTCATTACAGTTGGCGCTACTTATCGAGCCATTGAAAATGGAGAAGTATCTATGTTTTACGGACACGGCTTTAACAAGCGTGTAAACGGAAAGAGATCTATTCCTATCGGTTTAGGTGGTGGAAATGCAGATCTATGGTCTAACTTAGATGTTGTAGGTCTACAACTTAGCTATTGCTTCTAATCTTTTCTTAAAAGCCGTCTGCAAGACGGCTTTCATAAATTATAGCTGTTTTAAAAAAATTCACTTACCGTTACAATGGCCTTTACTTTTCACTAACATAAGAGTTTTTATGCAAAAATTCAGAAAAGACCTACGCTTTACACTCCATCCTTACATTTTCATTCTTCGCGCAGGAAGTCAAATAAACGAAGATTTTTTTGATTATTCCCTATATATGATGCAACTGGGCAAGCCAGAAACGCTACCCTCACCCATTGCCAATGAAGTAAGTGTAGATTATGAAGAAAACAATAAAGAGAACGTTCTCGCAGTAGCTCAACCTTAAACCATCTATTGTTTTTCCTTCCAAAATCTTCCTTATTTTTTTATCTTTAATAGAAAACTATATTAACTAGCACTTAGGAAGTATAAGTGCTAATTATTATGAAAAACGACTTGCTATTTTTTTAAAAATTCACTACATTTAACCTTCTAAAGGATGATGTTATGGATTTAATACAAGAAATAGATAAGCTTATTGTCATAGCTTTGGAAGAAGATATACGTTCAGGTGATAAAACCACAGAAGCTTGCATTCCAGAGACAATCGAAATTTCAGGAAAATTTGTCTTGAAACAAGCAGGCGTTTTAGCTGGATTGAAATTTTTAGAGCCACTTTTTAAAAAACTCGACCCTAATATTGAAGTGCATTTGTTAGTTGAAGAAGGGGTGTTTTTAAAAGCTGGCACAACAGTTGCTAAAATAAATGGTCCTGCAAGAGGGATATTGAGCGGAGAAAGAGTTGCTTTAAACCTTTTACAACATGCATCTGGTGTGGCAACCACTACCTACTATTATGTTAGAAAAATATCTGGCTATAATTGCAAGATATTAGACACAAGAAAAACCCTCCCAGGATTGAGAGCGTTGGAAAAATATGCAGTCAAAGTGGGTGGAGGCCATAATCATCGCTATGGTTTAGATGATAGATTAATTATAAAAAGTAAACATTTATCATTTGTAGCCTTATACGCAAAAGATCCCATAAAAGAATCGGTAAAACTTGTTAAGAATAAATATCCAAATTTACCCATCGAAATGGAAATTAAAAGTATTGACCAGTTAGATGAAGCGCTACAAACAGATATTGATGCAATCATGTTAATGAATATGTCACCTGAAGATGTTCAAAAATGCGCTAAAAAAATTAGAAAAACGAATAAAAAAGTTTATGTAGAGTCAGGCTCTAGTATCACTTTTGATACGATAAAAGCTTATGCTGAGTTAGTTGATGGCATTTCAATTGGAGCTTTAACCTATTCTGTTCAAGGTTTAGATATAAAAATGCCTTTATCATAAAACTGATCTAAAACGATAAATTAAATCTTGTGTTCTGAAATCAAGGAGAAAAGATCATGTCTTCATCACCAAAAGAAATTATATTTGAAGCTGAAGCGAGAGAATTACTATACGCTGGTATAAAAAAGTTAGCTAATGTTGTTGCCTTTACCTTAGGACCTCGAGGTAGAAATGTAGGATTAGAAAAAAGCTGGGGCGCACCGACTATTACAAATGATGGTAATAGCATTGTTAAAGATGTTATTTTAGAAAATGAATATGAAAACATGGGTGTTGCAATAGCTAAAGAAGCTGTTCAAAAAATCAAAGATAAATGTGGAGATGGCACTACAACTACTACTATTTTACTAAAATCTATTGTCGAAAATGGGATCAAGCAAATAGCCGCAGGTGCTAGTCCTATCAACATTAAAAGAGGAATTGATAAGTCTATAGCTTTTGCTATAGAAGAAATTAAGAAATCAAGTATTGCTATTAAAGATTCAAAAGAAATTAGAAATATAGCCATTGTTTCAGCTTCTGGAGATCAAGAAATTGGGAATATGATTGCTGATGCCATGGAAAAAGTGGGTAAATCAGGTGTTATTACTATCGAGGAAGCTAAGGGCACAGAAACTACTGTAGAAGTTGTTGAAGGTATGCAATTTGATCGTGGCTATATTAGTGCATATTTTTGCACAAATATGGACAAAGGAATTGCCGAATTATCTAATCCAAAAATTCTTTTAGTTGATAAAAAAATTTCAAATATTCACGAAATTTTACCGATCCTCTCTCCTATTGCTACGCAAGGTGCTGAGTTATTAATTATAGCTGAAGATATTGACGGCGACGCTCTAACAACTCTTGTTATTAATAAACTTAGAGGTACATTAAAAGTTGTAGCGGTAAAAGCTCCTGGATTTGGCGATAGAAGAAAAGCAATGTTGCAAGATATTGCAGTTTTAACAGGCGGGGCTGTTGTTTCAGAAGAAACTGGACTTAATTTAAACGAAATTCCTTTAGATATGTTGGGTTCAGCGGAAAGAATTATTGTTTCTAAAGAATACACAACAATTGTAAATGGTCATGGTCAATCTGAAGAAATAAAAGCTCGCATCAAACAATTAGAACATGAAATTACCGCTAGTTCAAGCTCTTACGATAAAGAAAAATTAGAAGAACGCAAAGCAAAGCTTGGTGGAGGTGTAGCGGTTATTAAAGTTGGCGCCTTAACAGAAACTGAAATGAAGCTAAATAAACAAAAGTTTGAAGATAGTCTAAATTCAACAAAAGCTGCTTTAGAAGAAGGTATTGTCCCAGGTGGTGGTGTGGCCTTATTAAGAGCTTCTCAAAAACTTGCAAACTTGCATTTAAGTGGAGAGGAAGAGGTTGGTAAAAAAATAGTAATGTCTGCTTTTGAAACCCCTTTTAAACAAATTGTTTCCAATTCTGGGTGCGAAGATCTTGTGATTTTATCGGAAGTAAAAAATAAGCCTTATGAGATGGGTTTTAACGCTTTATCTGAAAAAATTGAAAATATGGTTGAAAGTCAAATACTCGATCCTACTAAAGTTGTAACCACAAGTATAACTTTAGCCTCATCCGCTGCGGGTGTTATTTTACTTACAGAAGCATTAATTTCAGACGCAAAAGAAGAAGAAGCCACTTAATTTTTCTTTTAAAAAATAATCTTTCTAAAAAGGGCGCAAAGTTTTTTTGCGCCCTTTTTTTATTAAAAAAAATAATTTGTACAATTATTTAATTTAAAAAAATCTTTATTATTACTATAATATTATTAATCTTAAATAATTAGCGTAATAAAATGGATAATAATAGTATAAACTTAAGTAATGTTTCAAATGGCTACACTACATTTTTTGATGAAATTAAAAAAGGTAGTATAGATGAAAAACTAAGCCATGTACAAAAAACTATTAATAGAGAAAAACGTTCCGCTACAACCACGATTGAACCAAGTCAACACCCTACTTCTTACTCAGATCCAGTCATTCGCAGTCCAAATATGTGGGAAGAAAGAAAGGTCAGTAATCTTACGAATGAAGATAATGGACCTCAAACTATCGCCATTACTCAAGTAAAAGCCAAAGCGCAAGAGACATTAAAAAAACCTCTCCTAAAACGACAAAATTCTGACATCAGTGCGCATAGAAGAGCTCAAAGCATGCTACCATCCGCAAATAGCTATAACCTCAATAATCCCTTTCATTTAAAAGAAATTTTAAAAAATGTAATGCAAGCGATTATGGGTACCAAAAATGGTACTTTTCTCGCTTTAAATAAAAGTATCGATTTATCCAATAATTTTTTAGAAAACTTACCAAAATTTACAGTCTCCAATCAAGAAGGACTTAAGTCAAACGAAAATGCGCAAAATTTTATTTTAGATATCTGTGAAAAAGCCTTAGAAAATGGGGTCACGTCGTTTTTTATAGAAAGTGAAAACTTTGACATTCAAACTCTTTTAATTACGCTAAAACAAAAAACCTCTATCGAAACTAATGCTAAGTTTACAAGTTTATATGAAAAAGCTAAGTTGATAAGTACTGATGAAACAGATCAAAAAGTTGAAAAAGAAGCAAAAAATCTTATCATCGGTAAGCTGTTAAATAATCTTCTTATAGCTCCCTCTACGAGAGAAAGCATATTTTTAGTATTAAAGTTCTACAAAATATCTCCTGAAGAATTTTTATCCTATATCTACAATGCAAAAGCTTCTGAATTTGCTAAAAAAGATGGTTTATATGCCGGAGCTGAAAATAAAACTACCCACTTAGATTGTATCATCACAATGATTAATGAATGGAATTCCAAAGGTTATCTATACAGTGGAAGAAAAGTAAATTCAATTTTAAAGAAATTACATACGAAATACCCCCAAATTTTAGAAAAAAAATTAAAAGGGACTACTAATCCTACGCAAAAATTCAACTTACCTGTTTTACAGGTAAGAGAGATGAAAGGGGAAATCGTCGATCCACTTTTTGCAGAACTTCAAGGTAATAAATATTTTGAAGGTCTTTTAGACTCATACATTAACCCAGTCAAAGTCACAGAAAGTTACACTAAGGAATTTGAACAAAAATCTTCTGATTCAAATAAATCTAAGAAAAGCTCAAAAAAACGCTCCCTTTCAATCCATAAAAAAGAAGTTAAAATATCGAAAAAAAATAATGAAGAAAGTGTTCACATAAACGAATTACAAAAAACAGCCGAACATTTAAAGAATAACCAACGGATAGTATTAGCAAATTATCAATTTTTAGAACTATTTAGTGAAACTTCCGGATCTAGCCAAAAGACATTTGAGAAATATACCAATGATTTAGATAGTTTAATTCATAAACATATAACCATAAGCAACCATAAAATAAATTTAGCTCACTTTGTCGATGTTTGTCTCATAGCCAATTTCGGAATAGAAATGAACGATTTTACAACGCCTTATTTACTATTAAATCGATTAAAACAGTATAATGACCTAATTCCTGAAAATTTTAAGAAATATCTTGTCGAAATTGAAAAAAAATTAGTGCAAAAGCAACGGATTAATTCTTCTGATAGTTTAAGTAATATTGTCCAAATAAGAGCGTCTGTGATCAAAAATCAAGGTCTTAATCCGAATATTGAAATTAAGACAGAAAATGAAAAGCAAAAAGCTGTACTTGTAGAAGAAAAATTTATGAGTTATTTAGCTACATTCAAGAAGATTTGTAAAGAAAAAGAAGTAGCCGTCGATAAACTTGAGTATAGTAATAGTAATTCTTCTAGATCTTCAGAGAGTGCAAAATAAGATAAAAATGGGGAGATAGACTCCCCTTTTTACTAAGTCATAAGTTGATCAGATGTTTTATTTACCATTGAAAAAGCTTCTTCAGACGTTAAAATAATCCCTTCCTTAATAAGAAAAGAAAGCAAATAAACAAATTCATTTTTCTCCTTTCCATCTTTTACATAGAAAAAAGGAAAAATCGGAGTTTGATTGATGTTTTCAATTTTTTCAGCTAAATCAATAGATAATTTTTCTTCCTCTAAAATAATGACCTGATATTCGACGGAACGAACAATAGCTTTTAACAAATAATTATGCTCATTGTTGAAAACTTTTGAAATAATGTTTTCTTTTAACATATGGATGACAACTTGCGCTAAGTTTACGTTTACACAACCTATATGTTCAACTGCAACTCCCGCGCAGAGATTTGCAAATCTTAAAGAATCTTCTAAGTTAAGTTTATTGGCTAAAGCAAAAGTTAAGGCTGCAAGTACTGTGTCACCAGCTCCAGTTACATCTTTTACTTCTCTAACCTTTGCACTAGTATTTCCTGATGCTCCACTTTGTGAAAAGTACGATATCCCCTCTTCTGACAATGTGATGACAATATGTTCTGCATTGCTTTGACTTAGCAATTTTTTTGCCACTGTTTCTAATGGTATATGCATGGAACAATTAGCTGCTTTATAAGCTTCTAAACGATTTGGTTTGATAATTGTAGCCCCATAATATTTAGAGAAATCTGCACCTTTTGGATCCACAATGATAGGAATATTTTTTTGCTTTCCTAATTGTATAATAGAACTTAGTAAAGTATCCGTTAAAAATCCTTTTCCATAGTCTGAAATAGCAATAATATCGATATTTTGTAATAGAGTTGGCAAATGAGTGATTATTGTATCTTCTAAATGCTCGTCAATCGCTTTTATCTCTTCATAATCTATTCTAAGTAATTGTTGATTCGCAGCTATAACCCTCGTTTTATGTGAAGTTTGCCAATTTCGTTGGCAAAATACATAATCGGTTGTAACTTTCTTAACTGTTAATGAATCTTTTAATTGTATCCCAGCTCTATCATTTCCGATTCGGCTTAAGAGGATAACTTGCGCGCCTAAAGCTTGCAAGTTAAGAGCTACATTTCCAGCCCCACCTGGCAAGTTTTCTTCTTTCATTACTTGCATTACCGGAACTGGAGCTTCAGGAGAAATTCTCGAGGTTTGACCATACGTGTATTGATCTAAAATCAAATCACCTATAACTAAAACTTTCACTTGATGAATTCTATTAAAAAAATTAGAAAATTTTACCATGTTTCGTCATTGTTAAGGTGGTTACAAATATAATCACAAACGTCATCTTCCAATGTACCACAATCGGCTAATTTGCCAATGGCTTTCCTCAATTTATCTGTATTTGCGCAAGTATAATTTTGATATTTACCAATAAGGACTTCAGGCATTTCGATATATTCAATTGTGCCATCTATCTTTAAAGCTTTAAATATCGCCTGAGCTAACCTATTCCATGACAGGGCAACACCTCTACCCACGTTAAAGATTCCATTATTTGAATTTGATAAAAAGCTAGTGGTAATACGGGCCACATCCTTAACATAGATGAAATCACGTTTTTGCTCTCCATCGGCAAATTTTGCTGGATCTGATGATTTAAAGAGCTTAACTTTATGTTCCTTCATGATAACAGGGTAGATTTGAGCTATAGCTGATGCCATTTTATTTTTGTGGTTTTCATTTGGTCCAAAGACGTTAAAATATTTCAAACCAACTACATATTCTAATAAGTGATTTTTTTTTAACCACAGATCAAAAAGATGCTTAGAATAGCCATACATATTTAAAGGTTTTAATTCTAAAAGTTTGTCATGGTCATCATCAAACCCTAACTTTCCATCTCCGTAAGTTGCAGCAGATGAGGCATAAATAAATCTCCACTTATTGAGTAAAGCTATTTCAACTAGCTGTTGACTAAAGTGAGTATTATTTTCTAATAAATAATCTGCATTTTTTTCAGTAGTATCAGAACAGGCTCCTAAATGAAAAACGGCAGTTATCTGATTTAGATCGACACTTTTTAACCATGTGAAGAATTTTTGAGGGGATATAATTCCATCAAATCTTTTTCCTACCAAATTTTTCCATTTTTCATTTTCCCTCAAATTATCAACAATTACGATATTTTCATATCCTTCACAATTTAATTGTTTGATCACACAAGAACCTATAAAGCCTGTGCCACCTGTGACAATAATCGTATTGGGTTTAAGTGTCACCATTCAAATTATCTCCCTTAAGACTTAAGATTTAGTTGTATTTCTTGATCAAACGGAATGACTTGAGACTCAATTTTAGTAATTGTATTGTTGTTATTATTATTTACTTCATTTTCCTTTGAAATAAACTGATTATATTTACTTTCTCTATCTGGAAAAGCTTTCTCGCAATAAAGTTTGATGGCTTCTTGATTAATAGCAACTATTTTTCCTTTCAAATCTATTGTTGAACTTTTAACTAACGTTTGAATGAAGCCTGAACTACTTTTTGTTCTCGCTTTTGAATGCAAATACACTAAAAACTTTAGAAGAAACATTTCATCTTTTAAATTTTCATTCATATCTTTTTTATTTAAAGAATTTACGAATGGTTTGTCAAAAGGAAAGCAAGAGCTAAATGTTGATAATTCTTCTTTTGAATCAATAAGTTTTGTGATGACCAATGCTAAAGTTTTGTCTTCAATGCTAATTAGTTGAAAAAAATCCCAAATATTCTCGGAATATTGGTGATTTTTCTCTATAAAGTTTGTAATATTTTTTGTCATTTTATCTTTAAATGAAAACAAAGCTTCGAATTGATTGAAATCAAAGCTTCTCATTAAAATCAACTTAAAAAAATATACGGGTTGATAGTTTAGCAAAAAAGACCAAGCAATGACTGGATAAAACATTGTTGTACAATTTTCGATTTCACATTCTTCTTTACTAAGAATATGTAAAATATCAACAAAAGGATTTCGTTTAATGTATGTGCATAGCTTTTCTAAAAATGTTGTTAAATCTAAGTGTGATTGATTAATAAATTGAGTAAAGCTTTCTTTGTTTTCCGATATAATAGATGCTACTAAAATAATACCCAAGTCTGAATTAAAGATGCTTTCTACAATACCATCTATTCCAATTTTCTTATTATTCTTTTCCTCATCAGAATCGGCTAAGATTGACTGAATAATTAATGTAAAAAATTGATTTTTTAAGGTTGGATTATTCTCAAGATATTGCCAAAAGACTGTAGGCCTCTTCAAAAAAAAGTATTTCCACCTTTCAATGGTATTGATACAAAATTCATCTTTTATAGGTGATTCCAAAGCTTTTATTAAATTTTCTATTCTATGAAATTTAAAGAATGCATCAAATAATTTTTTTTCATCACTATTGATAATGATTGGTTCCCCAGATTCTATTGTTGTAATAGCCTCGAGGCAAAATTCTCCATCACTTGATATAATGATTTTTGTATTTGGATATCCATCGAATGGGCGAGCTAACCCAGAGTAACTATTTAAACTTAGGTAATAGTCTCGCTCAATGGGAATTAGGTTATTTTCTGGATTTGTAACTCTCATAATTAATTTACCTTGTAAAGAGGCAAATTGATCACCTGCGGAAATCGTATGAGCAGCGGCTATACCCACTTTAGGTAATTTAAGGTAATTTTCATTTAAATTAGACATTAAATTATAAAAACTTACTAAAGAGTGATTATCAATCCTTATTAATTTGATATTTAACCACGCGTCTCCCACACCTACAGGTTTTAAATAATTGAGAGGTAAAGATTGATGTTCTTTTATGGCATATTCTAAAGTTTTAAAGACTAAAGACTCTTTAAAATTTTTATTATTACTAAGTTCAAACCAAACTTTTAGCAAAAAAATTGGATCAGCTTTTGTTTTTGAGATGTATCTTTCCAGATTTCCTAAATAAATCCGCTTAAGAGATGTATCGGTTATTTTATTGATTGTATCTATTGAGATATTCCCTTTGCGCCCGATTGTGCTATAAATTATAGCAGAATCTTGTGCACTTTTAGGATTTGTTATGCTGCGTAAAATATCCGCTGTCGTTCCAAATCCGTTCGTGTGATCTCTAAGTATACTTAAGCGCTTTTGTTCAACATTTTTATCAATTATATCAAGCGCTCTTTGACTACTTTTCTTATTAATTATTTTTCCTAATAACTCATCCGTCACTTTGAGAAGACTTTCATAATTCCCTTCACTCCCTTGAAAACTAGTTAATGCCGCTAAATCAATCGGTGTGAAATTTGCTTCGTCTGTTTCAAAAAAATTCCCACTAAATATTTCTTTTTTTTGGTAAATAAATTGAAGAATTTCTTTTTGATTAAAAAGTATAGCAAGACTTAAAAAATTGATGTTATGAATGGTCTTACTTAAAGAAAGTTTCTTCAATTCTTTCTCCGTGCTGTTTTGAAGAAGCATTAGAGCAGATTTACTCGTTCGGTAACTAAATATAAAAAGGAAATCAAAATAAGTTAGTTCACTAAGTGGCGTTTTTGCATAAAATTTATCTAATTCCTGAGTTATACGATCAGGAATAGAGTGATTTTTTTTGCATTCAAAGGCATCTTTCCAAACAAACTTTGCTATTTTTGAACGTATTTCTTCTTTAGTTACTTTTTTAGGAGAAGTTTTAACTTCTGTTTGTGTAAAATTCTTACAAAATGTTTTATTTTTATAAAGATAGGCTATTAAATTATCAATTAAGGGATCTATAAGAATATTATAAATTACTTCATATATCTTATCATTTTGTTCTTTAGAAAATTTGCGTGAAATTTTAGTTAAAAATTGTTTTTTTTCTTCTGTAAAAATGGGTTGTTCGGTTGGAGGAACTGCGTTCACATTAGTCCTTATTATTCCTTTCGTGATACTTTTTCCTAATACAAGCAAATAAAATAATCATTTTCTAAAAATAAAATCAAAAGAAAAATGGAAATTAATAACTATTTATCTTTTGCTATAAAAAAAGATTTTTTTTATTAAGTCATCAATTTAATTTGATGTATATAAAGATACTTTTTAAACTATCTGCAATCAGTTTCTTATTAAAGGTCTAATGAACTTGCTTGTTTGTCTATTTTTAGCAAACTTAAACGCGAGCTCGATTATAAATCTTTTTCGTAAAAATTAAGAATAAACTGTGATTTAAATGTTTATGTAAAATAGACTATGGATGGTTTTTATAATAACAAAAAATGGATTATTCGTTTGAATTAGAGTAAATTGATTGCTATAAAATCTAATACCATTTTTTGGCTTTATTTATATATTTTACCTTTGTTAAAAATGAGGGCACCATTTGTGACGGATTTCCTTTACATACAAAGGCAGAGCCTGATCCAGTCATCCACACCTTATCAAACCCAAGGCTTAATAACTGTTCCTTAAAATCCAAAAGCTCTGGTTTGAGTTTTAGGGCTACATTTTCTAAATCATTTAGATCATGCATTGTTTTATTTAAAAATTGCTTTAAATAAAACGAAGGTACGAAAGGGTTTTGTGTATCTAAATGAACATTTTGAAAAATTTCTTTGGTTGAAAGGCCAAAATTTGGTTTTGCAATCCAAGCTTCTTCTGAAGATTCTGTTAAGGAAAAAGATTCTACACGTTCACCTTTTCCAGTACAAAAAGCGGTACCAGATGAAAAGAAAAACGGCACATCTGAGCCAATTGCTATACTCCATTCTTGCAATTGTTGCAGGCTAAATTTGTTCCCAGTTAATTCATTAATTCCCCATAGAGTGGAAGCTGCGTTACTACTACCCCCTCCTAAGCCCGCTTCTTTCGGAATATTTTTTTTCAAAGTAATAGCAAACTTTAAATTACTATTGTTTTTTTCATTAAATAAATCTACAGCTTTCCAGATTAAATTACTTCTATCACAACATAAGTCAGGATCGTTGCATACAAATAAATCTTTATCTGAAATTTGAATCGATAAAAAATCAAATAGATCAATAGTTTGGAATATAGAAACTAGGTCATGATAACCATCTGTTCTTTTTTTTAAGACTTTTAAAAAAAGATTTATTTTTGCTGGAGATTTGACGTGTAACATAAAATGTAAATTAAAGTGGGCTTTTGAAGCCCACTAATACTTATTGTTGATTTTCAGATTCAACGTTTAATTGGAAAGAAGCTGTAACGCCTTCTTTTAATTTAACTTGAATTGTATGAGAACCAACCTTTTTGATAGGAGCTTTTAATTGGATTGTACGTTTTTCGAGATCTAAGGAAGTTTGCTCTTTTAAAAGATCAACAAGATCTGCTGCATTAACAGATCCATACATATTGCCTTCGTGATCCACTTTTACTGTGGTTACTAATACAACATCTTTTAGTCTGTCAGCAAGTTCATTTGATTCTTTTAAATCAGCTTCTGCTTGTTCTAAACGTCTTTTCTTTAATTCATTTTGCTTTTGGATAGCAATTTTGTCTGCGACAATTGCATATCCTTGAGGAAGCAAAAAATTACGTGCATAACCTGGGCGAACTTTAACGATATCTCCCATTCTGCCCAAAGATTCAACATCTTTTGTTAATAAATACTGTTGTGCCATAAATTATCTCTCCTCTATTAAACTTCTAAAACAAATGGTAAAAGAGCCATGTGACGTGCTCTTTTAATCGCAGTTGCTAAACGTTTTTGGTGATAAGCTGAAACCCCAGTAATACGACGAGGAAGAATTTTGCCTCTTTCTGTGATAAATTTGGACAAAGTATTTGTATCTTTGTAATCAATCTCTTTAATGCCAGCTGCTGTAAAAGGGCATTGCTTTCTTTTACGTCCACGAAAATCGGAAGAATCAGATGGACTTCTTGATCTTTGATTAGCCATAAAACTTGCTCCTTTACTGTTGGTCTACTAAAACTGGAAATTCAATTTTCTCTAATACTTTTTCTGTTCTAACAGTCGTAAAACGTACTAGATCTTCATTTAAGTGATATTGTTGCCATAAATCACTAATAGCTGCAGGATTTACATTAAAATAAATCACATAGTAATGACCTTCGCGATGTCCGTCGATTTGATAACTTAAACGACGTCTTCCTTGATCATGAATTTTAATAATTTCACCGTGATGATCTGTAATACCACGAGTAATTTTATCTAGCGCTTTTTGTCTTGCTTCATCACTTAATGTAGCGCTAATAATATACATCCCTTCATAGAGATTTTTTATCTCTTTATTAGACATTTTTATTCTCCTGACTCTCTAAATTAGGCTTGTCTGTCTTCCTAGAATTAATTTCGTTCATTACTTTGGAAATACCATGCATAATGATGCGATGGATAACATCAACACCTTTTTGTAAAATTTGAGGAATATTTTCTAATTCTTCCTTTGAAAAACGATCTAAAACATAATCAGCTAAAGCATAAGAACCAGTGTTTTTACCAATTCCTAAACGCAATCTTGGGTAGTAAATAGTATTTAATTGAGCTTCAATACTTTTTAATCCATTATGCCCACCAGCACTTCCGTGGGGCCTTACTCGCATTTCACCAAAATCTAAAGCTGTGTCATCTACTACAACTAAAGTATTTGGAATACTTATCTGAAAATCTTTTATCGCTTTTTTTACTGCCACGCCACTTTCATTCATGTAAGTGGTCGGCAAAAGTAAATAAATCTGTTTGCCTTTATACTCGCCTTTAGCTTTATACCCATTAACATATTTGTCATGTTGTAATTTCCACCCTTCGTTTCGACCTAAGGCTTCCACTAATAAGTAGCCAAAATTGTGTCTTGTCCAAGCATACTTTTCACCCGGATTCCCAAGTCCAACAATTAAGAAAGCTTCATTTGAATTCATTGCTTTTACTGACCTAACGTTTTACTATACCAACAGCTACCAAATTGAGATTTCCAACTGGTCTCAATTCATTGTGCTCAGTAATTTTTGTTCCGTCAGTTGTCGTTAAATCATTAAGGCGACGGGATTGGTTAATTGATAAATCTTTAACATCCACTTGAAAAACAGAAGGAATATTTTTAGGAAGGCAGCGAACTTTTACGTATCGAATGACTTGCCTTACAACTCCACCAAGTTTTACCCCTACGCAATCCACAACACCTGTGCATTCGATAGGTACTTTTACGCTTACGACTGTGTCTGGCTTTAATTCTTCAAAATCTAAATGCAATACATCGTAAGTTGTCGGATGGTATTGAACTTCTTTTAAAATAGCTTTTACTTCTACTCCATCTTCACCAACTAAACTAAATTGTTGAGTAGAGAGACGACCAGGTTGTACTTGACGAACTAATGCATTGTATTCAGAACCTTGCACAGTGATCATTTCACCTTCTTTTCCTTTTTGATACAGCACGGCAGGAATAAAGCCTTCACGACGAAATTTCAAAACTTCGCTTTTTTTTAAACCAGATCTTTTTTTAATCTGTAATTTCATGAATCCTCCAATATCATGTCTTAGCAAAATAACTTAAAGCCAAAAGGTTCTTAAGTTATATATTGCAACCGTCTATGTCATATAAAGACGTAATGGACTCTTTGGAAAGTATGCAATGAATCGCTTTCGCGATAAGGGGGGCAATAGAAACTACAGTGATTTTTTTTGACTGTAGCACTTTACCGTTAATGGGAATAGTATCACTCACTAACAATGCAAGAATTGGACTTTGCTCTATAACTTCTATTGCATTAAGAACAAATAATCCATGCGTTACCGCAGCATAAATAGCCCTTGCACCCTTCTCTTGGCATGCTTTCGCTGCTAACGCTAATGTTATACCTGTGGTACACATGTCGTCAGCGAGAAGTACATCTTTATCTTTTACATCACCAATTACAGTGATATCTTTTATTTTAGTTGGGCTGATTCTTTGTTTATCAACAATTGCCATTCCAACTTGTAATTGTTCCGAATAAGAACGCCCTAGTTTGATGCTTCCTATATCTGGAGTAACGACTATAACATTTTTTGTGATATATTGTCCAAAAGCTTCTATTAAAAGTGGCCGAGCGTACAAGTTTTCGACTGGAATATCAAAAAAACCTTGTGTTTGACTTGTGTGTAAATCAAGAGTGATTAAGCGATTGACACCGGCAGCTGTTAGTAGATTTGCTACTAATTTCGCTGTAATTGGAACCCGTGGCTTATCTTTTCGATCTTGCCGACTATATCCGTAATATGGAGTTATAACATTAATTGTTTTAGCTGAAGATCGCTTTAAGGCGTCTATGATAATTAACAATTCAACTAAATAATAATTTGGGTCTACCGCTATACTTTGTAAAACAAATACATCTTGACCGCGCACACTATCCACAATTTGAACACCAATTTCCCCATCTGGAAATTTATTGATTTCAATTGAAGATAAAGGGACGTTTAAATGCTTAGCAACTTGTTGACTTAAAGTTGGGTGAGATGAACCTGAGAATAAAAGAAAATCATTTGTAGGCTTGTGCATTGGCTACCGAATGATTAAAAATTGGGGTGGAAGGATTCGAACCTCCGCATGGCGGTACCAAAAACCGCTGCCTTACCGCTTGGCGACACCCCAGCAAGGAAGACGTAATATATTCCTTGGAGCATTTTTTTGGCAAGTACTATTTTTTTAGCAAAAATTAATCTTGTAAAGAATAAAATTAAGCTATTGATTATAATATATTTAAATAAATTAACCTTAAAACTGTAGTATCATGGAACCCAATTCCCCTTTTAATGCAAATACCCCTAAAAATGTACCCCATCCAAAGGAAGAACAAAATTTTAGTTCTTCTCCTCCAAAAGAGGATCCTTGGACTCCATCTGAAGAAACTTTAGAATCTTTATTTGGAGGTTCTAAGATTGCGAGAAAGGAAAACCTTCAAAAACTAAGGGGGCAACAAGTAATACCATACACGACTGAAGAGTTAGAAGATCTCCTAAAACGCATTGAAATAAAAGCTGAAACAAAAGAACAACAAAATCCTAAAATTAACGTCAAAAATTATCGAGAAATCTTTAAAACCAACAATCTTTGGTTAGATCACTTTCATACCATTTTTCCAACAACTCTTTATTCGGGACAACTTTTAGAAAGTAAAGAAATTTTAGATGATAGTAAGACGTTTTTTTCTATCTCTTTATATAAAAAAAACTTAAATGAGATTATCGTCCAACCCCCTTTTGTCGTTCGTAATACCGAACTAAAACACGTAATCGCAAATATTCAGGTATCTCTTTATAAGCCTTTTTTAAATTTTCCCTTAAGTTATTATAATTCTTTACTCGAAACCCCTATCCAAGATTTTGTAAAATTTGCCAATAACCTTTATTATGTCAAAAATTTAAGTTTCATCATTAACTTACTCACAACAGATGCTTTTAATTCCTTATTTGATAGGTGGCACCCCTTGAATAGCGAGATTGGAAAGTTGGAAGGAGATGATTATCCCTATTTAAAAAAAGAGAACAACATCCCTTATAAAATAGCTCAAAGGTCAGAGGAAGTAATGATCAGAGTTACCGTCTATAAAGTGGTTGTAAAAAAAACAGACAAAGGACTTGAAACCAATAGAGAATACCGAAACAAAGACAATGCAAAAGATTTTTTTGATGGGATAGTCAGCCAAGAATTTAATGAATTTGGAGATAAACCTTATCGATTTGAAATATCTATAGGTGACCAAAATAGTCTTTTCGTTAAAGAAATACCCGTTTCCATAAAAGCAAAAAATATATCCCTCCTCAATGAACAAGGTTTTATTGGTGCTGATGTAATCCCCGCTTCTTTTTTCACTTCCCTAGCACCAATTATTAGCACCAATCTTGAAAATTTTTCTCCTCCCCCTTCAGTACACCCTAAAAAAATTGGGACTGACTTTGAAAATGAACAAAACACAAATTCCTCTTATTTAGTAAAAAAAGCAGAGTTGTTTACTTATTTTAGAAAGTTTTACCGTTCCGAAAGTAATTTCTTTAGCATTTTAGACCGCGTTTTGGCTCCTTTAAATATGACTGCCGAACAAAACAAGCTAACTCTATTAGAGGTGTTTGAAAAAATCATTAACCATAGAAAAGAAGAGATAAAAGTCTCACTTGAAGATAAATACCATTTATTAGAAAAAGCAATTGCTAATTTAGATAAAGACATTACCCTACTCAATCAACTTAAGTCTAAAACGCCTTATACTGAAGAAGAGAACTTAAAGCATCAAACTCAAATTAGTGATTTATCATTTTCTATAAACAAATCCATAGTCTCTATTAAAACGCAAGCGGAAGCTTTAAATAACCTTATGCAGGAATTTATTTCTATCCGAGAAGATTTACAACAAATAGTCATCATTTGCAATTCTTTATTAAAAACATATGAGGGTGCAAAAGAGATTAAAAAAAATATGATAGCTAAAATTGAAGTTATAAAAAAAGATGCCCAAAAACAATTAGGGAATATAACTCACAAAATAGACAAGTTAGGTTTAAAAATAACTAATGAAAAAGAGATGGTACTGGAAGTTAAATCCTCTAAAAAAACTTTTTTTGATCATTTTCAAGTTCTTTTCGAAAAAATCCATAACTATCAATTATTGAAGTTAAAGGGATAGTTTTATAATTTACATAAATCGATTGCACAGGTATTTTCCCCTTTAGGTATTGTAAAGGGGATTTTATGTATATTACTCACATAGCTGCTGAAATGGCTCCTATTGCTAAAGTTGGCGGTTTAGGAGATGTGATCCTAGGTCTTTCGAGAGAACAAAAAAATTTAGGTCATCAAGTCGCAATTATTCTTCCCAAATATGATGGTATAGACACAGACAATATTAAAGATTTTACCGTTTTCAAAAATAATATCTTAATAGATTACCAAGGACAAAGCCATATCTTAACTATATGGAAAGGTTTAGTTGAAGGAGTAACTGTTTATTTCATAGACTCAAATGATTCACGTCAATTTTTCCATAGAGGATGTTTTTATGGTTGTGAAGATGACAACGAACGATTTTTATATTTTTCAAAAGCTTCTTTAGAATTTATAAGCCAAGCCAATCTTCCAACTGACATTATTCACATACATGATTGGCAAACTGCCGCTATTTCTTTCCTACTACCAGCCCTTTTTAAATCTTTAGATGTCAAAACCGTTTTTACCATTCATAATATGGAGTACCAAGGAAATTGCGGGACTTGGAATTTAGATGCACTAGGTCTTGATGGTAACTACTATCTTGATAAAGAGCGATTGCAAGATCACACTTACAGTGATTCCATTAATTTGCTAAAAGGTGCAATCATTTATGCCAATACGATTACTACTGTCTCCCCAACCTATGCTAAGGAAGTATTAACGCCTTATGGAGGAAAAGGGCTAGACACCACTTTAAAGAAATATGCCTTTAAATTTTTCGGTATTTTAAATGGAATCGACACAGTTTATTGGAATCCAGAAACTGATCCTTACTTGCCTACCAAATTTTCTAGTAGAGAAATCCCTTTACACACAAACGACAAAATAATTTTTGATAATAAAGGGTATATTAAACGTTTTTTAAGGAAAAAAAGTTCTTTAGAAGAGATTCATGCTCCAATTGTTGGTTGCGTAACTCGCCTTGTCCCCCAAAAGGGGATCGAATTAATAAAACAAGCTATTGTTCGCACCCTCGAAAAAAAAGGGCAGTTCGTGTTGCTAGGATCTAGTCCCATTATTTCGATACAAGAAGAATTTCAACAATTAAAAGATTATTATCGCAATAATCCAAATGTATGCTTCTTTTTGTCA
Source organism: Candidatus Rubidus massiliensis (assembly GCA_000756735.1). Lineage (GTDB taxonomy): Bacteria > Chlamydiota > Chlamydiia > Chlamydiales > Parachlamydiaceae > Rubidus > Rubidus massiliensis. Next base: position 977,803 of record CCSC01000001.1, on the reverse strand, counting down.
CATAATGAACCTCTAGCTCATTTGATCTATGCTGGATCTGATATGTTTGTTATCCCTTCCATCTTTGAACCCTGTGGTTTAACACAAATGATCGCGCTTCGGTATGGATCTATACCAATTGTTAGAAATACGGGAGGACTTTCAGATACAATTTTTGATTTTGACTATTCTGGCCTTCCTCTTGAGCAAACCAATGGGTTTTCCTTTGATTACCCTGACGAAACTGGCCTCAATTCAGCCTTAGATCGCGCATTAGACTATTGGTTTAAAGAACCTAAAACTTGGCGAAAATTAGCTTTACAGGGAATGCACTGCGATTTTAGTTGGAAATGTTCGGCGAAAAAATATATTGAACTTTATCAAAAAATGAATAGTACTTAACAATTTCTTTCCTTTCTTTTAAAATCCATTATAAAAACCTTGAATTTTGAAAAGAATTATTATAATATTCTTTTCATTAACCTCTAAATCCTAGTTACTTTTGAGGACATTTGACAATTGCAACTTATTTAACATTTGTTAGATTAATTATAAGTCCCATCTTTTTGGTTCTTTATATTTGGCATGATTTTTTTTCTATATCATCTGCAACTGTCCCTTACTTTTTAATTGCGTTGCTTCTCCTATCTGAACTAACTGATGCATTTGATGGATATCTCGCAAGAAAATTGAACCAAGTGAGCGATTTTGGTAAAATTTTAGATCCCATGGCAGATAGCATTTCAAGGATCGCTTTTTTCCTAAGCTTTACTCAGCCACCGATTAATCTACCTATATTTTTTGTGTTTATTTTTTATGGGCGTGACGCAATTATTAGCATGCTACGCACTCTTTGCGCTTTAAATGGATTTGCTTTAGCTGCTCAACAAAGTGGAAAATTTAAGGCTTTTTTACAATTTATAGCTACCTTTTCTATTTTAATTCTCATGTGGGCTTACGAATTAAAAGTTATCTCGATCGATACTCTACAGCAAACAAGTATTTCATTAGTATCTTTAGTCGCCATATTTGTTCTATACTCAGCTTTTGATTATCTCTATACCAATCGAGTCTTCATGTTTCGCATTATTCAGAAAAAAAATTCTTAAATTTTTAAAACAAGTCGTGATTTAAATTTAAGAAAGCTTCTTTCCAATAATAATTATCGAGTAGACCACTAGTTTCTCTTTTTAATAAATGATAAGTAATATACAAAGCTTCAACCGACGCTAAACCAGCCGTTGGATCTTTACAATCATCTTGTCTTCTTGGATATGCTGTCTTAAAAGTCTTTGGTAAAGAACGTTTTTTAATAGGTGCCAAAGGGCTAATGATTTTTTCCATTTTTTCAGCATACTTCCACGTGCCATCAAGTAGAATAATCCCTAAAGAAGAATCACTCTCAGTTACTATCGGAGCGTCTAAAGATAACATAAAATAATTATCTAAAGATGGTAGGGTGACAGATAAAGGGTATTTAAAAAATACGCAGTCGCTTCTGAGTTCAAGCCCCCTTAAACTACACTTTTTTAAATTTTCTTTTTTATGTCTAATGATTAGGGTTGGTGGAAAAAGTTGCATGTTATAAAAAAAGTTGAGTATGATGATTAAAAATAAATTCTAACTTAAGGTATTAGATACAGATTGAATAAAAACCGATAAATTATTATTGGTAATAAGCTAAGGCTTTAAAAAACCTTAAGAATATTTCTAAAAAACGGAATCTGACTTAATTTTAATTGTTTAACTATTAATTTAAAACAAGGATGTATTTATGAAGTTTATTTTTTCTATTATACTTAGCCTTTGTAGCCTTTCTCTTTATGGAGATGTCTACGGTGGGTATGCTTACGCCCCTAATGCACCGAAAATTAACTGGTTAAACAGTTATGAAGTAGCTGTGAATGAATCAAAATCCTCAAAAAAACCCATATTACTGTTTTTCACAGGATCCGATTGGTGTAGTTGGTGTCATAAGTTAGAAAATGAAGCTCTAAATACAGAAGAGTTTGCCAAAGAAGCTAGTAATCGCTTTATTTTTGTAAAAATTGATTTTCCATTAAATAACTCAATTCCTCCCCACGTTAGTGCTCAGAATAAACAATTACAAAAAAAATATGATATAAAAGGGTTTCCAACGATTGTACTTTTAGATTCAAATCAACAACAAATCGGTACTGTCGGTTATCGTCCAGGCGGTGGAAAAGCATATGCTACACATCTATTTAAAATGGTTAGTGATTATCAACAATATCGCAATCAAATGCAAAATGTTGATAACGCCTCTAATCACTCTTACAACCATTTAAAAAAATTGTATGAAAAATCTAAGGAACTTGCGCTTGAGAACGAAGCGCAAACCATTTTAAAAATTGGAATGAAAATTAAAGATAATCAGTATTTTCTTACCGAACGGTATCGTTTTTTAGCGGAGGAGGGAAAAATTGGAGATCCAGAAGCTTTAACCATCAAACAACAATTATTGGCTTCTGATCCTAAAAATGAAAATAAAATTCATTATCAGATAGCTGTCATAGACTTTGAAAAGGCATGTGAGAATATGGATAAAGATAAAACTAGTATTCAAAAAGTTGTGCAACCTTTAACGGAGTATATAGATAAATTTGGAAAGGCCGATCCACACAATTTGTGGAAGTTACAAATGATTATTTCTCAAATGTACTTAGAACACAATAATTTAAACGAGGCCTTAAGATATGCTCAATATTCCTATCAAACAGCGCCAGATACTGTGCAGCATGAAATTGCAACGGCAATTAAAGGTCTAGAACATCGCCTTTCAGCTCATTAATCTCAATTCTTTGCTCTACTTTTAAAAAACAAATCTAAATCACAACAAATTTCAGTTAAAGTGGCTTCTTTAGCGCTAACCTTTGGTTTTATATTGAAATCATAATTGAAGTTTTTACAATCTAAACTTTTGCGAAAACATTCCCTTACTTTTCTTTTAAAGGCATTTCTTTCATGTGCCTTTCCAAAACGACGGGTTACCGTAATTCCTAAACGACAATAAGGTAAAGAATTTTGCAAATAATCAATAATGATATGCTTGGCTACAAAATATTTGGCTTGAGAGGATAGACGTTTAAATTGATGGCGCTGCTTGATACGAGCGCCCTTCGGAAAAGAACAACTATTATTCACACTCTAGTCAAAGCTTTACGTCCTTGACGTCTACGGCTATTAATAATTTTTCTTCCATTAGCTGTTTTCATGCGCTTACGAAAACCATGTTCCGCTTTGCGACGACGCTTACTTGGTTGATAAGTACGTTTCACGACTTCTCCACAATTAAATATATTAAAAAACGATTTAGGAAAAGTAATTCTAACAAAATAAATGGAATTAGGCTAGTGTAATTTTAATTCATCTTATACAATTTCTAATCAGGTAATCCAAATATCCTTAAAAGCAATAATCATTTAGAATTAAAGGCTCATTTTGAAATAGCCCAAGGTTCAACTTTTAAACTTAAGCATTATCAGTTAATATTATTGCTAAACTTTAAAAAGCAAAATTATTTCGCACCAAATAAAGAAACATAACGGATTTTTTATAAAAAGCATTGAAATGAAAACCCTTTTTAAGGTATAAACATCTCTTTATTGTCAGCAATGTTTAAAACCGATAGGAATTGACATGAAAGTAAAAGCATCCATAAAAGCTGACCCATCAAAAGGTGACAAATTAGTTCGTCGCCGTGGTCGCCTTTATATCATAAATAAAAAAGATCCTAACCGTAAGCAACGCCAAAAAGGGCCTGCTAGAAAAAAATAAGGGAAATAGGAAAGTATGGCTAAAAAGTCATCTATAGAAAAAGAAAAACGTCGCGAAAAGTTAGTTAAACTTAAGTGGGAAAAGCGTCAGGAACTAAAAAAGACAGCTGCTAATCTTAATTTGACAGAAGAAGAAAGAGAAGCCGCTCGCACAGCGCTAAATAAAATGCCTAGAAATTCTGCTCCTACCAGAATTCGCCATCGTTGCCAACTTACAGGACGAGCGAGAGGAAACTTAAGAAAATTTAAAATTTCCCGTCTCTGTTTCCGCGAGATGGCATTAGCAGGACTAATTCCTGGAGTAACCAAAGCTAGTTGGTAAATTCTGAAATGCGGTGTAAGACACCGCATTTTTATTTAGAAAGTTTACTTTGCAAGCAATTATAAACTTCTGGCAAATCTAAAATTTTTTCCCAATTAGTCATTCCTTCAGTCCAAATAAATGAATTTGGCGTAATTTTTCCATCAATCCAAATTTTTTTAAGTAAATTAAAAGCATATGGCCCATTTTGCTCTAGCTTTTCATTTAAATAATACCAATTTGTTTGAAATAATTTGGCAGAACAATCTTCTTTAGAAAATACGGCTAATTCATTAATTTCCATCTCATCGTTTTGATCTTCTTTTATCTGCGATTTTTCTTTATAAGCTGGTAAGGCTAGTAAAAGCAAGGTTCCAATCATTCCAAATATAATACCAACCATTGTCCAAATTACAGGATCTCTGCCTTTTCGTTTTGCAATATATCCAGTCAAAAAACCAAACATAATTAACAAAACTAAACTTAAAAGCATTTTCATTTTAACACCTAAGTCTTTGAAAATAAAAAAATTAAAAATTTAAAAGTTTTATACTAGAACGATTCAAGCTAAACTGATAGGATATTATTATAAAGTAATTGAGCTGTCAATAAAGCATCGAATAAGTTTTAAAATAAGATTAAATTTCTATTTTTATTAGAAACTATAATTTTGTAATTGAGAAGTGATATGTTAGAAAATAAATCGAAAGTAACAAATGCTCCAAAAGTAGATACAAAAGAATTTGAAATTCCTGAAACAATGTATATTAGAGATATTGAAAATAGGGTTTTTCAAGGAATTGTCCTAAAATGTTTATCTGAAATTCGGGGTATTGGGTTAATCGAAGGAAACTTCATTGATAGTCTTTTAGGGTCTGAAGGCGTTAAAGGAATTTACGCTGAGCAAGATAGCAAAACTCAATCAGTGAATATTAAAGTAGAAGTTAATATTCAGTATGGATTATCCATTCCCGACAAGGCAGAAGAAATCCAAAGTAAAATTGCAGAAGAAATAACAAAACTAACAGGATTACATGTTGGTTCTATCCACGTAGTTTTTAAAAATATTATGCCTCAGTCAGAGGATTTATTAAACAAAGCTACTATTTCTCCGGCACAAATTGCAGCAAGAGTTCAAGAAGAATATTCGGATGATTTTTAGTATGCCAAATTTCCTTTATTCCCTTTTATTATTTATTTATTCCTTTTTATTTATTTTGGTGGGCATTGTTCTGATGCTCCTTCCTTTTTCTTTGCCAATTAGAGAAAGTTTAATTTTCTTTATAGAAAACCATTGGTCTATAACTTTTTTATTCGGATTCGTGATATTCACTGTAGGTTTAGCAACAATTTTCGGAATCATTTTTTCTAAAGTCCCAAAGTATTTTACAATCCATAAACATTTAGGATTGGTCGAAATTGATGAATTAGTCATTCAAAAATATTTAGACCGCTATTGGAAGACACTTTTTCCTGAAACTGATATTGCACAAACTATAGAATTTAAAAAAAATGGCTTAAATGTGTATGTTGATTTGCCAACAGTTGCTCTAGAAGATCAAAAAAATTTAATTGAAAGAATAGATCAAGAAATAAGCCAGCTGTTATTCGATAACTTAGGGTTTAGAGGCGATTTGGATTTAAATCTAAAATTTCAGGATACACCGGTTATAAAGTGAGAAAGCCTCATCTTTGTCTTGCTCATAAAAAGTGGGAAGAAATATTAACACCTGATGATATTGTTATCGATGCCACATGTGGCAATGGACAAGATCTTTTGTTTTTAGCGCAAACTCTCTTTGCTAAAGAAGGGATTGGTAGAATTTATGGTATTGATATACAAAGGCTTGCTATAACGAATTCTATTAATAAGTTAGTTCTCAATCTGCCTAAAGAAAATTTAAACAACGTTCGTTTATTCTGGCAGTCTCATTGTTCTTTTCCTATCCAAATCCCCTACGATCAAGTGAAACTTATTGTTTACAATTTAGGCTATTTGCCAGGGAGTGGAAAAAAAAATTTTACAACTCTTACAGAAACTACTTTAACGAGTTTAAAAAATGCTCTAAAGCTTATTAAAGTAGGGGGATTAATTAGCATAACATGCTATCCGGGACACACTGAAGGTGAAAGAGAAGAGTTTTTTTTAACGCAATGGCTTTCTACATTACCATCAAATCTTTGGACTTGTTCTCATCATCGTTGGATTAATTCTTTTAAATCTCCGAGCGTGATTTTTATTGAAAGAAAAAACTAAATCCACCTATAGGAATGGATTTTTGCCTTTAAACCCAAGTTGCTCCCCTATTATTGTATTTGTGATGACTTTCTTTCTGCAAATAGGCTGGCCAATCTGACACCTCTAACACCTTGTCAAGATTACCCTGACTGCGGCGTTAGTTGTGCCATCTTAATTGTCTATTTTAAGTTTTTACTTAAGATTTAGGGAACAACTTGGGTTTTAAGAATGGGATTTCTCTCTGGGAGCACTTTCCTTCATATATGTATTGGTTACTTCGACAAACTCTGCCTTCCTTTGCAGTTCTTTAATGTTTCTCGCTCCCCCATAAGTCATTCCACTTCTTAAACCACCCATTAATTTATTGATTAATTGCTTAGCGGTATAATTCACTGGCGCCCAAAAATCAACCCCTTCGGCAACTGTCTTATCTTTAAGCCCACCATAAAAATCATTTTGAAAATCTTCACTCGCCTGTCCTCTATATTTTGCCTCAAGTCCTAACGGTGAGTTTTGAGATTCTCTTTTAGGGGCTGCACTTTCTTTTGTAAGAGCAAATAACTTTCCAATCATTACGGAGCTTGCTCCCGCAGCTAACGCCAAAACTAAATCGCGGCTATTTCTAATTCCCCCATCGGCAATTAACGGAATTCTTAATTTATCCGCAACTCTTGCGCATTCATAAATAGCTGTAAACTGAGGTACGCCAAAACCTGTTACCATACGTGTTGTGCAAGCAGCTCCAGGCCCAACTCCTACTTTTACAGCATCAGCTCCAGCATTTACTAGATCGTGATAAGCCATAGCTGTGCATACGTTTCCAGCTATTATGTCTTTATCGGGATGAGTTTTTTTTAATTCTTCTATCATAGCAAACATCTTATTTGAGTGGCCGTGAGCAACATCGATACAAACACCTATGGCTCCTAAATCAAGAAGTTGTCTCGTTTCCTCTATATGCAAAATTCCAGCCGAAATAAATGTTTTATCTTTGTATTTTTTTACCCATTTTTTTTGCCCTTCAAAATCAGTAAAGCGATGAAAAATGGGAAATGTGCCTTCTTCCAGTAATATATCAGCTAATTCCTCATTCATAACAGTATCCATATTGGATGCTATGATGGGTAAATGAATTTTTTTATCTTTGGTTAGCCAACTTTCTAGATTAGGTTCTGTTCTAGAGGGGATATTATTAAATTGTGGTACCAACGCCACATCATCAAAAGTATAAGCTTTTTTCATAGTGCCTCTTCTTAGGAATTTTTAGTACAAACTGTTCCACAATACCAAAAGGACTTTTGGGATTCAACTTGGAACTCATCCAATATACAATTGATTGAGAATTACCCTTTTTATAACTCCAATTGCGTTCACATTAACAATTGCTTTATTATTTTTATCCTTGCTCGATTTTTTGCAGAATTTTACAATAAAGTTTATGAAATCGTTGCAAATCATTTATCAATATTTATTAAGAATAAAATATCCTGTGTCTTTACCAACAGATATTGGAGAAGCTTTAGGTATTCCCATTCGTAATTGTTGGTCATTTGAAGAATTTTTCCACCAAGTAATATCCCCAAATACAAAAATTACTAATTTGAAAAAATATATGTTAAGAGAAGATGCAGAGCATCTTTTTTTAAAAGCGGCCAGAAAGGAAAAATTTTGTAACAATACATTATTTTCCTATTACTTCAATGAAGGGTGGCTAGAGTTTTCTCTCCAATTTGATAATTGCTCAAGGCTTAGGAGAATATATATTCTCCATAAGCAAATTGAAGAGCCTAATGGCATTGAATTGCCATTAGCTAATGATTAAAACCCAAGTTGCGCCCCTAAATCACGATTGAACAAAGCCGAACTTGACAAGTGGAAGGATAAGTTCCGAAGAGTTAAGGTCCTTGACCCTAACGAGAGACTTAAGCATTCAATTGTCAAGTGCAGGCCTGTTCAATTGTGATGTTTTCATGCATATTAATGCAGTAACTAAACAAGATTTTTACTCAATTAGTTATTTTCATTATTGCATTCTGCATAGAAAAGAATTTTTCAGATCTCTAGTAAAAACTTAAAATAGGCTGCCAATCTGACACATCTAACACCTTGTCAAGGGATACCCTTGACTGCGGCGTTAGTCGTGCCATCTTGGCAGCCTATTTTAAGTTTTTACTAGGATTTAGGGGACAACTTGGGTTTAAACTACTTTTCCGAACAGTTTGAAGTCATCACTATTTTATCAAAAAAAATATCAATCGTTTGAATTTTTGGTTCAGAACCTTTTGTAAAGCTTATTTTTTGAGTTATAGAATAATCAGCACATTGTTCAAAACAAATTCCTTTTACCTTTGCTTGATGGTCATATCTTATTATAAATTGCATACTGAAACCATTTTCAATTGCATGACTTTTAAAACTCGTTATATAAGAAGACTGCAAAAATTCGTTAAAAAATTCATTTATAAAGTTTATGCCACTTGCTTTAAAACCATTTCCAAGCAGATTTAATTTTATGGTTGGGGCAAAAAAAGAGACCTTTTTATGATTAGAAAATGATTTAGAATAATTTTCCAAAAGGCTTTGGTATTCTCCAAAGACCTGAAAATGAGCATTCATCATAATAATACCTAATACTTAAACTTAAACGGATAAATTGTAAAAGAGAATGATGTTTTTAATGAAGTATTATTGTTCGGGAAGATCAACTCTTGGTTCATTGACCATACTTGATTGAAGGTGGGGTATCTGTAAACGACTTGCTAATTCTTTTGCTATTTTATTAACGTGCTCATGGCTATTTTCAATAAAAACTTCATACTTTATTTGAGTACCGCCAATCGATGTGCCACAAACAAAAATATCTGGTATCGTAGTTTCCATCGTTTGATCGTTAAAAATGGGTTTGCTCTCTTTTGAATGGGTGGGTATCTTGAGCTTTTCAAATAAAGAATTATCAGATTCAAAACCAATCGCTTTGATTACAAAATCAGCTGGTAAAAGGCTAATGTGTTGATCTGTTTGTATTTTAACGTGATCATTTGCTATCTCTTGAAGCGTAGTTTTAAAATAAGCATCTATTTGTTTTTTTTTAATGCGACCCTCAATTTCTGGCAGTAACCAATATTTAACCGACTTAGATAAGCTTTCCTGTCTCACAATTAAAGAGACTAAAGCTCCACAGTGGTAACACCTTAAAGCAGCTTCTACTGCAGAGTTTTTCCCTCCTACGACGACAACCTTTTTTTTAAAAAAGCGATGAGGATCACCAAGGGTTGAAAAAACATGGGGTAAACTTTCCCCTGGAATATTTAGAGTTCTATGTTTTGCCAGTCCCCCTGTTGCTAAAATAACATATTTAGCAATGTAAGATTGTTCCCCCTTATTCGACTTAGTTGTAATTAAAAAAAACTCTTCTACCTTTTTTAGATTAATCACTTCTTCGTAGGTATTAACTATTAAATTTTTGCCCAGCACTACCGATCGCAAATAAGCTAGATATTGTTCCCTAGAACAGCGTTGTTGGTCAATAGTTTGGATTGGAAGATTTGCAATGCCTATACGTTCAGTTGAACTAAAAAAATGAGTAGATGGAGGATATTCAAAAATAGTTTGTCCGATTTGAGCTTTATCAAATTGGATGTAAGAAATACCAATTTCTTTCAAGACTACAGCCATCTCTAATCCAATAGGTCCAGCTCCTATGATTGCAACGTCGTATTTTTTCATGTAATTAAACTCAAGGCACTACCCGCTTTAAACCATTCTATTTGTTTTTTACTATAAGAATGTTTAGCTAAAATTTTTTCTTTAATTCCATTTTTGTGACAAATTTCAAGGGTCAATGGCTTATTAGGCTCAAATTCACGCAAATGTAAAATATTTATCCTATCTTCTTCTTGAATTTTGTTATAATCGGACGGATCTTGAAATGTAAGAGCTAAGATACCTTGTTTTTTTAAATTAGTTTCATGAATTCTTGCAAAACTTTTTACCAATACAGCGATACCACCCAAATGCCTTGGCTCCATAGCAGCATGTTCTCTTGAAGATCCTTCTCCGTAATTTTCGTCTCCGATGACAATCCATTGTATACCGCGACTTTTATAATCTCTTGCAACTTTTGGAATCGGTTCTACTTCATGGGAGAAAATATTTAAGGTTTCTCCTATGCAATCTCTACAAGCATTAAGAGCACCCGTTAACAAATTATCAGAAATATGATCTAGATGCCCACGATATTTTAGCCATTTACCTGCTGGAGAAATATGGTCCGTGGTACATTTACCTTGCACTTTTATAAGCACACATAAATCTATTAAATCTTGCCCATTCCAAGGTTTAAAAGGCTCTAAAAGTTGCAAGCGCTCACTTGTAGGACTCACCTTAATTTCTATGGAGCTTCCGTCAATCGCAGGAGCTATATATACATTTTCCCCTTCTTTATAGCCGTTAGGAGGCAATTCTTTTCCGTTGGGAGGATTTAAAACAATTTCTTTTCCCTCCTGATTTCGAAGGGTATCTTTTAGTGGGTTGAACGCTAAATTTCCAGCTAAAGCCATAGCAATGACTATTTCTGGACTTGCCACAAAAGAATGAGTTCCGGGATTAGCATCATTTCTGCCAGAAAAATTTCTGTTATAAGAAGTTAATATGGAATTTTTTTCTCCAAAATTTACATCGTGTCGATTCCATTGACCAATACATGGTCCACAAGCATTAGCTAAAACTAGGCCCCCAATTTCTTCTAAAACTTTTAGCTGTCCATCATTTTCTATAGTTGCTCGTATCTGTTCAGATCCGGGCGTTATGGTTAAGGGGCATTGAACTTTCATTCCAAAAGAGAGAGCTTGTTTAGCAATATTTGTCGCTCTTTCAATATCTTCATAGCTTGAATTCGTGCAAGAACCGATTAATGCAACGGAAATTTTTTCAGGATATTTATTATTTTTTACAGCTTGAGAAAATTCAGAAATTGTCCAGGCTTTATCTGGTGAATATGGTCCATTAATGTGGGGTTCAAGGGTGGTTAAATCTATTTCAATAATTTGATCATAATATTTAGAAGGATCTGCGGTTATCTCTTTATCCGCTTGTAAATCGTTTTTAAATGTATTTAAGATAGAGACAATTTCTTTACGATTAGTGGCGACTAAATATTCTTCCATTTTGTTATCATAAGGAAAGACAGAGGTTGTAGCTCCAATTTCTGCACCCATGTTGCAAATCGTCGCTTTTCCAGTACAAGAAATTGTTTTAGCACCTTCTCCAAAATATTCAATTACAGCGCCAGTTCCTCCTTTAACAGTTAAAATACCCGCGAGTTTTAAAATAACGTCTTTTGCACTTGTCCATCCATTTAATCTGCCTGTTAGATGAACCCCTATAATTTTTGGCCACTTAAGTTCCCAAGGCATACCGGCCATTACATCGACTGCATCAGCTCCTCCAACTCCTATTGCCAACATTCCAAGTCCGCCAGCATTAGGGGTGTGAGAGTCTGTTCCAATCATTAAACCACCTGGAAAAGCATAATTTTCTAAAAGGACTTGGTGAATGATTCCAGCACCAGGCTTCCAAAAACCTATTCCATATTTATTCGAAATACTTTGTAAAAAATCGAAAACTTCTGAGCTATCAATGGCAGCTTTTTCTAAATCAGGCTTAGCTCCAAATTCGGCTTGAATTAAGTGATCGCAATGAACAGTTGTTGGAACTGCCGTTTTTAATTTGTTGGCTGTAGCAAATTGTAGTAAGGCCATTTGAGCCGTAGCATCTTGCATAGCTACTCTATCAGGATTAAATTCTTCGTAAGTTTCCCCTCTTTTGGGTTCAACTGTATAGTCATTCGCTAAATGCCCATACAAAATTTTTTCTGTTAAGGTAAGGGGTTTAAGAAGATTTTTTTTAACTTGTTGAAGTTTTTGAGAATATTTATGATAACTTTTTTTAATATAATCTAAATCAAATGCCATAAATTTCCTTACTTTAAGAAATTTCCTTATAATATTTTAGCAAAAAAAAACGAATAGAATTATACTATACCCCTTAAAACTTAAGGGTTCATTTTGTGGGTTGAATATTTAACTATCTCAATCTCTTAAATCCAGATTTATAAACTATATCCTTTCTTTAAAAGTTTTCTATTAAAGAAATGCATAATATTAATCATTCATTTTTTATTATATCCTTGAATCGGAAAGTGAATAACTTAAAGTCTTAAAAAGGAATAGCTCAAAAAGATTGGAAACAATAAAGCTATTTCTACTATTTATCTTAAATATTACATATGAGATGAAGCAGATAGACACTTTACAATTTTACCATCAAGGCCAACTTAATAATTTTAACTTAATGCAAGGCAAACATGGCTGTTCCACAACCCAAATTTAGAGAAATTGTATTACAACTTCTTTACAGTTACGATATTGGTCGATCAAATCCTGAAGATATGATAGAAATATTGATGAAAGAAGTTGAAGTAACCAAAAAAACTGTTAGAGAAGCGCAAGTCAAAGCAGATAAAATATTAGCTGCATTACCAGAGCTGGATCAAAAAATAGCAGATGCTTCGACAGCTTATAATTTCGAAAGAATTCAAAGTGTTGAGAGAAACGTTTTGCGTTTATCTTTATATGAACTTTTTATTGAAAATGAAATTCCTCCCAAAGTAGCTATAAGCGAAGGTATTAGACTTGCAAAAAAATTTGCCTCTCCAGAAGGTGCAAAATTTGTTAACGCCTTGTTAGATACTATTTATAAAAATGTAGAAGGAAAAGATGAGACCTAATATCTTTACAGCTTAAAGAAAATAAAGATTTACCATTTAAGCGCCCTCTAACACCTTTAATAGAATGCTTGAAATAGACGAATTATCCGATTTTGAAAAAAACATTTCTTTGAAACAATACACTACTTTTAAGATTGGGGGTAATGCGAAATATTTTATTGCAGTTTATGATGAACAAACATTAAAAAAAGCATTATCTCTTTGCAAAATTTACAATTTCCCATTTTTTGTTTTAGGAAAGGGCTCTAATACACTTTTTGATGATAGAGGTTTTAATGGTGTAGTAATCTTGAATAAAATTGATTTCTTTCAAGATTTGGGAGAGGGTCGTTTTAGTGTAGGTGCAGGTTATAGTTTTTCTTTACTTGGGAATAAATTGAGCCGTCTTGGTTGGAGTGGCTTAGAGTTTGCTTCGGGAATACCTGGAAGTGTGGGTGGAGCTATTTTTATGAATGCTGGGGCTAATGGACAAGAAGTTAGTTTTACAGTTGAAAAAGTTCTTTACTTACATGAAAATGGTCTTTTACAGGAATATACTTTTGATCAAATAAACTTTTCTTATCGTAAATCGATTTTTCAAGAATTAAGAGGGGTTATAGTATCTGTGATTTTTAGCTTACGATTTTCAAATGAAGCTCGTAATCGACAACTTAAATTAATTGATTATAGAAAAAAAACACAACCTTACTCTGAAAAGTCCGCTGGTTGTGCTTTTAGAAATCCCAAAAACAACTTTGCTGGCGCTTTAATAGAAAAGGTTGGATTAAAAGGTTTTAAAGTTGGTGAAGCATGTGTATCGTTAAAACATGCAAATTTTATTATCAATGAAAGTAATGCCAGTTCTACAGATGTTTTAAAATTAATCCAAGCAATTAAAGATAAGGTTTATGAAGAAACTGGAATTCATCTTGAAAGCGAAATTCTATATGTCCCATACAAGTGAGTACTTATGAGTTTTAAAGCAGATATACATTGTCATAGCACTTATTCTGACGGCACTTTAACACCTAAAGAATTAATAACAATGGCAAATGACATTGGCTTAAAAGGTTTTTCTATAACTGATCATGATTCAGTGGAAGCTTTTCACGAAATGTCTACTTTTGCAAAGGAATTCGATATCAAAGTTATACCTGGAGCTGAATTCTCATGTATGCAAAAAAAAGAAAGCGTTCATATTTTAGGTTATTCATTTGATAACGAAAATCCGCACCTACTAGACTTTTGCCGTAAGCATCATGAAAGACGATCGCTTAGAAATAAAGAAATTTTAGATAAACTCACAAAAAAAGGTTTGCCTATTACAGAAGAAGAAATAACAACAGTGCTTAAGAACGTTCAAGTAAAAAATAAGCAAACCATTGGTCGGCCACATATTGCATTAGTTATGATGAAAAAAGGATATGTTAAAACGATTAATGAAGCGTTTAAGCTATATCTTGGGGAAGGACAATCATGTTTTGCACCCGGACAATCTTTTACAGTTGAAGAAACCATTAACGTTATTCACCAATGTAAAGGTCTTGCAGTAATTGCTCATCCGCATCTATTAAATAAAGGTAAACTTCTTAATGAATTGTTAGAACTGCCTTTTGATGGTATAGAATGTTATTACGCTAAATTTCCACCAGAAAAAAATAGCCGTTTTTTAAAAATTGCTGAAAAGAAAAATCTTATAGCAACCGGTGGATCAGATTTTCATGGAAGTATAAAACCGGATTTACAATTGGGTTGTTCATGGGTTGATGAGAAGACTTTCATGACGCTTTTTAACCATTTTCAACAAAATCTAAAGTGAATGTCCACTTATCATTATTTGCTTAAAAAATTATTTTCATTAAATCTTTTTGGTGGGGTTAAATTGGGTTTAAAAAACCCTTTATTATTAAATGATTTATGCCAAAACCCTCTAAAAGATCTTAAAATTATTCATGTAGCAGGTACAAATGGCAAAGGCTCTGTCTGTACAAAAATCGCTAAAGCTTTAGAATACGATGGTTATAAAACTGGATTATTTACTTCTCCCCATATTTCCACATTTAGAGAGAGAATCCAAATAAATGGACATATGATTTCAGAGTCTGAAGTTGAAAGCCATTTAAATAAACTTTTTTCACTTATCGAAGAAAATCAGATCACGGCTACTTTTTTTGAAGTAACCTTTATTCTAGCTCTATTGCATTTTGCCTTCCATAAAGTTGATTATGTTGTTTTAGAAACAGGTCTTGGGGGTCGTTTGGATGCAACAAACATTTCTAAACCCATTCTTACAATTATTACATCGATTGGTAAAGATCATTGCGAAATACTTGGCAACACAATTGAGGAAATTACACTAGAAAAAGCTGGGATTATTAAAGAGAACACTCCAATTATTATCGGCAAAAATGTTTCTTCTGCAATAATTACCCCTATTGCAAAAAAATATAACGCCCCTTTACATCAAGTTGAAGGGTCTTTTAGAACATATCTAGAAGAAAATAATGCAACAGCTCAACTTGCAATGAAGTATCTACCTTTAACCCGAGAAGCTATTTCACATGGTTTAATGGCTATGCCTCTATGCCGATTACAAAAAATTTCTTCCAATCTTTATCCTTTAGCTACTTTTATTTTAGATGTTGGGCATAATCCTGATGGAATAAAAGCTTTATTTGAAGCATTAAAGAATAAGTTTCCAGATCAATCCTATCATTTAATTGTGGGATTATCAAAAAATAAAGACATTGATCAGATTTTAGAATTAATCGCTAAAGAAAATATAAATGTTTATTTTGTTGAAGCTAAAAATGGAAGAGGAGCTTCCCGTTTAGAGCTAAAGACAAAATTTTTTCAAAAACATGGAAAAATAGGTTATGATTATAGCTCTATTGATGAAGCCATTAAACAAGCTTATTCTTTTGCCAAAGAAAAAGAACTAATAGTAATATGTGGCACTTTTTTTATAATGTCTGAGGCAAAAAACGCTTTGGGAATCATTAGTGAAGAAGATTATATCGATTTAAACGAAAGATTCACTCCATCAAATTAAATTATTCTTAAAAAAGAATAATTTTTTTTATATTTTTAAACGCTCGTATCAGTTTAAGCAATTAAATTTAGTTTACTGCAAAAATACTAGTTCCTCGCAAATTTATTTTTTAACGTTTTGTTTAAAAATATTAGTAACTGGTTTTATCTAAACGGACTTTTCCTCTAAATATACGATAGATAGCAATAGTATACGAAATAACAAGAGGCACTCCAATAACCGCTATAATGAGCAAAATACCAAGCGTTTTTTCAGAAGACGCCGAATTGTAAACAGTCAAACTATAATTATCTGGATCTAACGTATTGCGAACAACATTTGGATAGGTCCCAACGCCATATAAAGCAAGCAAACAAATGATATTGATGCAAGATGAAATAAAGGCCCATCCATCTCTACCGTGATGTATTTCACGAGGGATATTTGCTATGGCTAAAAAATTAATGATTGCAACAATAAAAAAAACTGGCCTTTCTTTAATAGCATTTGCCATATGAGGCATGTAAATTAAGGTAGCAACAGTCGCTATGGCATAGGTCATAATAAAAAAAATGATGCTAGGATTAACCTTTTCTCTTAATTTATCATGCAATTCATTATCGGTTTTCATGACTAAGTAAATGGAGCCATGCATAGCAAATAATGCAACAGTCATTATTCCTATCAATAAAGAGTAGGGGTTCATTAATTCCATAAATGTACCACTAAATTCACCATGTTTATCCAAAGGTATTCCCCTTATTAAATTCCCCATGGCAATTCCTAAAGTAAGAGAGATAATTACTCCTGAAATAAAAAAGAATACATCAAAAGTTTGCCTCCACCAATACATAGGCTGTTTACTTCTAAATTCTATAGCAACGGCGCGAAAAATTAGACCGCTTAATAAAATCATGATTGGAATATAAAAAGAGGAACAAATTGTAGCATAAACTTCTGGAAATCCTGCAAATAATGCACCGCCTGCAGTTACTAGCCACACTCCATTACCGTCCCAAACAGGTCCAATAGAATTCAAAACTATTCTTCTTTCTTTATCATCTTTTACAAATAAATGGAGCATTCCTACCCCTAAATCAAATCCATCTAAAATGGCATAACCGGTAAGAAGTATTACAAAAACTGTAAACCATATGAAGGCTAATTGATCATGTAGGCTCATTTTTGGTTAACTCCTTAGCTGCTGCTGGTTGATAATAGTGATATGGTGTAGCTGTTTCTTCATCATCTGGACCGGTTTTTATTTTTTCGTTGAGCAAATAAATAAAGAGGATAAATAAAAGGATATATACAACACCAAACATAATAATAGAACCCAATACCTGATTAGCGGTAACCGTTTTAGAAAGGCCATCTGAAATTCTTAATAGATTATATACAATCCATGGATAGCGCCCAACTTCTGCAGAAACCCATCCGGCTTGGTTAGCTATTTGAGGAAATAGTACAGAAAAAATGAGAAACCAAAGGATGATTTTATTTTTAAAGAGCATCCCATTTCTCCATGAAATGATTGCTAATAGTGTGGCAAAAACCATTGCTCCCCACATGTAAAGCATAAGATGATAGGTTTGAAATACTACAGAAACCCTCGGCCAATCTTTTTCTGGAAAAGCGTCGAGCCCCGTAATTTGAGCATTCTGTTCCCCTTTTGCCAGCAAACTTAAAACAGTCGGTACACGTAAGGCATAATCTAGTTGTTTTGTCTCACTATTTGGTATTCCCCAAAGAGCAATACCAGCTCCATTTTCTGTTTTATAAATGCCTTCGAAAGCTGCAAGTTTGGCTGGTTGATATTCGGAAACAATTACTGCACTCATATGACCTAAAAAAACTTGAAGCACTAATGATATAGCTGATATCCATAAGCCAACTTTTAATGAGATTTTAGCAAAAGGAATATGTATTTTTTTTAATAAATAATAAGCGCCAACGCTTATTGCTAAAAAAGATCCTGCTAACCAACATCCAACTACTGTATGAGCTAAACGTACAAGAGATGGAGTATTTAAAACGATTAACCAAAAATCTGTAATTTCAGCTCTTGCATAAATACCTTCTCCGACAATTTTGTATCCCATAGGAATTTGCATCCATGAATTAGCAACTACTATCCAAATAGCACTAAAATGAGCTCCTAAGCAAACCATTAATGTCGCAAAAAAATGGGTCTTTGGATGTACTCTTGTCCAACCAAAAAGCAATATGGCTAAAAAGCCTGATTCTAAAAAGAATGCAAATACACCTTCTGCTGCTAATGCACTTCCAAAAATATCCCCAACATAGCGGGAATACGTTGCCCAGTTTGTGCCGAACTCAAACTCCATTACAATGCCGGTCGCAACACCTATAGCAAAAGTCAATGCAAAAATTTTAGTCCAAAAATGAGCTAACGTTTCATATTTTTTATCTTTAGTTTTTAAATACATCCCTTCGATAATAACTAAGATTAAACCTATACCAATGCTTAAAGGAGGATAGATGTAGTGAAACATAATTGTTAAGGCGAATTGTAAGCGTGCTAAAATTTCTACATTCATATTTCTTCCAATAGTAAAGTGCCAGTTATTAGTTTTAGATACCAAAATCTATGCATTTTGAGACTATAACCTTTGATAAATATCTATGTTGGCAGATGATGAAAGTAAATTAATTTTTTTCTTTAAAAAAATCAATCTTATTGATTGGAAGTGTATTTATTCTAATGCTTTAAAATGGTAAACTTTTAGCCTTTACCTTTTGTAATTATCTTTATTAGGAGATAACTCGTGACTAAAATAATGGGAATCATCAATGTTACCCCCGATTCTTTTTATGAAAAAAGTCGCTCTTTTTCTGTTAAAAATTCTTTAGAAATAGCCAGAAAAATGATCCTAGATGGAGCTGATATAATCGATATTGGAGGAGAATCAACAAGACCTGGCTCATTACCAATTGACGTAGATGAAGAGCTTAATCGGGTCATCCCCTTGATTGAGCTTTTAAGAAATGAAAGTGATATAGCTATATCTATAGATAGCAAAAAACCGCAAGTGGTAAAAGAGGCCATAAAAGCTGGTGTAAATTTTATAAATGACGTCACAGGTTTTAGTGATGTTGAAATGTGCCAGCTTGCAAAACAGGCAAATATACCGATCTGCGTCATGCACATGAAAGATGACCCTTTAACTATGCAGATCAATCCCCATTATCCTGATGGAATTATTCCTACCTTAATGACCTGGTTTAAAAACAAAATAGAATATTTACAAACTCTTCAAATTGATGTAAATAAAGTTTATCTAGATCCGGGAATTGGTTTTGGAAAAACTGTTGAAGATAATTTTGCAATTATACAAAATCTGCGGCAACTGAAAGAGTTAGGTTTTCCTCTTTTATTGGGAATTTCTCGTAAATCCTTTATGCGTAAAGTTTTAAACTGCAATACAAACGATCTTTTGTCCGCAACTATAGCCATTAACACAATTGCAATTCTTTCAGGTGTAGATATCATTAGGGTACATGATGTTCTTGAACATAAAAGAGTGATTGATTTATTGAAAAGTGGAAAATTAACTATTTAATATTTAAAAGGTTCTGTGTTCCAATTTATTATTCCTACATTTGAAATTGTTATTATTGCAGTAACAATTAATTATTTGCTTTCATTTTTTTGGAACACACGTGCCATGGATTTGGTTTTTGGTTTAATTGCCTTTTCTCTTTTATACGTCGTTTCAAAATGGTTTCATTTTCCGGTCGTGCAAAAATTAATGCTTTATTTCGTTAACTTTGCGGTCATTGCAGTGCTCGTTATTTTTCAACCAGAATTAAGATTAGCTTTATCAAAATTAAGTCTTAAAGGAAAAAAATATCGAGAAATAACGGAATTCGATAAATTTTTAGACAGTATTGCCCAATCTGTTTATCGCATGGCAGAAAAAAGACTTGGTGCGTTAATTGTATTAGAAAATCAAGATCCATTAGATGAATATGCTAACAAAGCTGTTATCCTAAACGCCCAATTTTCACCAGAATTATTAGAATCTATTTTTGTGACTAGTACTCCACTACATGATGGAGCTGTAATTATAAGAGGTACGACTATCCTATCTGCTGCGACTATTTTACCCTTAGCCGATGATAGCTCTCAAATTTCTAAATCGATGGGAACACGTCATAGAGCAGGACTTGGGACAAGTCAAGTTACAGACGCTTTAATTATTGTTGTTTCAGAAGAAACTGGTAAAGTCTCAATAGCAAGAGACGGCATAATGACACGTGGCATTAAAATTGATCGCTTTAAAGGAATTATACGCAGCATCTTTACAATTCAGCAAAATTATGATGCCATAGGACGCTTAAAGTTATGGAACAAATAGTTTATCGTTTTTTTTTACAAAATTGGCCACGGAAGGCAATTTCGATATTAGCCGCACTATTAATTTGGTTTTTTGTAAATCATTCAATAAGCGACACAAAAACAATTCCAGGCGTCCCTATTCGTATCGTAAATCTTCCAGCCGATAAAACAATCGATGGACTTCTTCCCAATGGAATTTTACGTAAAAGGATTGCATTAACATTAACCGGTTCAAAAGATATTATACACGAATTAGAACCGGGTGACTTAGAAGTTTTAATTGACGCCTCAAATATTGATCGAGAAGATTGGGTTTTACAAATCAATAAAAAAAATTTAGTGAGTTTAAATCCTGCTATTGACTTAGGCCATCACTTAACAAGTGTAACTCACAATGAATATATATTACGTTTTAGCAAATTAGTAACCTGTAAAATTCCAATAACTATTTTAACACCTGCCGGAGACGCTCCTTTGGGGTATGAATATCTCGATATTTGGCCTCAAAAACTTTTACAAACGATGAGTGGTCCAGAAGAAGAATTACAACATTTAAAGCTCAAAGGTTTTGAGTTAAGTTTTGATTTAAATGACATAACGCAAGCTGATTTAGACGCTATTACGGAATCACCCTTTAATGTTCAAGAGGATGAATTAAGCTTTCTAATTCCGTTAAATTGGAAAGAAATTCCGATCCCCTTTCATAACAACGCTTTAGAAGAAATAAATGACCCTGATGCCCAAAACTTACGCATTGATTTTTTAAGAAAAGAATATTTACCCATAAAAATGGCTATACCAATTCAAATTTTCTATCCTTTAAAAAACATAGATTCATTAAATCCTGATAATCTGCACATCCTTAAAGGACAAAATATTGAACAAAAAAATGGCATTACAATCTTTACCAAACCATTATATGTTTACGAAGTCAGTCGCTTATTTTTAGAAATAGTAAAAGAAAACTTACAAATCGTTGTGGTTGCAGCTCCCAATAATGAAAGTGAAAATTTATTGTGGACTTTAGAAATTATTAATCCAAAGCAACTTGAAGATACGTATGTTGCCTATATGAAAGAAAAAATTCCTTTCCAAAATTTTATTTCATCGGCTCAAATGCAAAAAAGCTATGAGCTTATGTTGAGAAATCGTTTCAAATTTTATATGCATAAAATAGCTTTATTTACCGCACCCAATGAGCCTCTAATTTTAGATGCATATATTGAAAATAACCAAATCAAAATTAGAAGTTAATGCCAGCAGAAAGATTTTTTTTAGTTCATTCGTTGCAAAAAAATGAATCTATTATCATAAAAGATGAAGAATATCACCACCTTGTACGTGTCATGCGCAACAAAGTTGGAGATCAAGTAGAAATTATTAATGGTAATGGTGTGTTAGCTATAGCTGAAATAGTTGCTATAGAAAAAAAACAAGCCTCATTGATTATAAAAGATCGATTTGTAAGCGCTCCTCAAAAATTAAAAATTACGCTACTACAATCAATTCCAAAACCTAATCGGCTGGACAATATCGTTGAAAAATGCACAGAACTTGGTGTAACAGATATTTGCTTAATAGCTACACAAAAAAGTGATCGAAAGGAACTGAGTGAACATCAACTAAAACGACTAACTTATTTGAGTATAGCGGCTGCTAAACAAAGTGGAAGACTTTTTCTTCCAAGAATTACTATTCACAATCAATCCTTAGATTTTCCTAAATCGACATGTTTTTATGGTGATGTAGATCCAAGTGCGCCTTTATTAGTCGATTTTATCCAAAAAAACCAACTTAGTTCAAATATAGTCATTGCTATTGGCCCAGAAAGTGGATTTACGGATGAAGAGTTAAGAAAATTCAAATCAAAAGATTTTCAAGGAATTCATTTAAATAAAGCTATTTTAAGAACAGACACTGCTGCTATTACAGCTATTGCTCTAATCGCTCACCTAACAAAAATCTAATTTTCTTAACCTCAAGATTTGCTGTAAGCAAATTTTCCATTGTCCAACCAATTTCTTTTATAAAGCTTTGCAGATAGGATAGAAAGCCTTTTCATTATTACAGCTTAAGGTAAGTTACCAATTGAATTTAAATTTTTTTTTATATATTTCTAAAGTCATCTTAAAAATTGGCGAACTATGATTGAACCTATTAGCAATAAAGCTTACCAAGCAGCCTACCTAACAACCGATCAAGCAAACAATTTATTAAATTCCTACGAAGGGATGTATTATGTTTGTGAGCTTGCTTCTTCAATTTTTGAATTGCTTAATAAAGTTTTAAAATCTGTCCCTCAGCCAATAATTAAAGCACAACAACTGGTAAATGGATTTTTGGGGATATCTTCAAGCTTTGATATAGTTGATAATATAAGCAAATGGCTAAAACCTGATAAAAATGCAGCTGTAGTCTGGAAAAATTCCAAAAAAAAATTTGGTGAAAGAGTTGTTACCTCTGTTGAAAGCATAAATAGTTTAGTTAGTTTTTTAAATAACATAGATTTGATTAGTTTCTTGAAAGATAACCCAACTTTTACTCAATATTCTAACATAGTGAGTATCATTGTAAGTGTTTTTGGCATATTAAATAACTCAGATAAAATTGAGGAAAATAAAAAAATTCGCATCAAAGCAACGGCTTTATTTCAGGAATGGAAAAATAGGTCTAATTTAAACGACGCAACCAAACTTGAGATAAAAAATAAAATAATCTATTGGAAACAAAAAACAGACGTTGTGATCACAAAAAAAGAGAAAAAGGTTAGTGAATGGACGCAATTAGACCATTTATTTGATAATAATCCTTTAGCTTATCAAGAATATTGCCAAGGAAAAGAAAAAAGATGGATGGTGATTCAACAAAATGCCACCAATCGATTTAAACGCTCCTGTGTTGCAATAGCTGGAAATATATTAGCAATTAGTTTGCTTGTTTTTTCAATCTTGTTTGCCCAAACTTTTATTTTAACTACTTTGATTAGTACAATCGTTGTTTCTGCATTCAACGTCATCCAATTTGTGCTTGACCAAATTTTTAAGAAAAATGAACTGCCAAATCTTCCAAATATTCTTCAAATATCTAATACAACCCCTTTGTAGATAAGGGATTTTTCTGGGTCTAAGGTCACTAATTGACCATTTTTTAACACCTTCATGGCAGTATCTGCTCGAATAATTGCAGGCTTATTAAATCTATTAGCTAAATCTATAAGGGCATGTTCTGACTCCAGATCTTCAATTTGGTTTTGAAGTATGACACCAAGTGATTCTTGAATTAAAGGCATGTATGTCTCATCACATTTTGTAATGACAATGATCTTATTTTTAATTTCGTATGTTTTTATAGATTCAGAATCAAACACTAATACAATATTACCGTGAATTTTTTTTCCAACTCCTGAATGGCCTCTAACTAAGACTTCTCCTATATTTTCTACCATCATCATATTGGTAGTACCAGAAATACCAAATGGGGTCCCAGCTGTTAAAACGACCAAATCACCATTGTGCAATAGCTCACGTTCTAGAGCAAATTGGCTAAGTTTTCCAAAAGCTTCACTAATTGTTGCGCAAGGTTCACTGTAAACTGGTGTAACTCCCCAAGCTAAAGCTAATTGATTATAAGTTTTTATATCATGCGTTAAGGCAATGATCGGCATTTTTGGTCTAAAACGAGCAAGAGATCGAGCGGTCGAACCTCC
Organism: Candidatus Rubidus massiliensis; assembly: GCA_000756735.1. GTDB lineage: Bacteria > Chlamydiota > Chlamydiia > Chlamydiales > Parachlamydiaceae > Rubidus > Rubidus massiliensis. The sequence goes on along the minus strand of CCSC01000001.1, from coordinate 953,621 downwards.
ACTTGTACAAGTAAAGATTGTTTGTGCGTTGGAAGAATATGCTGTTTTTACCGCGGCTGATGTAATCGATGAAGGCACATCTAAATAAACAATTGAAGCTTGCTTTTCAAAAAAGCCTGTATAATTAAATTCTTTTTCAGCTTCTTCAATTATACTTCTCATTGTTGCAACTGTTTCTAATGGATATTTGCCAACCGCTGTTTCACCAGAAAGCATGACTGCTGAGGTGCTATCATAAATAGCATTAGCTACATCTGACGCTTCCGCTCTTGTAGGCCTTGGATTATTAATCATTGATTCTAGCATTTGAGTGGCTGTGACTGATGATTTTCCTGCAAAATAACATTTTCTAATCATCATTTTTTGTAAGCTTGGAACTTGGCTAAAAGGTACTTCCACGCCCAAATCGCCTCGCGCTATCATGATTCCGTCAGCTATCTGGATTATATGATCAAAATTTTGTACTCCCTCATTATTTTCAATTTTAGCAAGCACTAATATATTTGATTTTTTTTGTTCAGCTAGAAGGTCTTTAATTACAAGCACATGACTTGCCGATCTAACAAAAGAGGCAGCGATAATATCAACATCATTTTTGCAACCAAATATAATATCTTCTATATCCTGATCTGTAATGGCAGGCAAATTCAGGCTAGCATAAGGGACATTTACCCCTTTACCTGATTTTAAAGTGCCTCCGTTATCGATTTCGATCCAAACACCTTCTGGCAAAACCTTAATAACGTGCGATGAAATATAGCCATCATCAAAAAGGATTTTAGTTCCAATTCTAAAATCTTTTATCACTTCAGATGGATGAATGGAAAATTGTTCATCGTCCCCTTCGATTCTTTCTGCACTAATAAATAACTTTTGCCCTTTATGAAGATCTATAAAACCATTTTTAATTTTTCCAACTCTTATCTCTGGGCCTTTTGTATCAAGCATTATGGCAAGAGGGACTTTTTTTTCTCTTCTTGCGGATTTTAATAGGTCAATCACTCTTTGATGCTCGTCGTGTGTTCCATGGCTAAAATTTAATCTAGCAACGTTCATTCCTGCATCAATTAAGGCACAAATCTTGTCATAATTTTGCACTGAAGGACCGATTGTACAAATAATTTTAGTTCTAGCCATGTTACTCCGTTAAAGCCTCTTAAAAGAAATTTTCTCTGTTCAAGCAAAGTTTAAATGTAATTGTTCTACATATCCTAAAAACTAATCTTTGATAAATTCTTTGATTTATGCAAAGTAAAACTTAAAATACTTAAAGCTTATTAAATTTCACAATAACAGTTAGATTCCAATCCATAAACTAAAAAATTAAAATATTTAGGAATTTGACAAATTTATAAACTAATAGTAAATAGTGTTAAAAAAGAGGTATAAAAAATATGCAATTTTCAACCAAGTATTTTATTTTGCTGTTTTTAGTTTGTACCTCTTGTCTATTTGCTGAAGTAGAAACAGTCGTGATTCGTTGGTGGTATAGCAGTGCATGTCTTGGCTCTTGCGTAAGGGATATAATAAAGTATTTTTCAAGAGTTTATGGAGTGGCAGAAGTCAGTGTTCAACAAACAGAAGGGCAAATTTCAATTCGGTGGAAGCCCTATGTTACATTTGAATTTTTGCCTATGGACACAACCATGCGTTTAATCGGTCTTAGCATTCGAGAAATACGAGTAAAAGTTCAAGGAACTATCGAACATGACGTCGATAATATATGGCTCGTTTCAACAGGGGACAACACGCGCTTTATGCTTATAAATCCAATTATTCCAGTAAAAAATCAATATGTGGAAGAGCATAATCCTTTAAATCGTGGTTTAAATATGGAACTTAGAAATAAGTTCATGGATGCACAAGCAAATGGTCAATATGTTACTGTAGAAGGAAGGCTCTTTCAACCTATCCGCTCTCCTCCCTTAATGTTAGTTGTAGAAAAATATACAATGACTCCACTTGATGTTGAAAAACAAATGAATCCAAAACCTAGAACATTTGGTTTTGGATTACCAGGTTAAATATAACACTTTTGTAAATTCACCATATATTTGTTAAAGAAGATATTTTCTAAGAAAATTATTTATTTTTTTTATAATTGCAATTCTATAATTCAAAAAAAACATAAATAGTATTACTAAAATAGATAATTTATTTGACATAGTTTAATTTTATATTTATTTAATAAATTATATATATAAAATAAATTATATTTTGAGAAATTTATGAATAGTGAATTTCCTACAACATCTGAAAATATCTTTGCCACTTCACAGGATCAGATCACAAAAAACTATTCTGAAGAAAGTTCTTCAAGTAATTTTTCACATATTATAGATATAATGCCTATAAATGAAATAAGCTCCTATAAAGAAAAAATTGATAATCAACTAACATTACTAAATCAATTAATTAATAAATCTAAAAAGAAACAAAAAGTTGTTAATAAGATTTGCGAATATTATCAGAAAAATCCACTGCTTTTGCTAACCATTTTAGGTCAATTAACTACTTTAATCGATCATAAAATTAAGATAATAGAAGAAGATAATGTAGAAAACTTAAAAGAAAAAATTCAAAAAAATTTTGAAGAATTGTCCTATAAAAGTATTCAAAAAGTTATAGCTCATTATCTTGAACACAAAGAAATTCACATTCAAAACCCAGGAATTTGTAAAAAAACTTTAATACCAATTGAAATAAGTAAATTTTTAATTCTTAAGAATGGTTCCTTGAATTTGGCTTTAATACCCTACATTTTGAATGACTTTGAACATCACAAAGCTAAAAATTATTTTTTAAATATTAGACGAGGGTTAAAAATACTTTATAATAATCAAGGAGTAAGAGATCAGTTTGATCGTTTTAATTTAAATCATATAACAAAAAGTATGAATATGATTATAAGATTAACTTATAATCTCAAAGAAGAAAAAAAAATTAAACCTTTTCATGTAAAACGTTTTGTGCTGTCTGGTTTTCTTTCACATTTTCGTCAATATTCAGAAGGATCTTGTTTTGCAAATTCTTTAGTTATATATGTCCTTAATAATTCTCCCGATCTTTATTTAGAAGATATTTTTGAATTATTAACTCATGACAGATTGATTCGTACTAGAGGCGATAAAAAAATTTTCTTTCCTTATCTTCTAGGTTCAGATTCTAGAATTCCTCACCAATATATACAAATAACTAGTGATGGCAAAATTAAAGATAAAAACATATTTATTTGGGATTCAATTGATTTCAAAGATTGCTTTAAAATTCAAAATATTAAAAATCCTAAAACTTTTTTTCAAAAACGATTTAAAGATAAATTTATTGAAAGTGACACTCTTTCTTTAACAATTAAAGATTTGCTAAAAGAAATATCGGCTTGTTCTTGCAAAGAACAACATCATACATGCAAAAACTTCTTGTTGGCAACTGCAGCTTTTGAATCTCATACATCACCATTTATTTTACAAATTTGGAATAATGCTATAGCAAATATGGCCGAAGGTGAAAATAATAGTCATTTTAAAACTGCCCTTTCAAAAGCTTTATTTCATGCCTTACAATTTACCATTCAAAATATCCCAGAAGATTTTAAGGATCTTCCTAAAATTATTGTTGAAGATATTCATGCTAAACTGATGGATAGAATTCAATATCTTTACGATCCATTTATTCAAAATAATAACGCTGATAGTGGCTTTGTTCTTTACGACCGCAATTTTCAAAAAAGCCTTTTGAAATGGGTTCGTATAGATAACGAAGAAGCCTTTGTAACTTTGCTAATAAAAATTATAAAGTCTTTGCGTTATGATCATCCTTTAACAAAAAAATTGTTAAAACAATTTTGTCAGTACATTGAAAGTAAAACCTTTATAAAAAAAATTAAAGAGAATTTTTCAGATTCTAACAGCGGATATCCTTGGTTAACAAAAACCGGTAATGATGCTTATAGAGTCTTAAACACTTATTTTAATAAACGGGCAAAAACGGTTATAAAAACATATTCTATAAAGAATGCGAAAGATTTGCTAAAAATTTATATTGATTTGCATAAACAATTAAAAATAACCATTTTCGATAAAATTCAGCCATTTTCAAAAACGATACCCTTAAGAATTGTAGGTGTGCACGCTTGTTCCTTAATGTTCAACAAAGGACTTGTTAATAATGAATCGATTACAGTCGAGGAAATTTTTGAAAAATTATTAGAATCATCTCATTTAATTAGTGAGACATTTATTAGTTTAAAAAAACAACAAAAAATTTTGGATTATTTCTTCAAAATTTATCAAGAAGAATTGAAGCAGTTAAATATCGGATCCAAGAGTCATTTAAAAAGAGAAGAGTTTATTCAAGAAACTACCTATTTTAAATTCAGGAATCTTGTCGTTCAAGCTTTGAAAATATATTGTGAAAAAAAAGTTCAAAAAAAATTAATTTTTGCTTTTGATCAAATATTGTTTAACCATTTATCAAAAGAAGATAAAAAAACTTTATCGTTTCATTCCATACATTTTGCCGATACAAATTGGTCTAAAAAGGGCAAGGATGTTCATTTTTGTTTTAGTATAAATCCTGGGACGAATAAGTTGGAAGTTTGGGAAGTAGACGATAAAGGAAATAATTTAAAAATATTAAATCAAGATTATTGGGTAAAACATAAAACTTGGGAATATTTTATGATCGACGAAGATCTTGAACAAGCAGCATAAATACTTAAATTCTTAATTTTTTAAGAAAAATGAATCTGGCTATCTACCTCTAATTCCTCTTCTTTAACTTCTTTCAAATCAAAATTTTCTACAACATCGTCTATTTTTACTTCTTTCTTCGATATGGACCAATTTTGTAGTAGCTCTTTAAAATCCTCAAACGCAATTTCTGTATTAGAAAAAATTTCATCGTTAAAAATAGCTTTTGGCTCTTTAAAAAGCTTTAAAGGTATTTTGTAAAAAGAATGTTCTATTTCATTTAAAAATGAAAAAGTCGTTTCCTCTAATCCCTTATGCAACGTTTCTTCATCTATTTCATTTTTATAAATTTTTTTAAGTTGTCGAATTTCCTTCCAAGGTAAGCGAATCGATTGGGTTTGTGTATCTAATGTAACACTAATAAAACGCTCTTTAAAAAAGGAAAAAATAATTTTTTGAGAGGAATTATTTTTAAAAAAAGAAACTTTGTTACTTTTCCCAAGCTTTATATTGGATAGAGTATTTAAAGAAATGCTTAAGTCTTTGTCATCATCACTTAAATGGATGGAATCTCCATGAAGAAATACTGGTAACTGATCACCATTCGTAAATTCTACTAAAAAAAGGGGCTTTTTTTCAGAGCTTTTTTGATTATTCCCAATTTGGATGTTTTTAATATAATGAGTGTTAAACGGTATTTTTAATTCTTTTTCTTGATTCGTAGAGAAGAGTATAAATTGATTTTCTTGGATTGAGGAAACGTAATGTAAATCGTGATTTGTTATGTAGGCCACTTTATTATCTGGCAAAAAATGAATTTCTTTTACCTGATCTTTGGAAAAATCGATATTACCAAAGGAAAAAGTTAATTGAGGAATGTAGATTATATTCCCGCAAATTTTTTTTCCGTCCGTAAATTCGATAAAGTCTTGGCTTTTAATAAAACAGATTTCAGGTGACTCTTCGCTAAAGACCGGTATAAAAAATAGTAAGCAGTAAATTAAATTAATAAACATAAGTATCTGGTAATTAAATTTTTACGTTTTATCAATAAGGGGGTAGAGTTTTAATAGTACTCTCAATATAATTATTTTAAACTGTAATTTCTAGATCTTTAATGATAAAATAAAATTATCTTTAAACTCTTTCTATATCTTTTACCTAATAAAAACTAAAGTGAATACTCATAAAATTATTTTAAATAAAGTAAAGGTCCACAATTTAAAATCTGTGGATTTAACCTTAAATCCAAATCAATTAATTGTTTTTACGGGGGTTTCAGGTTCTGGTAAATCATCTTTGGCATTTGACACATTATATATGGAAGGGCAAAGAAGATATGTAGAATCGCTTTCTACTTTTGCTCGAAGACAAATGGGTGACATGGTTAAGCCTGATCTAGAACATGCTTCAGGTATCTCACCAACAATCTCTATTGAACAAAAAACTGCCGGAAGAAATCCTAGATCAACTGTTGGAACTATGACAGAGATTTATGATTACTTAAGAGTTCTTTTTGCAAGAGTTGGGATTCCTCATTGTCCTATAAGCGGTGAACCAGTATTGCCACAAAGTCGCGAAAGAATCATTAAATCCGTTCAAAATTACCCTGAAAACACTAAAATCATCGTTTTATTTAATTATGCCAGTGGTAAAAAAGCTGAATTTAAAGAAGATTTTGAAGATTTGATTCGAAAAGGTTTTTTAAGAGCTAGAGTTGATGGTCAATTTATCAATTTATCTGATGAAATAAGTTTAGATGGTAATGTGGCTCACGACGTTGATGTCGTTATAGATCGATTGGTTGTAAATTCTGAAAATTTCTCAAGAATAACTGAAGCCTTAACTTCCGCACTTCAATTAGGCAATGGTGTCTGTATTGTTTATGACTTAGATAAAGATGAACAACAATTATTTTCAATGTTTGCCTATTCCCCAACTTCAGGCATATCTTATCCTTCTTTAGAACCGCACGATTTCTCGTTTAATAGTCCCTCAGGAATGTGTCCTCGCTGTAACGGAATTGGGAATATTAATGAATTCGATTTAAACCAAGTGATAGATCCAAATTTAAGCATAGCGCAAGATTGTTGTTCAATAGCGAGCTCCTATCAAACAGTACGTTACGGAAATATTTATGATAATTTAGCCGATCTTTATCATTTTTCTGTCCACACCCCTTGGAAAAAGCTCTCCGATAAAGCTAAACATATTTTTTTATATGGCACTGAAAAAAAATGGACTCGTATGCAATTCATACATCCAATCACCAATGCCAGATGGTCAGATCATGTGCAATGGCGAGGAGTCTTATATGAAGCTCACAGTAGATTTGCTGAAGCTAAAAGTGAATCTTATCGAAAAAAATTTCAAAAATTAATGAAAGAGCAAGTATGCCCAGAATGCCATGGGGAAAAGTTAAAACCATATCCAAGAGCTGCAACACTTGGAGGTAAGAGGATTGCTGAAATAGCCGCTTTAACTATAGAAGAATGTTACGACTTTTTTAAAACAATAACATTCTCAAAACAAGAAATGCAAATTGCTGAAGAACTCTTAAAAGAAATCTTAGATCGATTACATTTTTTGAAAGAAGTGGGTTTACATTATCTAACGTTAAATAGAACAGCTCCAACTTTGTCTGGTGGAGAAGCACAAAGAGTTAGACTTGCCTCACAAATTGGCTCTGGACTTGTTGGTATCACATATATATTGGATGAACCGTCTATTGGTTTACACCCTCGCGATAATCAAAAGCTTATTACAACTTTAAAACATTTAAGAGACATCGGAAATACAATAATCGTTGTTGAGCATGACGAGGAAACAATTTGGGAAGCAGATTGTATCGTCGATTTTGGCCCGGGACCCGGCTTTAAAGGAGGGCAAATTCTTCATAATGGTGACCTACCTTCTTTTTTAAACAATGAAGAATCTATTACAGCCAAATATTTAACCGGTAAAGAACAAATTAAAATACCTCCTAAAAGACGAAAAGCCTCTAAACTTGCCATTGAAATCAAAGGGGCTTCTCACCACAACTTAAAAAACATAAATGTAAAAATTCCCCTTGGGGTATTTATTGCCGTAACCGGTGTTTCAGGCTCTGGAAAATCTTCCCTTATTACCGATATTTTATACCCTGTCCTATCTAATTATCTCCATCTAGGCGAACATGAAGTTGGTAAACATAAAGAAATAAAGGGAATTGACAATATTGATAAAGTCATTGGAATAGATCAAACTCCAATTGGTAGAAATCCACGCTCCAATCCCGGCACATATATAAAAGTACTCGATGAAATTAGAGATTTGTTTTGTTTACTACCTGAAAGTCAAGCAAGAGGTTATAAGCCTGGAAGATTTAGCTTTAACGTGAAAGAAGGTTCATGCCCTCAATGTGAAGGAATGGGACTTGTTAAAGTTGATATGGATTTTATGGATGACGCCTGGGTCGAATGTTCCTTATGTAAACTTAAACGTTTTGATTCAGAAACACTTTCAATCTATTACAAAGGGAAAAATATCTACGATGTTTTAGAGATGGAAGTCGATGAAGCTGTTGAGTTTTTTGCCAATATTCCATCTATTAAACACAAATTAGAAACTTTACAAAAAGTTGGAATGGGTTACATAAAGCTAGGACAATCTTCAACCACTTTATCTGGAGGAGAAGCGCAAAGAATAAAGCTTGCAAAGGAACTTGTTAGACCATCCACTGGAAAAACATTATATATTTTAGATGAGCCAACCACAGGTCTTCATTTTCACGATATAAATCATTTGCTCCAAGTTTTACACGAACTTGTTGAAAGAGGAAATACAGTTTTAGTAATCGAACATAATATGGATGTCGTAAAGACAGCTGATTGGATAATCGATATTGGTCCCGAAGGTGGAAAAGGAGGCGGACAAGTAGTCGCCACTGGAACACCTGAAAAAATCTCAAAACAAGACACGCCAACTGGTAATGCTGTAAAAGCTGCTTTAACGCACAACTTTGAAGAAAAAATTGCTCATGCTATTGCGATTCATAATAAAAATAAACAAAGCAATGCTCAAAATACAAAAATTCAAGAAATTCAAGTCATTGATGCCGAACAAAATAACTTAAAAGGTGTCAGCGCTACTATTCCAAGAGACAAAATAACTATATTTACAGGTCCATCTGGTTCTGGCAAAACATCTTTAGCTTTTGAAACAATTTATGCCGAAGGTCAAAGACGATACATCGAATCTTTATCCCCTTATGCTAGACAATTCGTAAAACAAATGGCAAAACCCAAAGTTGGTAAGGTTGAAGGCTTATCACCAGCCATTGCCATTGAACAAAAAAATCACGCTGGTAATCCAAGAAGTACAATCGGAACTATGACAGAAATTTACGATTATCTACGAATTTTGTACGCTCGAGTGGGGATTCCACATGATCCAGAAACAAAAGAAGTCATTAAGTCTATTAGTAAAGACTATGTAGTAGAAAAAATTTTAGCTTTCGAAGAGGGTGAAAAAATACAAATTTTAGCTCCGATTACTATTCGAAAAAATGAATCATTTTCTGATATTTACACAAGATTAAGTAAACAAGGTTATTTACGAATCCGTTTAAATAACGAATTTTATGAATTGTCCCAAAATATTGAAGAGATCCCTTTTAACAAAAAACAAAAAAATGAACTTTTTTTGGTGATCGATCGGTTAAAAGTATCTTCTTCGATTCAAAATCGTCTTTTTGAAGCTGTAGAACAAGCATCCACGATTGGCGATGGACAATTAATTGTTATGAGAGAAAAAGAAGATGTTTTATTTAATTTGGCTTTTTCAGTCGAAAGCACAGGTAAATCTTATAAAGAAATTACCCCTCAGTCTTTTGCTTTTAACACATCTGAAGGAATGTGTCACGATTGCTTGGGACTTGGATATCAATATGGTGCAAACCTAACGCAATTTCCTGAAGTTATGAATCGATCCATTTTAGGACTTATGCAATATCTTTGGATGGATCATTCTTATGGTGAAGCTTACCATCTTTTTAGAAATTTTTTAAATAAGCATAACATTGATCCCTACATTCCTTTAAATGAGCTTTCGTCCAAGCAATTGCAATTATTAATGAATGGTTCAACAGAAGATTGGTACGAAACAGATAGTGGTTTGCGTTTACGTTGGATTGGAATTAATAACACTTTAGCAAAAGCTGGCAAAAGTGCAGTTGGAAGTAAAAAGGAGCTTATTATTCCTCTTCTAGATGAAATAACCTGTTTTACTTGTAATGGGGATAGAATAAATGCATTAGCTAGAAACGTTACCATAAATAATTTAAATATTAGTCAGTTATGTGCTCTACCTTTAGACCAAGCTTCCCAATTTATTGAGACTATTGCCATAAAAAAAGAAGATGAGAAACTTCTTAATGAAATTTTCATACAATTAAAGAATCGTTTAAATTTCTTATGTGAAGTAGGTTTGCAATATTTAACATTAGATCGAAAAGCACCAACTTTAAGTGGAGGTGAAACCCAAAGAATTCGACTAGCGCGACAATTAGGTAGTGGCCTTACAGGTGTTCTTTATGTATTAGATGAACCAACTATTGGCTTGCATCCAAGAGATAATGACCGCCTAAATCAAGCTTTAGATCAATTAAAAAAACTTGGCAACACTTTATTAATGGTAGAACATGATCCCTTAACCATTCAAAAAGCAGATTATATTTTAGATTTTGGACCACAAGCTGGATTGCATGGGGGACATATTACTGCACGAGGCGATTTAAAACAAATCATGCATGATCCTCAATCCCTTACTGGAAAATATTTATCACATCAACTATCTATACCAATCCCAAAAACCAGAAGGAAAGCAACAAAAGAGGCTTTAATTGTAAAAAAAGCGAAAGCGCACAACTTAAAAAGTGTATCAGTCAAAATTCCTGTTGGTTTATTTACCTGTTTTACAGGAGTTTCTGGATCTGGCAAATCAAGTTTAATGCATAAAGTAATCGCGCCAGCTGTTTCCAAAGGGTTAGGAAGAGAAGATTCCATAAAAACTGTTAATGGAATAGTATCGGGCATTTCTTCTTTTGATAAATTAATTTCCATCGATCAAAACCCAATTGGTCATACAGTCCGCTCAGATGTTGGTACTTATACTGATATATTAGCTAAATTAAGAGATTTTTTTGCGTCTCTCCCATCCGCTCGAGCCAAAGGATTACAAGGAAAACATTTTAGTTATAACCATCGTAAAGGTATGTGTACAGGTTGTTGGGGGATGGGTTATAAAAAAATTGAAATGCATTTTTTACCACCCGTTAAAGTGGTCTGTGAAGATTGCAAAGGCCTGAGGCTAAATCCAGCGAGTCTTGAAATTATTTATAAAGGAAAAAACTTTGGACAATATCTTGATCTAACGATCGATGAAGCGAAAATTACCTTTGAAAATCATCCAAGTATAGTAAGAACGCTTGATACACTCATTTCGGTTGGCCTTGGCTATTTAAAACTTGGGCAAGAAATGGTCTCACTATCAGGTGGAGAAGCACAAAGAATAAAACTTAGTAAAGAATTGTCTAAACGATCTACTGGCAAAACCCTTTATTTATTGGATGAACCGACTACTGGATTACATAGTGATGACACTCATAAATTGCTAAAAGTACTCCATAAACTTGTTGATAAAGGCAATACAGTAATTGTCATAGAACATAATATGGATGTAATTAAAAATGCAGATTATATCGTAGATTTAGGCCCAGATGCTGGAGAATATGGTGGCAATATCATAGCGGAAGGAACTCCTGAAAAAATCATGCAAGAAAAAAATTCTTTTACAGGTAAATACTTAAAAGAATATGTTTCTGAAATATGAGAAACTTATTTTTACTTATTCAATTTTGTCTTTTTATAGGAATTACATTAGAAGCTAAACCAATAAAGGTTCGGCAGGCTTCTTTTGTTGATAATACAAAACCTGTGATATTTAAAATTAATCACGCTATATCCCCTAACGAAAAAAAAATTGGATTAATGGGTGTAAAATTTATGCCCTATAATCAAGGTCTTTTGTTTCACCAAATTTTTCAAAATCAATCCATATGGATGTACAATTGCTTTATTAATTTATCAATTGGTTTCTTTGATAAAAAAGGTTTATTCATCCAATCGAGTGAATTGCAAGCTCATCCTGAATTACTAAAAGAGGAATATTTCACTTCTGAGGTTGATTATACAAATCCAACTGTGCAATTTTTTATTAAAAATAGTGCCACGACCCCACTTAAAACTTACTTTGTATTGGAAATGAATCAAAATTGGTTTAAGGATCAACAAATTGCTAGAGGTGACATATTATTTTGGGATGGAAATGATGCTGTAATTACAACACCAATTGATGTTTCTAAACTAAAACCCCATAAAATTCCTTATCTTATTTCCTTAGCTAATGATAAACCTGTTGCATTATATAATGAATCGGGCAAAAATGATTTTATTTTTTTGGACAACGAATGTAAAGTTATTCAAGTCAAAAATAATTCATCTATATATTGTTTTTGTCAAAGAAACACCCAATATATACTCATAGCTCCAGTAGGTTGGAAAGAACGCTATAACTGCAAATTAAATCAAAAGCTAGAGCTTGTTATTAAGCTTTAATATTTATTATGACAGATCAAGAAATCTATAAAATTATTCATATTGCAAAAATATCTGATAGTCAAAAAAAGATGGCCTACTTGTTCTTAAAGCAAAAAGCTCCACATGAATTTGTCTGGTATACTGAAGATAATATTCCATCTGAAGTTAAAGGCGCGACTATTCAATCTGCCATTCAAAATGCCTATAAATATTGGAAATTATCTAACATAAGTATGGTAAATTGTGGATTTCGCTACACTTTACCAGAAAGAGACGAACATGGAAACAATGCACTTTATTGTCAAATGGCACTTTCTTACTCTTCTCCTCTTGGCATTTATTATGACGAAGAATTGGGTCATAATTGTATAGTAAATTTTGCATCCGACGAAGCAAAAGACCTATTGAAAAGACTTAAATAAAGTAATTTAAAATGACAACCATAGATTGTTTCTTTTGTAAAACTCATTTTACAACTGATATTATACCCAAATTTTGTCCTAATTGTGGTAGTTCTTTTAGTTCATCAAAAACAAACCCACAATTAAGAGATAACTATGAGCTTATTAAAAGTATTGGTAAAGGGGGTATGGGGGAAGTTTTTTTAGCTTTTGATAAAAATTGTTCGAGATTGATTGCTTTAAAGCAAATAAGAGAAGATTTACAAGACCACACTCCCATTCACAAAAGATTTTTACGAGAAGCCAAAATAACAAGTCAGCTCACTCATCCAACGATCATTCCCATCTACAATATTCATGAAGATAAAAAAATCCCTTTTTATACTATGCCTTTTGTGGAAGGCTTAACTCTAAAAGAAATTTTTAAAAGAGCTAAAAAACTCACTCACAAAGACGATAAAATTGAACAACTCACCTCTTCTATCCCAGCTTTAGTAAGAATTTTTTTAAGTGTTTGCCAAGCTATAGCCTATGCCCATTCCAAAAATATTTTGCATCGAGATATAAAACCTGAGAATATTATTGTTGGAAAGTATGGAGAAGTTTTAATTTTAGATTGGGGACTTGCAAAGTCAATTCATTTTGAAGAAGAAGATTTAAAAGATATTGAACCTGCTAAAGATGTCTCCGCTCATATTACAAAAATTGGAAAAGTTGTCGGTACAATTGCCTATATGGCACCTGAAAGAGCCGATGGGGCACCAGCATCGATACAATCTGATATTTATGCCTTAGGGGTAATTCTCTATCAAATTTTGACTCTTAAATACCCCTTTCATAGAGGCAAAACCTTAACTGAATTTCGTAAAAACTTAGAAACAGAAGTTTTATATGACCCATCAGAAGTGGCTCCTTATAGGGATGTTCCCAAAGTTTTATCTACAATAACTTTAAAAACTTTGAAACCCGATCCAAAACAACGCTATAGAACCGTTCAAGAGCTGATACAAGATGTAGAAAATTATTTAGAGGGACGTTCTGAATGGTTTCAAATTACTGAATTAAATATCGAAGTTAAAAAAGACTGGGAATTTCAAGAAAATGTATTGATCGCGGAACATATAGCTATTACAAGAAGTACAGAAACTTCAGATTGGGTAAGTTTAATGATTTCTAAAGAATCATTCCAAGAAAATACTATGATAGAAACTGAAGTTTGCCTTGGTGATAATGGGGAAGGGATCGGTTTTCTATTAAGTATTCCTGAAATTTCTGAAAGGGAGCATTTAAATGATGGGTATTGTTTATGGCTAAGTTCTGAAAAAATTAAATCTACTAAGTTACTTCGATCAACAGTTGAAGTAATGAATGCACCGGATACTTTTTTGAAAAAAAATCAAAGTTATAAAGTGACCATAGAAAAGATCGATAACAATATCTATTTCTATTTAGATGACATCTTACAATTTTCTTACATAAGCTATTTGCCGTTAGTTGGCACTCACATTGGTTTGCTTGCAAGAGATGCTGATTTTACAATCAAGCCCATAAAAGTTTTTGTAGGAAGCCAAAGTTTGAAAGTAAATTGCTTAGCAGTTCCTGACGCTTTTTTAGCTCACAAAGATTTTCACATGGCTTTAAGTGAATATAGGCGTATCGGGTATTCTTTTCCGGGCACGGCAGAAGGTAGGGAAGCTATGTTTAGAGCTGGAGTCACTTTACTTGAACAAGCCAAAGATACACAAGATTTAGAAAAGCAAAATCAACTTTATGAAGAGGCTCTAGAGGAATTTGGGAAATTGCATCGAACACCTGGAGGCCCCCTAGAATATTTAGGAAAAGCTTTAGTTTATCAAACATTAAAAGAATATGATGAAGAAATTAAATGCTTTGACTTAGCTCTTAGAAAATATCCAAAGCATCCTCTCTTACCAATTTTGCATGAACAAATTCTTTATCGAACCTTACAAAGTTCTCGCTACCATAGAAAAGTTACTTATCAGTTTTCACTACTTGTATCTCGTCATGTCCATAATCTTACCGAAACCACAAATCTTCAAAAATTATTTAATAGTATTCAAAAGCATTGGGAAGTCCCTTATTTTATTCCTCTTTCCTATTATGAAAATGAAACTCCCTTTTTTAAAAATACTCTTTTCTCTTTACTTTTAGCTTTTTGGCTAAATAAACCTTACGTTGAAAAAGAAATAATTTTAGAAAATACCAAACATTTGGAATTTGATAAAATATTTAAATTGGCTGTCTTATTATTAAGTGAAATGGGTGCTAAGCAAATTGCACAAATAACCTTAACAAAAGTCAAATTAGAAAAAATCCCTTCTATATTATTTTTACGCTTAAAAGATTTATATCTAGAAACAGAACTTGAGCACATTTTAGAAAACGAAAAAAATCTCGATGATTTAGACATTGGGATTTTGTTAACCATTATGGAGCAATGTGTCGATCAAAAATTATTTAAACAGTTAGATATTATTTATAATTATTTACGTGTTCAGCCATTAGCTCAAGATCAAAAAATATGGCTTGATTACCATATGATATGGGGTTTACTCTATCAAAAAAAGGTTGATTTAGCGCAGCAAATTATTCAAAGCTACTCATTAGAAGTTTTACATCAAGAATCAACACCCCTTCATTTCCTCTACGGTTGTTGGCTTTTATTAACAGAAGGTAGGGAAATAGCTTTTATTCATTTATTTGGTTTACTAGATATAACTTTTCCAAGATCATGGACTTTATTTGGACACAATTATTCGTTAGATAAAGATTTTAACGAAAAATGGGTGCAAAGAGCATTTACCTGGGAAAAAAGGCAATTATTTAGACAATTAGCACTCTTTTATTTTTGCCTAAATGATTTTGAAAAACATGAATATTATTTAGATTTAAAGAATAATGAAAAATGGCATGAAGAAATTTATACCTAAAATAGCAGCTAGCAAAATCGTTTTTTCTGAATTTGTTACCATTACAAAAGACACAATAGTTTTTGAAGATCAATTAAACTATGACTATTTTGTCTTAAATGCAAAAAATGATGCTGTGGTTATTTTGCCCTCTTTTGATCAGGAAAATTTTTTACTTACAAAGGAATATCGACATCCCACAAAAAAGTATTTGTTAAGTTGTCCTGGTGGGTTTTTAGAAAAAGGAGAAAATCCACAAGAAGGCGCGAAAAGAGAATTGCTTGAAGAAACTGGTTTTAGCGCTACTGATTTTCAAATAATCGGAAGTTCTTATCCTTATCCAGGACTTAGTTCACAAAAAATAATATTTGTCTTAGCTAAAAATATATACGAAACCCACCCCATTCATTTAGAGCCCTCTGAATTAATTATAACAGAAAAGCTTTCTTACAAAGAAATTAAGTCTAAAATCAAAAATTCTGAGAATATAGACGGAATTTTGTGTTCCGCCCTATTTTTTTATAACCTGAACCAATCAAATTCTAATAGTTAGATACTTTTTCGCAAGAGTTTAATTTCTTTTTCTTTCATGTAACTGACAATTTTGCCAGGGTGTATGGCTATACCGGTCGGAGAAAAAGCGCTAGTACTACTTGCTGCAGAAATTATTTCTTGATTACCTTCTATTTCTAATAAAGCAGATTCTACACCTAAAAATCGCATTGTCATATCCAAAATCTTTTTTTGAGTATCTACTTTCTTTTGTCTAATGAAAGAAAATATTTTTCCCATCATGCCAGATGGATTAGACTCTAATAAACTCACTCCAAATAAAATGGCAATTTCTTCCTTAGTCATATCATCTCTGAAAGTAAACGCCCATTTGATACAATTAGCTTCGAAAATTTGAAAGACTAACTTTTTAAGTCTTACATTTTGTAAATCTGTTCTTAATTTTTCTATTTTTTTTAAAGCTACTTGTTTTGAAACATTTACAGCGATAGATGCCTGGGCTCTTTCAGCATGAAAAATATTCTCATCAGGACACATAATAATAGCTGGATAGATTTTGACTAAAAATTTTACACGATTCCAAGTGTTATTAGGATAAATTTCTGGAAATTTGCCAAGACTGTAGATTTTATACCCTTTTTTGCTAGGAATACCGATTTGTAAATAGCCATGGGTTCCTTCTAATTCATCCAAAGAACTATGTTTGTTATTTCCAACTATTGCAAAAATCCAATCCCCTTTTATAAGTGGCAAACTATTGCCATCTAAGTCTCTAAAGTTTTTTTTTGCTTTATCAAATGATATTTCTGCATGCCATTTTAAGCTTTTATAAAATTTAGGATCTTTAAGATCTATGACTCGATAATCATTGATAGATGGATCCCAACTACCCTGCTTTACCGTATTGTAATTACATATCCCTTCTTCTGGAAAAAATTCAAATTTGCCACCGATAGCGGTGCTTCTTGCTGCGAAATCATCAAAGATTTCTTGGATGGAAACAATATATTGATATTCCAATTTTACTTTTTGCTTGAGATCTAAAATAGAGACAAGTTTGGATTCTATACGCAATTGAAGGTCTTGAAAAATGTTTTTTACATTTTCTATGTGAAGAAAATCGCCATAATAGCCGTTTCTTCCCATCATATTCGATTGATGAACGAGTTCGCAGTAACTTGGATACTGAACAAATACTTGACCCGAATTACCAGCTTCAATCCAAAGATAAAATAATTGTTTTAAGTTAGGATAACGAAAGATTAAAGAGATAAATTTGGCCGGAAGATTGGCTAATTGCTTTAAATTTTTAGAAGTAACTTTTTTTTTCTTCACAAAGTGATTGTTTACTTTCCACTCTTCAAAGTCTATTAGTAAACTTCGTTCTAATTCTTCATTTGCAAAATTCTTAACATTGTTAAGAATAATTCCTTGATTATATCCAATATTTTGTACTCTGGCAGCTAAGCTTAATTTTAAACATTTATATTTTATCCAAAGAGGATTACTAATAATTTTGGAAGAATTTTTTTTTATAAATTTGCTATAAACTTTTTGTAATTCGATGTGCTCAATTAATAATTCTGCATTTTGTTTATGGAGGGGGATAAATTGATCTGGAGTTAATTGTTCTAATTTTTTAAGTAATTCAATCATCTCTTTTAGGGTATTATCGAATGAAAATACTTGTTGAAGTTTACCAAAAGCTTTAGCAAGAGGTTTCCAACAACCATTATTTATAGTAAAAAACTTTTCTTGATCAATGTGAGTTTTTAAATGAGAAGGATTTGTTATAATTGCGCCCATCTATTATCCTTAATATCTATCCATCAATATTTTTATATGTTTAAAAAACGATACTTTTTTTTATTTATTATTATTTTGAGCTTATTCTTATATACTAATCACTATTATGTTGATGAGTTTTTTTTTAATGGTCCCAAAAATTATAGTTTAAAAAAAAGGTTAAATGAAGAGATAGCAAAAAATTTTAATTATCCTTTTAGCTATTTAGGACAAGGAAATCAGATTATATCATTTTTAAGTTATGACCATAAATATGTGTTAAAAATCTTTAAATTTGGCCACTTAAAGCCATCTTGGTTAGATTATTTTAGAACACAACCGAATCTTAAAGCTCACAGAAAAATGCAACAATCTAAAATAAAGCGCATTTTTGAAGCCTATGAACTTGGCTATAATATTGATAAAGATCATTCAGCTTTAGAATTCATACATTTAGAACAAACACAAAACAACTTTCCTATCATAAAGATTACGGATAGATTTGGTTTTTCCCATTCACTGCCCTTAGATGATTGCTATTTTGTGATACAAAAAAAGGGAGTGCAAACAAAAACCGTCCTTAAATCATTATTAGATAATCATAAAGCAGCAGAAGCAGTCGACTTACTAAAAAGTTTATTGAGAATGTATCGCTCTGAATACAAGAGAGGTCTTTTAGATAAGGATCATAATATTTTAGTCAATACTGGATTTATTGGTGAAAGACCTTTTCATCTAGATATCGGTAAAATAACGTTTAATGATGAAATTAAATCTTTACAAAAGCAAGAAGAGGATTTAAATCGTATCCTTCGTCGCATCGATCTTTGGTTAAATAAATATTACCCTAAGTATGCTAAGCAAATAATACCCTCCCTTAAGTATGAATTGACCCAAGCGGATAAGTAACAAGCTTATTGAAGATTCCGTGTAAAGAGAGTATAATAATCTTTCACCAGAACCAAACTAATCGTTTTTAAGGAAAATTTATGTCAGAGCTCGCTAAAGCTTACGATTGTACAACAGTTGAACCCAAATGGTTAAAAAAATGGGAAGAGGGATCTTTTTTTAAAGTAAATTCTAACTCTACCAAACCTCCCTATTGTATAGTTATGCCCCCACCGAACGTTACTGGAAAACTACACATGGGTCATGCTTTAGTCAACACCCTACAGGATATCCTTATTCGTTGGAAGAGGATGCAAGGTTTTGAAGCCTTATGGATACCCGGAACTGATCATGCCGGTATAGCCACCCAAACAGTAGTTGAAAAGTTTTTATTAAAAACCACTGGCAAAAGACGCACAGATTTCGCAAGAGATGAGTTTTTAGAGCATGTTTGGAAATGGAAAGAAGAAAATCAACATCATATTATTAATCAATTAAAACGTATTGGTTCTTCTTGTGATTGGTCAAAACAAATGTTTACAATGGATGAGCAAAATAATCGCGCCGTCCGGGTAATGTTTAAAAAGCTATTCGATGCAAAAAAAATCTATCGTGGGTATCGCCTCGTAAACTGGGATACAATAACACAAACTGCTCTTGCCGATGACGAAGTTGAATATGAAGAAAGGGCTTCTTTTTTATGGTATTTCAAATATCCATTAAAAGATGGAAGTGATTTTGTCACAGTTGCTACAACAAGACCCGAAACAATGCTCGGGGATACAGCCATAGCAGTTTCACCAAAAGATGATCGTTATGCTAGTTGGATTGGAAAAACGGTGATTCAACCTCTCACCAATAGAGAGATTCCAATTATAGCCGATCACTTAGTTGATCCAAGTTTTGGAACAGGTATGGTAAAAATCACTCCAGCTCACGACCCAAATGATTATCAAATGGGAATGAAGCATAATTTACTCTTTATTAACATCATGACACCTGATGGAAAAATTAACGAAGAAGGAGGGAAGTTTTGCAATCTTAGTATGGAAGAAGCTCGCCAAGCTACTGTAGATGAGATGAGACATCTTGGGTTTTTAGTAAAAATCGAACCCCACATTAACAGAGTTGGTGTATCTTACCGCTCAAAAGCCGTCATAGAGCCTTTTATGTCCAAACAATGGTTCATCAAAATGGATGATTTTGCGGAAAAATTAAAAGAAGCTGTTATGGAAGAAAAAACGCGATTAATCCCCAAAAATTGGGAAAATACTTACTATCATTGGATTAATAATCTACAAGATTGGTGTATTAGTCGTCAACTTTGGTGGGGACATCGCATTCCAATTTGGTATCATAAAGATAATCCTGAGATCATGATTTGCTACGATGGATTAGGGCTTCCACCAGAAGTTAAAGAATCACCAAATGATTGGGTACAAGAAAATGACGTATTAGACACATGGTTTTCTTCTGGATTATGGCCATTTTCAACACTCGGTTGGCCAGAAAATACACCCGATTTCCAAAAATTTTATCCAACTTCTGTCTTGGTAACCGGTTATGATATTTTATTTTTTTGGGTAGCCCGTATGATGTTTATGGGAGAATTAGCTACTGGCAAACTCCCCTTTCCTGAAGTTTATTTGCATGGATTGATCTATGGAAAATCTTACTGGCGCAATAATGTAGGTGGTGGAATTACTTATATTAGTGAAGAAGAGCGTCAGGCATACGACCTTGGAAAAATGCCTCCTTCTGATGTTCAACATAAGTGGGAAAAAATGTCTAAATCAAAAGGCAATGTTATTGACCCCTTAGAAATTATAAAAGATTATGGAACCGATGCCATGCGAATGGCTCTTTGCTCTAGCGCTAATCAATCTCGTGAAATAGATTTAGAGCGAAGAAAATTTGAAGAATTTAAGAATTTTGCAAACAAAATTTGGAATGGGGCTCGTTTTAGTTTTCTACATTTGGATGGATCAGAAAACCTATCTAAGTTAACACCGAAAGAATTTGAAGAGGGTTTAGATTTCTTAAACTTAAAGCTCGAAGATTATTGGATATTAACTGTTTTAAATAATACCGTTGAAGAAGTACTTAAATCTCTTGAAAATTATCAATTCGATCAAGCTGCTCTAAAATCTTATGATTTTTTCTGGAAAGAATTTTGTGCCTATTACTTAGAAATCGCAAAACCTGTTTTATTTGGTAAAGCGGGAAGTTTTGCAGAGCGTAAAAATAAACAAAAAATTTTAGCTATTATTTTAAGCAGTAGTATGCGCCTTCTTCATCCAATAGCACCTTTTATTACCGAAGAAATATTTGGTCTGCTAAAAGACCGATTAGAAAATACAACGCTCAAAAATCAAGATCCGTTTACTCAAGATGCAATCAAAGCCTTAAAAGCTCCCATTTGCGCGTTAGCTCCCTATCCCAATGTATGTACATTTATGGCACCTGAAAAAACGATGGAAGATTTTCAATTGATGGAATCTGTTGTTTACACTATTCGCAACATTCGAGGAGAAATGAAACTGCCTCCAGGCGTTGCGACAGATATTTATATTTCCGGCGGTCAAAATAAATTACAAAGCCTAATTCAGACCAATCAACATATTTTGTTTGCATTGTTAAAAATCACAGCTATTTATTTTAACCTAGAAGTCAAAGGTATTTGTGCCACGGGAGTTATCCAAGATGTAACTTTATCTATTCCAATTCCAGAAGAATTAATAGAAAAAGAAATCCAACGCCTCGAAAAAGAAAAGATTCGTTTGACACAAAGCCTGGAAAAGTTAAAAAATCAGCTTTTAAATGAAGATTTTATAGCGCGTGCTCCGCAAGCTTTAATAGAAAAGCAAAAAGAACAGCAGAATCAACAAGAAAAAGAACTAGAAGAAGTTACTGATAAACTTAAAACTTTAGGAAAGGTTTAGTATGGAAATTTGGCTCGATTCGGTAAATTTAGAGTTCATCCAAAAGGTCAATAAGTTAGGGATAATGACGGGTGTGACAACAAATCCCACGTTATTATCAAAAACTAAAGATCCATTAAAGATAATTGAGCGAATTTTACAAATACAGCCAGGCCCTGTAACTGTTCAGGTTACAGCGTCCCATGCTGAAGAAATGAGTTTACAAGGAACTAGACTGCAAGAAATTTCCCCTAATATCATTGTAAAAATCCCATGCACTGAAGAGGGATTAAAGGCCATAAAAGATCTTTCTGAAAACAAAGTCAATACGATGGGTACGGCAATATTTAATACAAGGCAAGCTTTGCTTTGCGCCCTTGCCGGAGCTAAATATGTGGCTCCTTATCTTTCTCATATGCAACAAGAAGAGCCAAATGTTTGGTCTGTTTTAGAAACGATGTTTCATATGACAAGAAATTATAAGTTAAATACAAAAATATTAGTAGCAGCTGTTCAAAATTTAGAACAGTTTGACCAATGCTCAGCTATCGGACTTCCCGCTATCACTTTGAAAGAAAGACTTTTTAGTGAACTGATACAGGATCACGAACGCACATTAGAAAGAATTGATGTTTTTTTAACGGATTGGCAGGGCGCTAATTTTAGTAAAACCCTTTTTTCTGAACTAAATTTTAGTTAATTATTTTAGCAGCTGTATTTCATAAACAGCTGCTAGAATTTAATAAACTAACTAAAAAGACTATCGTCTTCATCACTTCCATACAAGAATTGAGCATATTTTGGTAAAGTTAGCTTTTTATCTGCTTCTGAATACCCCAGATAAGAAGCTTTTTTAAAATAAAATTGTGCTTGTTCGTCCTGAGAATTTTCTTGATAATGACAGCCTAATTTAAAACAGATAATCCCTTGTAGCAATCCATACTGATTAATTTCATGGTTTTCAGCTAATGTTGGATTCGAATTGGCTATTTCAACATATAAATCCAAAGCTTCATCAGCTTTAAGTTCAGCGAGTTTGCTCATGGCTAAGTAATTACCATTGCGTACAGACTGACGAAGATAATAAATGCCTGTTTCTTTTAAACCATGAGATAAAGAAAGCAATGCAAATTCTAGTTGAGCGTGTGGATGATTTTTATCAGCGGCTGCCCTAAAAAAACTTTCTTGCAAGGTTAAAGAGGTATTTTTTATAGTACCTCCTTTAAGAATTATTCCACAGCGATAATTAGTTCTGCACAGCCGCTTTTGGCTAATTCGCTATAAAGGTAATAGGCTTTTTCTATATCTTTATCATAACCTAATGAACCACTTTCAAAACAATCCGCTTCTTTAAGTTGACATTCTTTATTTTCAAAGGTAAGCCCCATTGTCAAATACAATTTTGCTAATTCATCATCTTTTTCTGTAATCTGCCCTTTTTCGTAGATTTCAGAAAGCTTGTAACAACAAGAACCATCAAACTCAGCGCCTTTTTGCAGCCATCTTATATACTGTTGCTTAGTCACGTCTGATTGATTGCTCTTTAATTCTTTTTCATATTTTGCAATAAGTTTCAATTGTGCTTGGCAAGAACCCTTGTTAGCTTCTAACAAAATGGAGATATAGTGATCTTTTTGGATATCAGGATCTGGATTTGTAAATAGTTTGGCAGGCGTACAGTCTACAAAATCAAATGTTCCTCCATTTTTGGAAGAAAAAATAAACCAGTAAACTTGCTTAACTTTGGCAAGTTTTAAATAATTTGGTTCTTTTTGCAAAAAGTTATAGAAAAAAATACCATCTCTAAAATTCCACTCTTCCTTTTTTACCTCAATCGTTCGATTAATACCTGTACTATTGACATTTGCGCGAACCGTTTCCTTTGTAAAATATCCTGCCAATATAAAATCTAAATTTCTAGATAATTGATTGACTCTTAAAGATTCAAAAGAGCGTTGGCTTAAAAGTTCTATTTTGCCCAAGTCTATATAAATATTTTCAGAAAGGTTAGAAAGAAAAATTTTTGACTCTACTTGCGCAATAAAAGGTGTTAAAGGGTGGGTGTTCCCACTAATAATAGTAGTATTATCCATAATTCCAATTTAGTTAATTTAAAAATAGAGAAGTATAACTAAAATATTAATAACTTTTAAGTTTTAATTATAAATACAAATAATATTTTAAGCATTTATTCGATTGAACTAACTAATTCACGATTTAAAACTTTTAAAAATAATTTCGTTTCTTGAATGACTGTTTGTGAAAGAGCCATAATGCCGATTAGATTGGGAAATGCCATTAACCCATTGCAAATGTCTGATATTTTCCAGACAACATCTAATTCTAAAACAGCTCCAGGTATTATCATAAGGGTAAAAAGGATGCGGTAAAATATAACTGATTTTTCCCCAAGGATAAATTCGATACATTTTTCTCCGTAATAGGCCCAGCCAAGAAGTGTCGTAAAAGCAAAGAGAATCAAACCGATTGTTACAACATAACCTCCCCACGGAAAGACAGATTGAAAAGCGTGCAAAGTCATTGAAGCACCGTTTAATAGCTTTCCATTCTCATCTAAAGAACCAAAGGCATCCGTTACTGCTAGAACAAGACCTGTTGCTGTGCACATAATAATCGTTGCTAAAAAGCAACCTGTCATGGAAACTAACGCTTGTCTTCCAGGCAAATCTGTTTTTGCGGCAGCGGCAGCAATTGACGCAGTTCCAAGACCCGCTTCACTTGTCATTACTCCTCGACTAATCCCAACTTGAATCGCAGTTGCTAAAGTTGATCCAACAAATCCTCCAAAAGCTGCTTGTCCAGTAAATGCATAGGTAAATATTTTATAAAAAGCTAATGGCACTTGATCGATATTAACTAAAATTATGCAAAGAGCTCCACCAATATACAGAGTTGCCATCAATGGCACTAGCAAACTTGCTACCTTTCCAATACTTTTAATTCCTCCTAGTAGTGTTAAACCAGATAATACAGCAACAACTACTCCAGTAACGGCAGGATCGACATGAAACATAGTTTTCATTACATCAGCTACTGAATTGGCTTGTAACATATTTCCACCACCAAAAGCACCAATAGCCCCAAGTAATGCAAAACTAAAGGAAAGTTTTTTCCAACCAAGTCCATGTTTTATGAAATACATTGGACCGCCACACATTTCCCCTTTTTCATCTTTCGTGCGATACTTTACAGCCAAAATGGCTTCAGCGTATTTGACTGCCATTCCAATTAAAGCTGTGACCCACATCCAAAATAAAGCGCCAAGCCCCCCTATGGCTAGTGCAGTGGCAACGCCTGCAATATTTCCAATTCCAATGGTTGCCGCAAGGGCTGTCATTAAAGATTCAAAATGACTTATATCACCAACGCCTTCTTTCTCTTTATTTCCAAAAACAAGCTTTAAAGCATAAGGAAGATACCGAAACTGTAATCCTTTTAAAGCGACCGTTAAATAAATACCAATTCCCATTAATAAAATAAGTAGAGTTGGTCCCCAAACTAAATGATATGTCCAATTCAGCAAAAATTCAAAAGTTTCTAAAAAGCCTAAGGACATAATTTAAACCTCAATGGATAAAGATGTTTGTTCAGATTCAAGTGATGTGATGCGTTCAAAATGTTCTGTTTCTTTATGGATAACAGAACCTAAAGCTAATAAAGCAAATAGATTTGGAATAACCATCAAAGCATTTGTTATGTCAGCCAAATACCATGCAATATCCATTTTCATTGTAGCTCCAGGTATTGCAATGCAAGCAAACAAAACTCTATAATATAGAATACTTTGGCTGCCAAACAGATATTCAAAGCATTTTTCTCCGTAATAACCCCACGCAATGACTGTTGAAAATGCAAAAAAGATTAGACCAATAGCAACGATATATTTGCCACCATAAAGATAGTTAAAAGAAGTAGTCGCCATAGCAGCGCCCGTTAAAGGAATACCATTTTCATTGAATTTTCCTAAAACTTCAGTAACACCTAAAACAAGCCCGGTCATTGTGCAAATGATAATGGTCGAGATTAATGCACCAACCATAGTAATTAAAGCTTGTTTACCCGGTAAATCGGTTTTTGCAGCAGCTGCGGCCATTGAAGATATACCAAGGCCCGCTTCATTAGAAAATATACCTCTTGAAACTCCCATTTGAATAGCAAGCATTAAAGTTGCTCCCGAAAAACCACCAAAAGCTGCTTGTCCAGAAAAAGCTCCTTTCATAATGCTTAAGAAAACAGTTCCTATTTTATCGTAGTGCAAAATCAAAATGATCAAACCACCAGCCATGTAAAACAAAGCCATAATAGGCACTAAAACACTTGCCACTTTTCCAATGCTTTTTACTCCACCGATAACAACCATTCCGGTAAGGGCAGCTAAAAAAATTCCAATCCAAAGTGAATTGACTTCAGTTATTTGATTAATAGCATCTGAAATAGCATTCATCTGAACTAAATTTCCGGTAGTCAGCGCCGCTAATGACCCTACAATAGCAAAAAAAATAGCAGCTTTTTTCCAACCAAGTCCAACTTCCATGTATTGCATAGGACCACCTGCCATTTCACCATTAATTTCTTTACGATATTTAACAGCTAGTAAGGATTCAGCATACTTTGTTGCCATACCAACAATTGCAGTTACCCACATCCAAAAAATGGCGCCCAAACCTCCAATTGCAATAGACGTAGCAACACCCACAATAGTTCCAGTGCCAATAGCTCCAGCAAGAGACGTCATGAGAGCTTGAAATGGATGAATATCCCCTTTTGAATCATTTTTCTCAAAAGTTAAAGCTTGTTTTATTCCGTAAAAGAGATATCTAAATTGAACACCTTTTAATAAAAAGGTTAAATAAAGGCCCGTTCCAAGAAGCAAAAGTAAAAGGGGAACGCCCCAAAGAAAATCTTTACAATTTTTTAAAAGCTCAATCAGATTTATCATAAGTTTTTACGGTTGTTGACTTAAAAAAAGTAGTCTCTAAAAATGAATTTTGAATTAATCTGTTTTAATTTTAGTTTATAAATTAATCTGATCAATAATAACTTAAAAACTCATTGTCTTAAAGAAATCTTTTAGTTCAAAAAAGGCGGGCCTTATAAAAGTAACTTTTTAGATCAATTGGTTGTTGGACGATATTTGGTTTTTCAAAAAAACGGATTTCTTGCGATGTTTTTTTGTCCAAACTACTAAATTCAGACCAAAAGGAAGTGAGATTATCCTCTTCTTCTATAAAATTTTGGTTCGGGAGACGAAAAAAGTGACTAAAATTTAATAATATTCGTTTAGCGTCTTTTTTAAAGAAGGTAAAATAATGGTAAATGTCGTTTTTTTCCTTTTTATCGAGGATTTTAATTAAATTATTTTCTAATTCTTTTAGTTTAACAACCATAATTTCTGCGTGCATTTTATATTCTTCCACGCAAATCTGTTCCCTTTGTGATTCAAAATGAAGAGACTTTATCCAATTTAATTTTAAAACATACTTTTCTACTTCTTCAAACCACCCCACAAAGTCATCACCAGCATCCCCATTAAAAATTGTAATTAACAAATCAAACAAATAATTTATACTGGGGCTTTTCCAAGAAGCGCACGCATTTAGCCATAAGGAAAAATCTAAAAAACTATACTTTTGTGGAAAGCCATTACTAACGGCAATAAACCCCTTTAATCCATTATTTAAACTTTTGTGCACAAGTTCGTAAGTTTTTTTTCTAATTACTGGCCATAATCCTTCCCCAAGGTTTATTGACCCAGTATTTAAAAGGGGATAAAATCTGTAGTGATGAGAGTAAAGATTGTATTTCCAAAATTTTATAAAAAAATTTTCAGATTTATATTCTTCTAAAAAATCGCCTTCAAACCAGGAATAGGCTACAGTACACCTTTTACTCGTCAAACAACAAAGTTGTTTTAACCAGTAATCATCAATAATATCCTTTATAGGTTCGATGGAAATTTGATAAATTATATCTATGTTTTTAGGTATTGTATTTTGTAATGATGAAATCTCATCTTTAATTAGGTCTAGATAAGTGCAATCATTTAAAAAATACTTTTGATGAGCATCAGAAAAATTAGAAGTAGCCTCCCAAAAAACCCCCTTTACAAAATCTTTTGATAAAAAATTCGAAAGATTTGAGGGATCAAAGCAGTTTACAAAATTTTTTTCTTCATTTTTTTTAAAAAATTTAAAAAAAAGTTTAATACCAAATTTTTTAAACGTTTCCATCCATTGTAAATCAATGTCTTTATCAATCTCTGTTGCTTTGCCTTTGGTAAAGATAATGGAGTTATAGCCAAGCTCAACAATCCTAAGGCAAAAAGTTTCAAATTCTTCAAAGGATGAGCAAAAAATTGGGGGAAGAAAAATAAAGAGGTTGTCTTCAACTTTAGTTGGATATGTGCCATTTAACATCAGAATTTTATTTTCTACTTCTGAAACATGTCGACCTAAAACAGAAAAAATTTTCTTACCTTTTATCGCTAATTTTAAATTATTTAATGCAAAAAGCCCAACGTTATAGCTCGAAAAAGATAGTTTTAAATTTTTTCCTGTATAGGAAAACTCATAAGTTTGTTCTTTCGTTGATTCTAGATAGCAGGAAAATTTGATAGAAAAAATTGTTTCTAACTCTTCTTTTGCTTTGCTAAATTCTTGATTAAAATAATAACTTGATAAACACATTAGAAACTCATGCGTTAAAAAAGAGGTTGTGTTAGTCTTAAGTTAAAAGAATTTAATTTGATAAGATAATTCATTCAACATAAATTACTATGTCTATACCATGTCCTAATTTTATTCGAGAAAAATTTCCTCTATCGACACAAGCAGAAGAATTTATTATCTCTTCTAAAACAGAAATTCAAAACATTTTAACGTATAAATCTTCTAAATTTATTGTTATTTTAGGACCTTGTTCTATTCATGATCCGAAAGCTACCTTAGAATATGCTGTTCGCTTAAAAGAGCTTTCAAATAATTTAAAAGACTCATTTTTTATTCTAATGCGAGTATATTATGAAAAGCCAAGGACTAGTTTTGGGTGGAAAGGATATGTCACAGACCCCTACCTAAACCAAAGTTCTGAAATTGGAGATGGCTTAACTTTAACACGCCAACTTTTGACACAAATTGCAGAGTTGCAAATTCCTATTGCAACGGAATTTTTGGACCCCTTTACCTATCCTTATTTTTCTGACACGATCTCATGGGGGTGCATTGGAGCTCGCACTTCTTCATCACCTTTACATAGGCAAATAGCTTCAAATTTACCAATGCCAATAGGCTTTAAAAATACACCAGAAGGCTCGATTGATATAGCCATTCAAGGTATGCGCGTAGCAAAGCAAGCACACCGCTTTTTAGGATTAGAAAAAAATGGCATGGTGAATTTAATATCCAGTTATGGAAATCATTATTCTCATCTAGTGCTTCGAGGCTCTAATTTAGCAAGTAATTATGACCCTCATTCTGTAAACAATGCTCTTTTAGAACTTTCACGATTTGATGTTATGCAACGTTTAATTATTGACTGTTCACACGACAACTCAAAACGTGACATCGTAAAGCAACAAGAAGTTTTGGCTTCAGTTATTGATCAATATATTGAAGGAAATAATGGTATTTGCGGTTTAATGGCAGAGAGTTTTTTGTATTCAGGAAACCAAAATATCACAGAAACTCTTAAATATGGAGTATCTGTTACTGACCCTTGCCTTGATTGGGAAACAACCGAAAGAATTTTGTATCAAGCCTATCACAAATTAAAAGTTCCAGAACATGTTCTTGTAAAAACTTAAAAAATCTTAAATGAAAAATCTGCTCTTCCTTTTGTTCCCTTTACTGTTATTTGGATGTACTCATAATGGGTTGATGGTGCAAACCGATTATATAGGCAAACGCAATCTCGCAAGTTATGTGGTGAATACCCCTGATCCAGAGCTACTTAATCCCCCCATTGGGCAACGTTTAGTGATTAATTGGTTATTGCCACCAAACACAGCCTGTAATGACTTGCAGTTAAAAATATTTATCCGCTTTCGCAATAAAGAATTATTGGAAAAGGACTTAAACATAAATTGTTCAAATGGCACCTACACTTACTTCGTTATGAATGAAGATTTTTTACGAACAGATGGCATTTTATCTTATAAAGTTTTACTCATAGCAAACGGAGAATGCATTTCAGAATTTAGACATCAATTATGGGCAGATGTTATTGTCTTCGATCAGGAAGATTAATTTTGAAATTAGTTTAAGAGAAGGTAAAATGGAATCATCTGGTTTAAATACTTGCTGGCAGTGTGGTACTGCCGTAAATTACTCAACGGAAAATTTGGTATATGGCTTCTTTAATTACGGAATCGTTCATAAAAATTGTAAGCGAAGGATTGAGGCCATTTTAAAACGATCTTTGAGTGCATTGAAATGCTTTTTTAAAAAAGAACATCATAAAAAATTCCTGGGAATGTAGTAAAAACTTTAATACAAACTTCCGCTAAAGTATTAGACAATAAACCTTTATTCCTTATCCAAGAGGATAAAACGATCTGCTCCGTTGTAGAAAGCCAAGGTTTTAATGCAGCGATTGAGCAAATAAAGCAAACAACAACTTTAAACCAAAAGCAATGGGATAAGGCTCTTCGAAAGAGTCATTTGGCATTAACAAGCCATTCTACCCATTGGAATCTTAATTTAATTTTTAGTGATACACTTGCAACTGCTACTTTGAATGAACTTTTTAATAAAAAATTGAAAGAAGTAGTTTATGATATTATTATCAACCGCTTGCCATTTGAAACCGAAAACAAACAATTCGTTGATCAACCCTACGAAATTGTTTGGGGTCTTCTCGAATTTATTACAGAAAAACTTGCCTTTGCAGAAATAAAAACTATACTGACTTTTTTTGAACAAAAGACAAACTATCGAATTATATTTTTAGCTAATGAAAAAAGAAATTCAAAAAAAGTTGTTCTAGAATATCTAGCCTTCGTAGCAAACGATCAACTTTTAAGTCTTGCAAAAGATGCGTGGTTTGATCAATGCATTTACCGTGAAGATTGTGAGCCAACTATATTTTTGCTCAATGACTTGTGCAAATCTAATCATATCTTTCTAGAAGCCAAAACAGAAAGATTTTTGGTAGAAAAGTCTAAAGCAAAAGCTCCATCCATTGAGGAGTTTCTGACTATTTCATAGATAAAGTCAATATAATGAAAAACATTGGTTTTTTAAACTAGTTTTTTAAGATAAATATTTTTAAATGTTTACTTGGTAGAATTTCAAGTAAACATTTTTAGAAAGAAAGATTTTTAAAAAATTATTTATTTTGAGCTTCTTCTGCTATTTTTTTATTAATTCGTTCATTTAAATCTGCTATAATGTCAACATTGTCTTCTTTTTCTATAAGTTTATGGTTAATGCTTTCACAGCTTGTAAAAATTAATTCTATTATTTCAGTTTTTAAATTTTTTTCTTCAACGTGATCAATTTGTTCGCAGATATTGCTATAAAGCTCGTCAAAAGTATGTTTTAACTTATGTAGATCATGAGCCATAAATTCAATAAAGACTTTTTTTTCAGCCTTTGTGATTAAAGATTGAATGTTATTTTTTATACATTCCTGGTTTATATGCTTGGCTTTTTCTTTTGCTAATTCCAAACAGTCTTTAGCTTTTATAAACCAAGCATATTTTATATCTCTTTGTTTTAAAGCATTTTGACAACACTCATCTGAAATATTTTTTTCATATGAGATACCTGAAAAGAAAGTATCAACTGGACATTCGGCAATGATTTGTGTACTTATAAAAAATAATGTTAAGACTAGATATCTCATAATTTACCTGCTTTTATTCCATTCTTTGTCTGCTTCAACTAACCATGTTACAGCTGCGTGAAAACAGTTTGTAAATTCTTCTTTTAAATATTTATCATTATACAAATCGATGGCTTTTTTGACCTTTTTTTCTTTTTCCGTTGCAGAAGTAAGAGCTTTCTTACTAATTTTTGTCGGGGGATTGTTTTCAATCATATCGATTAATTCTAAACGTAATTGTTCAGAGTTATTAGAACAAACTTCTTTAATTTTTTTTTCATTTATACAATTACACATTAATACACATACCGTAGTGTTATTAATGGCAAAAGAAAATAACTGCCCTTGCTACAATTTACTGGACAAAAGGAACATAGACAATGAATAATTTTTAGAACAAAGAGAACAAGTCTATGACAAATCCAAGAAAATACGATCGTGAATTCAAACTAAATGCTGTGAAGTTATATTGCGAAGGCAACAAAAGTTTAGCTGTATTGGCTTCAGATCTAGGAATTCCCATGGCAACACTTGCAGCATGGGTAAAACAATTTAAGAAAAATGGAGTTGAATGTTTCCCCGGTTCAGGAAATTTAAAACCAAGTGATGAAGAATTATATCTTTTACGCAAAGAGCTTGCCGAGGTTAAGCAAGAGCGAGACATCCTAAAAAAAGTAGTGGCCATCTTCTCAAAACCAAAAGAATGAAATTTGAATTCATGAGTAAATATGAAAAGGAATTTAACATTGGGCAGATGGCTAACATATTGGGGGTTTCGCGGTCAGGTTACTACAATTTTTCAAAAAGAAGCGAAAGTTTCAGGGCTAAGGAACATAAAAGACTTAAGGAAAAAATCAAAAAAATCCACGAACAAAATAGGGGGATATATGGTAGTCCTCGAGTTCACGCTGTACTGAAAAAGCAAGGAGAGACCTGCTCTCGAAGAAAGGTAGCAAAGATAATGAGAGAGGAAAAAATTCAAGCGAAAATGCGAAAGCGTTGGAAAAAGACTACAAAGGTAAATGAGAAGGCAGAGGTAAGCCTAAATCATTTAAATCAGAACTTTATGGTAGAAGCTCCTGATAAGGTGTGGGTTTCGGATATCACCTATATCCCTACCCAGGAAGGATGGCTGTACGTGGCTATAGTAATGGATTTATTTTCCCGTAAGGTGGTTGGACTTAGTATGGGAAACAGGTTGCAGACAAATTTGGTTACAAATGCTTTAAAGCAAGCTTTGAATCACCGATCAATACCCAAAGGATTAATACATCATTCAGATAAGGGTTGCCAATATACCAGTCGAGAGTTTAGAGAATTGGCAAATAGATATGGTATCAAGCTAAGTATGAGTATTAAAGGCAATTGTTATGATAATGCGGTTGCAGAGAGCTTCTTTCACACGTTGAAAACAGAGCACACCCATTTTTGCAAATATAGGATTAGAGAAGAGGCAAAAAGTAGTATTTTTGAATACATTGAGGTGTTTTATAACCGCAAAAGATTACATTCAACAAATGGCTACTTTTCACCACAAGAATATGAAAATATCTGGAAATCAAAAAGATACGCAGATTAAAAAAGATTTTTTTCCCAAAGAGCTAATTTTAATTTTTCACTAGCAGCGAGGCGGTTTCATGTCAAGGTCGAGCTTTAGCTCGCCCGTAGGGTTGCCTTGACATGGAAACCGAAGAAGCTGCTATAAAATTCATAAATTAGATCAAAGGAAAATGAAGTAAAAAAATATGTTCTGATTGTCTAGAAAATTGTTGCAATATCAAACATAGTTCCCTTATCAATTGAACTATTAGAACCATTACAATAAATAGATATTTCATTAAAGAAGTCAGCTAACTCAAAATGCATAGCCGCCTCTCTAACACATCTTCTATACTCTACGTATCGATCAATACTATCTATAACTACATTTTTCAAAAGATTAAATGCGACTAACATAAATTTAGCACGATTATCTTTGACACATAATGAATCAAAAGCTGAATCAATCAAAGCGTCAAAGTAACGCTTATCTGCAAGATCCGGTAAGTAAAATGAAGCACTGCTTAATTTATTTAAAGTTGCAATTCCCTCTTGCTTATGTGTTTCAGCTTTTTTTATAGCATGTAATTTATTAATAGGTAAAACACCTGAAAATAAAAAAAAAGGTATAAAACAAAATACACAAAAAATATTTTTAAACATTTGATTTCCAAAAAAAATTTATCTTAATAAATATTAATCAAGTTTTTTTTTCAATCTTTTTTTTTAATAATTTATTTAAGTATTACTAAAGAATTTTATGATCATTTTGTGATTTTTTATTTCCCGATAAAGTTGCGTTGCAATATATCGGGATAACTTGGAAAAGCTTACATAATAAGCAAAGAGAAAACAAAAGCAAAAAGCGATATAGATTCAATCAAACCGACCGCAGCAAAACATTTACCAAAAATGGCCGGTTGTTTCATAGAGGCTTGAATACCTGTTGCGCAAACCATACCTTGATAAATAGAAGATAACATGATTGCACTACCAACCGCTACCCCAATCACAACGCCAGATATTGGAGAAACTCTTCCTTCGTTGATGGCATTTGCTAATAAAAGCATTTCCAAAAAGCCATAAATTGCTTGTGAAGATGGCGCTGCAGACATACCAATAAATTTACCATGTCCTTCATCAACGCGACTCATAGCTGCATGAGAAGCAGCTCCTGCTATATATAAACCGATACTACTACCGATCAAACTCAAGCCTAAGGCTAATATTGGCCCGGCCATATTAAAACTTAAGTCCATTAAATACTCCTCATTTTCTTTTTCATTCTAATTGTTCAAGGCGCAATGGGTCAAATTTTTTTCCTCCACCTTCAAAAGAATAGTGATACCACTCTAAAAAGTTAAGACGAAGACCGTGAATAACTCCCCCCATTACGGCTAAGGCAATATTGACTAGATGTCCAATTACGAATAATAAAATTCCAAATACAATATTAGTTTTTGCCGAAAATTCATTAATGACAGCTGCAACCATAGCACCGGCTAATGCTAAAGCGTAAAGTCTTAAATAAGATAGTATATCTCCAAATATTTGAATAAGATTCATGACTTCAAGCAAGCCAAAAATTTTATTTTGAATAAAGGAAAGCAAAAAGGCGAGACCAATTCCTAAGTAGATTAAATAAATCCCCTCTTTTCCCGTAATTTCAGGCCTAATGTCAAAAAGTACATCAACGATAGAAGTAGCTCCCAAATAATAAGGTGCATATAAATATCCCCCTATTAAAAAGACTACCCAACCAACGGCTGCCCAATTGCGCTTTACATAGCGTAAAAGAGAAACAATAATGTGAATAGTACCAACAAGCAAAGCTAATTCCATTAGAATTTTATCAGAAAATTGGTTGTACATAGCATTGACAACTTCCCCTTTTTCTTCCTTAGTGGTACCACTTAAAAATTCTTTATAATTTTTTGCTTCTTTAAGTTTTGGAAATTCTTGCACCCATTTTTTCTCAACTTCATCGTGGTGTCTAAAATGGTACTCAGCCTTTTTTTCAACTAGATAATTCATTAAAGAGACTTTTCTAATGGGATTATCCATTCCGATTTGAATCCCAAAGAAAGAATTCATTAGTATACCCCAAGTAATACAACCTGCTGCTAGCAACATAAAAAGTTTCCACATTCTGTGGCCAAAGGTTGTAAAAGTTTTGTTGCGGTAACGTATATATAGTGCTGTTAATAAAAAGATTAAACCGTAGCCTGCATCGCCTACAATCATCGAAAAAAAGAATGCAAACCATAACAATACCCATAAAGAGGGGTCTTTATCGGTATGAGACGGTGTATCATAAATATGGACTAAGTCTTCCCCAACCCGATTATAACCTGTATTTTCTAAATAAGTAGGAATTGAATCTTCTGGATTAATAGCCACTTCTTCTGCATAAACATGTAAGTTTTGTACAGAATTTTTCATCTCATCAATCTTATTTACAGGTACCCACCCTTCTATAGCAAATATCCCGTTCCCGAGTTCGTTTTTAACACCAGCTTTTGCTTCATTTAAGTGATAAAGATTTAAATCTTCTATTAAAGCTTTTTGTAAATAACGATTGTATTTTGCGTATCCTCTAAGTTCATGTTCGGTAGCATGTATCTCATTTTCGATCGTCTTTTTCTTTTGCTTTAAAGTCCCATGGGTTTGCGTAAAATGCATTTCCGTCATCCCATCATATTTTTTTGGCTCTTTTGTTATGCTAACAAAATAATCTAAACCAAAATCTGAACCCACATAAATGACTTCATCAGGAATTTCATTCTCTTCAGCAAAACCTTGTTTTGCATAAAAAAATTGAATCACTCGATTAGATGTTTTTTCAATTTCATGAAGATTTTCAAAAGAAAAATCTCCAAAAGCGGCAACTCTTGCCATTTCGAGGTCATTAACGCGCAAATCTTGCTGGTTCTTTTCAATTTTTTCTTTTAATTTAATAATTCTTAAAGCCATACCATGGGCTACATTAGAATCAGCCGGCTCTTCCTGGGGCAAAGGAGTTAGCCCTCTTAAAATTTTTAAGGCCTGCGTCATTTGCGCTATGCAAGTTGGCATTTCTTTAGGAGTTGATCCATTTTGTGAAATAAAGTGAGTAATACCAGCTTCTTGTGCTTTTGAAAAAAATAGACCCTTATCGTCTTCTAATCCAACGAATAAAAACTTTTTTACATCAATACGCATAATTATTCTCTTTTTCGACGATTTTTAAAGTCCCTAAATTACGCTCTTCAATCTTCTTCTTAGCAACTTTTGCTTGAGATACCGCAGCTAATTGTTGATCGCCTAAAAAGACTTTAATTTTTTTTATATTTTTTAAAGCTCTAGGGATTAAAATTTTTTCAAACAAATTAACTCGAATGGATACTTCTCTTAACTCTTTTTCTAAGGCCTCTTTTTTTTCTTCAGCTATCTTTATTTTAGCTTGCGCTTCAGCAAGTTTTCGCATGTAACTAATGGCTGAATCTACCCAAGCTGGCGTATCAAATAGTCGGTAATCATAAGGTTCGAAAGTAATGCTCTCAAAATAGGGAACTTCGACCCCGGCTATATTTTCATACCTTTTTGCCACATTTTGAACTTTGACTGCCTCTTCAAAATTAATGGCTTTATTACTTGTAATTATTTCACTCCAACTTCGAACTTGAGAATGTAGCTTTTTATAATTTTCTTCAAATTGTGTTATTTCCCCTCTCGCCTCATTCACTTCAAGCTGCAATAATGCCTTTTTTAACTGTAAAGTAGGTAAATATTTTTCTAATTGCGAAAGCTTGTTTTGTTGGTTGCGAAGTTCATTTTTTGTAAGTTTAATTTCTGCCACATTTGCCCCCTGACTTTAAGCTTTTTTTGCTTTCACATGAGGCCAATACTTATCTAATATTGATTTTTTTATACCGACTTGATCTGGCTCAAAACATTCAGCTAAGGTTTGCCATCCTAAATCTAGGGCTTCTTCAATCGAATAATTTACTTCGAGATTCATCATTCTTTCTTCAAAAAGGTAGGAAAATTGTAATAACTGCTCATCCCATTTTGATAATTTAAAACCCATGCCTTGTCTTTCTCGGGCTTTTTTAGATTCTGCATAAAGACGTATCATAGCGTTGGCTAAATCACCATGATCTTCCCTTGTAACATTTCCAATGACCAATTGTTTTAATCTAGATAGTGAACCAAAGGGATCAATTTGCCTATTATGTAAATAAAACTGTCCTTCTGTTATATAACCAGTATTATCTGGTACTGGGTGCGTCACATCATCCCCTGGCATAGTCGTTACGCCAACGATTGTAATGGATCCACTCCCCTCGATTAATACAGCTTTCTCGTAACGGGAAGCCAGGTCTGAATAAAGAGATCCTGGGTACCCTCTATTGGAAGGAACCTGATCCATTGTTATGGAAATCTCTTTTATAGCATCCGCAAATGCCGTCATATCTGTTAATAAAACTAAAACGTTTTTGCCACGTACGGCAAATTTTTCCGCACAAGCTAATGCCATATCAGGGACTAAAGTACATTCCACAGCTGGATCTGTTGCTCTATGGACAAACATAATCGTTTTATTCATAGAACCAGATTTTTCGGCATTATCTATAAAGGCTTGATATTCTTTAAAGGTAAGACCCATTCCACCAATAATAACAACATCTGCGTCCGTTTGATTTGCTATACGCATCAATAATTCATTATATGGTTCTCCTGGCACTGAAAAAATAGGGATTTTTTGTGATTTAACAAGACAGTTAAATACATCTATCATGGGAATATTTGTTCTTACCATTTCTCTTGGTATGACTCTCTTCACAGGATTGAAAGAGGCTCCCCCAATATTTATGTTATCTCCCATAATGGTTGGCCCACCATCAATTGGAACACCAGCACCATTTAAACGTCTTCCTAAAAGAGAATCACCGTAAGTTGCTTGCATTTCCCTTTTTAAAAAGGTTACTTTATCTCCAGTTGATATTCCTCTTGTATTTTGAAATACTTGAAGAGTTACTTGATCGCCATCAATTTTTAACACAGAAGCATAAACACTTCTTCCATTGCTTAAATCAACCCTTGCAAGCTCACCTAACCCGACGCCTTTAGCGGTAACAGTAATTAAGTTTCCGCGCATGTCATTAATTTTATCATATACAGCTTTCATGGATAACCTACTTAAGATTTGCTTGCTCAATAATTTGTTCTATTTCTTTAAAAGTTGTGCGATAGTCATCACTTTGCACAGACATAAAATTCATATTCTTAATTTTACCTTGTAAAGATAAAAAATATTCACGAGCGGAATCGTGATCAGCAAAATAAAAATCTTTATCAAAGATTGAATTAATTAAAACAAATAGGGGTATTTGCCTATCTAATGGTACGTAAGCGTCTTCTTTATCAAAAGCATTTTGTTGTAAATAGCAAAAATCATAAAGTTCAGCCTTTAAGTAAACAACTAAGTCGTCGATAGCTGTTCCTTCTTCACCTACAACTTCCATCCGTTTGCCTATTTCATTCCCTCTTTTTAGAAAGTGGCCAGCTTTTCTCACCATTTTACCCCAGCCTTCTTGGGTATCTTCTAAAATTCTGCTCACTTCATCGATGTACTTAGACCATGATATCAAAGGATCAATTGCAGGATAGCGCCTCGAATCTGATCTTTCACGCGATAAGCCTAAGAAATCTCCAACAACTGCCAATGTAGCTTGCGTTACTGGTTCTTCAAAGTTACCTCCAGCTGGGGATACGGCACCGCCAATTGTCAAAGAACCTAATTTGTTATTTTTGAGGGATAGCACACCAGACCTTTCATAAAATTCAGCAATTCTTGAAGCAAGATACGCTGGAAAAGCTTCTTCACCTGGAATTTCCTCCAAGCGCCCAGACATCTCTCTTAGCGCTTGAGCCCAACGAGATGTTGAATCAGCCAATAGTAAAATATCATAACCCATTTGGCGATAGTATTCAGCAATAGTCACACCCATATAAATAGACGACTCTCTTGCAGCTACTGGCATGGAAGAGGTATTGCAAATGATAACAGTGCGAGTCATTAATGTT
This sequence comes from Candidatus Rubidus massiliensis, assembly GCA_000756735.1. Lineage (GTDB taxonomy): Bacteria > Chlamydiota > Chlamydiia > Chlamydiales > Parachlamydiaceae > Rubidus > Rubidus massiliensis. The sequence continues at coordinate 914,404 of CCSC01000001.1, read as the reverse complement.
TCCCCAGTATGAGGATCAATAAGATGAGGAAATTCACGCAATATTTCTACCACTTCTCCAGCTCTTTCACCACAAGCTACGACAACCACAATATCAACGGAGGAATATTTTGATAAGTGGTGTTGCAAAACCGTTTTGCCAGCACCAAAAGGACCTGGACTACAAAAAGTTCCCCCTTTAACGATTGGAAACTGTGTATCAATGATACGCATGCCGGTGTCCATCATTTTAGATGGCTTTACTCTTTCCCCATGAACAAGTGGCATCTTAATCGGCCATTTTTGTACCATTGTAAAAGTAACTTCTTTGCCATTTTCATCTTGAGCTTTTGCAACAACAGTATCTATATTGTAAGAACCAGGTTTGATGACCCAAGTCAATTTATACTGTCCAAAATGGGAAAATGGGATCATTATGTGATGCGAAAAGCGCCCTTCTAAAGTTGTCCCAATAGTATCCCCTCTTTCTAAGACTTGTCCAACTTTGGCTGTTGGAATAAAATCCCAATGTTTTTTGCGATCTAAAGGAGCCATATATATCCCTCTAGATAGAAAAAAACCAGCTGCATTAGCAACATTTTCTAAAGGGTTTTCAAGACCATCAAAAATTGAAGTTAAAAGACCCGGTCCAAGTTCAGCTTCTAACAATTCGCCCGAAAATGTGATTTTGGTATTATAGGAAATATTTCTTGTATCTTCGAAAACCTGAATTTTAGCTTCTTTTCCAACAATTTCAATTACTTCTGCTTTCAATTTTGAATCGCCAACATGAACCATGGCGACTTCTCCTTGTCTTATAATACCATCGAATTCCACCTGGAGAAGGTTGCCCAAAGCCTTAATGACTCGTCCTGTTGCAAGTTTTGGTGATACTTCTTCTAATATAGCTTCTGTCATGATGATTCCTTTAAAATATTATCAACGATTGCAATGCCCTTTTCTCGGTCTAAAAGGAGCCATTGCTCGACCATTATTAATTGGGCCATGTAGGCTAAAATACGATCAAAAGAGAAAACGTCAAATCCTATCATATCTTCTATACGATTAAATTGAAATTCGACTAAATTTTTTTGTAAATCTAGTGGATTCTCATAATGTTGCTCAAAAACGGGTCTCAACCAATTAAACATGGGAGGAGGTTCAAAAGTTTTAGCATCTTTAGCGCTTAAAAGCTGTATGACAAGATCATCTTCAGGACTTTCAAATTCTAATTCTAGATTTAAATCTCTATTCAATTCTTTTGCTCGAAAAGCCACTAAAATTAATCGCAACTGCCTTTCGAATTGTAGATAATCCTTCAAAAAGCCCTTCGCATCTTTTACTTCTTTTTGAAAGTAAGCGGCCAGCAGCGAAGAAAAATGTTTTAAACGTTCTGTATTACTTTGATAGGTTTGTAAAAAATCTATTACGTAATCTGGCAAATTCTCTTGATCTAAAACAGCTTCTTCAAGTTCATTGCGATCAAGATTCCCATAAGGAAAAAAAGGATCGTTTCTCCACAAAGCCCTCATATTCATAATATCGTAATATCTTCGAAATATTTCCACTTGAGCAAAGTCTTCTTCAGACAGATTGTTTTTTAACAAAATCATCAATTCTGAAAAATCAAGGTCAGGCTTTTCTCCGATTTTAAGGTCTGGGAGTAATGTGCCAATAAATATATATTGTTTACTCATGAGATTACTTAGCGAAAAAAAGTTTGCGGAAATCTTTACGAATATAACGAGCGAGTAGGTCACTTATTGCTTCTTCAGAGATATCAAGTGTTAGATTTTCTTGATGAATTTTTATTTTAGCTCCCCCTTCAAAATCTCCAATAGTTACTTGATTTTCTTTTAACTTATCATAAATTTGCTTTCCTAAATAATTGCTCAGTTCTTCAGCTTTTATATTTTTTGAAATAGCAATAGACAAATCTCCCGATACACCCTCTTTTTCTATAGAAGCAATGATAACTTCTATTAATTTAGCCATTTCTTTGGGATTATTTATGGCATGGGTTAAATGATGATGAATTTCAGGATTGAAGACTTTTTCTTCTATTTTTTGTTTTAAGCTTTCAACAGCTTGCTTTGAAGCTTGTTCTAAAGAAGAGTAGAAAACGTTTTTTTCTTGCTCAATAAATTTATGTGCTTCTTGTTTGATTCTAGTAGCTTCTTCTTTGGCTTGATGAATTAGGTTATCCGCTTCTTTTTTGGCAGCTTCTACTATTTTTTTAGCTTCTTCTTGAGCTGGTTCTAATGCTTCCTTTCTCAATTCATCTGCAATTTTTTGTATTTTATCTTGGCTTTTTTCTAAAGTACGCATAGATTTTCCTATTTCTTAAAGCTTTATTATCAAATAGCATTGTATCTTCTTTTGCCTTTATTTTTTCAACAAATAGTAAAAAAAGAGGGAATTTTTTTGTCATTATCCTAAAATTTTTATATTTCAACCTATTCAAACCTGACTTTTAGCCGTATGAAATTAGATCATTGGAAAAATTAATATGGATAAGTCAGCCTTCAAACATTTGCTTTTAAACAATAATATTTTTGAAGAAAAAATTGAATATACCCTTGATGTTGCTTTAAAAAGGCGTTTTTTAACTTGAATATTTTTGCCATTTGATATTTTTTAAAAATTTCAAATAATTTTAGGCAGATTATTTGCAAAATTTGCTAAGCTATGTGAACATAAACTATAAGATAAAAATTCTTTCAGAATTGCAATCATTATTACAAGAATTAGATAGAGCTAAATGTATGAATTTCTCTCACTTTTTTAAAGCCCAAGCTAAATGTTTCTTAAGTTCTGTTTTTCTTACAATGGCAACTTTTTCTATCACTCCATTACAAGCATCTGCTGTTGAAGAAGGAATGAAAGCAAATTTAGAACCAGGTGCCGTTACTTTTACCCCACCGACTGGTTGGAGGTTAGCAGACCCCTCTTCTTTACCATCAAGTGTCAAAGTAATGGTTGTTGGAAAAACCAAAGGGGAATATCCTCCCTCTATTAATCTGGCTACAGAAGAGTTTTCAGGAACATTAAAACAATATCTAAAAATTGTAAAAAATATTAATGAATCGCAAAAAGCAGAATGGAAGGATCTCGGGTTTATCAAAACTGATGCTGGACAAGCAAGTTTATCACAAGTAGATTCCAAAACAAATTGGGGAACTGTGCGATTAATGCATGTTATTTTGGTAAAAAATGGCTTAGCCTACATTTTAACAGCAGCGTCTTTAAAAGATGAATTTTCACAGTTTTATAAGGATTTTTTTAATTCATTGAAATCTTTGCAAATAAATCCTAATGCATTCGAAATGATAAAAGATCCAAAACAACGTATGTCTTTAAGACAAGAAGTGGATAAATTAAAGGATCATTTTAAAGAATTAGCTGATAATTCAGAACTTAAAAATAAAGTTCAGATCTTTGAAAGCAAAGAATTTCAAACAAAATATTGGGAGCCATTCATGACAATGCTTCAAAAACAATATGTCAATATGACAGATGAATGGCATAAGCATTTTGTCAATTTAGTACAAAAAAATTTAACGGAAACAGTAACGAATTAATTAATTAGCTAGAAATTGATTGCACATAATAACTTTATGTGCAATAAGAATTTTTATATTATGAATTAAAATTAAACTTAAACATTATGGTACCAAAAGGAGTATACTCATGAAAAAAAGAAACAAATTTTTTGCGCTAGCAACATTAGTTGCAATGCTTGCTTCTGCAAGTGTTGGTGCGCAAGAAGAATTCTTTGATAGCACAGGTGGTTACGGCTATCAAGAAAGTAGAACTGCACCAAGCATTGCCCCAGCAATAGCTTTAGGAACGATTGCTATCGTAGCTATTATCGCAGTAGCTGTTCAAAATAGAAGTCATCACGGAAGCCATAGCCACGGTCACTCCCACTTCTAACCTTGGCAATGCACCACACCAAAAGTTTATGGAAAAGGATATCTTTTATCCTTTTCCTAATTTCATTTTTACTATCCTCTTGTTGCAAAAAAATGACAACTTGGGAAATAGATCCCGTTTTTACCCCTCTGCCAAAATATAATTTTTCAAAAATATTTTTTCCGATCCAAAATGAATTTGATGGCATCGAAGTGGAAATAGTAAAAGATTCAAATGAATTGCAAACTTATTTAGTTATCCATTCCATAGCAATTGGAAAAAGAAACGTAATGGTAACTTTAACATCTGGGGATGATTCAATCCAATACCCTTCCCTCGTTTTGAAAGGTGGGCAAAAAATTGTGTTACCAAAAGATGGCACACAACAATTAATTAATTGGCTTTTAGAAAATAGATTAGTAACAATTAGTTTCGAAAGATATAAGACAACAGTAGCAAATGAAAGATTTAGTAACTTATATAAAGAACTCTTAGAAATTCCTGTTGCTTCTTGAAACTTTCCCTTTTAACTGATAAACTTGAAAAAACTAATTAAATAGATTTTACTTTATGCAAAAAGGCCATATTTTAGAATTTAGCTGTTTAAATTGTAAAAAAAAAATCCAATTTTCTCTTTTTCAATTAGAAACTTTAGATAGCTCTATTGTCTGTTCTAATTGTTCAAAAAAATACGTTATGAGTGATGAAACTTTAAAAAGACAAATCACCAAATTTTCCAAATTGTGCCAACAAATAGTCGATTCTGAAGAGATCTTAAGCAATGTAGCAGTAGGTGTGACTATTGGCTCACAAGAAGTCAAAATCCCCTATAAAATATTACTTAGTAGAATGAATTCTAGCTTAGATTTACAATTTGGTAGTGAAAAGCTTTCTATTTATTTTAGATTTGAACCCATCAAAGATATGCCATAAGGAACAATGATGAGTAAACTACAAGAATTGCAAAAAATGACCACAATTGTAATAGACACTGGAGACATTGAAAAAATAGCTCAATATCATCCAGTAGATGCTACGACAAACCCTTCCTTAATTTTAAAAGCATCCCAAAATAAAGCTTATGATCACTTGATTGAAGAGGCTGTAAATTACGCCAAAAAAAGCAATCAAGCCAATAAAAAAGCCTTATTAATGGATAAATTATTTGTTAACTTTGGTAAAGAAATATTAAAACACATACCTGGAAGAGTTTCTACTGAAGTTAACGCTAATCTCTCCTTCGACGTAAAGGCAAGTATAGAAAAAGCACATTCATTAATTCAGTTATATGAAGAAGAAGGCATTGATCGTGAGCGAATTTTGATCAAGCTCGCATCCACTTGGGAAGGAGCGCAAGCTGCAAAAGAACTTGAAAAAGAAGGTATTCATTGCAATATGACCTTGCTATTTAGTTTACCTCAAGCTGCCATTTGCGCTGAATCAAAAGCCACATTAATTTCCCCATTTGTTGGAAGAATTTTAGATTGGTATAAAAAAAATGAAGGCAAAGATTCTTACAAACCTGAAGAAGATCCAGGAGTCGTGTCAGTAAAAAATATTTATACCTATTTTAAAAAATTTGGCTACAAAACTCAGATTATGGGTGCAAGTTTTAGAAATGCTGAAGAGATTTTAGAATTGGCTGGTTGTGATTTACTCACTATTTCTCCCGAACTTTTAGAAGAATTAAGTCATATGAACGGAAATGTTGAAAGAAAGTTAGATCCAGCTCATTTACCCCATAACGACTTAAATAAAATAATCTATAATGAAAGTGCCTTTAGACTAGCGTTAAATGAAAATCAAATGGCCACAGAAAAACTATCGGAAGGTATCAGAAAATTTGCAGAAGATGCCAATAAATTAGAAGAGATTATTTCAAAGAAATACTCTTTATAATTTTTTGACAATGAATATCAAGTTGTCAGCAATTACTAATTAAAGTTATTAATTTTAGACATTGATAAACAATCTTTTAAGACTTGTTTATTTAGCAATTCAATTAAATATAATAACCTAAATTTTAGAAGTATCTTAAATTTAGGTTATTTTAATAAAAAACGTTAGTTTAAGTTAATTTCTTTTGTAACTAAATTTTTTTGTAGTTTTGTATGTTAAAATAGCATACTGTTAAACATAATTTCTTCAAAATTGAGCTCTATCATTTATTTACTCGAAAGAAGCTGAACAATATTTGTATGGCCATTTTCAGCGGCTTTTTTTATTGCAAGAATATAACCACTGCTAGAAACCCTTTCATCTTGCTTAAGAAGCTTTACAACTTCAAAATGTCCATTTGCAGCAGCCCATATTATGGCATAATTATTTTTATCGCTGGGATCAACTCTTTTATCTTGTAGAAGAAGCTTAACAACTTCATCATGTCCATTTGCAGCAGCAAGTCCAATGGCATAATTATCGTTAGCGCTAGGATCCACTCTTTTATCTTGCATAAGAATCTTAACGACTACTGTATGTCCTTTTTCAGCTGCCAATCTTAGGGCGTAATTATTACCAGCACTTGGATCAACTTTTGTATCTTGTAAGAAAAGCTTTACAATTTCTGTATGTCCTTTTTCTGCACCCCTTTTTATAGCATAATTACCAAGAGCACTAGGATCCACTCTTTTGTCTTGTAGAAGAAGTTTTACAACTTCAACATGTCCTTTTTCAGCTGCCAATCTTAGGGCATAATTATCGCAAGCACTAGGATCCACTCTCTGATCTTGTAGAAGAAGTTTTACAACTTCTACATGTCCTTTTTCAGCTGCCAATTTTAGGGCATAATTATCGTCAGCGCTAGGATCCACTCTATCATCTTGCATAAGAAGGTTTACAACTTCAACATGTCCATTTTCAGCAGCAAGTCCAATTGCATAATTACCAAGATCGCTAGGATCCACCCTTTCGACTTGTAAAAGAAGACTTACAGTTTCTGTAAGTCCATTTTCAGCAGCCTTTCTTATAGCAAAATTATTTTTTTCGCTAGGATCAAAATTTTTTATATTAATAAAATATTCAACTATTGGATAATAGCCCTCTCTAGTAGCTTCTTTCCAGATTTCTTTATCATCTATATTTTTTATTGAACCTTTAAGCTTTTCCATTTCTTCAGTTTTATTCAAGGCTAATAACCAGTAATAAGCAAAGCAATCGGGGATAAAATTAGGATGTTGTAATAAGTAATAAAAAACTTCAGCGTTATTTGTCTTCAAAGATTGTTCGTAAATCTTTTCTAAAGTGATTGGATCTTTTATATCGCTTATATCAAAGAAAGTTTTCAACGGATGCTTTTTCGAAGCACTCATATAGTGACATAAATAAGCAACTTTAATAGCTAAAGAGTCTTCTCCTACATACGTTTCTTTAAGACACCAATTATAAACACCTTTTATAGCTTTGTTATAATCTTTACTAACTTTATAAGAATGTTTTTTTAATTCATAGCCTTCAAGTTTTGTGGCAAAAAATACAATTTTAGAACGTAATTCTAATGGCAAATTCAAGAAATAGGGAAAGTCATTAATAATTTTATTGGAAGTTAGTTTATTTACCATTAATTTAATCATTTATAAAAAAAAATAAATATTATAAGTAATATTATAATTTTTATCAATTAACAAACAATTACAGTAATTTAAGTTTTATAAAATGTTTTTTATAATACTTATGAAAATTAGTTAATTATTTAGATTATTGTATTAAAAGCAAATTTATCGAATCTTTACAGAAATTCCCTACAATGAAGCAAAAAAATTACCAAAATATATAAGATGCCTATTTCCCTATCTCCCATCGGCTTTAAAGATCAAATGCCAATTCTCATGAAAGTAGGTCGCTACTTTCCTGTAACTGGAATTCCAGCCGGTATTGTTCGTTTTTCAAGTGTACATAACGATACAAAAAGATTTCATTTTGAAAGCTTAAATATTGTGAATATTATTAGAGGTATTTTTGCCTTAACAGTTGGAGAATCAATTTTTATTCTAGCTGATCTTGTCTATCACGTGGGGTTAAAAATCTTAAAATTTTCTGAAAATAGACAGCTCCAGGCAAACATATTTTATGAAGATGAAGAAGAACTAAATCCAAATGGAAAGCCGGAAGCTAAAGTCGAAGATAAAAAGTCGCTACTAACCGATTCATTATCGTTTTTTAAGAAAACTTTAAAAAATCAAAAAGTTGATTAAAACCTTAACTTAGGTCTCAATCTTTACTCCTCTCCAAAAAGCCACTTTTCCTTTAATGGCTTGTGCTTCTTGGGAAGGATTGGGATAAATCCAAGCCCCTTCTTCTAAAATTTCATCACCTGCTACTATATCGTAGTAATCACAAGTACCTTTCCAGGGACAAGTATAGTGAGTTCCACTTTTGCGTAAAAATTTTTGGTTTACACTTTCGATCGGAAAATAGTGATTCTGCTCTAAAACATAAGTATCGTTACTTTCTGCAATAATTTTATCATTCCAAACAGCTTTCAAAATATCACTCCCCTTCTTGTTTATAACCACCATAAATGATCACATTAAATTATTCAAAATTTATTTTGAATCTCAAGTTTAGCCTTTGTTTGGCTGCTTTCTTAAAAATTGCTGAAATCACTGGTTTAGTTATTAATAGTTTCTTTGGTTTCTTTCAGAGTGAGTCGCTCTTCATTTGCTCAAGCAAATTTCGAGCTCTTATTTCTTGTTTGACTTTCCCCATAATTCCCTAACGGTCATTATGGGCTTTAAACAGACGCTCTAACGAGCTATGTAATTACTACTCTTTAGCTACATCCAAAGCCTCAATCCTTCCCACAATTTCCTGAAGTTAATTACGGGCTTCCTTTAAGAGACACTCTGAAAACTTTGTCCAATAAAGCTCGTTAGAACGTCTGTTTAAAGCCCTTAAGTGACTGAAAGGAACTAGGGGGAAGATTAGATAAATATATAAGAGCTAAAAATTTGCTTTTGCAAATGAAGAGCGATTCTTCTCAACAGTTCCTGAAGTTCATTACGGGCTTCGTTAAGAGACACTCAACAAACTTTGTTCAATAAAGCTCGTTAGAGCGTCTGTTTAAAGCCCTTAAGTGACTGAAAGGAACTAGGGGGAAGATTAGATAAATATATAAGAGCTAGAAATTTGCTTTTGCAAATGAAGAGCGATTCTTCTCAAGTTCCTGAAGTTAATTACGGGCTTCGTTAAGAGACACTCAACAAACTTTGTTCAATAAAGCTCGTTAGAGCGTCTGTTTAAAGCCCATAATAACCGTTAGGGAATTATGGGGAAAACCAAACAGGAAATAAGAGCTCGAAATTTGCTTTAGCAAATGAAGAGCGACTCAATCTGAAAAAACTTTTTCGAGGAAATATTTTAACTGGAGAGGATAAGAGTTAGAGAGTAATGGCAAAAAATGGAAAAAAAAACCCTAGCTAATTAGCTAGGGTTTTTTCGTTTAAGAAAACTATTTTATAGAAGTTAAGTTTTCAGGGAAAATGGTATCAAAATCGATAACAAATTTTTCATCTCTTTCTCTACCAATAAACTTATTAACAACTTCATGTTGTGGGTAACCGGTACCACCTGGGATAATATGTCCCATGATAACGTTTTCTTTAAATCCAGTAAGGTAATCAGTTTTACCAGCACACGCAGCTTCTGTTAAAACACGAGTCGTGTCTTGGAAGGATGCAGCAGAAATAAAGGATTCAGTACCTAAAGATGCTTTAGTTATCCCTAAAAGAACAGGTGTTGCTTGTGCGGCTTTTCCACCTTCTTTCATGACTTTAGCATTTTCATTTTCGAATTCTTTTTTATCTACTTCTTCTCCAAACAATAAGCTTGTATCACCTGGATCGACTACGCGAACTTTTTTCAACATTTGACGCACAATAATTTCTACGTGCTTGTCGTTAATAGTTACACCTTGCAATCTATAAACTTCTTGAACGTTATTGACGATGTATTTTTGCACTTCTCTGACACCGCAAATTTCCAAGATTTCATGTGGTTTAACAATACCATCCGTTAACTGTTGCCCTTTCACTACAAAATCGCCGCTCTGGACAATCATGTGTTTATTATTTGGGATTTGGTGCTCTTCTTTCATGCCTGTCACATGATCTTTCACACTCACAACTAGTTTTTGCTTTTGAGTACCTTCAACGCGCACTTCACCATCAATAATCGCAATAATAGCTGAATCTTTAGGAGTTCTAGCTTCAAATAACTCAGCAACCCTTGGAAGACCACCGGTAATATCCTTTGTCTTCATAGCGCCACGTGGAAGACGAGCTAATAATGCACCCGCATGAGCTCTATCACCTTCTTTTACAGAAATAATAGCGCCTGATGGAATCGGATAAGTTCCGATAAGCTCCTTAAATTCATTATCGTTATAAATAATGATTTGAGGATGTAGCTCACTGCGATGTTGCTTAACTACTAACTCTTCTTGTCCGGTTTGCTTATTAGTATTTCGCTCCGTAGAGATACCTTCTACTAAGTCTTCATACTTAACATAACCTGGGCGATCACAAATAATTGGAATATTATGTTGTTCCCATTCCGCAAATTTTGTGTTTTCTTCTAGATGAGTACCATCTTCTAACAAAATTCGAGTTCCAAGTTCAACAGTTAAACTTTGTAATGGCTCAATAGATTTTGTGCTGAGTAGTTTTTTGTACTCTTCTATTGTTCTTCCTTCATCTCTTACAATGTTTAAAGAACCATTTTTGTTTAACACAACCCACTGACCGTGCTCGTTTTTAACTGTGCGTAAATCTTTATAGATCAAGATACCTTTATGCTCAGCAACAAGTTCTGGGCTAACGCTTGCAGACGCAATACCACCTAAGTGGAACGTTCTCATCGTCAACTGTGTACCAGGTTCACCAATTGATTGAGCTGCAATAATACCAACAGCTTCACCCATGCTAACACTTCTACCATTAGCTAAGTTAACACCATAACATTTTGCACAAACCCCTCTTCTTGTTTCACAAGTTAAGACAGAGCGGATTTTAACGCTTTCAATACCAGAATCGTCAATCGCTTCAGCTTGTTGCAATGTTAACGTATCAGATGCTTTTGCTAATAGTTTTGTGCTATCACCAGGTAAGTAGATATCATCACATACTGTACGGCCAAAAATTCTATCTTTTAACGATAAAAGCTCTTCTTGCCCTTGTTTTATAGATGAAACTTCAATACCGTTTAATGTACCACAGTCTTCTTCTGTTATAATCACATCTTGAGCTACGTCAACTAAACGTCTCGTTAAATATCCAGAGTCAGCGGTTTTTAACGCCGTATCTGCAAGACCTTTACGCGCACCGTGAGAAGAAATGTAAAATTCTAATACACTTAAGCCTTCACGGAAGTTTGAAGTAATCGGAGATTCAATAATTTCTCCCGATGGTTTTGCCATCAAGCCGCGCAACGCGCCAAGCTGTCTTAACTGAGACTTATTACCTCTAGCTCCAGAATCAATCATAACGTAAAGAGGGTTCATTTTAGCATTATGAACTTCACTTATTAAATGATAGAGGGCATCAGATACTTCATCAGATACTTCTGTCCAAATACTAATGGTTTTAGATTTTCTCTCCCCATCAGTAATGATACCATCTTCGTATTGTTTTTTCACCAAAGCGACTTTTTTATGCGCATCGTCTAAAATACTGCGTTTAATTTCAGGGATTTTGACATCGCAAACGCCCATAGAAATAGCCGCTTTAGTAGCTTCTGTGAAACCAAGTGTTTTTAGATTGTCTAAAAATTTTACAGTGGCTTCAAGTCCTACTTTTTTATAACATTGCATAATCAATTCACCCATTTTCTTTTTGGGTAAAGTGTAGTTTTGAAAACCTAGTTCTTTTGGTACAATAGTATTAAAGATTACACGACCTGGAGTGGTTTCGATAATCCCATTATCGGTTCTCAATTTGATTTTTTCATGAATACGAAGTCCTCTACCAAAGAATGTTCTATCTTCATCGATACCATCATCGTACCAGTTGTAGCTTCCACCTGCATTTAAAGCCATTAACACTTCATCTGAATCGCGGAAAACTCTTGTTTTTCTGCCATATTTTTCTGGAAGATAAACTGGTTCGCACATTAAATAATACAATCCTAAGGTCATATCTTTAGAAGGAACAGCCACAGGATTTCCAGAAGAAGGTAAGAAAATGTTATCTGGAGCCATCATCAATAGCTTAGCTTCTAATTGCGCTTCTATAGATAAAGGAACATAAACCGCCATTTGGTCACCGTCAAAGTCGGCGTTAAAGGCTTCACAAACAAGAGGATGTATTCTAATCGCTTTACCTTCAATTAAGACAGGCTCAAATGCTTGAATACCTAATCTATGCAATGTAGGTGCACGGTTTAATAATACAGGATGTCCTTTGATGATATCTTCTAATACGTCCCAAACTTCTGGCGCATGTCTTTGTATCATTTTTTTGGCAGAGCGGATGGTATAAACGTAACCTAAATCTTTTAAGCGCTTTACAATAAAAGGCTCAAAAAGTTCTAGCGCCATCAATTTTGGCAAACCGCATTGATTAAACTTAAGTTCAGGACCTACGATAATAACAGAACGTCCTGAGTAATCAACCCTTTTACCAAGTAAATTTTGACGGAAACGCCCTTGTTTACCTTTTAACATTTCTGATAAAGATTTTAAAGGACGGTTGCCAGCACCCATTACTGGATGACCATGACGACCATTATCAAATAAGGCATCAACAGCTTCTTGCAACATCCTTTTTTCGTTACGGATAATAACTTCAGGAGTTTTAAGTTTCAAAATTGCTTTTAAGCGATTGTTTCTGTTAATTACTCTACGATATAGATCGTTTAAGTCTGAAGTTGCAAATCTACCACCATCTAATGGAACTAAAGGTCTTAAGTCTGGTGGAATAACCGGAACTGCAGACATTACCATCCATTCAGGTTTATTTGTAGAAGATACAAAACTTTCAATGATTTTTAAACGTTTAGCTAACTTCATTCTCGCTTGTTGCGATTTGGTTTTACGAAGTTTTTCTTTTAAATCTGCAAGAACCGTGCTTAAATCTTCTGTTGCTAATAGATCGTGAATCGCTTCAGCCCCCATCTTGGCAACAAAAGCATCTCTACCAAATTGTTCTTGTGCTTCTCTATATTCCGTATCATTTAACAATTGTTTTTTTTGTAAGTTAGTATGACCTGGATCTACTACTACATATTCTTCGTAATAAATAACTCTTTCAAGGTCAGTCGAAGACATACCTAAAACGTTACCGATACGTGATGGCATAGTTTTAAAAAACCAAATATGCACAACAGGTACGGCAAGTTCGATGTGAGCCATTCTCTCACGTCGAACTTTAGATAAAGTAACTTCTACACCACAGCGATCACAAACTATTCCTTTGTGCTTAATCTTTTTGTATTTTCCGCAAGCACATTCCCAATCGCGGGTAGGACCAAAAATCTTTTCGCAAAAAAGGCCACCTTTTTCAGGTTTGAAAGTACGATAGTTGATCGTTTCAGGTTTTTTAATTTCTCCACGTGACCATTTATTACGTATGACTTCATCTGATGCGATTTGGATCGTTAATTTATCAAATCGCGTATCATTTTGATTATTTGCTGTCATTTGTCTCCCTCTATAAAAATAAACGACAAATTAAATTATTCTTCTGTAAAAGCTTCTGCTCTAATATCAAGAGCTAAACCTTTCATTTCGTGCATCAATACGTTAAACGATTCAGGAGTTCCAGGTGTTAAGAGGTTATCGCCTTTAACAATGGACTCGTAAATACGTGTTCTTCCTGATACGTCATCCGATTTTACAGTCAACAATTCTTGGAGTAAGTGAGCGGCTCCATAAGCTTCTGCTGCCCAAACTTCCATCTCTCCAAAACGCTGGCCACCCATTTGAGCTTTACCACCCAATGGTTGTTGCGTTACTAAAGAGTAAGGTCCAACAGCGCGTGCGTGGATTTTATCAGCAACTAAGTGACTTAGTTTTAAGATGTAAATATAGCCAACCACTACTGTATTATCAAAACGCTCGCCTGTACACCCGTCGTAAAGATAAAATTTACCATCTGAGGGTAAATTAACTTTTGTCATCATTTCCCAAATTTTATTTTCTGGGAAACCTTCGAATACAGGAGTTGCAACTTTTATTCCTGACAACTTAGCCGCAAAACCTAAGTGGGTTTCAAAAAGCTGTCCTATATTCATACGAGATGGTACGCCTAACGGATTTAAAATTACTTCAATTGGTTGACCATTAGATAAATATGGCATGTCAGCTTCAGGAACAATTTTAGAAACTACCCCTTTGTTTCCGTGACGTCCTGCCATTTTGTCACCAACTTGAAGTTTACGCTTTGAAGCTATATAAACTTTAACTTGGCGTATTACACCTGGATCTAAATCAATATCACCTTTACGCATAAATTCAACTTCAGCTCTCATTTGTGTTTCAAGCTTTTGTAAATTTATGTCAGATTCATGAATGATTTGTTTTAAAGTATTGTAAATGTCGTTGTTTGGCATTAACAAATCTTCAATATTTTCTTTCTCTAAAGCTTCAATTGTTTCTTGAGTAATTAAAGAACCTTCATCCAAAATAACTTCAGCTGTTTTTCTATGGACAATAGTCCCTGGAGCTAAGTCATTTAACAATAAAGCACCTAAACGCTCTCTTCTTTCGATCTTGAGTTCAAGTTGCTTTTGCTTATATTCTTTTTGTAACTCTTTAAGCCTTGCTGCCTCTTCAACTAACTCATCATCAGTCTTATTAGAAACACGTTCACGACGACTAAAAATTTTAACGTCTCTTACATACCCTTCAGTGCCTGGAGGAACAACTAAAGAAGCATCTTTAACATCAGCTGCTTTTTCACCAAATATAGCACGCAAAAGTCTTTCTTCAGGCGCCAATTCTGTTTCAGTTTTTGGTGTAATTTTACCAACTAATATATCACCTGGCTTAACTTCAGCACCGATGCGGATAATTCCATCGTCGCCTAAATTAATTAAAGCTTCTTCAGAAACGTTTGGAATATCGCGTGTAATCTCTTCTTTTCCAAGTTTTGTATCGCGAGCAGTAACTTCAAATTCTTCAATATTGATTGAGGTAAACGCATCTTCTCTTACAAGCTTTTCAGATACTATAATAGCATCTTCAAAGTTGTAACCAAGCCATGGCATAAATGTGACTAACACGTTTTTACCAAGAGCGACTTCACCATGATCGATTGCTGGACCATCCGCTATCACATCACCGGCTTTAATTTCATCACCAACGCTACATAAAGGTTGTTGGTTAATACAAGTACCTGCGTTTGAACGTAAAAACTTTTTCAAGATATAAGTTTTCTTATCCATACGGTTGGCTTTAGAAGAAATGACAATTTTTAAGCCGTCTACATATTCAACGATTCCATCTTCGATAGCTATGACAACTGCACCTGAGTCTCTTGCCGCTCTAGCTTCTAAACCAGTACCAACGATTGGGGCTTCTGGCTTTAATAATGGCACACCTTGACGTTGCATGTTAGCACCCATCAAAGCACGGTTAGCATCGTCATGCTCTAAGAACGGAATTAATCCTGTAACGATCGAAACTAATTGTTTTGGCGAAACATCCATGTGAGTTACGCGAGTCGTATCGATCTCAAGCGGTTCCCCTCTATATCTGGCCCAACATATTTCTTCTTTAAACATGTTATATTCATCAAGGGGAGCTGACGCCTGCGCGATCACACAACGCTCTTCTTGATCGGCTGTCATATACTCAATTTCTTCAGTTACCACACCATCTCTTACGATACGATAAGGTGTTTCAATAAAACCGAATTCATTGATTTTAGCAAATGTTGATAAAGAAGTGATCAAACCAATGTTTGGTCCTTCAGGTGTTTCAATAGGACAAATTCTTCCATAATGGCTTGGGTGAACGTCACGAACTTCAAAGCCTGCTCGATCTCTATTCAAACCACCAGGTCCTAAAGAAGATAAACGTCTTTTGTGCGTAAGTTCCGCAATTGGATTTGTTTGATCCATAAATTGGGATAATTGGGAACGACCAAAGAAGTCTTTTAATACGCCAGATAATCCTTTAGCAGAAATGATTTTTCCAGGTGTTAAAGTATCTGAAGAAAAATCAAATAAATTCATCCGTTCGCGAATGATTTTTTCCATGCGAGCTAAACCAATGCGACACTGGTTTTGAATCAATTCTCCAACAGATCTAACACGTCGATTTCCTAAGTGATCGATATCATCTGTGCTGACGTCTTCTTTACCTTGTTTTAATTTAATTAAATATTTCAAAGCTCCGATTACGTCTTCTTTTGTGATGGTCACTACTTGTAATTGTTCGTCAGTTAATTCTAAACCTAACTTTGAATTTAACTTGTATCTACCAACACGTCCTAAATTGTAACGGCGAGGATCAAAAAATAAACGCATCATAGCTGAGCGTGCATTTGACAAAGTAGCCGGTTCACCTGGACGAATTTTTCGATAAAAATCTTTAAGAGCTGATTCGTATGAGTCACTCGAATCTTTTGCTAACATTTTAATAATCGGATGGGATTCATCAGCATCTTCAGCAATACGAATTACTTCAACACCTGCATCTAACATTCTTTTTAGCATAGCTGTTGTCAATTTTTCAGCAGCTTTACCAAAAATTGTACCAGTTTCTTCATCTATTACGTCTTGCGCTAAGATTTTTCCAACTAATTTAGCAAATTCTTTTTCAGACTTAATCTTTTCTTTCTTGGTACTAAAAAATTCTTCAATAATATCTGAGTTAGAAGAAAATCCTAAGGCTCTAATAAATGTTGTAGCTAGAATTTTTCTGCGACGTTTTTTTCGATCGATATATATATAGATTAGGTCATTTGTATCGAAAGCTCCTTCTAACCAGCTACCTCTATAAGGAATAATACGGAAAGAATAGATAGCAGATCCTCTAAGGCTTCTTTCGTGTTCGAAACTAATACCTGGAGATCTATGTAATTGAGAAACAACTACCCTTTCAGCTCCATTGATAACAAAAGTACCCTTGTCTGTCATTATGGGTATAGTTCCCATATAGACTTCTTCTTCTTTAATTCCAGTTTCGTCTGTTAAACGAAATTTTACTTTTAAGGTTACGTTATAGGTAATTCCACGACGAATACATTCTTCGGCAGAATATTTTGGAACTCCTAAACTATAAGAAATAAATTCCAAGATTGTTTTTTCATCATATGATTTGATGGGAAACATCTCATTAAATACTTCTTGCAGCCCGATATTTTCTCTTTCATCTGGAAATTTATCTACTTGCAAAAACTGATCATAAGACTTTACTTGAATTTCAATGAGGTTTGGAAGATCAATAATTTCATTTTTGTTGATAAAACTTACACGTTTTGGCGGCCTTTTCAACATTCTGAAGGTCTCCTGGTATAACTTTGATAGAAAAGTTTATGCACATCAACTCGACTGCTGATATGCGTAAAGCCTTCTATAAAAATCGATTAAATACAACAACCCCAGAAACAAGAAGTATTTCTACTTCTTGTTCTGGGTTTAAGAAAACTAATAAATTTAATTTCTTATAGGCCTTTTAATTCAACTGCTGCGCCTGCGGCTTCCAATTTCTTTTTAATATCTTCAGCTTCAGCTTTTGGAGAATTTTCTTTTAATACTTTCGGTGCTGCATCAACTAAATCTTTTGCTTCTTTTAAGCCAAGACCTGTTAATTCACGAACAACCTTAATGATTCCAATTTTCTTATCAGCTGGAGCAGATTTCAAAGTAATTTGAAATTCTGTTGATTCAGCTGCTGCTGGTGCTGCTGCTGCGCCACCGCCGGCTGCTGCTGGTGCTACTGCTGCTGCTGCAGATACGCCCCATTTTTCTTCTAAAGCAGTTTTTAATTCAGCCATCTCTAAAACAGTCAAATTGCTCAGAGCTTCGACTAATTCTTCTGTTTTTGTACTCACAATTTACCTCTTAATTTTCAAACTTTTAATTTTAGCTTTGAGAGCCGTCTTCTTTTTTAACTTTATTATCTAAGCAGTATACAACACTTGCTATAACATTGTTCATTACGCTTACCACGCTTTGCGGTGCTGCCACAAAGGTTGCCAATAATTGCGCGCGCATTTCGTTTTTACCAGGTAACTTGGAAAGTTTTTCCATGTCTTTACCATCGTAAAGCTGACCTTCAAAACGACCACCCACTAATTTAATCTTTTTCTCATTCGCGTCACTAAATTGAGCTACAGTTTTAGTAGTTTCAATTGGATCGTTTCCTGCGAAGACCAAACCAATGTGTCCTGGTAATTGAGCAAGATCTAATGTAATGCCAGCCGCTTCTGCAGCTTTGATCAATACACGTTTGCGAACGATTTCAACATTACCACCAAGTTTTGCGATTGAAGTACGCAAGTCATTCGCTTTATTAGCAGTGATGCTACTATATTGCATGATGACAAAAGAGCTATGATTTTCAATCTGCTCTTTAATTTCATCTAAAAGGAGTTGTTTTTCGTTGCTCATTTGATACCCCTTATGACATATCTAAATCGCGTGCATCGATTTTTAACCCTGGCCCCATTGTTGAGGATAGAGTGACAGATTTTACATACTGTCCTTTCGCTGCTGCTGGTTTTGCTTTTTGGATCGCTTGTGCTAACGCTAAAATATTTTGTTGTAAAGCTTCTTCACTAAAAGAGAGCTTTCCTACAGCATTGCTTACAACACCGTGACGATCTGGTTTAAACTCTATTTTACCAGCTTTAACTTCTTGAATTGCTTTTGCAACATCATTGGTTACTGTGCCAGCTTTTGGAGTTGGCATTAAGCCTCTTGGACCTAATACTTTACCGAGTTTACCTACGTCTCTCATCATATCTGGTGTTGCAATGACTGCGTCAAAGCCTGTCCACCCATTATTGATTTTTTCAATCAATTCATCATTGCCCGCATATTCTGCACCAGCATCTAACGCTTCTTTGACTTTATCACCTTTAGCTAAAACTAAAATAGTGATGGATTTACCAGTACCATTCGGTAAAGATACTGTTCCGCGTAGTTGCTGATCTGACTTACGAGGGTCAACGCCCATCTGTAAAGCAATGTCTATCGACTGATCAAATTTGACCGGCGGACATTTCTTTAACATAGCGATAGCGTCTTTTAGAGAATAAACTTTGTTAGCCTCTAATAGTTTAGCTATCTCCCGAAATCTTTTACTTTGGCGTGCCATACTTATGATTACTACCTTTCGACATCAATTCCCATCGATCTAGCAGTACCCTCTACTAGACGAATAGCAGCTTCTATATCTCTTGCGTTTGTATCTTGCATTTTTGACTCTGCAATTTTTTTCGCTTGAGCTCTTGAAAGCTTTGCTACTTTATCTCTGTTAGGTACAGCTGAACCTTTTTCTATACCAGCCTCTTGAAGAATTAATCTTGGCATAGGAGGCTGTTTTGTTATAAAACTAAAAGTTTTATCTACATACACAGTGATAACAACTGGAAGTATAACTCCAGCCATCGCTTGTGTTTTTGCGTTAAATTCCTTACAAAAAGCCATGATATTTACACCAGCTGAACCTAAGGCAGGACCAATAGGTGGTGC
Organism: Candidatus Rubidus massiliensis; assembly: GCA_000756735.1. GTDB lineage: Bacteria > Chlamydiota > Chlamydiia > Chlamydiales > Parachlamydiaceae > Rubidus > Rubidus massiliensis. The sequence continues at coordinate 894,875 of CCSC01000001.1, read as the reverse complement.
TGGGTTTGCTTTTCCGGCAGGAATTTGTAATTTTATTATTTTTACGACTTTTTTTGACATAAGTCCCTTAATATTACATATTTACGTATTAAGACACAATAGAATACGTAGTCGCTAGAGGCTTATCGATTACGCTTATGTGCGTCACTTTAATTGCTTTCTGCTTCATCGCTGATTTCTTCGACTTGTACAAACTCTAAATCGTCTACTCTTGTGTCTCTTCCAAAAATAGATACGAGAACACTTAAACGACCTTTGTCATGGAAAACATCTGTTACTGTACCGATAAAGTTGACAAAAACACCGTCTACAATTTTTACTCGATCGCCAACTTCAAACTTATGACGTTGAGTGACTTTTTGTTTTTTATCTTCTAAATCTCTTAAAATTTCTTCTACTTCCACTTCGGTAAGAGCTGTCGGTTTATCACCACCTAAAAAGTCAATTACACCAGGAGTGCTCTTAACATATTGCCAAGATTCATCATTTAATTCCATTTTTATTAATAGATAACCTGGCCATAAACGCTTTTCAACAACCTTTTGTTGCCCTTTTTTTACTTCGGAAACATTCTCGATTGGCAACAATACTTTGTCGATGAAATCTGTCATTGACTTTAGATCACGTTGTTCTTCAAGCGCTTTCTTCACTTTTTTTTCTTGTGTTGATAACACTTGCAAGACGTACCATTTATACATGCTTTTCACCGTGAATAATTTTTTGTGCTAATTAATTACTAACCTGTTATGAGTCGAAACCCAAATTTTAGAATATCTAAGGTAGATTGAATAAGAAGATCCATTCCGTAGATAGCCATTCCCATAAAAAAAGTAGCTCCCACCACAATCTTTGTGTATGAAATTAATTCATTATAGCTAGTCCAATGAATCTTATGCAGTTCAGACTTTACATCAGTAAAAAATTCTTGCACTTGAAGTTTATTTTTCGTTGAGGTCTCTTTTGATGAAGTGTATGACGAAACTTGATTATTTTTTTGCGTATCCATAGTTTTTACTTCCACACTCATGTTATCCTTCCCTCAATGAATTTATTAATCGAGTGCGGAGGGACTCGAACCCCCGACCGGCGGCTTTGGAGGCCGCTGCTCTACCAACTGAGCTACACACCCATATCATAAAGTCGCTCTTACGAGCTAAAGGGGCACTTTAAAGCGCCCCTAAAAATTTTCAGTAACTGGTTACTTGATAATTTCGGAAACTGTACCAGCACCAATTGTTCTACCACCTTCACGAATAGCAAAACGCATACCTTTTTCCATCGCTACTGGTGTGATCAATTCAACTGTAATTTCAACGTTATCACCTGGCATAACCATTTCCACACCAGCTGGTAACTCGATTGTTCCAGTTACGTCTGTTGTACGGAAATAAAGCTGAGGACGGTATCCTGTAAAGAAAGGCTTATGACGTCCACCTTCTTCTTTTGTCAAGATGTAAACAGGTCCTTTGAATTTTGTATGTGGTGTACAAGTTCCAGGAGCTGCTAAAACCATACCTCTTTCGATTTGTTTTTTGTCTACGCCACGTAATAAGATACCAACGTTTTCACCAGCTCTTGCTTCGTCTAACAATTTATTAAACATTTCTAAGCCAGTTGCAACAGTATCACGTGTTTCGCCAAGACCAACTAATTGTAATTTATCGTTGATTCTTACAATACCTCTTTCAACACGGCCAGTAGCCACTGTTCCACGACCTGAAATGGAGAACACGTCTTCAACAGGCATTAAGAATGGCTTATCAACTTCACGCTGAGGAGTTGGAATTGCTTCGTCAACTGTTTGCATTAATTTTTCGATAGCTTCTACGTATTTTGGGTCGCCTTCAAGAGCTTTTAATGCTGAACCTCTGATGATTGGGCAATTATTGTAACCTTTAGATTCTAAAAGTTCATGTAATTCCATTTCAACTAGATCTAAAAGTTCTTGATCGCTTTCACCTAGCATATCGACTTTGTTTAAGAAAACTACGATTGCAGGAACTTGCATCTGTCTTGCTAACAAGATGTGCTCGCGTGTTTGAGGCATAGCACCATCAGTTGCTGCAACAACAAGAATTGCACCGTCCATTTGTGCCGCACCAGTGATCATGTTTTTAACATAGTCAGCGTGACCTGGGCAGTCTACGTGAGCATAGTGTCTAGCATCTGTTTCATATTCTACGTGGGATGAGTTAATAGTAATACCACGTGCTTTTTCTTCTGGTGTATTATCTATAGAAGCGTAATCACGAAACTTTGCGCCGCCTTTTTTTGCCAAAGTTGCTGTAATTGCAGCTGTTAAAGTCGTTTTACCGTGGTCAACGTGGCCAATTGTGCCGACGTTAACGTGAGGTTTATTACGCTGAAATGCTTCTTTTGCCATTTGGAATCCTCCGTTAAACTCCAGTAAATAATGGTATGTTTTTCATTGCCCAGAAAAGGAATTGAACCTTCGACCACTTGCTTACCATGCAAGTGCTCTACCACTGAGCTATCTGGGCAAGTACCTTTTTTATATCCTTAATTATAAGTAAATCATCACAAATATTAAGGGATGTAAAAGCTTGTGAGTGTATCGATTCTTTAAAAAAAAATCAACAAGTTTTATTAAACCCACTTGAAAAACTTCTGCAGTATAAATTCATAATTGTGAAACTAAACAAATTTGTACGAAGAAGCGTTAAATAGGCTATTTTTTTGATCAAAGTTCTTAATCTCATAAACGGTATCTAAGATTTCATCAAGGGTTGTTCATGAGGTTAAGATATGTTTTATCTTTGACGGAAAATAATTCTTGCTTTGGATAAATCGTAAGGAGACATTTCGACGGTAACAGTATCACCGACTAAAACGCGAATATTTTTCATTCGCATTTTTCCACATAAATGTGCGATTACTCTAGATCCATTTTGAAGTAACACTCTAAAATTCATATTAGGTAACAGCTCTTCTACTGTTCCATCTATCTTAATTGTATCTTCTTTTGCCACTGTAACTTTACTTAAAATATTGCTCGATTATTTAATAACAAATATTACCCTAACAGATTTTTTTTTTTAGGTCAATAGATCGGGAAATAGGTGAAAGTGTACTCTTTATCTCATTTTTATCCAAGGAATAAAGGAACTTGTAGTATTTTGATAATCGCGATAAGCATCACCTTTTGCTTTAAGTAAGTGAGCTTCGGTAAGCGGTATTCCCGATATTCTAACTAAAAGAATTAACATAATAATGGGTGAAATAAGGGTAAAAATTCCAAAGGGCGAGCTCCATCCGTATAAACAAAAACCGATCCACGTAATCCATTCAAAAAAATAATTTGGATGCCTTGAGTAATTCCAAAGACCCTTGTTACATACACGCGCATTGTTTAAGGGATCTTTTTTAAACGTTTCTAATTGGTAATCCGCCAAAGCCTCTCCCCCTACCCCTAGTAACCAGAATAATAAGCCCCAGGTTTGCATAGGATACCAATAAGGATTGGGATCTCTAAAAGCTATTAAAAAACAAATAGATAAAATAACGACAAGCAATCCTTGAAACCAGTAGAGTAGTAAAAATTTTGCATTCGAGTGTTGACTTCCCCAAGCTTCTCTAATCTGTACATAGCGGGGATCTTCTTCTGTATGGATGTAGCGATTCATCAGATAACTTAAAAGGCGCCCTGCCCAAATAAAGATCATACCAGCTAGAACCCATTTTCTAACCCAAAATCCTTGCCCCAAGTATAGATAGATTGACCCCACCAATAGAAAAGAAACGCACCAACCAAGATCTACGATACCAGCATTTTTTCGAATTAAATAAACAAGCCATAAAATTGTCATCAGCCCAATTGTTGCAATAAAACTTGCTCCCATTAATAAAACAAAATCGGCCATCTTTTTAGTCCTTTTCCCTTGTATTTGCTTGTTGTATTGTTTATAGTTTAACTATTTTTGAGTAAAGATTATTTCTTATTGTTAATAAAATCTTTTATATTTTGTTTATTTTAATTTTACAAAAAATCCTAAATGATTATTTTAAAGTTAAGTAAAGCTTTGATTCTAAAAAACTTAAAAAGATGTATATATGAATAGTAAAACGTTTGATGAGAAGCAAAAAAAAATGGTTGAACTTTTCTCAGCTTGTAAAAGCGATGACGAAAAGTACCAACTCATCATTCAATTAGGTAAAAAATTACCTAAATTGTCAGATGAGTTAAAAAAAACCGAATATAAAGTCAAAGGTTGTCAAAGCACAGTTTATCTATATTCTTTTATAGAAAACAAAAAAATGCACTTTTGTGCCGAATCCGATTCTCTAATGTCTGCGGGTCTCGCTGCTTTATTAATTAACGTTTATGATAACGAAACTCCTGAAGTCGTTTTAAAAAATCCACCTAAATATATAGACGATTTAGGACTTGCTGCTAATTTAACGCCCAATCGAGCTAACGGTTTATACAGTATTCATTTAAAAATGAAACAAGATGCCTTAGATTTTTACATTTTAAGCAATCAAGAAATCAAAGAAAATATAGCTTAAAGCTAAACTATTTTTTTCCTATTTAGCCCTTCTTTTGACCGCATACCCATAAGGAGTTGGCCAGTGAGAATCACTATTTAACTCATGTTCAGCTTTTAAAGGCCAATAAGGATCTCTTAGAAGTTCTCGTCCTAAAAACACTAAATCAGCAAAGCCACTTGTAATTATTTCATTTGCATATTTGGGTTCTGTGATTAATCCTACAGCCCCTGTTAATATATTTGCTTCTCTTCGAATTTGCTGAGCGAATGGAACTTGATATCCTGTACCCACAGGAATTGTCACTTTTGGCAATAACCCGCCAGAGGATGCGTCAATTAAATCGACCCCATTTTCCTTTAATACTTTAGCTAATTGTACCGATTGATTAATATCCCATCCCCCTTCAACCCAATCAGTTGCAGATATTCTAACAAATAAAGGAAGGGAATCTGGAATAGTTTTTCTTAACGCTTGTACCACTCTTATCAATAATCGAGTTCTATTTTCAAAACTACCTCCGTAACTATCCACTCTTTTATTACTCATAGGTGATAAAAATTCGTGTAGTAAGTAGCCATGAGCAGAATGTATTTCTATTACTTTAAATCCAGCTTCTAATGCTCTTTTAGCACCTTCTTCAAAATCTATTACAATTTGATCAATTTCTTTTAAGGAAAGCTCTTTTGGAATAGAATAACCTTCATCAAAGGCTAAGGCGCTTGGCGCGATAGTTTCCCAAGCCAATTCCCCTTTTAAAGGTGCTCCCCCATTCCAAGGTACATCACAACTAGCTTTTCTACCGGCATGAGCTAATTGAATTCCCGCAATAGCTCCTTGACAATGCACAAAATCAACAATTTTAGATAAAAATTTTATATGCTCATCTGACCAAATCCCTAAATCATTCGGGGAAATACGCCCTTGCTTTGTGATAGCTGTCGCTTCGACCATTACTAATGCTACTCCCCCGACAGCACGGCTACCGAGGTGTATCATATGCCATTCTTGAGCAAATCCCTCATAAGCACTATACTGACACATAGGAGACATAACAATTCGATTGCGAAAGGTAACTTCTCGTATTTTCAAAGGACTTAGTAAATCAATTTCTTCAACTTCTCTATCATGCTCAGAATTAGCAAGACATCCTTTAATTTTGTCAAAATTTTGCTTGTCCATAATTTCTCTATTTGCTTTTTTTATCAACTAATTGAGATTCATTAAAAAAAGAGAATTAACACTTCTATTTTTTATGTTCAAGAGCTGAATGATAAAGCTTACAGTTAGACTGATAACAAGGAATTTAAGGAGTTTTTAACAAAATATTTTTAAGAAGAAATCCAATGAAGTTTGGTTTACATTTACTTTTACTTTGCTAAGGAAATTTTGAAAATAGATGGCTAAACAATTACATATTATTTTGAATTTTTTAAATGGCTCTTAATGACTTTTTATAGTTAATATTTAAGAAATAAAAACTAGTTGATAGGAAAAATTTAGTATAATAAAATAATTATTTTAAAGTTTATTAATTATATGAGCGTAGAAGCAAATTTTTTTTCAAGTGATCCAAGTTTAAATCAATACTTTCAAACATTACTTACATTAAATGATACACAAACCGTTGCCTTCGATAGCAAGGACAAAAAGTTTAAACCTTGCAAAAAAGTTCAAAACGAACAAATTGTTAAAACCTATACAAATTCATTATTAAAAAATTTAAATAAAGAGTTTTTAGAAAAATGTGATTCACTCACTATTCTTAAACTAAAACAAGCTTTATCAAAACTTCCTAAAAATATTTTTGATCGAAGTCTTATTACAGAAGAAATAGAAGATGTTTTCTCGCCTGATTTAAAATTAAAAAAACAAACGTTTGCTAATGCCAAATTTTTAAATCTTAATACTATTGAAGGAAGAAGGGCTTTCAAAGAAGCAGAAATTGCTCTTCGCATAGAAGAGGTACGTTTAGCACAATCGTTAGGGATTGAGTTTGAAGCAATTAGTGAAGGAGCAAACGGTTCTTATTTTGGCTTCAATAAATTTGGTAAAAAAATTATAGTGTATAAGCCAGCTTCTGAAGAAGAAGGCAATTGCACTCCTAAATTAAGTAGTAAATTTAAAGCTTTCTTAAAAAAAATTTTATTCTTCTTTTTTTCTCGTTTAAAACCTCGTTTTTCTTTAAGCAATGGCTCAAATTACAAAAGAGAGATTTTAGCGAGTGAATTTGCTACAGTATTAGACTTACCAATTGTTCCAAATACTTCTGAAGCTAGGTTTGCTAGTAAAAAGTTTTATAACCAAGGCTCACAAGTTGGTTCTTGTCAATTGTTTATGCCAAACTCTGATTCAGGGGAAGGTGTTTACAAATTGCCGACCTTTTTACCACTTCCTATGCAACTATTTATAAGAAAACTTAATAAATCTAAAAATCCCATACTCCCACCTCAATACTTACAAATGCTCGTTTTCTTAGATTATTTGATAGGAAACATCGATCGTCATTTTGGAAACTTTTTAGCGGAAGTTAAGAATGGTGTGATTAAAAACCTCCACGCTATTGATAATAGCAATTCGATGTTGCCTATTCATGTAGAAGGTTACGTGGAAACAAAACATTTCTCTCCAATAGTCAAACTAGACGAAGCTAAAGAGTTTTTCTTACCTGAAATTTTAGATCGCTTTGAAAAAGTAAAAGAAAACTTTGTTATATTAGACCAAATTGCACAAAAAATATTAGGTTCTGAATATACGCAAAAACAAAAAAATGGTGAATCTTGCCGCGATTGTTTTAAACAAAGGTGTATGATAATCGCTAATAAAATAGATCATACGGGAAAACCAATCAAAACTCCAATTGATTTAGTCAACTGCTTTAAAAGAAGTCAAATCCATAAAACGATTACCAAAATTAGTAAATTAACAAATTCAATTATGTTTGCTTAATTTTTTAGATTAATTTCTTTATAGATTTTAGTAACCCTGTTATGGAAATATTAAAATTCCATTTAATAAGGGGAAAAAATGAATCGTTTAGAAACATGTCTTCGTAAGGCAATCCCGTTTTGTAACGATGAAACGTTAAGTGCGATCGCTTTAGTTTCTAAACAAAATAATACCCTTGCTAAAATACAGTCGCTTTTTAAACTAAGTTGTCAGTCAATTTCTTTTCCCTCAACTGACTTTTTATCAAATCTATCTTCTAATACATTACAAGTTTATCATTGTGATCGTTTAAATAATTGGACATTGTATAAACAAAGAATTACGCCAGATTTAAGCATTACAAATACAAAAGATTTTAACTCTATCCCTTTAAAACCTCCTCATGCTTCTTTACCTTTAATCAACAATTGGCACCTTCGCTTTAAAAAAGAGGCCAAAGAATGCACTTATTCTCTTAGGCATGAAACTATTGACAAAAGTGAAAGTTTTACTATGCCAAGCTTACAAGATAATGAAAAAAGAATTTTTTCTTCATTTTCTCCAACCTTTTTTAGCCTGGCTCACGAATTTTCAAATCGAATCATGCTTATCCACTTTTCAGAAAAAAAAGCACAAGATTTTTTAACTTCAAATGCAGCAAAAAACTGTTATTGCTATAATAAAGAAGCCATATCCTTACCGATGAAAGATTTTGGGAAGATTTTAAGTGTCGATATGGATGCAAATAATTTATATGTCGTTGCCATTGGAAAAAAACAAAAACATATTCGTTTTTATATTTATCCATTTCAATGCAATAGCATTCCAACCGATCAGATGCCTCTAAAATACACCTTTGATTTAAACAAAACAAAAGACATGACCTTTTTTCACTTCTTTCAAACCCAAAAAAATATCATGCTTCTTACCAATAGTTCTTTTGTATTATTCGATAAACAAACCAAAAAAAATCAGTGTCAGCCTTTCAATAATTCTTTTTTTCTGGGAGGTTTTGAGAATGACTGTATCTTACTATATTCTTATACTGAAAAGGATTTGAAAATTTATTTATTTGATCTTCAAAGCAATGAAAAAACTTCCTTTATCATTAAAGATTGTAAACAAAATTGTGAAATTAGAATATTTCAAGATTTTAAAGGCATTGGTATAAAAGATAAAAACGAATTAAAGATTTATGCTTTTAATGGAGAAATAATTTTTACCCAAAAAGTTAATCCAAAAGCCACAATACAATCGCTTACTTGCCATAGTATTCTTTTAAAGGATGAGAATTGTTTGACTTTATACTCAAAAATGTTTGATCTTAGATTACTATCTATATCCGAGTTTTCAAATCATGAAAGTAATAAAGAACTCTTGTTTCCATAACATTCCATGGTTAATTCTATGAATTCCTTAGCAGCCCTTACCTTTTGTTCTGTAAACGTTTTTGATCACTTTAGCAAGGCTTCTTTAAATACTTTGGCAAAGCTATCCAAGCCTTGGAATCATCACATGCAAAATTACCAATTGTATCAAACGATGCAATTGCCACCACAAAATCAATCCTTTAGAGAAGAAAGTAGTAATGGATGTGATTTAAGTGTAAAGGTTACTCAAAATGTTTTTCAGATATTTTTTCCATCTTTAGATACCAAAGTAAAATTTATACACTATAGCCAAGAAAATACGGATAATATTTTTAATCCGCAGTTATTCTCCTGTAAATTACGTAAAACTATTTTAGAAACAAAAGATAAAAACTTATTTAATTCATGGTTTTTAACTTACAAGATAATTAATGATACGGCTCTTTATCATTTGGTTCATAAATCTAAAGGTCACGAAGCAAAGTTTACTATGCCCTTATTAAAAGTTGAGGAGAAAAAAATTTTTACTTCAAATTCTCATTACAACTTTGCTTTTGCTCACGAAAGTCAGAGGAAAATTGTTGTTGCCTGCTTAAGCATTTTTAGAGAATTTGGCTTTATAAGCATGATATCAGTATTGCCACCAGCAATTAATGTGAGCACATTTTATTTACCCTTTAAATATAAAAAAATCTGCCAATTAGAAATTGATAATAACGATCTTTATATTCTTACATCGAATAAGAATACTCAATTAAAATTGTTGCGCTACAATATTAATAATATTCATTCATTCAAAGTTTTTTCTCTCTCTTTAAAACATTTAAATAAGACTAACAATCAAAGCTATGAACTTTTTTTTACAGAAAAAAAGGTCATTGTGATTTCTAACTTTGCCATTACTTATTTTGATAAGAAAAAGCATAGCGTCAAATCGACCTATTTTGAAAAGAATGCCATAACAAAATTTTGCGAATTTAATAATGGGAAAATTTTATTACAAATTCTCACCCCTAAATTTTTTAAATATACAATTATTGATGTTAATAGAAGTTGTGAATGGAATTTAGAATTTCAAAAAAACAGATTCATCAGACAAGCTAAATTAATTGATGATATTGAAGGATTAGCAATTCTCGAAAAGAATCAATTAAGCATTTATGGATTTGATGGTTCCATTAAATGTAAAAAAGTAATTGATTCTAAAATGAACGTTAAGGTTATCCGAAAAGATACGCTTGTTTTAACTCATGAAAGTGAACTAATACTTTATTCTGAAAAATTTAATTTAAAAAAGCTTATGGAAACTCGATTACAAAAAGAATAATGGATAGCCTTCCAAGATAAAAAAGTCATGTAAGGCTATCAAACTTAAGTTTTTTTAAAAGTCATTTCTCTAGCAATTTATTACAGCAACATCTTTTTAATTTGACTAGATTAATTTTTTGCAACAGCTTCAACTTTGCGAATATCAAATTCTAATTTCCACTCTCTCTCATCATTACTTATGCAATAAATTTCGATAAAGCCAAGTTCAGAAACCTTCGACTTGATTTTAACTCTTACAGTTTTACCATCATTTTCACCACGATTTAAAGCAACTTCTAAAGGATGATGTTCAGTTAATTCTTTCGCCCAATTTTTTACAACGGTACCGACAACTGGCTCTTCTCCATTAGATAACTTTTTGGTTGAATGACTAAAAAATCTAAAAAGTGCGGTATCTCCTATAACTAAGACAAAATCATGAGAAGATAGTTCAAGCTCACTGCCTTCTTCACACCCAAATGGCACGATACAAATAGCTCTAAGAGGAGTGGCAAGTCCAGGAATAGCTGGTCTTGCTTCTTCAATCCCTAAATAATAACTTCTACTCGTTCCACTCTTGATTCTTATCGCTTTTCCCTGTCTTGCTAAACCATAACAAACAGCGCCGCGACTAACAGCAAAATCTAGATCTAAGCCATCTAATACTTGGATAGGCTTTTTGTGTAATTGCTCTGCCCATCCATTCATAACTTCCACGAGCCTTTCTTGAAAAGCTGTAGCTTTAAGAGTACCACCATTAAATAAAATGGCCGATGGCATTTCAAATAAATCCATTGTTTCACTATCACTTTCACCAGTCATAGACAAAAACTTTGCGAGCTGAGACGTAATTCTAGGATCTTGAGCAAAAGGCAAACCTAAATGTTGCAATCCAAGTCTTTTTTCAACTTTTGATCTTTCCCAAGGCTTAATATTTGGAAAAAAACCATCTAAAATTATTTTTTCAATTTCATCCAATTCTAAGGTCACTTTTAATGAATTACCAATAAGGCGGCTTCCTCTACCTTGAATAGTAATGTCAATTGTTTGAGGAGGGTTATCTCCAAAAAATTGTTCTTTTGCTAAACGACAATGATGCACAAGGCTTTGAGTTTGCCATTCTGAAATAGTATGACCATTTTCTTCTAACTTATTTTTCGCAAAATAGGCCAGAGCATAATCGATGTTATCTCCACCTAAAAGAAGGTGATTACCTACGGCCTTTCGATTAAGCGTTAAATTACCATCTTCATCTTCTACTTGGATTAAGCTAAAATCGGTAGTTCCTCCCCCAATGTCAATCACAACGATGCTATCGCCCACTTTAACTTTTTTACGCCAATCTTCTTTTTTTTCATTAAGCCAAGCGTAAAAGGCGGCTTGCGGCTCTTCAAGTAATGTTATTTCAGGATAATCTGCCATTTTTGCAGCTTCTAAGACTAATTGCCGTGCTTGCGGGTCAAAAGAAGCTGGTACCGTGATTAAAACTTGTTGCTCATTAAAAATTTCACTAAAGGATTCATTCCAAGCGTTTTTCAAAAATTGAAGCAAATGGTAAGTACCTTGCAAAGGGCTAATTTTTTGAATATTTTCATCTGCTTCTAAGGGTAAGAATGGTTCTCTGCGATCGATGCCTGAGTGACATAGCCAAGATTTAGTTGAACTTACGAGCCGTGTTGGAACTTCACTTCCTCTCAATTTTGCATAACTTCCTATCACGAGTTCATCTGATAATTCGTTATCTAATGGAAAGTAAAGAAAAGAAGGTAATAAACAATTTTGCGCTTTAAGATCTTTTTTTACATATTGAGTTAAAGGAAAAAGCTTTATTTCGGCCTCATCTTCATTTGCCAAAGCATAAGATAAAGTGCAATTCGTAGTGCCTAAGTCAATACCAATAATATACTTGTTTTCCATAATCGAATTACCTAATTTCTATTTCTGCTGAATAAATTATATCTTGATCAAACTCCCCTATTTTTTTAGGTAATGATCGTTTATGCGCTTTCCAACCTTTATGAACAAGTGTTCCGGTATAAGGAGGTTCTCCTTTAATATTGCCAATAAGTTTAATTTGATTTGCATCATACCCTTTTGCAATCTGAATCGAATCGCCTTCATTTTCTTGTAGTAAAGGCCTTATGGTGACATATTCTTCTAAACATTTCGCACAATCTTGATGAATTTGACGCGCTACGGCTCCGATTTGCTCATCAGTAAATTGAGATATGTCTTCTTTAATAAAATCGATAAAACGTCCATTTTGTTGAAGCATACCTAACAAACGTAAATGGGTATTTTCTACTACATTTGTTTTTGTATCTTCTGTCTTTAGATTTGAATCTTCAAGAAAGATTTTTGCTTTTTCAGGATTCTTCCACGCTTTGATAAATGCTTTACAAGCTAAAATAAAACTCATTGTCGTTTGTCCTTTCCTTTTAGTGATTCTTAAACTTTAACCTGTCTTAAAAATATTACAATTTTTTAGAAGCCTCATTTAGGCTCAACTCTTTTACATCTAATGGATCTGTTACATAACCTGCTGGCTGAATGATATTTAAATGAACAGATAAAGTAAGCAATAAGCTAAAAATGTAAAAAAGTAGCACCCCTAATAGCAAGCTTTTTCCCCCAAAGACTCTATATTCACCTTTGTAGTTTAAATAATATCTACCGATCCAAACCATGCTGATTGGCAAAATACCATTTAAAAGTGAGTCGCCATAGCCACCTGAGGCATCCAATGCTATGATGAAGATCCTTTCAAAGAATAGTGCAAAAAATAAGGTAGGTATTAAAATTAAAATACCTAAAATTACATTGCCAGTACCTTTTCTTGGAATTTTTAAACCATCTGATAAAAAGTCAAATAATCCAAATCCAATACCTAAAAAAGAAGTAATTAAGGCAAAAAAAGCAAAACTTTGGGCTACTTCATTAACAGCAAAACCAGTAGAGTGTTGAGAGAAGAAACGGGTTATGGTTTCCCCTTTATTTAAAGCTTCCGCCAAACCATTTGGACCATCTACTGGAACTATGCCTAGCATGACTACTTGCCATACAACGTAAACGATTAAAGTTAGCGTAGAACCACCAATAACGGAATAACGTAACGGATTAATATTTTTTTTTAGATAAGGTACTAAACTTGGCACCATAGTTTGAAAACTAAAAGAGGCTAACATTAAAGGGATTGAAAAAACGGCTACATTCCATTTTTTATGGGTCAGATTGATGAATTCAATTTCTCTAAATCCACCTAAAACAAATATCACATAAGAAGCTAATAAACCTATAAATAAGATAGAATTGACTCTGCCAACGAAAGTGTTACCAAGGTATAAAGCTCCCCCAAATAATACTATAAAAATAGTTGCGCCTAAATATTTAGAAGTTGGGACATGAAATAGCCATTCAATCAAATCACCTATTTGCTCTCCGCCACCTGCCGTATAGGCAACTAGGGATGCGTAGCAAACGAACATGTATAAAAACCAACTTAAAGCTTTCCCATATTTACCAAGGAGTCTAGAAGCCATCGTGATAAAATGTACCCCTTCTTCCATCCAAAGACTAATTTCCAATAACAATAACGCCGTAAAAGTCATGCAAAACCAAGACAAAAACATCATAGATAAAGCTGGAAAAAAACCGCTTACACCCGTGCTCACAGGCAAAGCAAGCATTCCTCCACCAATACAAGTACCTGCGACTAAAAAAATCGCGGAAAGAACAGAATTTTTATTTGATGCGTCTTCGCTCAACTGAAACCTCATTCAATTAACTATTTAATTTCTTCCCTTTAAAATTAAGAGATAAATAAAACTTACTTAAGAAAGATAATTAAACTTAAAATTTATATGTGAAATGAATTTATATAAAATATCATGTATTAATGATTTAAGCAATTTAATAAAGCAACCGCTGCAATAACGCGCAAAGTAGGATGAGGATCATTTAATTGCTGGATTAAAAAAGGAATTGATTTTGGCGAAGCCACCTGTAAAATTCCTTCTAATATTCTCTCTTTTGTGTTTTTATCTACTTTATAATAGGAATTTTGCAACGTTTTTAAAGCTATCTCTTCTTTACCCCATTGCGCTAAAATAAGCGCGACTTGAATTTGAACTTGAAAATTTTCATGATTTAAAAATTGCTTGAGAAGATCGATCATATTATCGTCACCCTCTGTTAGTAAAAGCGCTGACGCTAACCCCGATACCCCCCAACTTTTTTCTTCTAAAAATTTTTTCATTCCTTCTTGGGCTAGAGGATGTTTGAATATCGCCAATATATTTAAGATCTCTAATTTTGTCACTAAATTGACAGTTTCAGGGTAGCCTGGAATCAAAGGATTTTGTTTTAATTTATTAGGTGCTAAATATTTAAAATTTCCTCTTTCTTCCCACATCCATTTTTCTTCACTATTCGTAAGATTTAAATAAAGTTCCTGACAACTTAAATCAACCATTTCCATTTGATGTAAAAATCCGATAGCCAAATTCATTCTAACGTATGGATCATTAGCATTAAAAAAAATTTCTTTTGCTAGTGCATGCCCATATGTTCCTGTTGAATTCACTGCCCCAACTGCGAAAAGTCTTTCATCTAAATTTTTAGAAAAGCATCTTTTTTTGAGTAATTCATTTCCTGATTTATCATTTAGAATAGTTAAAGCCCAGGCAGCTTTAATTGCTACGTGGTAATTGGCATCTTTTAGTTTAGCGATTAAATCTGATTTTAAATCTGCAATTTTTAAACAACCTATTGCCTGAATAGCATTTTCCCTAACTTCGGCATGAGTATCTTGCAGTAAAAACCGCAGAGTTTCTTTTTCATTTACTAAATTAAAATAAAGAATCATTTCTGAGGCCAATACTCTAAGTCCTGAACGGCTATTATTTGCAAATGTTTTAATTTGCAAATGACTTGGTTTTTCTGACATTAAAGTTATGGCTTTTACAGCCTCGACCTTTTCCTCATTCCAGCTAAATTTTTGCGAAATTATTTTTATTAAGTCAGGAATCGCTTCTTTAATTTTTAATTTTTCAATAGTTTGTATTAAAGGAATTCTAACATTATTGTTTTTTTCCGTTTGTAGTAAAACTAATAAATCATTCTTTATTTTTTCATCTCGTAAAGTTTCTGACAATTGCAAAGCTAAAGCACGAATATATACATTAGTGTCAAAAAGTGCTTGATGAATAATTTCAATACCTCGACTATCTTGACTAAAATAAGCAGCTAGCAAAGAGATAGCCTTTACCACCGGTGCTGGTGATTGAAATGATTGATGAATAATACACCAAGACATCCATTCTAAAATTTCATTCTTTTGCTCCACGGGGAACAAATCTTGATAGACTTTAAACGTTTGGTAGGCAGCTTCTTCTTTGCCAGCAGCCGTTAACGCCTTGAAGTAAGCTTTCTTAGCTTCTAAAGAATCCGGATTTTCTAAAATAGCTCTTTCCCCTTCCTTACAAGCGCCTTCTAAGTCTTTAATAAGAATCAACGCGTAAATGGTATCTATTTGCCTATCAATAGCTACTCCCAAAATGGGGGAATTGAAAAATCCTAAAAAAATAGACAAAAATAGGCAAATTTTATTCATACAAGGTTTTTTTTTAAGATTTTATCAATTGACTGATTTTTTTAAATTCCGGATCTTTAGAAGTTAAAAGTAATTCAAATAAAATAGTTTCTACGGTACTAATGCGAGCTCCAAAGTAACTCATCTCAGCAATTGAGGTAAAATAATCAAACATTTTTCTAGAACCGATAGCGTCACTCAAAACAACCACATCTAGTTTTTCTTTCAAAAGATCACTTACAGTTTGTTGTACACATACATGTGCTTCAATTCCAACTACTATCCATTGCTTAATATTTTGTTGAATAATCTCAGATTTAATGTGAGATTCTTGTAAGGCAGAAAAAGCGGCTTTTTTTAAAACTTTCCCATTTTCAGGAAGATAAGCTTTTAGAGTCGCTATTGTTTCTCCAAGCTTATCTGGACAATGCTCTGTTACAAAAGTTGGGATTTGCAAAATAGCCAATCCTTGCACAATTTTTTGTAAAGACTCTAGTAATTCACAAGAACGATCCATCTTGCTAAAAATATTGTCTTGTACATCAATAACAAGCAATCCCGTTTGTTCTTTTTTTAAACGAAAGTTTTTATTATCTATCATGCGATTGATCCTAGTTGTTCCCCACCTAGTAGATGAAAATGCAAATGAAAAACTTCTTGGCCAGCTAAAGGACCATTATTAGTTAACAAACGATACCCATCGCCTATTCCAAACCGTTCAGCAAGCTCTTGAGCTGCAACAATCATTTCTTGGACTAGTGGTAAATCTTCTTTGGTAACTGATTGCAAATTTTTTATTTCTTTTTTAGGGATGATTAATAAATGAATGGGAGCTTTTGGGTGAATGTCTTTAAAAGCTAAAATATTTTGACTTTCATAAACTATATCCGCTGGTAGCTCACCTTTTATTATTTTTGAAAATACTGTACTCATTTGCTTTTTTCTTTTTTTGAAGTTTCTAAAGTGTATTCTAAAGCTTTAATTGCATCCTCTTTAGTTTCCCAAACTGAAACAAACCGACCCTTATGACAAAAAACGGCTCCCTTTATTCCAGAAGCATTTTTCAAATCCTGATCGAGTAAACCAGCCCAATCTTTTGGTAATGGTTGTCGGACATTCATTCGGTCTTCTAAACTTGGTGGAATACCTCTTAATTTCCAATGATCACCCGCTGGCATGATAAGGAATTTTGCTGGGTGATTTAATCCTCCTAGTTCAAAAAAAGCTTCAAGCCATGGAATACTTTTGTCAAAAAATAAACAATCATCTTTATTTTCCATAACGTTTGCTACAATCATTTTACACGATTGGATGTAACGATGTCTTTCTAATAAGCGATTGAGATGCTCTTTAGCAAACTGCAACGCTTGATGGAAATTGGCATCTTGCTCTTCACTTGTTGCTTCATGGGAGACTGGTGTAAAACTTGAAATGATATTAGAATATGTACACACTCCAGGGGGTACAATGTCTTTACCGTTATCATGCGCATCAACCCCAATCATCATATGTTTATTTAACAAGTCATATTCTTTAGAGGGAATTAATTTTATTTCTTTTAAATAAAGAAGTATCATTCCGGCACTACTCAAAGGTCCTTGATATTCTACTTGATGGTGATCAAAAAGCTTTTGGGATGGATCATAGATTCCTCCCACATCACAGACATATTCACACTTAGAAAGTTCTTTTGGATCTCTCGTCCTAAAAATTTTGTCCTCATCCACTAAATCAAACAAAAGCAATAAAGCGCAAGCTGTCACTTCGTCTGCATGAAATGTTCCATCATGTGTGCCAACACTTCTAGAAATTGTTTTATCCACCATGTTTTACTCTTTAAAATAGCACCTTAAATTAAAACCATTTTTAATTTATCACAATTTTTAGGCTCATCAATAAATTAGGAACGATTTTTATTACCTATTACATACTATATGACCTAAAATCTTATGATTTTCCACTTAAATGTTAATTTGCAGTCATTAACACTAATTTGGGTAGTTCAAAATTATGTCACAAAAAGATTTTATCGCAAAGTGGCTTAATCGATCATCTAACAATTGCTTTCAAGGAAAGTTATGAACAATATTTTATCTTTTTTTTTAACTTAACTTAAATTTTTAATGACTAAAAAATATAGATTTTCTTAAGTATTTAAATTACTTAAGGACAAACACTTATAATAATCTAATCTTTCATTTTTTTTACCACATTCCCCTGTCAACTTTATTTTTTTAAAGAAAGATTTTTTTTTACGAACAATTTATAGACAACTTCTCCACAAAAAATTGCTTTTATCTTTAAGCCTTTAGCAAAAAAAACCATACATTTGGCATACATGATCTTTTTACATTCACTTTTTCTAACGAATAAATCTTAAATCTACTAAGATAGCGATTTTGAGGAGAAGAACATGAACCACTCATTAGACTTTCAAAATTATGATTTAGTAACTCCTGATGGCTCTATAACAAACATTGAAAGAATAAATGATAAAAGCATCGAAGCAACGGTTTTCATAGAAAATATATCCACAAATTTTGTGGGGTTTCAAATTGATCCTTTGCACATACTTTTCAACATCAAAAGTACGTTAGCACAGCTTGGAGTAGACGGCACAAGCGTAAGCTTTGAATTAGATTTTAAAAATCGATGCGCTCAAGTAAAGGTATTACTAACCGGTTATGGGGCCGTAGCTGAAGAAATGTTAAAATATTTAGAAGCGGGCGCTTACATAGGAAAACTTTTTGCAGCGGATGATCGTAGGAAAGTGCGCAATCCCGATTACTTATTTCGAATGTTTGGACGCTCTGATCGTTGGGGTCAGCCTTTATTATCGCTTGGTGGGCTACACGGAAGTGATGATTTGATTTTAGATCGAGTTGATGGAAGAACAATCGCCTATTTAAGTTTGCAAAATGGAAAGATAGTTTATACCCCTGGGATAAAAGAATTTATACCAACTCTTGCAAAAGCATTAAAAACATCTCATCGCTCCCGTGAGCTTTTGCGGCTCCATCAAGAATGGAAACCATTTGCACCAAGAAACGTGGAAGAAAATGAGATTTTATTAGTTAAAACATTACCCTTACACATTAGAACCGTTTTTGGCCATGTTGTGAACGATCTATTAACGCCCGGTTACCGCCATACCACCGCTTCTTTATTACAACCGGACACTTCAGCATCTGGAGACATTTATGAATTATACGGTAAAAGCAAAAGAGAAATTACTGATATTCCTTTAGAATTTTTTACGTTAGAACCTTATAAAGAACACGTCTTTTTTTCGGATCGTGATCAATTGCAAACTTGTTTAGAAGATAACGAAACTCTATTTAATGCTTTTGATACAGCACCAGAACCAAAAGAACACAAAGCCGCTGTATTTGTTGTTAAAGGGCAACAATTGCTAAATTTAAAACCAGAAGATTGGATCATTCGAGAAACTAGACAACATGACTTCCCAGGTCATTTTCAAGGTACAAGACAAGCATTAATGGTTGAACGTTATATTGAACAACAGCCAAGTTATCCTTTTTTAAGAAGTATTGAAGATGGCTTTATTACAAGCCAAGGCATTCTTTTATCTCGCTTTTTCCCCTCTCCCTTAATGAAAAGAATGTTATTAAGTGATCAAGTGCAACGACATGTAAAAAGAATTTATTTTCAATATGCTTCACAAACCTTCCAAGACTTTTTTTCAGCGGAAGATCGTTCCTTATTACACGACTTAGAAAAATTTGGCATTCCGATCTATTGGGTTGATAAAAAAACCAATAGAATTTTGCAATTCATTCAAAAACCAGATAAAGATTCAGGTCTATTTGTTCCGTTAAATCAAATTGAGCGATTTTTAAAATCTACCGTTTTTGGCATATACGGATCTAATTTATTAGAAGGTAGTTTTGAAAAAGAATTGAGGCGTCTTCTAGAAGGCGTTTTACAAATGAAGTCTACGATGCATCACCCTCTGATGAATGCTTCCACTCCTTTAGCTTTAGTCACTGGAGGAGGCCCCGGCGCTATGGAAGTTGGTAATAGAGTAGCTAAAGAGCTAGATATTTTATCTTGCGCAAATGTGGTTGATTTTAGACCAAAAGATGAATCTATTGTTAATGAACAAAAGCAAAACCCCTACATCGAAGCCAAAATGACCTATAGGCTTGATAAATTGGTTGAAAGACAAGCTGAATTCAATTTAGATTTTCCAATCTTTTTAGCAGGAGGTATTGGAACAGATTTTGAATTTAGCTTAGAAGAAGTTCGCAGAAAAGTTGGGGCTACCCCAGCTACTCCAGTTATTTTAATGGGAGAAATAGATTATTGGAAAAGTAAAATTACTTCTAAATTTCAATGTAATTTACAAACCGGAACGATCAAAGGATCGGAATGGGTGAGTAATTGTTTTTATTGTATTCAACATGCTGAGCAAGGGATTCAAGTCTATCGCGATTATTTTGAAGGCAAACTTCCAATTGGTAAAGAAGGTCCTGTGTTTCCAGATGGATTTGCCGTACCTGTATTAAATAATTAAGGTGAATTTGTCTTTAAATACAAAAAACTATTCATTTGCTCCCTTTTTTGTTTCAAATTCTTTTGCTTTAAAAAAATTGAAATAGGCTACTTTTAAAAAGGGGGCCATTGTGTCTTTAGGCAAATTGTTTGATGAGCTAAATTTTAGATAATTAGGATAACGATCTTTTATTAAATTGAACCAATAATTTCTTTGGTAATTTGGATAGAGATGTAAAAAAGTAATTAACTTATCCTTTTCAACTCTCAATTGATTAATCTCATCCCCTTCTATAAAAAAGTTTTTCCAACCTTGAAAAGCCTGCCTTACCATCAAAGGCAATTCATCGAATGACAATTCATTCAAATTTTTATCTAAATAAATATCTAATTGATCAATTATTTTCTTATAACTATCCGGAGCTTTTTTCCAAAAAGAAGGTGTCCATTCGGGCAATTGCGTTAAGAATTTTTTTAATTCTTTACCATAAATGGGGCGATTCATCCAATCGTTACCTAACAGGCGCTTCCATGTATGATACATATAAAGAACATCGGGTGGAGCACTTGCATAATCATCTGCGAGTTCAGGTAACATAGTCACCCCGCTTAAACCTTGAAAAGCCGGCAAATAACCTGTTTTTTGCCTTATGTTAGCACGCATATATTCGGGAAATTGCCATAAAAACAAAGAAATTTCTCTATTCGTAACTTGCAAAAAACGATTATGCTCAAAACTTTTGGATAAATCTTTAGTCTGAATAGAAATGAGGGTATAAATACTTAAAACAAATACAGTTAAAACAAAAACCCAAAACCAAAATGGTTTTGGTTTTTTTGGAATATTATCTTGAATAAAATCTTTTTCAGATAATTCTTTTGGCATTATTAAAAACCGTAAGAGGCTCTAATGCTAAAGTATTTTGTTGGAATATAGGCAAACTGTCCTTCAAAGGAGTAACCATCGTGATATTCCATAAAGATACGCATTTTTCTTCTCAAGCCATTCAATTTACCAATTTCATAACCTAAAACATAAGTTTGATCAATATGTTTTTTACGACGCGTTTGTAAATCAACGGCAAAAATAGGTTCACCATAAAGGTTTTGACGATAATCTGTAAAACCTCCAAGTCTTCTTAATCTAACTTCAACACCTGCTTGTCCAAATACATGTCTGTATGGAAAAGAGTGGTCTTGGTGAACGACAACACCGATTGAATCATAGATACGAATTTCATCCGTTAATTCATAAGATATAGCAAAATCTAAAAATTCAGCACTTGGATTTTTGCGATGAAAATGTGGGTGTTCAATTAAATATTCATCACCAACGTGTGCGGAAATGTGGTAACCTCTTAAACGAAAGGACCATCTATCAAAGGCATAAGTGATTGGAAATCCTACATAATAATCAGCATTAATTAAAGGTGACTCATCATGTAATGGATCAAAAACGGCCCAAAGCCCCCCCTCAATTTCGAATTGTAAATCACCGCCGTAAGGCCATACATTACAAAAGCGATATACTGCCATAGTGTCACCAAAAGAAACGTCGATAACATTTTTAGCTAAAGCGCGATCGTTAAATCTCCAACCAACTGAATAAGTAACTTGTCTTGGGTCAGCAATGAATGGTCTAAATAACACAGGTTCTTCCGGCAACCACACACCTGGCAAACCATAAGACCTTGCGATATCGCACTCATCAGCTTCATATAATGGACCCCATGGATAAACTTCTGCTAAGCTTCCAGTTCCCACCCATGTTACGGGTTGCACAGGCTCGCCATCGTCGCAATCACAATCATTTTCTTGCGTATTGCAATTAGCATTTTGGCAAGTTTCATTTTGGCAAGGATTTTCTAAGCCAGATTCATTTTCTGATGCGTTAGCAAATAAACTAAACTGTAGTAAAAATGAAAAAATACAAAGAAAAATACGAACCTTTCTTTTTAAGTAAAGCATATTAAATCTCGCGTATTATTGGGTTTTATGAAAAGACTAATAGTAAAATTTATAGGAATGTGTAGTTTTTTAAAAGAAAAAATATGGACTCTAGGTAATTTAAAACTTTAAATTACCTTTTAAGAATAGTTAGCAAATAAATTGCTTGCATTTTTCAATTGCAAATTGCTATATTGGTTTATTCAAAAAGGGGCAATAGCTCAGTTGGTTAGAGCAACGGACTCATAATCCGTGGGTCCTAGGTTCAAGTCCTAGTTGCCCCACTTTTTATCCATCATCCATAAGCACTTGTAAGTACGATTCAGCTTGAAATAAAATGTTGTATCGAGCTAATTTCATCCCTTGCGGTACAAATTTGGTGCAGTGAAGAACAATCTTAACTAGCACTATCCAACCGCTCAAACTATAACTCTCATGAGGTTTGAGCAATGTCTGTTTATAAACGTAAAGATAGGAATGGCAAAGTCACTGGATGGCGAGCCGTCGTTCGCATTAAAGGATACCCTACTGTCTGCAAAGAATTTGAAAGAAAGCAAGAAGCTGACGATTGGAAATTAGCTGTCACAAGAAAAATTAAAGCAGGTCAATTTCAATTTGACCAACACAAAATTCAGCGTACTTTTTCTGATTTGGTCGACCATTTTATTCAAAGTGGTGCATTAGAGCATCATCGCTTAGCTAAAGATACAGTTCGCCATTTAGAATATTGGAAGTCTCGCCTTGGAGAATTTGCGCTTGTTTATTTAACGCCAGAGCGTTTAGGTAAGGAGCGACAGCTTCTTATCGATACTCCTACTCCTAGAAATGCTAAAAAATCTTCGGCCACAGTTAATCGTTACATGGCCTCATTATCTGCTTGCCTTACCTACGCATGTCGTCAACTTCGCTGGATGGACGATAATCCTTGCTTTAATTTAATCAAGCTAAAAGAAGGTTCTGCTAGAGATCATGTCTTAACCCAAGATGAAGTTCAAAGGCTTTTTGAAGCTTGTCGAGAAAGTCGAAACGATTACCTCTATTGTATTGTTCTTTTGGCATTTACAACAGGAATGAGGCAAGGAGAAATTTTAAATTTAGCTTGGAATCATGTTGATTTAGAAAATCGTTTAGCTCATTTGAAAGAAACCAAAAACGGAACCGCGCGTAGCACTCCTCTTGTGGATGGCGTTGTCAATGAATTAAACAGGTTTTTGAAAACCCGAGACCCAGCTAAAAGACTTATTTTTGCAAGCAAAACAGCTCTTGGACATAAAACCTTACAAATGCTTGAACGCTATACGCATTTAGATGCTCAATCCACTCGTCATTTAAGTGAAAAGGCTGAAAAACAGTTTGAGATTGCCACTAATGAATAGGCAAACAGATAGATATAATTTTAAATTTAGAAGGATAGGATGACTTCAAAACGTAAAAACTTATCAGTCAAAAACTCAAGTAGATTGCCCAAAGTCAAGAGCGATTTGATCGAAGACTTGCGTCAAATGATTGAAAAAACCCGTCAATCTGTAGCGCTTGCGATTAATTCTAGTTTAACCGCTCTTTATTGGAAGATTGGCCATCGAATCCGCTCCGAAATTCTGCAAGATAAGCGTGCAGATTATGGAAAAGAAATTGTCGCGACAATTAGCAACCGAATTTGGACAAGGTTTTGCAGAAAAAAGCCTTCGGAGAATGTTGCAGTTTGCAGAAGTCTTTCCCGATGAACAGATTGTCGCGACGCTGATGCGACAATTGAGCTGCAACAAAACCCTTAAAGAAAAGATAGATTTTATCTTTTAGAGAAAGC
This sequence comes from Candidatus Rubidus massiliensis, assembly GCA_000756735.1. GTDB lineage: Bacteria > Chlamydiota > Chlamydiia > Chlamydiales > Parachlamydiaceae > Rubidus > Rubidus massiliensis. The sequence goes on along the minus strand of CCSC01000001.1, from coordinate 870,904 downwards.
GGTTAAAACATTACACAATAGAAATAAGTTTTATGTTACTTTTTCATGGACTGCATAATAGCAACACTTGAGCTTGTTCCAATCCGTGTAGCTCCAGCTTCAATCATGGCCAATACAGTTGAAAGATCTCGTATCCCTCCCGATGCTTTAATACCAAAATCGGGTCCAACCACATTTCTCATTAAAGCTACATCCTGAATGGTTGCGCCTGATTTAGAAAATCCTGTTGAAGTTTTAACAAAATTAGCGCCAGCTTCTATAGATAAAAGAGATGCCGTCTGTTTTTCTTCATCTGTAAGCAAACATGTTTCAATGATAACTTTAACTATGGACGAGGAAGCAGCTTGAACTACTGCTTTAATATCCTGATGTACTTTTTTGTAATCTTTGGATTTTAAAGCTCCTATATTGATCACCATATCAATTTCCTGAACTCCGTATTCTGCAAGCTGCTGTGCTTCTCTTGCCTTACTGTCTGTGGTGTTGGCGCCTAAAGGGAAACCAACCACACTACAAAGCTTGACCTTTGTCCCTTTTAAAAATTCACATGCATATGCAACCCATGCTGGCTGAACACATACAGAGGCAAATTGATGCTCAACACCTTCTTTGCATAACTTTTCGATCTCTTGCAATGTAGCTTCAGGTTTTAATAAAGTATGATCAATATATAAATTTAATGATTTTTGCATAGACATTCCTCTTTTTCAAGCAAAATACAACAAAGATTATGTAATCTCAAGAAAAAAAGTGCGGTGCACTAACGGTGCACTCATTTGCATATTGCACCATCAAAATCCCACAAAATCCAGTAGCATTTTAGCGATAAACCCTTTATCATCTTATTCATAGCGGTTGGATGGTAATGGCTAATATGAAAGGCGACCGCCCTCATAATCCGTGGGTCCTAGGTTCAAGTCCTAGTTGCCCCACTCTTTTTAATTTGGCTTCATAACAGTGTATAGATGGAAAATTGATGTAGCGCCAGATTTAAGATTTTTAGCGATTGTCACTAGCGTGGCACACTGGCGGCACACCAAGACCCTATACATCCCAGCACTTCCCAGCAAAAGCAATCATCAGATTGTCATCATTGCTCACCGTTTAAACTTTAAAAGCGGAGATTGAGCAACATGGCAACTATTCAAAAACGAAAGAATAAGAACGGAAGTACCAGTTATCGGGTCATGATTCGGCCCAATGATGGACTGCCTCCAACTTATAAAACATTCCCAACACTTCAAGAAGCAAAAGATTGGTCTGTCCAAGAAGAAGCAAGACGCCGACAAGGGCTTTATTTTCCCGACCAAGCAAGAAAAAAGCACACTTTAACAGAGTTGATCGATCGCTATATCGAATTAATTTTGCCCTCAAAACCTAAAAATGCGCGAGATATCTTGCGTCACCTTAATTGGTGGAAAGAGAAACTAGGCAAGTATGGTTTAAATGCCATTAGTCCTGATTTGATTGCAGGGTTGCGCAAAGAATTAATTGAAGGGAAGACACCTAAAGGGACACAGCGGACTCCCGCGACTGTTAATCGCTATATGGCTTCCTTATCAGCTGTCTTCACTTATGGCGTAAAAGAGTGCGGTTGGATAAACGATAATCCTATGCTTCGCGTCTGCAAACTAAAAGAGCCTATCGGACGGGATCGAATATTAACTAAAGAAGAATGCGACCGCCTGCTGTTCTCTTGCACTCAAAGCAGAAATCCTTACTTATTTATTATTGTTACGCTTGCCATCAGTTCGGGAATGCGCCGTGGTGAAATATTAAAATTAAAATGGAAGGATATCGATTTAGATCACGATGTGATTCACTTAAAAGAGACCAAAAATAGCCGTCCTCGCTCTATTCCTATTACCAAAAATATCAAAGAAAGTTTATTAAATTTAGCTCGTGATCGTCATTCCCAACACTCTTTTGTTTTTCCAAGCAAAAAGAGATTTGGCGAAATTAGCATTAGGAAAGCTTGGGATGAAGCGCTTAAAAGGGCAAACATTAAGGATTTGCGATTTCATGATTTAAGGCACACGTTTGCGACCTATGCGGCAAAGGCTGGAGCGTCAAATTTAGAATTGGCAACAGCCATGGGACATCAAACCCTGCAAATGCTTCAGCGGTATACGCATTTAGACGCCATGCATACGAGAAAGCTTTCAGAATTTGTTTCCAATCACCTCATCGGAGAAGTCAATGGCAAAGAATAAACATCAATTGCTCGCCAAACAAATGCAGCGCCTATTAGCAGATATTGACCACCATTTTATGAAGGTCGAGCAGGTTTTAAATCGCGTGCAATTTCATTTCTACGAAAAGATATTGATTTGTGGACGGCCTTTAATGACGAGAAAAGCTTTTTCTGCCATGACAAAATCTCATGCTATAGGCTTAGGTCATTATTCTCCAAACCCAGATGTGAAATTGGCTTGCCAAAGCTTACCATCTTTGGGAGCAATCATTCAGAAGCCTATTTTTAAACGCTCTGAATTAATTTATTCGCAAGACTCGCAAGGGTTATGGATCGTTCCTTGGAGCGTAAAAACTCTATTGCCTCAATATAATCAAATACACATTGCCCATGGAAAGGAAGAGGCCTTGCTCTATTGCCCAGACCAAAGTGAGCTTTCCAGTGAAATAGATTGGTTTGAGAAAGAAAACTGTGCCGATTCTTTAACTTATCAATTTTTGGCAGCAAATGATGCGATAGCAAAGGAAAACCATGACTTATCGATTATTCGCAAAAATTTAGATCAGCAAGCTTGGCCCTTCTTTTACACAACTGTTAAAGAGTGGCAAAATAGTCTTTTAGGTAATGAAATACGTCCTGAAAAGCTAGACAACGTTTTTAAAGCTTTCTTTGCTCCTACTAAAAAGATGAATCTGGCCCTCGCCTATGAGAAGGTTCGTCGTGCCATTCGGATGCGAAAATTGAGAAATTATCAATATCTCATGCACATGTGGCGGAGTAGGCTTGAGTTAGAAATTTTTAAAAATTTGAATTGGAATGACGAGCAAAAGGGCTGGTTTCTAAAGCGATGGGAAAATAACCTCTTTAATAAAAGTGCTTCAAAGTCCTCTTGTCCAAAAGGGCGCTGGGAACAATCTCAAGCTATCGATAGGCAAACAGCGGCTAAATTCATTCGTTATTTTATGGATCGATTTATTGCTGATCCCAATCAATGCAAAGCAGATGGAGAGATTGCTTGTATTTTATGGATTTGTATTTGGGTCTCTTATGAATCATTGATGCAAATTCATCTTTATCAGGTAATCGAACTGACAACTAAGCAATTAGATGCCCAGGCCCTTATGTTAAATATAGAGACACATGAAATTCCCATCTCTTATGGCCTTTGCCAGCTTTTGGAAATTTTAAAAGGAGAAGGCAAAGGAGAGCGAGGACGGCGTTTATTTGAACACGTATCTGAAGAGAGTCTCCAAGACGCCATGAAGAAGGCTTCAAAAGCTATTTTAGGCGATGAAGCTCTTCATGTTTTGCCAAGTGCCTTTCTTATTTTTCCACATCTTTATCAGGGTAAAAGAATGTCTCATAAGCAACGAGAAGCTCTTCGCGTAAGAGGAGAGCTGTCATTTGAGCCACGTCACACGCGAAAGGAGCTGTTAAAAGAGCTCCGTCATTCACAAGATTAGCTCTGACTAATCGCTTAGTCTTCCATCCCCTATTAATTCTTATTATTTGATTATTAGCTATTTATGTTGGTGAAAAGATTTGTTTTGCCCGTACAGTTCAAGTGCTGGCAACTGCTTAAATTCCCTCTTTTGTCGCAAGTTAATAGGTATTGAATTTAGCAAATTCATATCAACTTGTTTCAAAAAGGAGTTTTCTATGACTGATGACAATACTAGATATTGTACAGTGCGGCAAATTGCTGACGATCCGAGCTTTTGCTTCACTCTTTCAATGCTTCGTTATTACATTTTGCATGCTCATAAAAATGGCCTAGCTAAGGCGATCAGAAGAGTAGGACGCAAGATCCTTATTCGGCGCGATTTGTTTATTGAATGGCTAGAAAAGCAAACCAACAGACACAGCTAAAAAACATATTTTAAATATGGGCTGCAGCAGTTGGAATGCACAGCCCTTCTTAGATAAGGATTTTGCCATGACTCATATAAATTCTAAAGATAATTTACAAGACAATCAAGCTCATCTTGAGCCAAATTTAAATATTGCTCAACATTTTTTGACAATATTAGGGCAATGTAAAGAGAATGATCGATTTACCTTTCAAGTGATTCCTGAAGGAGTAAATGCTACAAAATTAAATCAACCGCAAATCTTGCATGGAACTTTCCATGAACTCAAAGAGGCATTAATAGCTGCCAATCAAAGAGGATGCGGAATTTTTGTGACTATCAATCAAACAGATGGTAAAGGGAGAAAAAAGGAAAATATAACAGGAGTTCGAGCTGTTTTTGTCGATCTCGACGGAGCTCCTTTGCAATCTATTTGGGATGCTCCCTTATCTCCTCATCTAATCATCGAATCTAGTCCTAAGCGCTATCATGCTTATTGGATAGTGGAAGGAATTTCTTGCGAGGAATTTACAGCCATTCAAAAAGGATTAGCACAACGTTTTGGAGGAGATCCTCAAGTAAGCGATTGTGGCCGTGTCATGCGCTTGCCTGGATTTTACCATCTAAAACGAGAGCCCTATCAATCCACAATTCTTCATGAAAGTGGGCAACAACCCTTCTCACAGGTTCAAATTTTGGAATCTTTTGAAATAAATAAGGAAGATGAACCAACAATTAAGTCCCAGAATATAAATCATAATTCGATCTTATTGGCTCTGCAAAGGCAAGGACTCATTATTAAGCCTCAGAGTTCTCCTAAAAGCTGCTGGATTATTCATTGTCCGTGGAAACATTTGCACTCTAAACAAGATCTAGGGACTAAGTATTTTGAACCCAATGAGGACGAATATCCTTTTGGGGGATTTAAATGCTTTCATGCGCATTGTGTCAATCGTACGCTTAAGGATTTAATAGATTATTTAGGTATTCGACCTTTAGGCTCATCTGAACCTATGCCGCTACATCGCCCGCTTGACAAGGCTCAACCTTTTCCTTTTGAAGCCTTAGGAGAAATTTTGATGCCGGCTGCCTTAGCTTTGAAGAACATTATCCAAGCGCCTGATGCAATATGCGCACAAAGTGTACTTGGGGCCACCTCGTTGAGTTGTCAACCATTTGCCAATATTTTTATTGACGGTCGAGAAATTCCGCTATCTCTTTTCTTGTTAACGGTTGCTGAATCAGGTGATCGTAAAAGCGCAACAGATAGTGCTGCTCTTCGGCCTATTTATCTATGGCAAAAGATGCTAGACGATCAATTTAGAGAAGAAATAAAGGGCTACAAGCAATCAAAAGAGCTGTGGGATTCAAAGAAAAAAGATTGGTTAAAAGATTCCTCCAAGGGGCGTTTCTTAGAGAATCCTCTCGATGAGCCTTTACATCCTCTTATCCTGGTGGAGGAGCCGACTTATGAGGGAATAGTTAAATATTTAGCTATTGGACAGCCAAGCGTTGGATTATTCAGCGATGAAGGAGGACGCTTCTTTGGTGGGCATGCCATGAGCGATGATCAACAGTTGAAAACAATTTCTGGCCTATCATCTTTATGGGATGGCAAGGTAATTTCAAGGCTAAGAAGTGGGGATGGGAATATGCTGCTCTATGGGAGAAGAGTTTCTTTGCATCTCATGATCCAAGAAATTATTTTAGAGAAGCTAATGAGTAATAGAATGGTCGAATATCAAGGCTTTCTGCCCAGGTGTCTTATCGCTTTTCCATCTTCAACGGCTGGAAAAAGGCCGTATGTTGAAAAGGATATCACGCAAGACGCAGCTATGCGTCATTACTACGATCGGCTTAATAATCTCCTTGATAGAAAATTTCCTGTTGATCCCCATCCTGCGCCACAAAATGCGCTCAAACCACCTAATCTATTTTTGACAGATGCAGCTAAGCGAGAGTGGATCTGTTATCACGATGGCATCGATCAAGACTTAGCGCCAGGAAAGCCATTGGAGCAGGTTAAGCGATTGGCAAGTAAAGCTGCAGAACATGTCTTAAGGTTAGCTGGAAACTTAGCTATGATTGAACAGGTAGAAGGGAATCAAATAAAGGTTGAGGATATCCAAATTAGAGCCGAAGATATCCAGAGAGGAATTCTTTTAATGGAATATTACTTGAATGAATATCGACGAATTCAAGGGTGTCTTTCCATTCACCCCGACATTGTATTAGCGCAAAAGCTTTTAAATTGGTGCTGGAACAAGGGGAAAGAAATCGTCACTCTGAAAGAAGTTTATCAATATGGCCCCATCCAATTTAGAGATGCAAAAACAGCTAAGTTAGCCATCAATATTTTGGAAGGTCATGGATGGGCTATACCAACTAAAGATAAATCTTGGATTATTAGACAACCAATTTAATGAGATGCTAACTCTGCTAATTTGCTAAATTTTAGCAGATTAGCAGAATTAGCAGCCTAAAAGAGGATAGAAGAATGGATAGCAATAAAGAGCAAAGAAAGTTAATGGCAAAAAGAAGTCTTACCACTCAAGAAAAGATGGCAATTGAGCGGACCAAACAAAGAAATCCAATTAATCCAGGACCTTTATTTCGAGCATGCGAAGGCAGTGACAGTGATTTAGAGCTTGTGACAGATGAAAAGCTTGAAAAAGAAGAAGCAGCTGATTTGCTTGATGCTCGCATCATGCAGGCTACAGGAGCCTCCAATCCTGAAAGTGGGCTTCAACTTATAACAAGTATGACAAAGGCTGCTGTGCCAACAAAAGCTAAGGGTAAAGAATTGGCCAGGCAGCTCAACGGATTAGCGCAAGCAATGCAAGCATTGGCCCCTCAAGATGAATACGAAGGTCAGCTAATCGCACAATTAATTGTCCTTCATGAGCAAGCAATGGATTGGCTAGGTCGAGCCATGCGTACGGAAAGAGTTGACTTTGCCAATGTTTATCTCAATGGAGCATCTAAGCTACTGACTCGGCATCATGAGACTTTAGATATGCTGCTTAAATATCGGAGAAAAGGAGAACAAAGAGTGCATGTGGAGCATGTGCACGTCTATGGAGGCGGGCAAGCCATTGTGGGTAATGTTAGTACTGGGGATAGGATGAACAAAAAAACTGAGGAGGGTCCTCATGCAAAGGTGTAAAGCGAAGTCGAAAAGGAGCGGAGAGCAATGTAAAAATTATGCCTTAAAGAATTATAACGTTTGCCGCATGCACGGTGCTAGGGGTGGCCCTAAGACAAGCGATGGATACTTAGCATGCAAAAGAGCGCCTACTAAACATGGCATGTATAGTCAAGAATCATTAGAGGAGCTAAAGGCTTTACGCAAAATGTTAAAGAAACCCAATTAGTAGAATAAAATAACATTAGAGATGTTCTTTTATAGCATCTCTGATTTTAAATAATGTTGGTTCATCAAGGACAAAAGAGCGATCATAAGGGGCGTAATTTTGACCCCAACGGGCATCTTTAAAAGTGATTCCATTAAATTGTCGAGGCTCTTTATACCGAGGAATAATATGCATATGAATAACAGGAGAGGTATTACTTAAAGCCGCATAATTCATCTTATCTGGTTTGAAAAGAATTTTAAGAGCCTGTTTTATTTTACTACCAATAAGAAAAAACTCGTCTCGTACCTCGCCGTCGATATCTAAGAAGTCTTCTATTCCTTTTTCGTCCTTCAATTGAACAAAAACTCTTCCTAGATAGCATTGATTCTCGTGAAGGTAGACGTCCCAATGCTTAAATGATTTTATTTTAAGCTGGTTATAATCCATCTTTTCTCCTAAATTTTGGATTGGATGAGAGGCCTGGCAATATACACTAATAAATAAGCAATAAAAGACTAGGAGATAATAGACTTTATTAAACATGATCTTTAAGAGGTAATTATTTTTCAAATTATCTAATTTTCTTCTACTGCAACTTTAAGAGCTAATTCAAAAATAGTCGCCAGTCCTGTTTTTGTTTTTTCTTCCTCAAAAGAAGGTTGCCATTCTAAATTTGCATGAGTATCGCTAATAGTGAAAATAGCAGCCATTTCAACATTATAAAGGGAAGCGATGCTAAATAAAGCCGAAGCCTCCATTTCAACGCATAGGACGCCTTCCTTTTGATAAAGCTCTACCTCTTCTTTTGTTTGTCTAAAGAAAGTATCAGTCGTCCAGCTTGTGCCTTTATGATAACGCTTGTTTGATTGATCTAAAGCATTTAAAAATCTCGATAACATGTTTTTTGAAGGATAGGCATATTTATCATAGGGAAGATAGTGATGAGAAGTGCCTTCATCTCTTATGGCTTTTTCACAGACAATAATATCTCCAATTAATAGATTTTTTTGTAATCCACCTGCTATTCCAAGCGTAATGAATTGCTTCACTCCCCAAGCTATGAGTAATTCTAATTTCATAGCATTAATAGGAGCTCCTACACCAAAATTGCCTATTGCAACGCCTGGGTAATCAGTTAAAAAATAAACTTTTGAGAAGCTTCCATCACATTGTTGATGGGGGTATGTTTCTAAAATCTTTTTTAAAAGTCTATCACTATAACAAAAAATAAAAGTACGAGGAGGCGCAAAAGACGGGTAGCGGCCTGTTGTTTTATAGTATTCAATATGTTTCGCAGGCGTAATTAAAGATTGGAAACGGTGTTTATCTGAGAAATGAGGGTAAACACCCTCTGTTGAATTTGTTAAAAAAATTATGCATAAAAAGAAAAATTATAAAATGTTTAATTATATTATAGCTCATAATTGTTTATTAATCAAAATAAATTTTAATAAATTTTGTTGATTATCATTTTATAAATTAACAAACGCTTTGTACTTATCTTGGATGTTAATATTTTTGTTTTTCTGGAATAACTCCTCTTACGCCGCCTTTTGGATTCTCCATATCCCCTTCATAACGAGGAATCAGATGGACGTGCAGATGCATCACTGTTTGTCCTGCAAATTCTCCACAGTTGGCGCCAATGTTATATCCATCAGGTTTATATTCTTCATCCAACCTTGCTTTCATAAGACTTAAAGCCTGCATAATATCTAAACGAACCTCTTCACTAGCAGTAAACCAGTTTAAGGTATGCTCATGCGGGATGATAAGGAGATGCCCATTTGAGACTGGAAATTGATCTTTAATTACAAAGCAATGCTTAAAAGAGGCTATAATGTCCGCCTTTCTCTCTTGATTAGCAATCTGACAAAATATACAAGAAGCTTGAGGATTAATTAGAGGGTATTGAGGTGCTTTAGCTAAGTAGTACTCAATAGCTGGATTATCTTCTTGAATATCAACAAATCTATTATAAATGCGAGCATCGAAGCCACCTTTAAACTCGCGTTTATTTAGGCGAAATTTCTCAATTTCCTCAATTGAGATTCCATTTTCTTGAGCGAGAGTGCGTACGACCTCTAAAACATCTGCAAGTTCTTCTGTCAACTCAGCTCGTGTCTCAGCTTGCTCGACTTCTCTTGATTCCTCGATTAATTTTTCCTTTAATCGAGAGATAAATTCTTGATTTTCCATGGTGCGTTCATGAACGGTAATGCCTTTACTTCTCATCAAATCTGGAAGCTTATCTCGTATTAGCTTATCTACTTTAAAGCGTTTTAAAGATTGAGTGGAGGTCATGAGCATTCCTTCTATTATTAAAATAATGAATTGAAATTCTTCCATTCTATCAAAAATAAAATGTTTAAGCAATTGCGAATCATTTATTGAAGTAATTAACGCTGATTAACTCCTTAAAAATCATTGAAATTATATCCCAAAATTGGGATAATCGATATTTGGAGGACATATGGATCAAAGAAAGCCGATTATCTGGGTAGGATCGAGTAAAAAAGACTTTATGGATTTTCCGAGTGATGTGAGAAAAGAGATGGGGCATGCTTTGTATATTGCCCAAAAAGGAGAGAAGCATAGAGATGCTAAGCCTTTAAAGGGTTTTGGCGGAGGGAGCGTTCTTGAGATTGTTCAAAGCGACGGTCAAGGAACTTATCGCACGATTTATACTGTTCAAATGGAAGAGGCTGTATTTGTCCTTCACGCCTTTCAAAAGAAATCAAAGACTGGAATCAAAACACCTAAGCAGGAAATTGATTTAGTCGAACAGCGGTTGAAGAGCGTTCACCAAAAGTATAAATAATAGAGGAAAGTCATATGGTTAAGAAAAAAAAAGAACAAGAAGACATAGAATTTGAAGTGGCCAGCGAAAACATTTTTGCAGATATCGGGATTGAAAATGCTGATGAAGAATTAACAAAAGCAGAGCTTGCTTGGGAGATTGATCATATCATTAAAAAGCGTAAGCTCACGCAAGCAAAGGCTGCTGAAATGATGGGGATTAATCAACCTAAAGTTTCTGCCTTATTGCGCCGCAAGCTCTCTGGTTTTTCTGTCGAGCGTTTAATGCATTTTTTAAATTTGCTTGGACAAGACATTGATATTGTTGTAAGGCCAAAGCCCCGCAATCGTAAAATTGCAAGAGTTCATGTCGTCAGTCATGAAGGTTATTCAAACATTCCCTTAGCCGCTAAATCGTTATGAAAAGTGTCGTTATAGATTGTAATTAGTTAACTCGGACCATTTTTAACTGAAAAAGGCATTATTGATGAAGATAAAAACTAAAGGTAAATGTATTAAGTGTGGGGAGGTTTGTAACTCAACCCAAGCAAAAAATCACTTGTTAGGATGCATTACTCAATCGGCCTCTGAAGGATACTTGGTAAGAGTAGCTTGGGCAGAACAGCCAAATCTATATTGGATGTTTATTGCTCTTTCAAAAGATATCTCTTTGGGCAAACTAGATCAATTTTTAAGAGATATATGGCTTGAATGTTGTGGTCATTTAAGCCAATTTACTATTGGCAATCGACGTTATATGTCTCATAATGAATCGGGAAGCCCTAGTCAATCTATGAAAAATAAGGTCGGTCAGCTCTTTTTGCCTGGTTTGAAATTTGATTATACCTATGATATGGGATCTTCTACAGAGCTAGAGCTAGAAGTAATCGAAAATATTTCTACACCTTCTCAAAATAAAATTAGTCTTCTTATGAGAAATGATCCACCCATTTTTCCATGTAAATCTTGTAAAAAAACATCGGAAATCATTTGTTCTCTTTGCGGAGACACAATATGTACTAGCTGTAGTGAAAATCATTCGTGTGCAGTTAAAGAGGAGGACACATACATGTTAATGCCTCTTGTCAATTCTCCGCGTGCAGGAGTTTGCGGATATGAAGGCAATAATTCAAATGACTAGCGACGATAAATTCTTCAACTTTTGGTGGCACACTGGTGGCACAGTGCCATCCTATTTTCTTCAATAAATGCCAGCAATTGACAATTGAATTTAAGTGAAAGAACATGTTATCGTCTTGCTGTGAGCAGTGAATGACTGTTGTGAAGTGTGGGAAGTCTGCGGACTCATAATCCGTGGGTCCTAGGTTCAAGTCCTAGTTGCCCCACTTTTACACTGCTTATTAAGCGTTCTTTTTCCTTTATACAATTTGCTCATATAGACCCATTCAGATACGATTTAAGATAACTTTTTTTCAGGTTACTTACATTTTGGGTCTTTCTTTCAATCGATACTAAGGTGTATTCTAGATAAAAAAATAATTTGGTGAAATAATGACCGGCCCCCATCCTAACTCTTTATATCCGATTAAGGATCATGACAAACTTATCTTTCTTAAAAATTTTGTTAAAGCCCCTAATATTTTTATAGGAGACTACACTTATTTTGATAACTCAGGGCAAGCTGCCGATAAATTTGAAGAAAACAATGTTTTATACAACTATGATTTTTCAAAAGTAAAATTAGTGATTGGAAAGTTTTGCGCTATTGCCGCGCAAACCCGTTTTATTATGACAGGTGATCATAAACTTGACGCTATCAGCACCTACCCTTTTCCAATCTTTGGACATGGATGGGAATCTGCTTTCAATGTTTACGATCTGCCGGTGAAAGGTGATATTACTGTTGGTAACGATGTTTGGTTTGGATACGATTCTCTTGTCATGAACGGCGTCACCATAGGAAACGGAGCCATCATTGCTGCAAGAGCTGTAGTAGTTAAAGATGTTCCAGCTTACTCCATTGTAGCCGGCAACCCAGCCAAAGTTGTGAAAATGCGATTTGATGATAAAACCATTGAACGTCTACAAAAAATAGCTTGGTGGGATTGGAAGATAGAAAAAATTAGTAAACATTTACAAGAGCTCTGCCATTTAAACATTGATGCACTGGAAATGGCTTCTAAAGAAGAATAAGAAAAAGATGTTACTTGCCATATTGCATTTTATTTAAACTTCTCTAATAACTTTTCACGAGATCAACCTTAAATTTAAAAAAAAAAATTCTCTTATTATAAATTAATAAAGAATATAAACTTAAAACCGTTCGTTTTTTTTATCGCAACCTTTTACAAGGAGTTTTTTATGCGTTCTAATCCATTTAAATGGAGATTGCAAACCTATAATAGGCAATTCAATGCTATTCTTTTTCCAGTTTTTGTAGCTCATTCCTCTCCTCACGAGCATTCTGCTCATTAATTTTTTTCCTTTTTGACCTTTTAAATATGAATTTGTTTGTGTGATTTAGTTCACAACAACTTTCTCCAAACCTTAACCTATTTATAATCAATTATTTGCTAAATAAAACTTTACTTATTGCTATATATAAAAGGATTTTATGAGACCCAAATCTATCGGAATTGTGGGGGGTGCTGGACCCCTTGCTGGTGCATTTTTACTTGAAAGGATTTTGTCTCTTTCAAATAAAGTATATGGATGTTACAAAGATTCAGATTTTCCAAAAATATTTTTGATAAGCTTTCCTTTCTCAGAAATGCTTAACTCAAACAAAAACACTATTAAATTACGTAATGAATTAAAAACTTGTTTAAATCAATTGCGAACCAATGGAGCAGATGTTTTAGCTATTGCTTGTAATACACTGCACGTTTTTTTAGAAGAAGAAGATGAAATTGATAATCTAATTCACATACCTCGCCTACTAGCAAAAGAAATTCCCTCCTCCGAAACACCCCTTGTGTTATGCACATCTACCTCCATGCAATTTAGATTACATAAACGTTTTTTTCCCTGTAACTATCCAGATCTCTCTACCCAAGGTCAAGTGGATGAAATGATTGATCAAATCCTTCGAGGAACAGACCGAGCTATTATTCTTGAAAAACTGCAAAAACTAATAGAAACACAAAAAGAAAAAACGATTATATTGGGATGCACAGAACTATCTCTTTTCGCAACTTCTTTATCCATACCTCATAAATTAATCATTGATCCATTAGAAATTGTCGCACTTAAACTATTAGAAAAAAGTTTTTTTGAAGAAAGGGTTACTCCGTTTTGTTGATAAAATCTGTAAATATACACCTTTTATTGGTATTCTATATAAATTTATGAGGAGTTATTATGCATAAAAACAAAATTTGCCTTGCTAGTGATAATTGGTCCCCTGCCCATCCCTCCGTTTTAGAAGCTGTAGTCAATGCCAATAATGACTATGCTCCAGCTTACGGAGGAGATTCTTGGACATTGCAAGCAGAAAAAACTATTCAACAGGCTTTTAATAGTAAGTGTAAAGTCTTTTTTGTTCCAACAGGTACTGGGGCCAATGTTTTTGGATTAAGACTTGCTTGTCAAAGATATGAATCCATCATTTGCACTGACATTGCTCACATTAATTATCAAGAAAGTGGAAGTTTAGAGGCGTTAATTGGATGTAAACTGTTAACGATCCCTCATGAAAATGGCAAAGTCACACCTAATTTAATAAGAAAGAAGCTAAAATCAGAAAGAGCTTTTGGTAAACACTCTACTTCACCTCGTATTTTATCTATCACACAACCAACAGAAATAGGCACTGTCTATAACCTAGAAGAACTCTCTACTTTATCAAAAATCTGCAAGGAAGAAAATCTTCTATTTCATATGGATGGCAGTCGACTTTATAATGCTGCAGCTTCACTCAATGTATCTTTAGCTAAAATCATTGAAGCAGCACAAGTTGACATTCTGTCGCTCGGAGGTACCAAAAATGGACTGCTTGGTGCGGAAGCTCTCTTAATTTTTAATGATTCCTTGCAACTTGGAAGTGATTACTTGCAAAAACAAACCCTACAACTTGTATCCAAAATGAGATATCTATCGGCTCAATATATCCCTTTTTTTCAAAAGGATTTATGGAATACATTAGCCTCTCAAGCAAATGAACAAGCCCAAAAAATAGCTAATGTAATTAAAGCTTTTCCTCAACTTTCTTTAAGCTATACGGTACAAACAAACCAAATTTTTTTTACAGCGCCCACATCTTGGCTACCCTTTATTCAAGACCATATTTTTTGCTATCTTTGGAATAGTGAAAAAAATGAAATTCGCTTTATCACTTCTTGGAACACTTCCGATGAAGACGTTAGTGCCATTGCATCTATCTTCCTTGAAATTGAAAAAAGTTTTAGGAATTAATTAAGCTATGCCATCAAGGTTCAACTTTCGTATTGTTAAAAAAGAACAAGAATCTCTAATTCATCAATGGATCGATCAAGACCACATAAAAAAGTGGCTTCATGGAAAAGGTTTACTAAACCTCCTTCACGATTTAAAAGCTTCATTTGAAGATGTCTCATGGGGCAAACATTGGATAGCCTATGAGAATGAAATCCCTTTTGCCTATCTTGTCACATCTGAAATAGAAGAAGAAACAATTACTTTAGATCTATTTATTTGTGACATAAATTATCTCGGTAAAGGTTTATCGCTCCAATTGATTCAAGAATTTTTAATAAATCACTTTGCAGATAAAAAAATAGTTATTATAGATCCTGAAGCTACGAATACACGCGCCATTCATGTTTATAAGAAAGTTGGTTTTCAAATAGTAGAAGAGTTTATTGCTAATTGGCATCCTGTACCACATTTAAAAATGTCCCTCAAAATGAAAGACTTAAAGGTAAAGCTTAAAAAAAATCTAAATTGAATAGGAGATTTTAAGTGAACACAATATCAAATAGAAAAGCTATGTTCTTCATTTTTCTTTTAGGTATTGTCAGTCTATTTGCCGATATGACCTATGAAGGCGCTCGTAGTATTACAGGGCAATATTTGGCTATTTTAGGTGCAACTGGAACAACCGTTGGCATTGTAGCTGGACTTGGAGAATTAATTGGCTATGGGTTCAGACTAGTATCTGGATATATTAGTGACAAGACAGGGAAATATTGGTTCATAACTTTTACAGGATATATAATCAATCTCTTAGCTGTGCCTCTTCTAGCACTTGCTGATCATTGGTCTTTAGCAGCTGTATTAATTGTCATGGAAAGATTTGGAAAAGCCATTCGCACCCCAGCAAGAGATGCTATGTTATCCTATGCAACTCAACAAACCGGACGTGGATGGGGCTTCGGATTGCATGAGGCTTTTGATCAAATCGGGGCCGTCTTAGGCCCCCTTATTGTTAGTGCTTTTCTTTATTATCAAGGCTCTTATCAGATGAGTTTTGCTATGCTTTTAATCCCTGCTATATGTGCTTTATGTGTATTAGTATGTGCTAGAATATTATATCCTCATCCAAGAGATCTAGAAATTAAAAATCTAATTCCCAAAAAGGATCAATTATCTAAAAATTACTGGCTATACATTATAGCAGTTTCATGTGTGGCAGCAGGATATATGGATTTTCCTCTGATTGCATTACATTTTGAAAAAATGGATATGATTCCCAAAGCTTGGATTCCAATATTTTTTGCTATTGCCATGGGCGCCGACGGAATATCTGCGCTAATTTTTGGCAGAATTTACGACTATAAAGGTATTTCAATTTTAATCTTTGTCACTTTACTTTCTTCTTTTTTTGTTCCATTCGTTTTTCTCAATGGATTTTATTTACCTCTTTTAGGAATAATTTTATGGGGAATAGGAATAGGTTCTCAAGAATCTATTATGAGAGCCGTTGTAGCAGACCTTGTGCCTATTGAGAAAAGAGGAACGGCTTATGGCATTTTAAATGCTTGGTTTGGTATTTTTTGGTTTTTTGGAAGTGCTTTAATGGGATTTTTATACGATTTCTCGTTAACGGCTTTGCTAATCTTTTCTTTTGGTATTCAATTAGTTGCAATCCCTTTTCTACTCTTATTAAAAAAGAATAAATAACTTTTTTATTTCTCACAGATAGACTTATAGATTTCTATCTTTTAGCTTTATCGAAGACAGTCCCCCATCCACACGAATGACATCTCCGGTAACAAAGGAGCTATCCTCCGATAAAAGCCACAAAATGGCCGATGCCACATCTTCAGGTTCAGCAATTCTTCCAAGTGGATGAAAAGAAGTGGAGGCTTTTAAAGCTAAAGGATTATTTGTTATAGACTCAGTTAAAGGCGTTCTTGTTAAACCAGGTGCTACTGCGTTTATTCTTATTTCATTTTTTGCATAAGATGCTGCGGCTGACCGTACAAGACCAATGATTGCCGCCTTAGCTGCCGCTATTGCCTCATGACTTGCAAGTCCAATTAATGCAGCGGTCGAAGAAGAAAGCACGATAGAACCCTTACTCATAATCGAAAGGGCATGTTTTAAGATACAAAAAGAGGTTGTCACATTTATTTTTATGACTTCTTCAAATTCTATTAAAGATGTCAGATGGATCGGTTTGATAAAAACAGAGCCTATAAGTGAGACTACACCATCTAAGGCTCCATTTATTTTAATTTGATTAAAGGCACTTAGGACAGCGTCTTCATTTGTGGCATCAACAACCATATAGGGCTGGTTAAGTTCTAAGGAGATTTTTTTAAGATTTTGTTCGTTTCTTGCCATTAAATAGACTTTATGGCCAGCATAAGAAAGATGTTTGGCCACTACAGCACCAATACCTCCAGTTACTCCAAAAATAGCATAAATCTTTTGCATTGCCCCTACTGTCTATAATTTTTTTTCATTTTGTTTAACCAAAAATAAATCACATACAACCTATTTGTTAAAGAAGTGGGGCATAATGGCATTAGCTATTCGCTTATCCATTTCTCCAACGATGCTGAATCGCTTTCCATTGAAAAATTTGATAAAAAGCAGCAAGCCCTACAAGAATATAAACAGTTCTAGCAATAGCTGGAAGTCTACCAAAAAGAAATTGGACTAAATCAAAATCAAAAGCTCCTACTAAAAACCAGTTAATACCACCAATTACTAACAAAATTGCTGCAATAACATCTAAAGTTCTCATATAACTCCTCATTAATAAAAAACCTTTTAATTGCTAATATATTTATAATTTTTTTTTGTCAATGGTACTAAACTTTAATTTGTTAACCGATAATTTGTTATCTAGAAAACAAAATTGAATTAATAAGTTATTAATATTTGATTCACTCAAAAGTTTTTATAAGTTTGAAGGGCTATATCAATAACTCCCTTTGGTTCAAACATAGCAAGAAAATGGTTATATAGTATTTGTTCCATTTTAGAATCGCTAATAGGCTCTAAAATTAAACTTTGAATATACTCTACAATATCTTGAATAATTCTTTCGTGGCGATAATAGGCTAAAATTTCTTTATTAATAATAATTTCCCCGTAACCTTGATAAAATAGTTCTTCTTCATATTGATTATTCCAAACGTTGCCAACTCCCCCACCTATGAACATAAGATCTCGCTCTTTAGGAGCCATTATGGGTTCATCCCAATCCACAATATTTACAGAGTGATCAGTTATGATTAAATTGCCAGCATGAATATCTGAATGACAGACAACAAAAGTCTCATTTTGCTTTTGAATCTTTTTACATAGCTCTTCACTTTGTATTATAAGTTGCTCTATCGTAACCCAATGGGAATTGATAAATTTAAGCAACTTAAATGCTAAGCTATCTGTTTGACATTTAATGGATCGATTGAATGTACGCATAAACTTGCGCCATTGATCAGTATAATCTTCTTTTTTTAAATCTTTTAAAACGTCTTGGGACAATTTAAGCTTATGCAATTGTCTTAATGTCTTTCCAAGCAAAATCCACTGTTCATTTGATAACATTTGTTCAAATCCATTTTTTCCATCAATAAACGGATAAACGGTTAATGTTAATTCTTTTATCTTACATCCCCATTCCCCACTATTCGTTTTTAGAGGATAAATAATAGATTCAATCCCAGCTTCTTTTAGTGCCGAAATAAAGATGTAAAGATCTTTGCCAGTAACTGTTTTTTTAATTTTAATAAAGTAAGCCAATTGATCAACGGATGTAACCTTATAAACCTGTGCATTTAGATCTGCACCAATAGCTAATCTTTGAATGGTAGATGTCGATAGGCCATATAGATTATAAAGGCATTGTTCAAGTTCTTGATTTGTAAGGAAAGGTTGACTGACTATATGCATTTAATCATTCCACAATGTAGCGCTTAAAACTCGCTTCATGCCAATGGCGATAGGTACAAGCTTCCCCAATTTTTGCCCCATATCTTTCATCATTTGCCAATACAGATTTAGAATAAATAGGAAGATCCATGGGTGCGTTATAAAAAACGGCAAATGTATATCGTTTAATTGCCTTATTAGGTTTATCTACGCGATGTTCAGTCGCGCGAATGACATCATTTTTGACAAGTTGTCCAAATTCCCCAACTTGAAACATCATAACATCCAAATCGTCTGCTATAACTTTTTTAAAGGGTTCATTTTGAGAAGTACGGACAAATAGGCCAGCTTCAATCGGTTCTTTGACTTGGATACCGTTAACAAAGTAAACAGCCGGTAACAAAACGGTAAATAATCCGTGATCAAAATGAGCTCCACACCACTGTGGATTACCTTCTTGTGTGTTTTTGCGATAATAAAGCATACGTCCAATACAGGCTTCCCCTTCAAGATACAAACCGGTATCTTTACCAAGAAGGCCTATTTTATACATAAGCTCTTCCCCCATTTTTGCCATCGTCTGTCCTAAGTCTTCAAAGGGAGTCTGTAAATCCACCTCTGAGGGCCATTTATTCTTGGAAATATCAGGAATAAAAGCGTAGTAAGACGTTTTTAGGTTATCAATTATCCATGTACCGTCCAACCTTTTAAACTTTTCCTTACCTGATTCATAGCCTAAAAAGGTTTCTCCTAAATCTCGATTGGGTTTATAGTTTTCCTTAACGTCTTCTGGCAACAAGCTAAATGCACGGGCAACTTCTATAAATTTTTCATATTTTTCTTTGTAACCCGGCACACTTTTGACTCCAACAATCCCTTTTTCAAGTAATGCTTTATTTAGGATTTCATGAGCTTTTAAATCACCTGCTGCTAATTTCTCATAAGGGATGACATCCAGCTCCAGTATATCAACTGCAAAGCTATTTACAAAAAAACCTAAAAGAATAAAGAGATAAACTTTAAACATACAAGTCTCACTTTGATTTATTTTTTTTTGATAACAACATTGGGCAAAAGTAAAATTAATTTCATTAAATTTATGAATAGTAGTAATCAATTTCTTCATTTTTTTCTGGCCCAATTACGCGCCAACTTAAACGTAAACTATTCTTATCAAAATGGATTTGTCCAAAATAAGCATCCCCTTCACAAAGATGTGAATCTACAGATGACAAAGAATGATTACCAGTTACGGCTAAATGAAAAAGAAAAACAGGATGCTCTACACCTCTTCTTAGATGTTCTAAAGAAATTATCCCTGTCAATCGATCTAAACTCCATCTGAAAGTATTGCTAAATCCAACTTCCCCTCCTTGTTTGCCTTGCCAAGTTCCTTTTTCAGTAAATACTAAAACATTAGCTCCCTCTTTTAGAATGGTAACCTCTCCTATACCTTTGCCATTCCAACCCGTTTCCAATTTAGCTTTTGTTTTAGCAATAAAAGTTACTTGTTTAATTTTTTTTAATTTTTCCCAGAATGTCATTAGAATCTTTAATTTATTTTCTGAACTGATTGAATTTGTTCGATAATCTTCTTTTACTACGTAATATTCTTTTTTGATATGAGATGGGAACAAGGTGTATGTTTTTTTAAGTAAAAGCTCTAACTCGTTCATGACTGGATAAGAGGGATTTAACTGGTATAGTTTTGTTTTTCCCTCATAATAACTTGTAATTACGCCCCCCTTTTCAAGTCGATTCAAAGCTTTTTGCAAAGGTGTTAAAGGCGTTTCTAGACATCGATGCAACTGAGTTCCATAACATTTTCCATTTACAAATAAAAAAATGAGGATTTTTTGAATATTTTTGTTACCAAATAAAACTTCTAGCATAAAAATTTCAACCTTAAAAATAAATTATTTAAACTACTTTCTAGTTTAATTAAAAAATAGCAAAACAGATTAAAACACAAAAAAATCCTATATTTTTAAACTTTTTTTTAATTTTTATAAACTATTTATTAGTTTAAAGAATAAAAAAAGGGGGATTTTTTTATTGAACACCATCTAAAAGCTTCTTAAAATCTTTCAAAAAATCTCATGCAGGAATGACTAATGGCTCTTCGCTACGACTGGTCTTTAGAAGATCTACAAGCTTTATACGACTTACCCTTATTAAAACTATTATCTAAGTCTAATGGGATTCACAATCAGTTTCACAAAATTGAGGAAATACAAGTTTGCAAATTGATTTCTATTAAGACGGGAGGCTGTCCAGAAGATTGCAAATATTGCGCACAATCTTCGTTTTATCAAACCAATGTATCAGCCCAACCCTTAATGAGCTATCAAGACGTTCTCTTTGAAGCAAAAAAAGCGATAAACGAGGGTGCTACAAGAGTTTGTCTTGGGGCTGCCTGGAGAAAGGTGCGTGATAACAAGCAATTTGAAGAAATCCTTTCAATGATCCAAGCCATATCTAAATTAGGTGTTGAGGTTTGTTGCACTTTGGGTATGGTTAATGAATCACAAGCTATACGTTTAAAAGAAGCTGGTCTTTATGCTTATAACCACAATCTAGACACATCTGAAGATTTTTATAAAAACATAATCACTACGAGAACTTATGATGACCGCCTAAACACCTTAAATGTAGTTGAAAAAGCTGATATAAAGGTTTGTTGCGGGGGCATATTAGGCCTCGGGGAAAGCACAGCAGACAGACTAAAACTACTCTTGACTTTAGCAAAAAGAAATCCTCATCCAGAATCTGTGCCCATTAATCGACTAAGTTCTGTGCCAGGTACCCCTCTTGAAAACCAGCCTCCAGTGCCTATATGGGAATTCATAAAAATTATCGCTATCGCAAGAATTATTATGCCAAAGGCAGTTTTGCGATTATCTAGTGGACGAATTGAGATGTCAATTGAACAACAAGCTTTATGTTTTTTAGCTGGGGCCAATTCTATATTTGCCGGCGAAAAACTCTTAACAGTAGCCAATACTTCTTTAGATACTGATAAACAAATGTTTAGCATTCTTGAACTGAAGAAATTACCTGCATTTGTTTAAAAGTTGAGTATCTTATGACCCTTTATTTAGAGAATAATCTTGCTAAAAGAAAGAAACTTGGTAATTTAAGAAGTTTACAATTAAATCCAAACTTAGTCGATTTTTCTTCCAACGATATTTTAGGGCTTGCACGGTCTAAGCAACTAGTGAAAGCAACATTTAAAGAGTTAAAACGTGGACTTACTCACGAAAATATACTTGGCTCTACAGGCTCACGTCTAATTACGGGAAATTATTCTTATGCGCAAAACCTTGAGTCATTCATTGCTTTATTTCATGGTTATGAAACAGCCACTCTATTTAATTGTGGCTATATGGCAAATGTTGGGTTACTTTCAACTCTTGGCAATCTAAATACCGTTATTTTTTTTGATGAAAGAGTTCATGCTTCGACTCGAGATGGAATACGCTTAAGCCAATCTAAAGCATTTCCTTTTAAACATAACGACCTTGAACATTTAGAAAAAAGACTTAAATCAAACTTTAATAATTATACAGATCGATTTATTTGCATTGAATCTATCTATTCGTTAGATGGTTCTATAGCTCCTCTTTTCGATATCTATCATTTAGCTAAAAAATATCAAGCAAACGTCATTGTAGATGAAGCGCACGCCACAGGAATCTTTGGACCAAGTGGCCGAGGGCTTCTTGCCAAGTATAATCTAACGAGTGACACTTTTGCGCATATCGTTACTTTTGGAAAAGCTTTAGGAACCTTCGGAGCTGTAATCTTAGGAAATCACTTATTAAAAGATGCCCTGATCAATTATGCAAGATCTTTTATTTATACAACGGCTTTACCTCTGGTATCGCTTGTAGCCATAAAATGTGCCTACGATATTTTTCCACAATTAGAGCAAGAAAGGCAAACCCTTCACCAATTAATAAGATTGTTTTGCCAAAAATATCCTGAAGCTTCCACTACACATATTCAATCGATAAAGATTAAAGGAAATCAAGCAGCAAAACATGCCACTCAATTCTTTGTTAGTAAAGGTTTTGATGTAAGACCTTTTTTAAGCCCCACAGTTCCAAAAGGACACGAAATGATTAGAATTTGTTTACATACCTTCAACACAAAAAAGCAATTAGAGCAGTTATTGGATTGTGTCGAACAATGTAGGAATGTTAACAATGCATAGAATTTTAGTCGCAGGAATTGGCACAAATGTTGGAAAAACAGTAGTCAGCGCTATTTTAACACACATAGTAGATGGTGATTATTGGAAACCAATAGAATGTGAAAGAAAAGAAAGGTCAGATACGACTACAATAAAAAAATGGATTGACCCACTTAAAACATTAATTCATCCTCCGGCATACTCCCTAGAAAATCCTCTATCTCCCCATCATGCAGCTCGTTTAGAAAATGTTTATATAAATAGCAAAACTATTTTACCACCTAAGACAGATCGATCTTTAATCATTGAAGGAGTAGGTGGTATTTATGTCCCTCTTACAATGCAAGAATTAAGCTTTCATCTTTTTAAAACTTGGGACTGTAAGTGGATCGTTGTTTCCAATCATTACCTTGGCAGCATTAATCACACCCTACTTACGATTGAAGTTTTAAAACAGTTTAAAATACCCATCCTTGGGGTCATTTTCAATGGAGAGCCCAATTTAGATAGTGAAATGGCTATCCTCTCCTATACAAAACTTCCCTTTTTAGGTCGCCTAATCCCAGAACCTCATTTGAATAAAAAAATAATTACTAAATACGCATCTTTATGGCAAACAAGCTTTTTGAAAATTCTTCGCTAACTGAAAAGGATATTAGTTGCATTTGGCATCCTTATACGCAAATGCAAACCATGCTTCCTCCCATACCTATCGTTCGTGCCAAAGGCGTATACTTGTATGCTGAAAATGGCAAACGATATTTAGATGCAATCTCATCCTGGTGGGTCAATCTACATGGGCATGCAAACTCTTACATTGCAAAAAGAATTACATCTCAAGCAAAGCTATTAGAACATGTCATATTTGCTGATTTTACACATAAACCGGCAGTTGAATTAGCCTCAAAACTTCTTTCTATTCTTCCAGGTAATTTATCCAAAATTTTTTATTCTGATAATGGATCAACAGCTATTGAAGTAGCTATTAAAATGGCTATTCAATACTGGCACAATCAAAACGTTTCTAAGCAAAAAGTCATTTGTTTTAAAAATAGTTACCATGGAGACACGTTTGGTGCCATGTCAGTTGCTGGCAAAAATGTATTTAATCAACCTTTTTGGAAACACCTTTTTGATGTTGTAGCTATCGATCCCCCCTTAAAAGGTTTTGAAGAAACTTCTTTAAGTCAACTTAAAACAATTGTAGATCACGGGGATGTAGCTTGTTTCATTTTTGAACCACTCATTTTGGGATCTGGAGGCATGATTATCTATCCTTCAAGTGGACTTGATGCTTTAATTTCTTATTGTAAACAACATGAAGTTTTGACAATTGCCGATGAAGTAATGACTGGATTTGGTCGCACAGGTACTCTTTTTGCCTGTGATCAATTAACCGAATATCCAGATCTCATTTGCCTTTCTAAAGGATTAACAGGAGGCTTTTTACCCTTAGGAGTCACTGCATGTAATGAAAAAATCTTTCAGGCTTTTTTAAGTGACAAGCTCCAACAAGCTTTTTTGCATGGTCATTCCTATACTGCTAATCCTTTAGCTTGCACTAGTGCTCTTGCAAGCCTTGATCTATTACTTAAAAAAAATTGTTTGGACCAAAGAAGGATGATTGAAAGATCCCATCTTGTTTTTTGTCAAAAGTGGCAATATCACCCAAAATTAAAAAGGTGTGAAACCTTAGGAACTATCTTAGCTCTCGAATATAAAGCAAAATCATCTTCCTATTTCAATCCCTTAAGAGATCAACTTTATCAATTTTTCTTAAGACATGGGATATTACTAAGACCTTTAGGCAATGTAATCTATATTTTACCCCCTTTTTGTATTCAAGAAGAGGAACTCAACTTTATTTATGACCGAATAACTTCTACTTTAGAAGGTGATTTATGACCTCTTTTATTTCTTACTCTAAACGCTTAGAGCGGCTATTAACTACCATTGTATCTTCTGTTGAAACACATGCTAAGTGGTTAAATACGTTGTCCTTTTTAGAAAATTGCGGCGCTAGAAAAATCGCTGCTTGTGAACATCCAACCCTAGTTAAAGAGGAAATGTTAAAACATGCCGCTGAAGAATTTCGACATGCACACTATTTGAAAAGGCAAATTGGAAGGATTACTGATAAACCTTTTTATAACTATGCACGCAATCAAATGCTCGGAGATATGACAACCCTACATTATTTAACAGCCTTAAATCTAAAAACCTCTTGGTTTTTAAAAAATACAAACCAGTCTAAAACATCAATTAAGGAAATCTCCTACTTATTAGTCACTTATGCCATTGAGCTTAGAGCGCAAGAATTGTATCTCTTATATGATAAAATTTTACGACAGAATAATTCTCCCATAACCATTAAATCTATTTTGTTAGAGGAAAACGAACATTTAAAAGAAATGAAAGAAGAGTTGAAAAAATTTACAACGGGATCTCTTTATGCTGAATATGTGTGTGCCATCGAAAGTGATTTATGCAAGGAGTGGATCAAGCAAATAGAAATTCAACTTAACATTGAAAAAAAGGAATAAGCAGTCTATTTTTGTCTATTCTGCTATTGCTAATTTTAAAATAAAAATTTGACAAGTCCATTTATTTTAATTGTGATGTTGTCAAAAGAACAAGTATAGACAATGATGTACGATGGCAAAGACACTTTATTATTAATAAAAAAAAAGTTTTTAAATGAGTGAAATATTCTTAAAACCATTCACCATTCATGACCTTAAAGATTTTATGGAATGGGCAACTGATGATCTTGTTACGCAACATCTAACATGGAATAGTTATACAAATTTCAAGCAAGCCCAAGATTTTTTTGAAAGCATAGTTTCTAAACATAGTTGGTTTAAAGCAATTAGTCTAAACGAAAAAGTCATAGGATCAATTACCTTAACTCAAGGTTCTGGAATTTATACTTGTAAAGCAGAACTTGGTTATGTATTAGCTAGAAATTATTGGGGACAAGGTTTTGCCACACAAGCAGTTAAATTAGCTGTAATTCAAGGTTTTAATGAACTTTCAATCAAAAGAATAGAAGCCTTTGTAGAGCCTTTAAATGTTGCTTCACAAAAAGTTTTAGAAAAAAATAATTTTTTTAAAGAAGGTTTCTTAAAAAATCACGTCTTAAAAAAAGGCGTAATAAAAGATCATTATATTTATGCTATTTACCGCTAATCAATCAAAACAATTTATTTTTTAAATATTTGTATGCTTAGTAGATTACTAAACAAAAATTTCATCATACATTTAAGAGATGTGTGTGAAGAAAATGAGAAAAAAATTGAAGAATTATCCGTTTTTGATGATCAAAAACAATTTGTAACATCAAATAAAAAATCGATAGCAGAAGCTAAAATGGAAACAGACCAAACTTGGTTTAAAGCAATTTATGCCAACGACACTCCTGTCGGATTTGTCATGCTAAAAATAAATTTAACTAAAGACTATATCTTTCTCTGCCGCTTTATGATTGACAAGCACTACCAAAACATGGGTATTGGCAAAAAAGCTTTGGAACTTGTAATTAACTATCTAAAAAATTCTAACTTATCATCGAGCAGTTGTTTAATTAAAGTTATCGTCCAGGGTCAAAAGACCCCGGTGGTTTTTATAAAAAATGTGGATTTAAAGATGTTCAAACCCATGAGAATTGGGGAGAATTGGATAAAAAGATTAAAGAGTTTGGAGAAAAAAGATTAAAGCTAAAACTTTAATTATCGATAATGCTTTAGCCCTTAAATTTAAAAGCTTTAAGCTCTCCACGTCCAATTACTATCGCCAATTCCATCCCAAGCTCTTTCAACATATTGACTTCGCAAACGGCCGTCTTCGCATAAAGATGGCAATGACTCACAAATGTTTCGCACCGCCTCTTTACCTGCCAAACTATCCCCATTAGCTTGTTCTTTAAAATAGTCAAACGCTTCTTGTCCAATGGCTTTACATTTCGCTTCCATTTCTCCTTCATCCAGAATCGAATCAAGCGGAAATACGATTATTCTTTTAGCAAAATTTTGTTCTGTATTAGTAGAAACTAAACTATTGGGAAATAAATCGACTAAATTCTCTAAAAAAGTTTTAAAGGAAGTTACATAAATTTTTGTTTCTTTTTCAGACGTTACAAATTGTCTTAAAGGCAATGTCGATAAAGTTATATCTTGCGCCATGGCAAAATAAACAACTCCTTGTTCGTTTGTTTTTTTCGCTCCTAAAAGGAAAAAGCTCTGAGTTTTGTTATCGATTCGTTTTGAGCCCGGTTTCCAACCATAAATATGTTTCGAACCATAAGAATCTTTTAACTTAAATGGCTCGTTTTCATAATAAGCTGGGCCTATTTTACCCATTCCAACAAAAGGGCCTTTTTCTTTTAATTCTGTAATTAAAGTTTCTATTTTTAACGAAGTAGAGAATGTTGTTTTTTTAGTTTCGTGAACTTGAATACTTGGAAGTACATTAAAAAGAATAGAATTAGAGGATTGTTCTAATAAAGAGCCAATGCTATGAACTGACATAAAATCTACTGTTTTAAAGTTAGGAATAAAAAATATAGTGAGTTTTTAAATAGATAGCAAGAAGTCAAGGCTCAAAATCTTGGATTAAAGACCCCTACATCTTTAACCCAAGATTTAATAATTTAATGGATTACTGTTCCCTTTAAAACTTTATGATCAGGAGTAAATTCATCCCCTGCTTTTTCAAAGTAGATATATTTTTTCTTAGCTTGAGGATATCGCCCTCTTTGCTCCGCCATAGGACTAGTTCCTGGTTCAAAAAGGCGAAGTTTAGGCTTTCCATCTACATCCGCGCACTCATCAAATTGCTTTTTAAAATCGGGATTGATATCTCTCATATGTTCTACTAATGTATTCAAAAGATCGTTTGGAAGATCATGGCCTTCTTTTGGTTCCACCATAAATTCTGTAAACGTTTTTCCATTTTCGATGTATTGGAAAAGCGCGTAGTGAGCGATTTTTTCATTCAAACCAGCTCGATTGATTGCCTCCCCTAAATTTTCAGGAGCGACAATTGCTCCACGATAAGAAACAATGCTATCCCCTCTTCCCCAAACAAAAACAAATGGGAGATTCGTTCTAGGCATATTTTTTAAAGTAACCCCATGTTTTTTTAAGATGGCTAATAAATCACTGTTTGCCATCACATTGCCTTTATCCCCTAAATCGTATCTAACTCTTGGAGAAATTCGATCGTTTCTTGTGCAGGTGAAAATTAAATGTTGCTCTTCATTTGTTTCAATATGATAGTTCAATGGATCATAGTGAAAAATCATCGGTATGCTGCCCTTATCATCAAAGAGCTCTGCTGCAAGCTGTGGATTTGTATGGCATAACTTGCGCAATTCCACTTCAAAGTCTGATTCATACCCTAAATTAACATCTAAGTCAGAAGCTCCATACGTTGAATAGCAACGGCTAAAACCTTGACGGGTAAGCGTTCCGTTTTCATCCCTTTGTTGGACAATTAAATCGCGCTGCCCTTCCGACATCCCTTCTCCACCAACCACACCGATAATATTATGTTTACTTAAGTCAAAGTTTTCTTTTATAGCCATATCTACAACTTCCCTTAAGTGAGGAGGATATCCAGCTACGACAATGGGATAGCCAAATGGCTTATTATCGATGGCGAGCTTGATGGCTTCGAAGATTTTTTTAACATCCATTCCGGGATTTGCAATTGTTGCCGTTTTGTCATTTCGTGTAGCCGCCAATGCTGTAGTACCTGAGGCCCATTGCCCTAAAGCAAACCCATTGATCAAGTAGTAAGGCTTATCTCCTAAAATTGCTTTGGCTGCATAAGAAGAAAGTTGCTCAACTGTGTCTTGTTCCACCGGTCCTCTAAACCAATGAGTAGGTAAATTTGTAGTACCTGTGGAGGTATCGTTTTTAGAACCATCGGGTATGTTTCGATCAATATAAAGATCTAAATTATGATTAGCTTTTTTAATGTAGTTGTCTTTAGAAGTAATTGGGATTTGCGAAAATCTGTGTGACTTTTGGCTTTCACTTAAGAATTTTTGATAAGCAGGCACTCTTGCTTTGGCTAAAAAATATTGCGCTACAGCCGCTGTTTCAGACGCTTCTTTTAAAGTTTTTTCAGAATGTTTAGCTAAGAAAAAACGCGCTTTAAAGCGTAACCAGTTTTCTTTCGAATAATTGAAATAGCCTTGCCAATGACGTCCTTTTAAGGCATTAACTTTAGATAGGGTTTGTTTATTTATTTGAATAGATTTATTTTCTGCTGGAGGAGCTGTTAATAATTGTTGAATTTTGTTGACAATTTGCTCATTTTTGGTGCGATCGGTTACTCCACAGTCTTCCCCTGCAACTGCCTTTATCCACTTTACGGCGCTCTTTTTATTAAAATAGACAATTTTATTTGTCTTTTGATCCCGAATTTTAATCGTTTTATGAAAAAGACTGCTAAACCAAGAGTGGGTACTAATACCAATTTTACCAAGTTCGTTGCGAGGATTTACTTTTACCGTGTTATTTCCGAAGCAGGCGCGCTTACCATATTGAGAAGTTGTCAAGTCTATAATAGGGAAATTAATATTGTGCACTGTCATAATAAACCCAAAAGTAATGATTGTTATAATTAATAATAACATCGCCTTATTAAGAGTTTGTTAATTGAATATTTATTGTTTATTAGTGTGTAAATTTATGATATAAAAGCTTTTACACATAAATTATTAGAGATTCGTATGCAAAAACCTAAAGTTTCTATTTACATCGCTGCAAGTATAGATGGTTATATTGCTCGTCCAGATGGGAATATTGATTGGTTACTCTATGGACATTCAGGCGATGAAGATTATGGTTATAAATCGTTTATTTCTTCTATAGATGTAGTTATTATGGGGAAAAACACCTATGAAGTGGTGAATAATTTTGACACTTGGGGTTACACCGGCAAAAGAGTGATTATTTTAAGCTCTACTTTAATAGAAGTAAGGCCTGAAGCTGAGTTATATAACGGTTCTTTAAATGAACTGTTAGAAAGGCTTTATAAAGAAGGAGCTAAACATATTTGGGTCGATGGAGGTATAACAGCCTCTAACTTCTTAGAACAAGGCTTGGTTGATGAACTGATTATTTCGGTCATTGCTAAAATTTTAGGCTCAGGGATACCCTTATTTAAACTTATGTCTAAAGAAACTAATTGTGGTTTGATTGCGAGCAAATCGTATCCGAGTGGTTTAGTTCAATTACATTATAAAGTAATCCATGACAACAATAACAAATAATTTGATCCGTTCAAAAATTTATACTCTCATTGACCAGATTGTTCCTTTTGATGCAATGGAAGAGAGACATATAACTTTTGCAAAAGATTGGATAAATTCAGGTGTGGATATTTTTCGCATATCGCAACCAAATATACCCAATATCCATTTAGTTTCTTACTTCATAATCCTGGACCCCGATACTTACCATTTTCTTTTGGTAGATCACAAAAAGGCTAAGATGTGGCTACCTCCTGGCGGTCATGTTGAACTTAATGAACATCCAAAAGATACAGTAAAAAGAGAAATCCAAGAAGAGCTTGGCATTGAAGCCGACTTTTTATTAGAAGAACCTCTTTTTTTAACTGTAACAACAATTGAAGATGATTTAATACCTCATACTGATGTTTCCTTATGGTATGTTCTTAAAGCTAACAAAAACCAGTTTTTTATCTTTGATAAACAAGAATTTCACACTATTCAATGGTTTATTAAAGAACAAATTCCCTATAAAAAAACAGACCCTCATATGCAACGATTTATTGAAAAACTAAGCCAAAAACTTAAACCTTAAACTTTATGGAAAAGACGAACAGAGAATCAATTGTTACAGTTGTTCCTTACGATCCCAATTGGTCTAAATTATTTGCTTTAGAAGCTGAAGAACTGCGAAACATTTTAAAAAATAATTGCGTGACAATTCATCATATTGGTTCAACCGCTATCCCCGATTTAGTAGCAAAACCAGTTATTGATCTCTTGATCATCGTTCATGATCTTGAGCAATTAGCTAAGCAATCGTTTGATCTTGAAAAAGTGGGATATGTAAATAAGGGAGAACACGGCATAGCGTTTAGACGTTTTTTTCAAAAAAAATCTCCCCACCCTTTTAATGTGCATGTCTATGAAATTGGCAATCCAGAAATTGATCGCCATTTGCTATTTCGAGACTGGCTTTGTCAACATCGTGAAGATAGGGAAAGATATGCCACTTTAAAACTGCAATTGGCCAAGCAATACCCGAACAATATAGAGAAGTATTGTAATGGAAAAAATCATTTTGTTTTAGAAATTGATGCTAAAGATGGTTTTACAGGTTGGCGCATGGTTCACGCTTTTACAGAAGAGGAATGGTCTACGGTTCGTTATTTACGCAACTACTATTTCTTTAAAACTTTTGAAGATCCCTATACATGGACTTTTAAAGAAATCCATCATGTACATTTTGTGTATTACCAGAAAGCTACTAGAGTCGGTTATTGCCACATCCAATTATGGCCTGAAAATCGAGCGGCTTTACGCATTATTGCAATAGATGAAAACTTTCGTCAAAAAGGAATTGGCTCTTCTTTTTTGCTATTATGTGAGAAATGGCTTAAAAGTCGAGGTACAAAAGAATTGCTCATTCAATCAAATCCGGCAGCCCTTTCCTTTTATAAAAAGAATGGCTATTCTCCCATGCCATTCAATGATCCTAAAGGTAACGAAACTGACCCTCAAGATACTGAACTTGGGAAAAGGTTACTCTAATCAAGCTTAAATTAAACAAAATTAAGACTTTGAAACTTTAAGTTCGGTTGGGTTATTTTGGTTCTTTTCCAAAAAGTTTGCGAAGTTCATTTTTTGCTTTTTCTAAGTTATCTTTTTCTTGCTCGGAAAGATTTTTGCCCGCTCGATTGATATAAAAAGTTAGCATAGACATGGCGGAACGATAAGGAGAACTTTTTCTTCGTTCACTATTTTCCGCCGATTTTTTCAAGGATTTGGCAATTTGCTCCGGACTTTTTTTAAATACGTTTTCTTCTAAGTCTAACGCATCGCTAGTCTCTGTTACTTTCTTAGACCATTTCTTGATCTTTGCCACTTTTACTTTCCTTTGGCTCTTTTGAAATATTGTATTTCTCTTTCGTGACGTTTAGCATCCTCTAAAGAATCAAACGTGCCTAAATTTCTGCGTTTGCCTGTTTTTTCATCCACAGATCTTGAGTAAATTCGA
This sequence comes from Candidatus Rubidus massiliensis, assembly GCA_000756735.1. GTDB lineage: Bacteria > Chlamydiota > Chlamydiia > Chlamydiales > Parachlamydiaceae > Rubidus > Rubidus massiliensis. Next base: position 838,988 of record CCSC01000001.1, on the reverse strand, counting down.
TACTGTCCAGACTTTAACTTACGAATCATTTTATCGTTCCTTTTTTGGAAGTTTTCGATTGTGTGCTTTTTTTAGGTTGTGCAGTTTTAGCTTGAGTTGTTTTTTTAGGAGCGCTTTTTTTAGTGGTCTGAGCTTTAGTATTTGATCCTTTTGATGCAACTCTTGTTTTAGCTGCTTTTTTGGCTGATTCAGAACGACCTTCAGCCCCTTTTGTAGCAACTGCTTTTTTAGCTGCATCTGATCGCTCTTTTGGTGTTCTTTTTTGAGCGGCTTCTTTTGTTTGTTTCGAAAGGGCTCTTGTTGAAGTAGTTGTAGTGGGTTCTTTTTTTAAAGCCTTTGTTCTTGCTGTGGAACGTGTTTTGGATATAGGTTCTGCGGTTTTTCCTTTTTTAGAAGCAGAAGCAGCGCTTTTTCGTGTCTTTTCAGAAACTGTACCTTTTTTAGGTGGCTTTAAATCAACTCCCGCTCTTCTAGCTTTCGATAACCCAATAGCTATAGCTTGTTTAGTCGACTTAGCTCCATGTTTCCCTTCACGCACATGGTCAATTTCTTCTTTAACAAATGCTCCCGCTTGTGTACTTGGAGCCTTTCCTTGCTTTTTGGCTTCTTTTGCTTTTGCAATAGTTTTCTTTTCTGGCATAACTTACCTAAAATTAAAAGTATTTAAAATCCCACTATAAAAGCAGATCTTTTTTTGTAAATACTTTATTTTAATTTATAAGCACTAGTATTTATTGTATGGAAATTAATCTCTATGTATCTGTTTGATATAAATTTTTTAGATAATTTCTCTTACTTTATCAGTGACAACTGTTTTTAAAATTTTTCCCCCATCTGGTTGCCCTCTTAAAAGTCCTTTAGCAAAATGGGTTGCTTGTGTCCAGGTAGTTTTAGGTGGCATAGGTGGTTCATAAGGATCTACTTCGGCTTCTATTATGACGGGACCTGGTGTATTTAAGGCTAATTCCATAATTTCTCCACAGGTTTTAGGATCTTTTATAGCAAATCCTTTCCCTCCACAAGCATCAGCAAATTTAACGAAATCAATCGGATGCAAATCAACTTCATATTCAGGATTCCCTAAAAAGACAATTTGTTCCCACTTGATTTGCCCTAAAGTATTGTTTTTTATAATGACGATTTTTACAGGCAACTTATATTTAACTGCCGTGACAAAATCTGCCATTAACATAGAAAATCCTCCGTCTCCAACAAAAGCTATACATTGTCTTTTAGGGTAAGCAATTTGCGCAGCTAAAGTATAAGGCAATCCTACAGCCATAGAGGCTAAATTTCCGGATAAAGAACATTTTTGACCTTGTTTATAAGGAATATGCCTTGCCCACCATGTGGCAATTGTTCCTGAATCACATGATATGATGGCATCACTCTTAAGACGCTTGCCAAGCTCGTAGGCTACAACTTGGGGTTTCATAGGAAGATCCATACAAGTTTCAATAGCAGCCATTTTCTCATTCCACTTAATCATTCCTTCTTGAGCTTTTTCCAAAAAACTTTCATTTTCATTTTTTTGTAAAAGGGGCAAAAGTTTTTCCAAAGTATGTTTGCTATCTCCCACTAAACCTACATCAACTGGGGATCTTAGGCCTATTCGCATACTATCTATATCGATTTGTACGACTTTTGCTTGACCCGGTTTTGGTAAAAATTCCATATAGGGAAAAGATGTTCCGATCATGATTAGCGTATCACAATTTTCCATAGCTTCAGAAGATGGCAAAGTACCAAGCAGTCCAATCCCTCCTGTTGTATAAGGATTATCATCAGGTACTGCAGATTTACCAAGTAAAGCTTTAACGATAGGTGCCTTTATTTTTTCGCTAAGTTTTAAGAGTTCTTCTGTCGCGTGAATAGCTCCTTGCCCAGCTAAAATAACTATATTTTTACCCTGATTTATAAGAATTGCTGCATTTTCCAAATCCTTAACGGATGGAATTGTAATAGAGGAAGTCGGCACATTAGATATATGATGATAGGTGTTTCTAAGAGAGGTTTCTTGGCTCTTTAGCTTTTGATCTTGAATATCTAAAGGAATAGTTATATGACTTACCCCTCTTTTTGCTATGGCTGCGCGACAAGCAAGAGCGGTTACGTTTTCAGCATGCGAGGCACTCATAATTCGGGCATTATAAATGGTCACGTCTTGAAAAAGTTTATCCAATTCTACATCTTGCTGTGTAAAAGTATTTATGAGATCGTGGTATTGTAAACCAGTGATGGCAAGAACCGGTTGTCCATCCATTTTAGCATCATATAAACCATTTAAAAGATGAATTCCTCCAGGGCCTGAGGTTGCTATACAAACACCTAATTTTCCTGTATATTTAGCATAGCCACAAGCCATAAAAGCGGCGCTTTCTTCATGTCTTACTTGTATAAAACGAATTTTGTCTTGCTTGATTCGCAAAGCTTCCATAATTCCATTAATTCCATCTCCTGGTAAGCCAAACACTACCTCAACACCCCAGCTTATTAATGTATCGACTAGTATTTCAGCCGTTGTATCTGTCATCTTTTAACCCCGCATAAATGTTATATTTAATCTTAGGTTCACAAATAGAGTATTAACAAACTCAAAGTTATTAATACTCATACTTATATTTAAATTAATTGGAATCATTTTTCTTATCATTTAAACTTGCTAATAACAAATAACTTGAATAATTAATTGATAAATTTATGAGCTATCCCTCTTTCAACAATAGTAATTCCTTAACAATTGTTTCCTACAATTGTGGAGGCTTAAGTGATCATTACGATTATAAGCGCGCCGCATGTATGGAAATACTTATGGCTAAAAGATTTATGATTGAACCTGAAAATATGGTTCAATTTGAAAAAATTCAACAGTTAGCTTTAAAAATTATTTTTGAAAAGGATACAGAAAAATTAAATCTTGCTAAGAATGAATGGGATCAAAAAAATTATTCCCCTATATCGAAGCAAATCACACTTGCGCCAAACAAAGCTAATAGCCCAAATGCTATCTGGTATAGGGAAGCCGAGCAAATGATTAGTTCGTTCAAAACACGCCCCGTTACTTTATGTGATCAAGCTTTCTTAAAGCTAAAGAATGATTTAAATACTTTAAACACAGATGCGCAAGGTTGTAATCTTAGTAAAAAATTAGTGAATGCTCGAAATTCTATAGCAAAAAAAATTTTTGCTAACATCTTCATGCAAGATATTTTTTGTTTTCAGGAAACACAATATTTAGATTCATCCTTATTTCCTGATAAATATACAGTACATACAAGCGGCGAACATTGCAAAACAGGCATCGCATGGGACAAAAGTCGTTTTACCAAACTCAAAATTATTGATTTGCAAACAGATAGAGGATTTGCTCTCTCCCTTTTAGATACTTTTTCTAAAAAGATCATTCTTGTTACATCTTGTCATTTGAGCGGTTGCAATCCTTTTCAAGTGGAAGATACGAATGGAGTGAAAGATGCCGATAAGGGAGACTTAGAGCTAAGGCAAATTTTAAAAATAGTTAGCCAGCAAACGGCAGATTTGAAAATTATTGGGATGGATGCCAACGTTACCCCTTTACACCCAAGATTAAAAATATTAAAACAACATAATTTTGCTTTAGATTGTAATAATTTTATTGAATCTACTTGTACAAATCCATGTCAAATCTTAAATACAAGAATAGATTGGATTGCTATGCAAAGCAATCTATTGAGCCCGGTTATTGAAAATATTCCGCTTCAAGTTCCTTTAAATAACACTCTTTTAAATTTTAGCGATCACAAACCAATTGCTGCCAAAATTAGTTATTAATTCAAAAGGCATGCCCTAAAGCATGCCTTTATAAAGATTATTGAAATGCCATCCTTCTTGAGTCTGAGTACATTAAAATTTTCTGCTCAAATGGATCTTTACTGTTTTTTTCATAAGAGCGACCAATTGAAACAGTTCCTGGACCAAAAGAAACTCCCCCTGATCCTAAATGGGTATTACAGCGAGCGTTAAAAACTTTTTGATTATCGTGAAATAAGGCCCCAATGGTAGGAAAGCCATCATATGCTACGGCTCTTCTTCCAACCCATCTTTTTGCAATTTGTGATTGTTCTAAAAAAGTTAAATCATCACTTGTTAAAGTTTTTCCTTTAGAAGGATACCCAAGTGCTATACTCATCATTTCAGGAAGAACATCATTAATCATATTGAGTTGAACTAAGTTGCGGTTCAGTGCAAAAGCTTCCTCTTTTTTAGGTTCTTTATCCCCATAAAAAGCTTTTGTACCAGCTACTCCTATAAAAATATGATTATTTTTCAAACGCGCTTGCCAAGCTAATACAATCCCCTCATTATGAACTTCCATCCAATGAGAAAAATCTTTAAATTTTTGCTTTTGCTCTTCATTAACTGGAATATTCAATAATAAAGAAGGCCCTGCAAAAGCGGCATAAGCTGGCTCATCAAAGCCTAAATGATGTAATGTGCCTACAGCTTCACCAGGACAGAATACATAGTAAGCTTTCTCAATTTGCTCTTTCCCATTTTTAAATTTGAGACCTTTAATTTTTAAACCATTTGGACTTTTGTCAAATATTACTCCTATCACCTCTTTTCCAAATTCTAAAGAGAAGCAATTGTTAATATTCCCTTCTTCATCACGATACTGACCCATTTTTTTTTCGAGGTAAGCATAAAATTTTGGCAAAAACGTGTTAGTATCAATGCAACCACCCGGTCTCCATAAAGCAACACAATCACCTTTCCAAATTCGTTCCATTTTAAAATCGATAAAAGAATGAGCATTGCAAAAAGTTGTAAGAGAGGGGTCAATCGCTATAACTTCACTTGGTGTTAAAATAGCGCAGTGTTTGTAGCCTAATTTTTCGTAATCTGCCTTCATGTTTAAGGCGCGTTTTTTAGCATTAGGGATGCCATATATTAAATCGATTCTATAACCGTCTCCTAAAGCTTTTTTGCCGCTCTCTTTCTTTTCATGACAGGGATGAAAATTTGATTCATTTAAAATTTTCTTTAATTCTTGATCCCCTTCATTATACATTTGCTCCCACAAATCCATACTCATTTTACCAAGTTTTAGCAAATGAAGTGTACGATCTTCGTGCAACGTATCGCTGCCATAAATGGTCACAGATTCTTTAAATTTTCTAGCTGATTCCGAATTATTTACTCCTAAAACGTCATCTACCCGTATTCCACCTGGTTGACTAAAAAGAATCGATAATTTTTCTATTAATTCAGAACCTCTTGGAACAACACTTAAGATTTCATCCGTCGTTAAACTTGGCACTATATTAAAAGAAGTATTTGTAGATGATTTTCCATCTTTGTAAGAACTAAAAGAATCTCCCTTATCAAAAACAGTAATGCTTAGTTTACGGCCCTCTTTTTCTGCCTCTTTAAAGGCATAAAAAGATTCTAAAGCACCAATTATTCCACCGCCAATGATATTGATTTTTTGGACGGGAACACTATCATGACCACCGTAAGTTGCTTTGCTAAAGCTTAGTAAGCACATTAGCATAAAGAGCAAAATTTTTCTCATTTCGTACCTCATACGTAGCAATTTCATTTCTCGTTCGATTGCAATCTGACTGGTATAGGATCTAAAATCTTTTCATTTGACCCAAATTGTCAAATTTTTTGTCTAAGGTAGCAAGGTCATTTTTTTTTCAAAAGATATTTTATCTCAAGAGGACAAGAACTGCCCTCCAAAAGAATTGGCAAGCTTTAAATTATGTGAGTTCTCTCCTCTCCACAACACTGCTAATACTAGCAAACTTATTGGTATTAGGTTGAAAAGTAAATTGGGTTTTTTCTTTAAAATAATATCTAATACTTTGACCATTAAATATTTTTGTTTCCATTAACTTTAGTTTTAAGACATATGCTGAGCCTTTTTTTTCGGTTTCAGTTTCACTAACCGAAACATCTTTGGTATTGGAAAAAATAAATTGTTTAAAAAGTTGTGTTACTTTTTCTTTACCTATTTCATGTGTATTTTCAACGCATTCATAATTATCTAATGTACAATGATTTAATTTAACATCATCTGCCAAAAGCATGCTAAATTGCTCTTGGTTAAATGTATCTGTACAACATTTTACATAATTTTGTATGACATTAAAGGGACCCATATTTTTCTCCTTAAAAATTTAAAGAAATATAAGTAAAAGAATGTTTAAATTAAGTCAAATAACAATACTAATGACTATATGCAAATCACAATAGACCTTGTAAATACCAATAAAAAAGAAATTATTCAAAATTTGGCTCGATTTTATGTATATGAAATGTCAAGATTTTGCGGCTTTCTTCCTGGCTGGAAAACACCCTCAGATGGTCTTTATACCTGTTTTGATTTAAGTCGATATTGGACTGAACCACATAGATTTCCTTATTTAATCCATGTTGATGAAGAATTAGCAGGTTTTGCGTTAATTCATAAAATTGGAAGTTTGCCAACAATCGATTGGACAATAGGAGAATTTTTTGTCATAGCAAAATACCAAAATAAAGGCGTTGGCAAGTTCGTGGCTCATAACATTTTTGATCAATTTAAAGGTATGTGGGAAGTTTGCCAAATACCCGAAAATAAGCCAGCCATTATCTTCTGGGAAAAGATTATTAAAGAGTATAGCTCTGATAATTATACCAAAAATAGCATCATCGTTCAGGAGCCCTCCCCTCACCCAATGATTGCTTTACAATTTATGTCCTAATTCGACAATTTTTCTTTTACCTATAAATTAAATTAAAGCTTTTATTAGCAAAAAACACCTTCTTTAAAATTTTTATTTATTAACTTATCTGTACTTCTTTATTCATTTTTATACATTTATATTCATTATTATTCAAAACACAACAAACCTATCCAAAACCATATTTAGACCATTTTTTGTTGACTTTTGCCATTTAATTAATTAACCTTTGACCCATTTATATAACTATAAACAAACAATTTTAATTTATGAAAAAGTTTTTTTTAATTTTATTATTACTAACAACGGTAATGTCATTTTCAGATGAATGTGAGTTTTGTGAAGAACCAACCATTCAATGTTCAGATGAAAGTGAACTTTGCGAAGAAGATGATGACATAGTCAGCTTAAATATTAATGAACCTACTGAACTTTACAGTGATTTTTCTGTTTCAGATACGGAAGGTTTAGTCTCTAAAATGATTCACAACGTAGTTTCACCAATCACTGGGGATCTCGTTTTACACGAAGTTGATATCGCACTTGACGGCCCAGAACCTATTTATCTAGAGCGTTTATATAATAGCTCAAACAATGAAAGAAATTATTATTTAGGTAGGGGTTGGACTTTACTAACTTATACAAGCTACCTTCAAACGCAAAAAGAATTTCACATACGGCTTTCCAATGGTTCAAAAATTAGCTTTGATCAGGTTAAATACAAAAAAAAACCTTATTTTAACTTAAAAAAACCAAAAGGTTTCACTAACTGTAGTGGAGGAAAAATAAGTGCTCAAACAAATATTAAAAATCTAAAGATTATTCCAGAAAATGGAAGAGTTCTTTTTAAAAGAGGCCTTATTATTGATGGAGCCAATCGAAAATTTTTAATAGAATCAGATAAAAATAATTGTGATAGACCTTATGCCTTAACGGAGGTTTATAACCCCAACCGCACCTTAAGAAAACATGTTTATGGAAAAATCTCAATCTATAATCACAAACAAAATATAGTCTTTTCACAGTTATCTTATATAGAAAATCCTAATACAAAAGCTGCCGAAAGAGCTCGCACACATGGAAAAGGTTACAAATTTCCTACACGCCTATCATATAGCTATGTAGGATCAAATCAAGCAAGAACAGAATACCAATTTGCGAATTACGATAGCATCCATGAAGTTGGCTTCCAAGAACCTTTCCTACAAGAAGTTGTGAGATCGGATAAACCAGGACAATTTTATTTTTATAATGATGTGAACAAAATCTCGAGAATCCATAAAGGATTTAATCGATTCTTAGAGGTAGATTATTACAAAGTAGGACGAAATCTTGTTTCTACCACTTTGATAGATGTGGTAAAAGATGATATTCGCTGTGGCAAAGTAAGCTGTTTAAAAGCTCCTGTTAGCCATGATTTAACTCCTATTCCTATCTATCACATGTTTTATGATACAGGAATCACTTATACATTTGATGCTTATAATCGCAAAACAACATACCATTTTTCTGAGAATGACCAAAGAATCTCTCACGTCGTAAGATATCTTGGTAAAGAGAACCATCAACCCTACATTAGTGAAGAATATCACTGGGGATTGAAGTACTCATTAGATGAAGGCAATATTTTAGCAAAATGTTGGAAAGATGAAACTGGCGTCGCTAAAAAAGGGGTCTTTTTCACCTATGATGAAAGAGGCAATGTACTAAGCGAACGTATCTATGGCAACATCAGTGGCCAGTGTGGCGCACCAGTTGGCGTACAAAATGGCTATGCTGTTTCAAACGGCTGTGAAAGCTTTGGCAAGAAATGTGCCTATTCAGGAGATGGCTATAATCTATTGCTAACAGAGCAAGATGACAATGGAAAGTTAGTGAGTTATTACTATCTTCCAAAATCCAATATTGTCTCCGCTAAATTAACGTTTGATCCAAATGGAACAATTGTTCAAAGGGAATACTTTTTTTACGATGACAATTACTTGTTGAAGCGTAAAATCGTCGATGATGGTTGCTTTGAAGATCCACATAATTTAACTCAGTGTACTTATCGCAAGATCACAGATATTTCTCCTTTAATGGTGTATCCTGTTGGCAAGCCTGCCGTACAGATCGATAAATACTATGATTTTAAAGAAAATGTAGAAAAGCAATTAAAAAGAACCGTTAATACCTATAACAATAGAGGCTATTTAACGACTCAAGAAGTTTATGATGCCAATGATGCTCATTGCTACACACTTTCTTGGGAATATGACAGTCATGGCAATGTTACCAAGGAAGTCAATGCTTTAGGGCAAGTGATCATTCGAACCTTTGATATCAACGACAACAAAACATTTGAACAAGGACCACGTCACGATTTTTATACCGCTTACACCTATGATTTCATGGATCGTTTGGTGCAAACCAAAGAAGTGCATGGCAATGGCTTTGTGTTTACCAATTCTTATCGCTATGATTATATTGGCAATCTCATTTCTTCCGTCGATAGCTTTGGCAATGAAACCACTTATAAGTATGATGATTTAGATCGCTTGAGTGAAAAAGTTTCTCCTCCTATAAACAATGGCTTAAACCAGATTGTTTATCCAAAAGAGTGTTATCACTACGATATGTTTGGCAATCCAGTCGCTATTGTGAATAGCAAAGGATTAACCTCTTACATTTCTTATAACATCCATAATAAGCCAGTAGCTAAAGTAAACTTTGATCAAACTTACGAGCGTTTTGTCTATAACTTAGATGGAACCTTGTTTCAATCCTTTGATCCTAAAGGGATTTACACACAGTATAAAAGAGATTGTTTTGGAAGAGTTTTACTTGAACAAACTTTTGGCCCAGATGGCGCTTTGCTCAATCAAAAAGAGTATAAATATAAGGGAGCTAACCTTATTTTTGAAAAGAGCAATGAAATGGAAGTGCACTACACTTATGATGGCGCGCAACGTTTAATTGCAAAACTTGAAAATGATCGGTTAACCACCTTTGCTTATGACGCCCTTTCTCGCTTGACTCATACCTATAATTGGCTATCTCCTCTTACTGCACAAGTGCAAGTGAAAGTGTATAATCAAGGGGATCAAATCGTTGAAGAAAGAGTGGAAGACTTAAATGGAACCATCTTTGTTCATAAAAAGTACCAATATGATTTTGGTGGCAATCAAAGTGTGATCCAAACAGGCGATTACTTTCAAACAATCCTTTACGATTCTAAAAATGTTCCCATCCAGATCACCGATGGAGAACAAAACACCACGTATACCACATACGAACTAACCCATGTGCCAGAAGTTCCTTTTCGTTACATCACAACAGATCCTAAAGGAAATAAGAAAGTTGAATATAAAGACTTTCTAGGACATACCCACTCAGTTGAATGTTATGACTTAATGGGAAGCATTACTTCTAAACACGATTACTGTTTTGATCAGCTAGGAAACTTAACCACAACCTTAGATCACTTCATTGTAAATGGCACTACCGTGCAAATATTGAAAAACACGCGGGAATACAATGAAAGAAATGAGTTAATCAAATTAACCGAAGGCGCAGAATCCCCTGAGCAAAGAAGTGTTTATTATAAGTACAATCAGTTAGGGCAACTAGCCACCGTCTTAAAGTCCAATGGGAAAGAAATCCACCATACCTACGACTTTAAGGGGCGTTTACAATCAAAATCAAGTGTTGATGAATTTTGTTATGAGTTTACCTATGATGCCAACGATCGGATTGTAAGCATCCTTGATAAAGTACAAAATAAACTCACCACTAGGCTTTACGATCATTTAGGCAGAACAACTCAAGAAACGTTGCAAAATGGACTAACCTTAAGTTATGCCTATGACAACCTTAACCGGATCACAAAAGTCACTTTACCAGATGGCAGTTTTCTTGATAAAACCTATGATGCTTGTTACTTAAGGCAAGTCCAAAGAAACGGTTTATCTCACACCTACGATACCTATAACCAAAGTGGTAGACTCTTGAGTATGACCCATGCTTTAGATAGCGGAAGCACCACTTTTGCCTATAATCAAAATGCTCAGCCAAAAGAGATGAAACACAATAAGTTTTCCCAAAATTTATCGTTTGACTCTCTTGGCAACATTTTAGAAAAAGCCGGACATGATGAGATTGGCAATTATGCTTGTAATTACACCTATAATAGCCTCTCTCAGCTTACCTCTGAAAAAGGAATGGCAGACAACACCTATGCCTACGATTCCATGCATAACCGAATCGTCCAAAATGGGGAAACCTGTCAGTTCAATCAGTTTTCTCAAATCATCAGCACTCAAGAATCTACATTTTCTTACGACTTAAATGGCAATCTCACTAAAAAAGTTACCCCTAACAAAGAGATTACCTATGAGTACGACGCTTTAGATAGGCTCGTTAAAGCAACTGTTGATGGTACAGTCACAACCTACACTTACGATTACTTCAATCGTCGGATGAGTAAAAACGACCAACTCTTTTTCTACGAAGTAGACAATGAGATTGGTTCTTATCAAAATGGAGCCATACAGGAGCTTCGCGTATTAGGTTGTGGACGGGGCGCTGAAATCGGTGCATCCATCCTCATGGAACTTAAAGGCAAAACGTATCTACCTTTACATGACCTAAATGGCAACATCGTAGCTCTTCTTAACGAAAACGGAGAAGTAGAAGAGTCTTATCGCTACGATGCCTATGGAAATGAGCTAGAAAAAATCGCCGGTATCAATCCTTGGCACTATTCTAGCAAAAGGATCGATCCAGAAACTGGCTTCATCTACTTTGGCGCAAGATACTACGACCCCTCCCTTGGCCGATGGATCACAAAAGATCCATTAGGCTACGCCGATGGACCAAACCTTTATGCCTATGTGCATTCAAGGCCAGTTGGTAGCGTGGATTTATATGGCCTACAAGAATTCGTAGAATTTGTAGGCCCTCCTGCTCCTCCTGAATTTGAGCAAAAATATTTAGGACATGAAAAACGGACTCAAAGCAATCCTTTAACAGAAAAATCAAATAATTCTTCTGAAAGTTCTAAAGTTACTTTCCTGGAAGGCTTTGAAGATAAACTCATGGGGGGTTTGCGAAAATCAGAGATGTGTATGTTCGAAGGGCCAAATGGGGAACTTACAAACAAAACGCTTGTAGTAAGCCCTGGCATTCGAACGAGCTATGAATCTGTAAAAGCTCGCGCTAAACAAATTTCTGAAGAGTCTGGTGGCTATAATGTATATTTTTTAGTAAACCAAACACACGGTTTTATTGCTGATTTGATAGAATGTATTTTGGGGATAAACTTTTGGGGTACGGAACCGTCTAGAATTTTAAACGATTTTCTTCATCAAAGAGCTTTAGACAATCCCGATGATCAACCGATGATTATAGCTCATAGCCAAGGATGTATAAATGCCAGAGTTGCCTTAACTGCTTTGCCAAGAGAGGTTAATAGCAGGATTAGTGTATTAGCAATTGCACCGGCGGCGTATCTTAGCAAAGATATTTGCAAAGATGTTATCCACTATAGAGCCGAACTTCACCACGATTTAGTTCCTCGTTTTTGTTTTATTGACTCTATGACGGCAGACAATGTTGTTACATTAAAATCTCATAAAGATGCATCCTTTTTCGATCATTCCTATGAGAGTCCAACATACAAAGAAGTCATAAATAAACATTTAATTAATTTTACAGATAAAGGTCGATTATAATGAATAATTTTATAATATCTTTTTTAATAATACCTTTAAGTTTCTTTGGCTGGTTTAAAGATTCTAGAAGTTTAGAAGAAAGAAGCTTCGATGAAGTTGCAAAACAGGCTCTTAAATTTGTAGAAAAAAAATATAAATTAAATGCTATGGGTATAGGAGGAGGGATGCCGGATGGACTTATCCATAATTTCAATGCTTCATTTGAAAAAATAGGCAGTTTATCCGTAGAACAAGCAAGAAATCTTATAGTCTCCATAGTAAATGATTATTTACGAATTATTAACTCTTCTGAAAAAATAAAAGATTATCTTTATAAATATCCATTTACTGCTGAAGAGCTTTCCATTGCTATTTTTATTCATGATAAAAGTGGAACTCAGTTTGAAGATCCTTTACTCGGAACAGCTTCCATTTGTGCAGGAGATATTTCTTACGAAACCTTCCTACCTCCCAAAAATAAATATGCTTTCCCTAAAAGAATAAGTTCAAAAACTGAAACATTTACAGAAGCTGTTCAAATTCTTCAAGAGCAGCAAAAATCTAATTAACAATAAAGCTCATCTAACTTCAGGGTTGGATGAGCTTTATTGTTTTGAGTCGCTCTTCATTTGCTAAAGCAAATTACGAGCTCTTACTTTTGTTATTTTATTAACCCACAGTTCCTTTCAGTCTCCGTGAGCTTTATACAGACGCTCTAACGAGCTACAAATATATTAAAGATGAAATATGATTAGCATTTTAAAAATTCTTTTAATTCCGATTTGTTTTTTTGGATGGTTTAAGGATTCTAGAAGTATAGAAGAAAAAAATTTTGACAGAGTTATGAAAGAAGGCATTTCTTACATTGAAAAAAAATATAAACTAGAAACCATGGGTATAGGAGGCGGTATACCTAAGGGACTAGTAGAAAACTTTAACATTTCATTCCAACATAAAGGAATTTTAGATATCGATGAATTGAGAGCCTTAATATTAAACATTGCAAAAGATTTTTTGGCAATAGTGAACTCGGATGAAAAGATTCGTCCATTTCTTGCAAAATACCCCTTTACCGATGAAGGTTTATCCCTAAGGATTTTTGTTCATGATAAAAATGGATATGAGCTAGAGCATCCATTTTTTTCAATAAGTTGTTTATGTGGTAGCGAAATAAGATATGAAACTTTAAAAAAGTTAAGCTCTAGCCCATACCCTAAAACAATTACAAGAAAAACTGAATCTTATAATGAAGCGGTAAAAATTCTTCAAGAACAACAAAATCTTAATTAACAGTAAGCTCATCTAACTTAATTGTTGGATGAGCTTATTTGCTATTGAATCGCTCTTCATTTGCTAAAGCAAATTACGAGCTCTAACTTTAGATACATACTTAACCCACGGTTCCTTTCAGTCACCGTTGGCTATCAACAAACGCTCTAACGAGCTATACACTAAAGATAAAATATGATAAGTATTTTAAAAATTCTTTTAATTCCGATTTGTTTTTTTGGATGGTTTAAGGACAATCGAAGTCCTGCCACTAAATCGTTTGATAATATATTAATGCAATCGGCTAAGATTTTGGAGAAAAAATATAATCTAAGTGCTATGGGCTCTGGTGGGAGTGCCCCCATGGGTGTTATAAGCAATTTTACTTTATCCTTTCAAAAAAATGCCCTTAAATAAAGAAGATTGTCGCAAATTGATAATTGATATAGGAATAGATTTTTTAAATCTAATTAATTCCGATCAAGAGGTTAAACCATACTTATATAAATATCCCTTTGAATCTAAAGATATAAGTATCAATCTTTTCTTTAGAGATAAAAAAAATAATTTTGCGGAATTTCCAAATATTAGTGTGGCTGATTTTAGTTCAGACTATTTATCATATGAGATACAAAAAGTCGATTATGATAAAAAACTTTTACTACTATTTCTAAAGAAAAAGAATCGTTAGAAGACGCTGTAAAAATTGTAAAAGACAGTCAAAATCTTAATTAAAATAAGATTATCTAACTTCATGGTTGGATGAGCTTTATTGTTTTGAGTCGCTCTTCATTTGCTAAAGCAAATTACGAGCTCTAACTTTTGTCATCTTCTTAACCCACGGTTTCTTTCAGTCACCGTGGGCTTTAAACAAACGCTCTTACGAGCTACAAATATATTAAAGATGAAATATGATAAGCATTTTAAAGATTTTTTTGATTCCGATTTGTTTTTTTGGATGGTTTAAGGACAATCGAAGCGAGGCTGAAAAAACTTTTGATCAGGTTCTAAGCCAAGGAATCAATCTTATTCAAAAAAAATATAACCTCGAAATATTAGGATCAGGAGGCGGAATGCCAGATGGTTTTATACACAATTTTAATATTTCTTTTAAACACTATGGAGTATTACCTATTGAAAAAGCTAGGGGCTTATTAGTTAATGTAACAACCGATTTCTTGCAAGTTGTTAATAGCAATCCCAAAATAAGAAATTATCTTTATACTTTTCCTTTTAAGGGCGAAGATATTTCATTAATGATATTAATTAAATCATCTGACGGTGATGATTTAGAAGACCCTTTTTTAGGCTCAATGTGTCAATGTCGTGGAAGCATTAGGTATGAAACCTTAAAATATCTCAAAACTAATCTTTTTCCAAAAACAATTAAACAAACAAGCGAAACCTACGATGAAGCTGTTCAAATTCTCAAAGAGCAGTAATTTAAGCTGCTCTTCATTTGCTAAAGCAAATTGTGAGCTCTGACTTTTGTTATCTTCTTACCCACGGTTCCTTTTAGTCACCATGGGCTTTGAACAAAAGCTCTAACGAGCTTTAAAGACATGATTAACGATCATTTACTATATCAAACCAATTATCTTGTCTATACGGATAAATTACGTAATTATCATTTTTCCATTTAACAAATACTTGATCGCGAATATCGAAAACCTTTTCCTTTTGTATGGTGGTTATGTTTTTGTCATTGTCATAACACTTTATAACGTATTCATAAGCTTCAACAGCATCATTTGCATTACAAGCTACTGGTTTAATGTCAACCACCTCTCCACTACGAATAAAATTTTCCTTAAACGTTTCATTAAACAAATCTTCATCTAATTCTGATTTATGACAAGAAACTAAACAAAAAGACAATAAGGCCATTATAAGAATTTTTTTCATAAAACCATCTTTTAAAAGTGAATCTTGAAAGATGGTATATTTAAGATCTTTTTATTCAAACCAAAAAATCGCTTTAATTACCCCTTGAAATTACATTATTTATATATCTGTAATTGATTTTTTAAATTCTTAATAAAATCATCCGTTGAGAAACTACAATGAAGACGAATCCAGGAAAAGCAAAAATCAATTAATTCATCTTTAACTTCAGCTCCTCGCCTTAATAGTAAGTTCACCACTTCTTTCAAAAGATCTAACTTAGTAATATTTACAAGGTTACTCTCTATTTTTTTCTTACTCGATCCACTTTTATAATCGTAAAGAACCCTGATGATTTTTTGGATTTCGTCTAATTTATTTAAATAAGTTATTTCTTGAAATTCTTTCACAAGGATTTTTTTTACTGCCATCTCTAAGGAAGTCTCGCCGACATCATTGGCAACATTTAAATCAGTGCCTTTGTAAATTAACGATTCAGCTGCAGTATAAAATCCCACTTTAATAGCTGTATGTAAAGCCGTATTGCCCAAATTATCTTGCTTATTTAAATCGGTAACTTGACTTACTAAATCAACAAACTTTCGATCCTTTTTCTTTTTAATTGAATTCATTAATTCACAAAACAATTGATCCTTATGTTCATCTAAAGTTTGGATTAAGGTTGTGTCTACAACAGGCAATGAATGTGAAATGGAACTCATAAAATATCAACGATAGGTATACTTTTCTCCTCTGGCTCAATAAACCTCACGTTTTCTTTAGCGGCCAGTTCTTTACCCAATTTTATTGATTTTTCTAAATTGCCAAAACCATCCGATGTTGAGATACCATTAACGAATTTTGTTATCCCATGCGCTCCATTTATAGCATAAAATGGTTCATTGTACTTAATGAAAGCTCTCTTCTTTTTTTCAGCCCATTCTTGAGCGCAATTTTTTGCCTCACATTTTTCACTAAAATTTTTAATTACTTTAGTAATTGTATGATTAATAACGCGAGGCCCACCATTTGTTTTTTTAATTTCAGGAAAACTTAACTTTATGGCGTCCCAGCCTCCATGAATGTTTTCTTCTATGGTATAAACCACAGTTTGTTTGAAATTAAGTACACTTAAATTGAACATTTTTCCTCCTTACAAATTTGTTTTTTTTATTTAAACTACAGCTTCCGCCCGATTATTTGTGATTTTTAAAAAATTGTCTAAGATTTTACACATCATTTCATTCATTCTTGCAAAGTTACTTCCTAATAATTCCGTTTGATTTTGGATGAAAACTCCAGGACTTAAATCGGAAGCGCAGTATTTAATCATACCTTCGATATCGATTTTTCTAGGCTCTGGATGGCATTGAAAACCATAAACAGTTGGAAGATAGCGAATAATTTGCCTTGGACACCCTTCACTCGTAGCTAAAATATGAGCTTCTTTGGTTAATCCAGGCATATCGTTATGCCAATGAACTACAGAAAACTTATTGGGCAAGTGATTTAATAAAGGGTCTTCTTTTCCTTTTTCTGTTAAATCGATTGGAAAAAAACCAACTTCTTTAAAAGGGCTCTTTTCTGTTTTTGCCCCTAAAGCTTCCCCTATTAATTGCGCCCCCAAGCAAAAACCTAAGATAGGGACTTTCTTTTGAATACATCCTTTTATAAAATCAATTTCTTCTTGCAAATAGGGCGCCTCTTGCTTTTGTAAAGGGCTTTGAGGTCCTCCCATGATTATAACGAGATCTTTTTCCTCTACTACAGGTAATTTATCTCCTAAAAAAGGCTTGTAATGTTGTTGATTAATTTTTTTTGCTTTAGCCCATTCTTCAATAATTCCAGGCCCTTCAAATTCAGCATGAATGATGTAATGAATTTTCATTTAATTCCTCTAAATCTTTTAAAAAACTGTCAATTTTTGCAATGTTGTTACGATTAAATTTCCGTATGAGGCAAAATACTTTTGTTAAACTATACAACAAAGGTAGTTATATGACTATTGGAGCATTATCTCATCCACAACCAACAACTCATATAGAAGGATCTTCTACTGAACAAAAACTAAATGTCACAAATTCAAATCCCTTATGGCAAACCCTAAAAAAAATAGGTGGAACTGTTCAAAAAGTTTTATTTGCCACTACTTTAGGGTTAGTAATCTCTAAAAACGCTCCTTTAGAGGCGAATCCAAAGACTGTTGAATCAGAATATTACATAAATGCCCTTATAGATGAAGCTAGAGGCCTTTATCAAAATGCACTTAAAATGGCAAAAAGTAGCCCACAACATAACGAGATAGATTTCATAAATCGATTAGAAAATGAAGTTTTAACATTAGGCTCTTCTAGAATCATTTGTAATAAAGATTTTAAACCAAGAACTAAACTGATCCAATTATTGCAGATCCTCGAATGTGATATTTCCTCTCAACTAGCAACGATCGAAAAAATTAATGAATGGGCACAAGCTAATCTTTTAAGACAAGGGGAAAGATGGCAAGCTCAATCTAATAAGTTTGAAAAGTATAAAGAAGAAATTCTCCCATTTTTACACGAATTTGTTTTGATCGACGAAGTTAACCCAAGCTTTAAACATTATGAAGAGGCCATTATACATGGCGCAAGCCTTTCAACGATGCGCCTTCGTCTTCAATTTCTAATTGAACAATGGGAAAAAGGTGTGCGTTTTGATAGCTTAAGCTTTTTAACGGGAGCTAGACCCCTTGACCCTGCGATTGAAAATGAAATTTCCTTTAGGAATGCATACAACTCTGCTTTTAAAATTCGTTCAGACTGGCAATTAACAAACTTACCCACTACCGAAGCGGAAGCTGCTCAAATGATTTGGGATCAAGCTGAAATGGCAGAAGAGATGAGAATGATAAAAGTTACCTTTGTTAATGCGCCTATGAAAATGGATGAAAAAACTGGAAAACAAATAAGACCCAACACGGATGATACAGTTTATTTATGGAAAAAAAACCTTGATAAATTGCCAAGTAAGGTTTTAGCTATAAGCAATCAGCCCTATGTAAATCGTCAAGACCTTGTGGTGAGATCTATAATACCTAATTTACCTTTTGAAACGGTTGGTCCAAAAGCTAACGATCAAGAGATAATTGCTTTATTTTTAGATGAATTGGCTAGAATTATCTATCAAACTAAAAAAGCCTATGAAACATTCTTAAAAAAATCTTGAAGAAGCTTTACGATTAATGTTAAGAAGGTTTTAAAAATTAAAACCTTCTTTTCGATTAAATAGGCCTTAATTTCAATTAGTAAATCTTTATGATTAAAAATTACCTTCTCATTTTTTGTTTAGTTTGTAGCTCTTTATTGGCAGATAAGCCTCATTTAATCTTGTATTTCGACGTAAATAAAACGTTGATAGCAACCGATAAAGCTAGTGGCAAAAGTTTAGAAAATGTTCTAAACGAATTGCTAGCCTCCCATTTTCAATACGACTGGACGGGTAAAATCGGCAAAGCAATCACTTATGAAGACTACATTCTTCATATTGCTTTGCCAGGACAAGCTAATGATATGACTTTAAAAAAAGAACGGATAAAAAAATTAGATACTTTTTTACAATTTTTAAAAGAGACGAATCACCCCTTGTATTGCGAAGCGAATGCAATGTATAAAACTCTTTTTTGTAAACTATATGAATCAAAAAGCCCTGTATTTCCATCCTTTTATAAACTTTTAGGAATGCTAGATGGTGAGGGTTATTGCTATACTTTAATCCTTAGAAGTTATGGTGAAGAGGTTTATGATATAGCTAAAGAAATCAATAAGCACTATCGACCCCTTTTTAAAGGTGAAGGCCATTTTAAAAAGGGTCATTTATTTATTCAAAATAAGGAATTAAATCATCCTCAAGAGATCTATCAATTCTTCAAACACTCCCCTTCTTTAGCTATACGTGACGATTGGAATTATTGGTCTTTCGGAAAACTTGCCACGCTTTATGCAAAACCATTTTTAGTAGATTCTTCAGATAAATCAACCCTTTCCCTATTTTTTGATGACAATATAAATCAAAATGAGGAACAAAATATAATTAGTCCGATAGATGTTCAAACTGGCAAAAAGCTTTCTATTCAAAGTTTAATTAATAAGTATCAAGCTGTCCCTGTTAACACCATGGAAGCTATTTTGAATGACAATTATTATATCCAATTAGTCAATAAGGCAATAGAAACGCACGCAAAAACCTTTTGCTTACAATAAAAATTAAGCACCTAATGTCTGATTAAATTAAAAATTGCCATACATACAGCCAAACAATTAAAATAAGAAATGATCCCATAGTGATCGGAAAACCGAGTTTAAGATATTTTTTCCAATCAATTGTAATTCCCATATTCGATGCTTGAGTAACAACGATTATATTGGCAATACTACCTACAATAAATAAATTGCCTGCAAAAGTACTAGCTATTGCTAATAATGAACCTTGAAAATCAGTTTCGATGAATGGAAGCATTAACATCACAGCAGGCACGTTTGATATTAAATTTGAAGTTATTACAACGACTGCAATTAACCAAAAAGGATTATTTAAGTCTATAAAGCTTAAAGGTAAATAATTTGAAATGGATGACAAGCTATTCATTTGTAAAAAGCTTTTATTTACAATAAATAATCCAATAAAAAGGACTAACAATTGCCAATCTATAAAATTTAGAATCGTTTTGGACGCCATTTTACGACTCAGCAAAAGTATGCCGGCTGCTGCTAAAGATATCTTATCTCTTGGCAAATTGGTAAAAATAAAAAAGAACAATACAATACAAATGACCACTATCCCTTTCTTACTCTGCCAATTGTCGTAAGTTATTTCCTTTAAAGATTTAATATCATGTGATGCATACCAGTTTTTTTGATACAGGAAGACTATTATAGCCCACGTGGCTAAAAGACTTAAAAAACAAGGAACAAAAGAAAATTGTAAATAACCGGTAAAAGAAATCTCTTTGACTTGTCCAATTAACAAGTTTTGTGGGTTACCGATTAAAGTTAAAGCAGACCCAATATTAGAAGAAAAAACTAATCCTAACAAAAATGGAATTGGATTTAAGTTTTTTTTGCTACAAATATTAATAATTAAGGGTGTTAAGGCAAGACATACGATATCATTTATCAAGATTGCAGAAAGAAGAGCTGATGCAACAATGATATTAAATAACAACTTACGTGGCGTAAAATTTCTTTTATCCCATTCTTGCACAACTTTTGTGTAAAAGCCACTATAGTAAAATTGTGCTGAAATAATCATAAAACTAAATAAAATGGCAAGAGAGGGAGCATCAATGTATTGAGTTGCCTCTCCGATTGTTATATTTTGTAATTCTATAAATGCGATAGCTCCTAAAAGAGCAATTCCGGTGCGATCAATGGCAAGCCCTGGCCAAGACCCTAAAACCATTCCTAAGTAGACTAGAATAAAAATAGCCAAGGATCCGATTTGCATCCTATTTTGCCTCTACTTTTGTTTCCGGCATTAACAGTCCATAAAAGGCTATTCCAATTAGCCCAATAAAAGCTAAAGTGAAAAAACCTGTATTAAATCCATAATGGCTTACTATTATGCCAGAAAAAATGTTGCTAAACGATGCGCCAATCCCTTGAAATAAAGCCATTAATCCAACTGAAAAATTAAATCTGCCCGTTCCCTTGGCAATATCTGAAATGGTAACTATCCCGATAACTCCAAATATCCCTGCCCCGATTCCATCTAACAACTGAATACAAAGTAAAAGAATTGGATTTTCTGTTAATGTATACAGAATTGCTCTTAAAGGCAAAATCATTAAACCTAGCAAAAATAAAGGTTTTCTTCCCGTTTTATTCATCCAAAAGCCCATACTATAAGCGATAACGATCATGACAAGTTGCGCTAAAATAATACACGCTCCCATAAAAATTGAACTGATCGAAGCGTTTTTTGACGACAATAGTTGACCAATTAAAGGTAATTGCGCAGCGTTAGAAAAATGAAACAGAAAAACGGAACAACAAAAAAGCAGCAAAGGACTTGTTTTTAAATACTGTGCAATTGAAATAGCTTTTTCATTGCCATTGTTTCCATTGTTTAATTCTCTTGCAATATCGTGATGAATTTCAGCTGGATTGATATAGGTCATAAAATAAGAACTGAGGGTTGCAAAAATGACTACTAAATAAACGATCCATGGCAAACCAAAAAGATAACTTAAAACACCAACAATTGCGGCTGTTACAACATTCCCTGCATGACTCCACGTTTCATTTAAACTAATCCTTTTTGGAAACTTTTCTCTACCGACAAGTCCAAGTGTGATAGAAGCTATACTTGGTGGAATAATAGCGGCTGATATCCCTATTAAGGCTTGGGCAAAAACAATGGTATAAAATGTTGGAAAACTTATGATTAAAGAACAAGCAAGCGCGATACATAAACAAGCTAAAAACAAAATAAATCGCTTTGCTTTTACACTATCAACCAGTAAGCCACTTGGAATTTGACAAATGGAGGCTGTTAAATCGGTAGTACCAAGCGCTATACCTACTAAGTCTGTACTCCAATTGAGATAGGATCTTAAATAAATAGATAGGAAAGGACCAATCCCAGGTCTTACATCGGATAAAAAAAATATCATCCAATTTAAGCCAAAAAGGGACGAAGTTGATGGATTTAATTTTTTCATGTTAATTTACAACTATTTTAAATCTACGCAATTTCATGCGTATCATAAATTAACATGCTTGTCTATGAGGAAAAGATGGTTATAAAATATCTAAAATATTTTTTAAATACCTACGCTAATTTCATTTGTGACTTCAGGTTCAACCCAACGTCCATGTTTCTTAATTAATTCCACTAAACGATCGTCTGCTTGTTCAAAAGTAATGTCTTTTTCTACACATTCTTTGCCAACATATAAATCAATCATGCCGGGTTTTGAACCTACATAGCCAAAGTCAGCATCTGCCATTTCGCCAGGTCCATTGACAATACATCCCATAATCGCAATTTTAACACCTGGTAAGTGGGATGTTCTTAAACGAATTCTTTTAGATACTTCTTGTAAATCAAAAAGAGTTCTTCCGCAGCTTGGGCAAGAAATGAAATCGGTTTTAGAAGTTCTCATGCGTGCGGCTTGCAAAATGCTAAAACTTAAATTGCGAATAAAATTTATGTCTTCTTGAGCTTGAATCCAAATGCCATCCCCTAATCCATCACAAAGTAAAGCGCCACATTCAGCGGCAGCTTGAATGATTAAATCTTCTTTTGGTACCAAATATGTAAAACTTAAAATAACTGGTGTCGTAATTCCTTTCTTATGCAACCAATTAAAAAATGATCGACTATAATGCAATCTATCTTGGGTTGGAGCTAAAAAAATTACATCCGGTTTAACTGTCTCAAGTATCTTCCACTCATTTTCGGTTTCGTCTTGAATCATAAGGTAAGTTGATTCTTGAGGTAAGGGATTAATAGAAAAACGATTATTTTGTTCCCACTGCGAATAATATTCACGAGCTTCTTGTAATGTATGGATGGGAACCCCTTTGAATTCACACTGACTAAAAGTTGTAATGCCAACTTCTAGCAAGTTTTTTAGTATAGTGCCCATATTTGAATTAGAAAACTCTTTTACAACTATACAATCAGTACTTGAAATTTTGAGTTTTGGTTTTCCCAATTGCACATCACATCCCAAATTTTTGTAAAAATTTGGCTCTTGCATATCTTTTGCGGTAACACCAAGAATGACGCTTCCATCTCTATGTAAAGAAATGTTTTTTGGCAAAGTCAAAGATCTTCTTTCAATTGTTTCTATATTTCGAAAATCGGTAAAGGGCGCGACTCCTTTACTTTCTTCATAGTGCTTTGCAAAATGAATTAAACGTTGGCATGGATCAATTTCTCTATAGGCATCTTCTGTTAGAGATACTCGAATAGTATCTCCAATGCCATCAAGAAGCAACGAGCCAATTCCCATAGCTGACTTAATGCGTCCGTCTTCCCCTTCTCCAGCTTCCGTTACTCCTAAGTGCAAAGGATAATCCCAGCCTAATTTCATCATTTCTGCCACCAAAAGGCGATAAGCTAATATCATCACTTGAGGGTTAGAAGATTTCATAGAAAAAATAATGTCATGAAAGTTATTTTTGCGACATACTCTTGCAAATTCTAACGCAGATTCCACCATTCCTTGTGGGGTATCCCCATAGCGATTTAGAATGCGATCGGATAATGATCCATGGTTTGTACCAATGCGCATGGCTCGCTTTAAGAGCTTACATTTTTGAACAAGGGGTGTAAATTTTTCTTCAATACGCTCAATTTCTTTGGCGTAAGTAATGTCATCATACTCTAAGACTTTAAAAGTGGCTCGTCTATCAACATAGTTGCCGGGATTAACGCGAACCTTATCGACAAAATCAACTACGCGCATGGCAGCCGGTGGAAAAAAATGAATATCGGCAACTATTGGGATTGTATAACCTTTTTGAATTAAGCTATTTTTTATCCCTTCACATGCATCCGCTTCTTTCATTCCCTGTACAGTGACTCTCGCTATCTCACAACCAGTATCCGCAAGTTGCATAATCTGTTGAACAGTAGCTTCGATATCGCGAGTGCTTGAGGTAGTCATGGATTGAATCCGAACGGGATTATCCCCTCCAACGCCTACATTTCCCACCATTACTTGGCGAGTTTTCCAACGCTTTGTTTTATAGACCGATTCACAATATTTTATCATGCTGCTACCATTTTTTTTAAAAATAGTAGCAGTCCTAAAAAAAAAACTCTATCTAAAACATTGAAAACTATATCCAATGCCAAGCCCAATAGACCAACCACTAAGATTTGCTTGTCGCCTTTGAATGGTACCTAAATATTTGTTAAAAAAAGAAATTTTTGTATAAGAATAGTTTGAAAACAAATCCAGATACCAATTGTTATTAATTGTGTAAAGCAACCCAACTTTAACAATTCCACCAACGTTGCCTTTAGATTGTCGATGAGTAAACGTTTGATTCGTTGAAGATAGATTAAATCTGTCTTTCAATCTAGCATAAGTCCCCAAAAGACCCGCGCCCACAAAACAATTGAAACAAGAAATAGGGAAAAAATACTTTAAACCTAAACCAACCGGAATAAAGGTTAATTTAGTGGCATCTTGAAGTCCAATCGATCGCCCTTTCTTGGAATAACCATCGACACTTGCCCACGTATAAAGGTTATTATAAGTTTGGCAAGAAATTTCCCCTCCGTAAATCCCATTTTCAGAGTATATCCTTCGAAAGGTGTGACTTGTTGGGTAATAATAAGCCGCTTTTCCTTCTATTAAAAACGGATTTAAACAATCATAACTTTCCAATTGGTTAGAGAAAAAAAAGAGCAATGTTAAAACGGATAGTTGGAAAAGCTTTTTTGTGATCATATGTGCCTAAATTATAGAGTTGATTCTTAAAAAAATAATATGGTTTTTTATCTAAAAAAGATCAAAATAAAAATTGAAAGCAATCACATATTTTCAAGTTTAATTTTTTAAAAACTACGACTATTATTTAAGTTCTTAAAGCTTAAAAAATTGTGGAGTTTTATTCATAAAGCTATTAGAGTTTTTATTTTAAAACGCCAGGGGTGCTAAGATTTATTCTTAGCTGAGAGTCACCCTTTAGACCTGATCTGGATAATGCCAGCGTGGGGAGAGTGGATATATTTCTTTTATCATTTCAACCTCTACTATGGCTTAAAAACTATTATGCTTATATTTTATGTTCAATAGCCATTTAAATAAAAAACAACTTCTTAGTGCTTGCTTTGGAAATTTCTTTGAACACTACGACACGGCTCTTTTTAGCTTTCTTTCTATTTTTTTAGCCCCAGTAATCTTTCCAAACCATGATCAAATGACAGCGTTACTGTTAACCTATGCCATGATCCCTCTTGGTATGATTGCAAGGCCAATTGGCGCTTTAGTATTTGGTTATATTGGAGATAATTATGGCAGAAGCAAAGCTTTGTTTTTAACCCTTGGTGGAATGTCTATAGTATCTGCTTGTATGGCTATTAGCCCAACTTTTCATCAAGCTGGTTTTGTCTCCCCTCTATTTTTTTGCATTGGTCGCATTTTACAAAATTTTTTAGCGTCCGGAGAATCTATGGGAGGTGCCATTTATTTATTAGAAAACACTTCAAATGAAAAAAAAGATATTTTAAGTAGCATTTACAATGCAACGACGATTGGTGGAATACTATTTGCCTCAGGAGGAGTTTCGTTACTGGCTTATCTACAAATGATCGATACTGGTTGGCGATTTTTATATGCCATAGGCAGCTTAACTGGTTTATTTGGCTATCTATTGCGTAAAAAAATGAAAGACGACATCTATGAACCTAAAAAAAGGAATAATAAATATTCAATTTCAAATTTATGGCAGACATTTAAAGATCACAAAACTCCTTTTTTGTTGATTGCTATAACTTCCGGATTCTCTTATGCCACTTATTCCATATCATTGATATTTTTAAATGGCTTTATCCCTTTAGTAACAAATCTTACAAAAACCCAAATGACAACCATTAACACATTTCTTTTAATCCTTGACTTTTGCGCTCTTCCCCTTTTTGGATGGCTTTCTTTTAAATATTCAAGAGAAAAAGTTATGCTTACAGCTTCTATTACAACAGTAGTTGCTGCAATTCCGTTATTTTTGCTCCTCCCACATATTTCAATCATTGGTGTCGTATTGGTTCGAATAGTTTTTGTTCTTTTAGGTGTAGCTTTTTTTGCTCCTTATCACGCTTGGGCGCAAAGTATAGTTCCTTCCCATGCTCGTTATTTGGTGATATCATTAGCTTATTCTTTGGGATCACAACTCTTAGGTGGCCCAACGGCAGCTTTATCTTTATGGATTTATCAAACAACTGATACAATTTTATGCACTAGTTTTTATTGGCTTATACTGGCTTTAATTAGCTCCTTAGCCATTTTGGCAACTGTTAAAATACAAAAAACTCTTCAAGAGACAAGGTATGAATTCGATTAACGATTATTTTAATAAATATACTTTTTTACCACCTATTGCCTATGGAGCTTTAAGAGGCATTTGTGTAAATACACTTCTTCATCCATTAGAAACGATACGTACAAGGCAATTTTTAAGTAAAAAAAGTTTAAATATTTATAAAGCTAGTGCTGAAATTTTTTTAGAAAATGGCCTAAAAGGTTTTTATAAAGGCTATACCCCTAGTTTAAAACGGTTACTTTGGAAACAAATTTGGGTATGGCCCATCATCACAAACTTGCCAATCTATTTAAGTCAAAAAACTAAACTCAATCCTTATCGATCTCTTCTTATCACAGGGCTTTGTCTAGCTTCTCTTGACTCTTTACTAAAAGGCTACGAAGAAGCGAGAATTCAAGCTATTAGTAAGTCGCCAACTATGACTATTGAAAAAAAATTTAGTTATGGACTTGGTACTCATTGGAGCAAGTTATCAATAAATTGGTGCTCTTTTTTAATGTCTCAAAAATATTTTAAAGAGAAACAATTGCAAGCAAATGTTGACAATACGCTTTCTATGCCACAACTTCTTCTAATTGGTTTAAAAGTGGGAGCTTTTACAAGTTTTATATCGGCTCCTTTCGAAGTAGCAAATGCTTGGAAACTCGGTTTAAGAAAACAACTCCCTTTAAGTTTGTCTTATGCCTGCTTAAAGCAGCTATGTAATGGCTTACCTCTTTCTACTACAAAACTTGTCATTCATAATATTGCCTCGGTGATCTTATTAGATTTTTTAAACAAAAAATAATTAGCTTTTCGTTGCGATATTTAGTAGCTGCAAATTTTGAGTAAACATTTGATCTCTTGCTAAGTCATCTGTTGCAAGTTCATTGGCAAAAGCTGCTTGCTCTTTTAAAGTGGCAGAAAAAGTAGTTTTAAACAATTGAGTACGAACAACTTTAGAATCTATTTCCGCATGAGAGGCTGTTAGAAGTAGTTTGTAACCATTGTTGTAAAGAAGAGTTTCTGTTTGTTGACTTAAATCAAAAACTCCTTTGTCTAAAATTGTTAAACTAGTCTCATTAACATAAGTAGAAATAATAGAAGTTTTACAATCGCTTCTTTCGTTTAAAAATGCAGGACTTAAAATCTGAGCTACTTTCAAATTATTATTTTTATATCTAATAGGGGTAATTTTAAAATCATCAATCGTGATTGTTTTATGGAGAGGATAAATGGGAGCTACACAATCATCTGGATAAAGGGAACAAAGTTCATATTCATTTTTCCTGAAGATATTTAGAGAATTATTATCTAGATCCCTCATATGCAAATATCTACTAGCAAGAATCGCTCCCGCACATGATCCAAAATAGGATATATGATTCTCTTTAATGAAATTAATTACATTACTGTTATTTATGGCTTCAGCACATGTAGAAAGAGCATTTCCACCAGGTATAACTACAGCTTTAATCGATTTAGGATCGGTCAAGCAATCTTTAAAAGAAGCCACAGTTGTTATTTTATGACATCTATCATCTATAACCTGTTCTATTTTACTTTTTAAAGCTTCCACACAAAAAGGACCACTACCAAAACCATTATACAATAATATTTGTGACGACATAATAAAACTAATTTATATTTTTTATTAAATTATAGGCTAAAATCATAAAAATTTCTAATTAAATTATTTTAATGTTGTCACTAATTAATATTAAAAAAATAAATTAATTAGACTGATTTTTTAAAAATAGATACTTTACAATTTTCAATTTTCAAGGTTGATTTCAAGAGATCTTAGAAGGACTAACGCTTCAGGCATAGAAAAAGTGGCCCCTTTAATCTGATTGGTAAGAGGATCAATTACATAATTAAAAGCCTTACCAAAATTGGCTTTTTGTAAATTGCAATGATGAAAAATTGTACCTTTTAAATCACAATAGCAAAATTGGGTTTCTTGCATCTGATTTTCTGAAAAAACGCACTCGGTAAAGATACTTTTATTAAAAATTCCTTTTTTTAAAGGGAGATTGGCAAAATTACAATACTGTAATAAACAGCTTTCAAGCTTAATGGAAAAAAGGAATGGATCACATTGAAAAAAATTGGCACCCGTAATTTTGCTTTCTTGAAAAACACACTCTTGCAATCGACAATCATCTAATTGTGGAAGATTTACTACGCAATTGTCAAATTGGCATTCTATAAAGCGAGCTTTCTTGAAAGAAGTTTGCGAAAAATCACAATGGTGAAATTTACAGTTTGTATAATGATGATTATCTAATTTGCTATTAGTATAATTTTCCTTTTTGTAGGATTGATTTTCGTTGAACATAATAATACCATTTGAGGATGAATGACGAAACAAAACGCTATTATAAAAAAACCTGACTTAACATTCATAGGAATAACTTGCCGCACATCCAACGCTCCCGATAAAGCTCCTTTAGATATTGCGGCTCTTTGGAACAAATTTAATGCCGATAACATTTATGAGGTCATTCCCGATAAGGCATCCTATCAAATCTATGTACTTTACTGCGAATATGAAAAAGATCACACAAAACCCTATACGGTTCTAATTGGGTGTTTGGTTGACAAAGAAAATAGTTCCATTGATGGATTAACCACAATAACACTTCCAGCTTCATGCTATGAGGTTTTCGAAGCTGAGGGTGAATTTCCTCATAGTCTCATTAACACTTGGAACAAAATTTGGCACGCACCAATCAAGCGCACCTATACAGGAGATTTTGAGGAGTATGACCCACAATTTTTTCTTAAAAGCAACCACAAAGTTCCGATCTATATAGCAATTGACGATGATAGAAACTAACCGTTTATTATTACGCCCTTGGAAAACGAGTGATTTAATTCCTTTTGCTCGAATGAATCGAGATACAAACGTAATGGAGTATTTTCCTTCTCTTTTAAGTGAGGAGGAAAGCAATGCTTTTGCTTACCAAATCATGCAGCATTTTGATCTGCATGGCTATGGTTTTTGGGCCGTTTCAGAAAAAACGGGCTGCCCTTTTATTGGTTTCATTGGCCTTCGCTTAGATACTTTTGAAGCACCTTTTACTCCAGCTGTTGAGATTGGTTGGCGTCTCGCTAGTGCCTATTGGAATAAAGGTTACGGCACAGAAGGCGCTTTAGCAGCCTTGCAATATGGTTTTAAACAACTAAATTTAAAAGAAATTATAGCATTTACCCCAACCATTAATTCTCGTTCTAGAAAGTTGATGGAAAAAATTGGGTTGGTTCACAACCCAAAAGATGATTTTATAAATCCAAAACTGCCTGAAGGGCATGTTTTAAGCCAAAATGTATTATACCGCATTAAAAATCCAAACGACTAATGGACCGATTTAAAAACTTAATTCTAAAGACATATAAAATTCAAGGCTCTACTTGGTTACAAAATTTAGAAGAGATTGTAAATTTTTATGCCAATAGATGGCATTTAGAAAATCTTCAAGTATTTGCAGACCTTTCTTATAATTATGTTCTGTATGGAAATCAAAACGGACTACCAATTGTTTTAAAATTAAGTCCTGATCCTAAAGAATTAATAAAGGAAAGAATAGCTTTAAATACTTTTTCAGGCTTTGGAGCCATTGGCTTACTAGATTACAGCTCTGATGCTTTATTACTAAAGCAAGCTATTCCAGCAACTAAATTAAAAGAGCTATCTAATTATAAAAATAAATCCTCTCTTGAAATAGCTTGTGAATTAATGCAGCAATTACATAAAGCACCTCTACTATCTGATAAGCTTCCCCACATCAGAGAATGGCTTGCCATTCTGAATAATGATTGGCCTCTTGATAGCAAGCTATTAAAAGAGGCACGTCTTTGGCGAGATGAACTTATAAAATTAGAAACGCAAGAAGTTGTATTACACGGAGATTTACATCGCGGTAACATTTTACTTCATCAAAATCGATGGGTTGCCATCGACCCTAAAGGCGTCATCGGTTTTCCAATCAATGAGATCTGGACTTTTATAGAAGAATTCAAGAGCTAGATTTCGTAGCCAATTATTTTGGTTTTGCTAAAGAAAATGTATATAAATGGTATTTTATTCATCTTGTGTTAGCCTCAATTTGGAATATAGAAGACAGTTTGGATCCCAATCCTTTTTTTAGCTTAGCTCAAAAAATGTATAGTAAAATTACACTCTGATTTATAGTTTCTAGCTAACATCTAAAGTATAAGTATGAAAGTTATTGTCGGTACCACTAACGCTGTAAAATTAGAAGCTGTCAAAGAAGTTTTAAAAGATTATGAACTCTTTAAAGATTCACTCGTAACTGGCCTAAATGTTTCTTCAGATGTGTCTAATCAACCTTTAAGCCTTGAAGAAATCATTTTAGGCGCAAAGAACCGGGCTAAAAATGGATATTCAATTGAAAAATGTAATTATAGCATTGGATTAGAAAGTGGACTTTTTACAGCACCTGGCACAAATTCTGGCTATTTAGAAGCCTGTATTTGCGCAATTTATGATGGCTTAAATTTTGCTATTGGACTATCTCCTGGATTTGAAATTCCCTCATTTATTCTAAAGTATATATTAGAAAATCAAATGGATTTAGGCCAAGCATGTTATTATTCTGGATTTACGACGAATCAAAATTTAGGCTCTGCTGAAGGAATGATTGGTCTATTAACAAACATGCGCATCACTCGCAAAATTTATACTAAGCAATCATTAATAACAGCTTTAATGCAAATAGAAAAGGCTACTATTTATCAAGCATAGCTTGTCGAATTAACGAGACATTCTTTTGCATTTCGTCATCGCTTATAGGAGGATTGATATTGGCCCAAAAGGCTCGCCAAATAAAGGTTAAAGTGGAAGAATCCCCTTCCATTCTTGGGACATAGTGGATGTGAACATGGGGAACTGTTTGCCCAACTTCCGTTCCATTTTTTTGCAGTAAAAGATAAGCCTTTGTTCCAAACGTTTTAGCAATTGCTTTATCAACTTTTTTAACAAGTTTGGTCATCTGCAACATCTCTTCATCGCTTAAATCTTCAAATCTTTCGGTGTGTTTTTTAGGGATAATTAGACAATGGCCTGGATAGGTGGGCTTATGCGTATACAATACTAAAGCATGCTCATCTTCATAAATTTTTTGTTTTTTTATAATGAGCTGTTTACAAAACGCACAGTTACCAGAATCTAAACGGGGCGTTTTTGAGGGAAAAAAAAAGGAACAAAAATGATAAAAAAGCAGGTATTAAGTATCTTACTTTTTTCATAAGGCTAGAACCCGTATTGCGTACAATATTTCGATTTCAGTCGATAATATTAATTAGTTAATTATTATGTGTAAAAAAAACTTAAAAATTTAATACTTAAGCATTTTTAAAACATTATACAATGAAACCATTTTATGTCGCAAACATTGGAAAAAACACGTTGTTTCGGAGCCCATAATCCTCTTTACGCTGAATATCATGATAAAGAATGGGGTAGACCTGTTCACGATGATCATCTACTATTTGAAATATTGACCTTAGAAGGAGCGCAAGCTGGTCTTAGCTGGGAAACGGTTTTAAAAAAAAGAGAGAGCTACAAAGAATTTTTTCACCAATTCGATCCTAAATTAGTAGCTGAAATGGGTGATGAAGAGTTAGAAACTATTTTGCAAAACAAAGCCATCATTCGTAATAAATTAAAAATTTATAGTGTTAGAAAAAATGCCCGTATTTTTATCAAAATTCAACAAGAATTTGGGTCGTTTGATCAATATATCTGGCAATTTGTTAACTTTACTCCGATTAAAAATCATCCCCAAACACTCAAAGACATCCCTCCTAAAACTGTTATCAGTGATCAAATTTCTAAAGATTTAAAAAAAAGAGGAATGTCTTTTGTTGGAACGACGATTATCTATGCTTTCATGCAAGCTGTAGGGATGGTTAATGATCATATCCAAAGCTGCTGGTGCTATAAACCATAATTATATATGTACCATTTACTACATAATTTGATTAAAATGAGATAAACAATTTTTATTCTTTTTCCAATTTTGCAAAACTGTTTTAATGGATTGAATATATTCGTTTTCTGATACTTTTTCACTTAAAGTAGATAATACTTGATCAACATTTTTATATAATTCTTCATAGTTATGTTTTGAATAATTATAACTCGTAATATTTAGCATTAAAAATAAAAATAACACTTTTAGTAATTCGCTATTATTTTCTTCTTTATCAAGTTTTTTTAATATGTAGTTCACTTCCTTTTCAAAAAATAGGCAATTTAATTGTTGGCTCTTTTGGTAATGTCCAATAATTTTTTGTAAAAGCATACTAATTTTAGGCAGATGGTCTTTATCATCTAAATAACTTAAATCTTGTTGATCTAGCAAAAACTTTTCCACTTTTTCTTGGACAGCTTCTTCGGCATTTTCATAATTATCGATTACGATTTGCAATGTTTTAAAGGAAGGATCTTTACAAAAAGATTCAAAAAAAGTTTCTTTTGTCTCATTGGAATAATAAAAAACGGAATAACCTATACAATTAACCATAATTTTAACTTTTAGTTGTATTAAAAGAAAAAAGGAATAATAAAAACGATCTTTTAATACAACTAAATATATTCTGGAGCTACTTTAAAGACGAAAGATCAATCACAAAGCGGTATTTAACATCACTTTTTGCCAATCGATCATAGGCTTCGTTAACTTTGTCAATGGTTATGAGTTCAATATCAGATGTAATGCCATGTTTTGCACAAAAATCTAACATTTCTTGTGTTTCTTTTAGGCCTCCAATTAAGGAACCACCAATGGATCTTCTTTTAAAAATCATGTTATTAATATTGGGCGAAGGATGGGGATGTTCTGGCGCTCCAACTAAGCACATTGTTCCATCTCTTTTTAAAAGCTCCATATATTGATCTAAATTATGAGACGCTGAAACCGTGTTTAAAATAAAATCAAAACTATTGAGGTGTTTTTTCATCTCTTCACTATTTTTAGACACAACAATTTCATCGGCTCCAAGTCTTTTAGCATCTTGCGCCTTAGATGGAGACGTTGTAAATAAAACTACATGTGCTCCCATGGCATGAGCGAGTTTTATCCCCATATGGCCTAAGCCACCAAGTCCAACATTCCTACCTTGTCACCTTTTTTTACTTTCCAATGTCTTAATGGAGAATAAGTTGTTATCCCCGCACAGAGTAAGGGAGCTACGCCTGCTAAATCTTTTTCTTTAAATTCTTTAGGGATTTTTAAGACAAATTTTTCATCTACAACAATATTATTAGAATAGCCAGCATAGGTCATTTTTTTTGTTACTGGATCTGGACTGTTGTAGGTTAACGTAAACCCCTTTTCACAATATTGTTCTAAATTTTCTTTACAGCTTGGACAATTGTGGCATGAATTGACTAAGCAACCAACTGCCGCCAAATCCCCTTCTTTAAATCCTTTAACATCTTTACCAACTTTTGTCACCTTCCCAACTATCACAATTAGAACAAATAGCTATGGCGAAGAAATAATAGCAGATAAACATACATTGTTAAGCTGAGGAAATCAATGAATAACGAAAATGATGCTATAGACAGAAAAATAATGGTAGCTGGAAACAGTGAGTTTAAATCTTATTTCTATTTAGAAAACGGAATAATAGTAAAAGAACAGCATGTAAAAATAGAAAATGGAATTGAAATTCCTTGCGATAAAATAGAGCCAACTAAATATGTTCTAGAAATTCCAAAAAACATTGAAGAAGCGAAAATTCTTAAAGTATTTAATGCCGAAACAGGCGAAGTTTTAAATGAACTTATAAAAGATGAAATTTGCTTTTTGAAGATATTTAATGAAACAAAAAACATTGGCGAAATACATAAAATTGTAAACGGAATCGATACTGAAGTTAGGTTCTATAAGATTGAAAATGGAAAAGAAGTTTATTGTGCACAGCCAGAGAATGATGAACGAAAATTTTTCATTCCAATGCCAGAAAATTTAAATGAAGGAGATTTGTCAATTTATGATAAGGAAGGCTCTCTTCTAAAAACAATCCCTCATAAAATCTGCGCTAAACTCGATAACCAAACAAAAATATGTCTTCATCATCACGAAGCAGATAAGTTAAAAGACATGATAGAAAAAATATCTTTGTTATCTAATGAGGAAAAAGAAAAATTAAAATTAGCTATAGAACAAGACACAGTGACAACTTTAGAAGGAAAAAAGCTCTCAACAAAAACATATTCTGAAATAGAAAGGGCTGTCGACGCCACTCTTTCGTCCTCAAACGAACTTGTTCCAGAAGATTTTTATAAATCCGTAAATCCGAACGAAGAATTCGGCATAAGTCGTTTCGTCGTTGATCGCTTTTATCATTTGCCTCAGCTATTAAGTGAACCAACCTTAACCAGACAACCGAACACAACCACATACATTGTTAGCTCAAAAACGAATGATTCAAGCGGAAATGGAATTTGTTTAGAGCATCCAAGCAACCTCTTCAGAAGAAGCTACAAAGTTAGCAAAGTTAATAATTAAAAGATTGCAAGGTGTTCAGCATAAAATTTGGTTAGCTACTTGGCGTTTAGCCAATGAATTAAAAAAATACACATATACATATGCCCTAACTGAACTCATGCGATTATGTTATCCAGAAAGGAATGCTTACTTTCAAACAAAAGAAAAAATTGAATTTTATGAGCATCTCAAAAGCCTAGAAAACACAAAAATAGTTTTCACAAGAAAGAGAAAGAAGTCTCCTCGTTCAAAAACTGAAGTAGAAGATTTTGTTGAATTAGAGCATTAGAAATCGCTAAAGGTACGAGAAAGCCTGATGAAAAATATCCAGAAACTATAACGCTTACAGTTTTAAATACAGCCTCTCTTCAAAACGAAAAAATGGCATTTGTCGGAGCTGGATATAAACATAGAACTCTTGAACTGCATGCCGATGACGCTTTATTAGCTCAAGTTATTCAAACAAGAAAAAATCAAATGCAACAATCAAAGCAACTTAAGTTAGACAGAGAATATTTAATAAAATTAGCTGGATTATCAAAAACAGATAAAGCAAACAAAGCAGAAGCAAACAGGCTACTTATAGAAAAACTTAAGAGATTTCAAGAAAAAGGTATTATCATTGACTATCCAAAAAGAATAAGAGAGCAGACAATTTTACGAATAAGATAACTCCGCATGAAAAACGTCACTTACCCCCCCTTTTTAAATCTTGCATTTTCATTAGTGATAAATAGGTGGTTTTTTACATAAAAAATTAAAAATAAATGGCTTAATAATATTTATTGCCCCTGTTTTGCTTTATGGTCAAAAGGCCTAAATTTGCGATTGACAAAACTTAAACCATTTAAAATAAATAACATAATTAATTTTAAGGGTTTAACTTATGGTATTTAAGGTTTTAACTTAGTCCATTTAAGGTTTTAACTTAGGTTTTTCAGAGGAGAAACAGCTCATTAAGATATTAAGTCATTAAGACATTAATATCGGGCTTCTCCGCTCCCGCTTTAGGCGAAGCGGCTTGCCCTTAAGATAAGATAGGCCGAAGAGAGAGAAAAACAGCTTTGTAATGAAGAAGGCTTCGGTGAGGCGTTCGTCAAAGCTCACGCCCAGCTTTCGCTATCTATAGTCCTTACTTCTTTTTCTTTTCAGCCTGTCTTAAATCTTTATTTGCTAATAAACAATTCTTTGACGACGGACGAAGACGACACGACGATAAAATATGATGAAAGAGGATAATCATGCCTTATAAGACGTACGCTGAACAAATGTTATCTCATCTTGAATTTCTTCATTCTAAAGGGTTTGACGTAGACGAATTACACGTCGACGACGGTTTCGTCAGATGCCATGCCGACGGTGACAGTCGTGGTCGTGGTGAATTAGTATATAAGACGACGACGAGTCATTTAGATAATGGGCTTGTCGGTCTAGGCACGTGGTGTCGTTTGACTGGTGGAGAGCAAGAGAGCTTTCAAACTTATGGTCTTGGTCCAACCGATGACGAAATAATAAAACTTTCAAACACGCAGCCTAAAAACAGCGAGATAATTCTTCTTTTAAAGAAGCTGCTGCTAGAGCATATGGCTTTTGGACTAATAGCAGTATTTCTGGAAAATCTGACTACTTAGACCGTAAAGGTGTTGGATATTATGGAATTCGATTTAGGCAAGGAGAATATGGAAACGTAGCTGTTGTTCCTATGTATGATATTGATGGATGGCTTTGGAATTATCAATTATTGAACCCAGACGGGTCAAAGAGAGATCATAAAGGTGGACGCATAGAAGGGCTTTTTCATAGTCTTGGTTCTCTTTCAGATAACTTGCATGTTGGCGTTGCCGAGTCGTATGTTACGGCTGCAACTTGTATGGAAAATACTGGTATTACATGTATTTGTTGTTTTGGTTGCAATAACATCAAAAATGTTATTAGTGCTTTAGCTAATCGCTACACTAAAATGCAATTTACTATATTTGCTGATAATGATAGGCATTTAAGTCAAAATCAAGGCGCTTTAAAGGCTCAAGAAGCGCGCGAAATTTACCCAGGCAGGGTATCTATCCCTTGCCATCCCTAATTTTGATGGCATACAACCTTCCAAGGAGGCAAGCGACTGGAACGATCTTTTTCGATTAAAAGGAATAGATATTGCTAAGTCGCAATTATTAGAAGCATTACTTTCAGCCAATTTTTCATCTTAAAGAAATAGCCTCTTTAAAAATCCAATCATTCTTTGATAATCTCATTCGCCGAAATTGAGGTTGGCTTTGCTGTCTCCTTACAATGGCGAATAAGCTTAAAAACGTGTTAATGGCGAAATGACTAGACTAACAATCCAAACATATACGCAATATGCAAACTTGTTTTTGCAGGAAAAATCACTCATCAATAATAGCGGCTTTTTTTTTGAAGAAGGGTGGATTATAAATTTTAAAGTGTTAAATGGTCAATTTTAAGCCATTAAATGGAGGGGAGTCGTGCGCGCGCATAAGAGTTCCAGAAAACTATGCACACCCTCTTCTTGATTGGTCACTTCTTATGTTTTTTGTCATTTAAGGCCAAAGAAAATTTGCTTTTGATTCTTTTGTGGCTTATTTTGCTTGAGTTTCATAGCCCATCCTTTCAATTTCTTTATTAATGGCTTTCATTTCTCTTAATAAAGCTCGCTCTTTTTTGCGCTGTTCTATTGCTCGCAATGTCGTTCCTCCGTGAGTTTCTCGTTTGTAAAAGACACCGCCATGCATCCGACATCTTCCGTTCTTCATTCCTGGCTGGCCGCATGGTTCTCCGCCTTTAGTTCGACATTTGGCCCCACAAGCTTTAACTCCTTGAATTGGCATCGTCGTCTCCTTTGTCTATAAGAATGGGCTTTGTAGATGCTAAGCCTTGACTGTGATAGTTATAATTAACTGTAATGTTTTGTAGACCGCCATCTCTTTTCTTTTGTAAATGCTGCATAGCTTCATTGCTAAACCTTAGTAATTTCAATCCAAGTTTTTGGTCGTCTTGAAAGATACTGGATAATTTACGCATTCCAAGCATATGAGCAGCTATAATTTGAGCAGCATAGAGAGTTTCAAGTGCATCTTTAGGATTAATGCCTTTGATAAGGGAGACTATACCATCTATTTCCTCAGATGAGATGCTTTTCTTTCCAAATCCTAATTCGTTACTTCCATAAATGGCATTGGCTGCATTTATGACTAAAGTTTTTATGGCTTCTTCGGAATCTACATGAAAAGCTTGCATAAGCGGTTCTAAAGTTTGAGGCACTGTAATTTGACGCTGGATGGGGGGTATTTCCTTTTTTTCGTATTTAGCCATGCCTTTATGCCCAGAAATAGCCAGTTTCGTTTGCTCGTCGTTTAAATTCTCGCTCTTCTGCGTCGTGCTTTTTTAAATCTTCTTTGGCTTTCTGATCTCCTTCTTTAGCTTTCATCCAAAGCTTTAGAAATTTCTTGGCTCTTCCTTTCTTGGAGTCTATCAAGTTTTTCCCAATCATAAAAATCAATGGCCTCATAAACATTAAATTTCATATTGCTTGTCCTTCCAATGTTAAAGGATGTTCTGCTTGATTGACGTTTTTAATATTGACGACTTGTCCTTGATTGACGTTGTAATTGACGCTGATTTGCTGAGCTCCTTTGCTTCTATACTTTTGTAAAGTTTCTAATACCTGATGGCTGAACTCAAATAATTCAAGCATGGTGGTAATTTTTGAATACTCTCCATTGGATTCTTCTAGCCCACGAATATAAGCAATAACAAATTGACTGGCTAAGGCTGCCTCAATAGCATCGCCTGGTTGTAAAGATTCAATAAGATGAATAATCATATCCATTTGTTCTTGAGTTGCGACTGCCTTAGCTCTTGCCGAATTTTCCCTACAATTCCAGCTTGAGGGGTTTCTCAAACGATAGGCTCTTTGACTGTGACTTGAATAATGCGTTTTATTACCCCTTCATTTACGTTTGGCTTTTCTGACTGGGTAAAATTATAACTCTGGGGAACTGGATAGTAAACGTCTTCTAAGTTTTTTCTTTTTGCCATATTTACCTGATTTAACGTTATTTGCAGGATTCCATTTAATACCTGCATAGTATCAAAAACTTTAATTATATCAAATACATTCAATACTGGTATTTCATGTAAATGATGTTTTTGTGGTATTCCCATTCATAACACGACGGATTTATCACTCAAAACGCCTTTTTAGCGTTTGTTACCAAAACATCATTAAAATTGAATGGTAATTATATACCCCCCTGCCGTAGAGTAAAAATTAAATTAAAAACTAATCTTTATCAAATATCTATGAAGAATTTATTCCATGAAAAAATCATATCTTACTGGATTTGTGATAGTTGCAACTTGCTTTTCAAGTTGTACAAGAATCCCATCTAATCCTGATCAGTCAGTGGCAAGTCTTGTTAGTAACCGCATTGACAAGGATGTGCATTGGCATCGAGGTTGCTTTGAGGATGAGCGCATAAGAGAAATCATCCAAGACATGATTTGTCAAGAG
Source organism: Candidatus Rubidus massiliensis (assembly GCA_000756735.1). Taxonomy (GTDB): domain Bacteria; phylum Chlamydiota; class Chlamydiia; order Chlamydiales; family Parachlamydiaceae; genus Rubidus; species Rubidus massiliensis. The sequence goes on along the minus strand of CCSC01000001.1, from coordinate 799,367 downwards.
CTCTCTATCGATATGGCCGTTCAAATTGCTCTTCTCAATAACCCCCGCATTCAAGAAGCTTTTGAAAATATTGGTATTGCTCAAGCCGATTTGATAGAAGCAGGTCTTTTATCTAACCCTGTCTTTGAAGGCTTTATCCGCTATCCTGATAAGAAAGGATTGAAAATCAATACTGAAATTTCTGTGATGCAGAACTTTTTAGATGTCTTTTTGATTCCTTTAAGAACACGCATTGCAACAGCAGAGCTTCAACAAGCTATTTATGAAACCAGCAATACCATTATCGATCTTTCTTTTGAAGTGGAAGAAACTTATTACGAATTAATAGCCGCTTATAAGCGAAAAGATTTGATTAAGTCCTTTATTGACATTGCCGAAATTGAAAATAAAATTTCTTTAGCACAAAGAAATGTTGGCAATATTAATAAATTAGACCAGCAGCTGCGAACAGCCCAATAGGTGAATTCAAATTTCTATCCGAACACTTTATCTCTATGGTAAAAATCTTAAATGTCCATTTCCAAATTATAAATCATGGATTTTAGTTATTTTTTATAAAGAAATAATAAAATTTTACTGGAATACTATTAGAAAAAAGTGTAAATCTAAATTACCCAGATACAAGTAGCCGTGAAACTTCTGCCCGAAGGGACACGGTGAATTTTATCCCAGAATACAAGTAGCCGTGAAACTTCCAACCCTCTGCTAATCCGATAAATTTATTTATAAAGAAGCCATCTTATTAAAAACATCTTTTGGAGAGGCAAAATTTAAGATTTTCCTTGGGCGTTCATTTAATAAGTCCTCTACTCTTTTTAAATCTAGCTTATCGTAAATACCTAATTCAGTGCTTTTTGGAAAGAATTCTCTAATTAAGCCATTAGTGTTTTCATTTGTGCCTCTTTGCCATGGACATCCAGGATCTGCAAAATAAACTGACATTCCAGTTTTTTTCGTAAACTCCTCATGTTTATACGCTTCAATTCCATTATCATAAGTTAGGCTCTGTTTCATATGTGAAGGAAGCTCTTCAAGGCTTTTTGCAAATGCATTCAAAACTGATTCTGAATCTCTTTTTTCACCTATCCAAACTATTTTTACTAATCGACTTGCCCTTTCAACTAATGTTCCTATGGCAGATTGGTGATTTTTTCCAATAATCAAATCACCCTCCCAGTGGCCCGGAGTAACTCTTGAGTTAACTTCTTTTGGTCTTTCACGAATGGAAACCCTATTTGGAATTATAAATGGTCTTTGCTTATACGTCCCTCGCTTTCGGCGACCTTTTCTTTTTCTTCTCAATCTGAAATTTATTCCTGAGGCATATATAAATTGATAAATAGTTTCATGCGAAACATGAAATTCTTTTAAATTTGGATATTGATGTTTTAAAAATTCACTGACTTGGTGTGGTGAAAAATATTTATCGTTAATTAGAATTTGAAGAATGGGTATAAATCTTTGATCTATTTTTTTCTTTCTGCCAGCTTTTCTTTTCATAAGACAATAGTGTTCTTGAGCCGCAACTGCTTTATACTCAGCCCTTTTTAAGTGGAAGCGGCGCAATTCAGTAGAAATAGTTGAAGGACTTCTACTTAAATGTCTTGCGATTTCCCTAACACCCTTGCCTTGAGAGACTAGATTTGAGATTAACTCTCGTTCTTCAAAATTGATTCTTTTAATGCCCATTTACATAACTCCCCAGTTACATAAAAATGGACATCTAGGTTTTGAGATTTTTTAGCAAGTGTTCGGTTAATTTCTTGAATTTACAATATTTAGAAAAGACAGTTGAGCTCGTTGATGCCGAAAAAGAAATCATTCGATTAAGGGAAAAGCTCAATAAGCTCATGGGTCTGACAGGCTGTGATATCTGTTGGTCTGTTGAACAAGAACTTCCCTATATTCCCGATATGGAACCCAGCCTTGCTTGTTTAGAACTGGTTGCCTTTAATGAAAGACTTGATATTTTAGCCGCGCGCTGGGAAATCGAGCGCTTTAGACGATCATTTCCAACAGCTGAATGGTGGGCGTTTACTCAGCTACAAGCAGGGGTTAACTCTGAAAGAGATATGGATGGAGTTAGAGTGAAAGGCCCCCAATTTTCCGCTGCGCTTCCCATCTTTAATTTTGGCCAAGCAGCAAAAAGGCGTTTCTTGGCGCAATTTAGACAAGCCCAAGATCGCCTGGCAACTTTAGAGATTGAAGCCTATGCAGAGGTAAGGGAAGCAAGAGACATTCTTTTAGTCTTACGCAATCAAGTGATTTTCTATGCAGGTCGTATCTTACCTAACCAACAACAAATATTGACTTCAACTGAAGAGCTTTACAATGTCATGGGAACGGGAGTTTTCGAGCTGCTAGATAATAAACGCAATCAACTGCAAGCTTACCTTAATTACTACATGGCATTAAGAGATTATTGGACAGCAAGGGTTGAATTAGATAAAGCCGTCGGAGGAAAACTCTATTTAATTGGCTCTACTTATCAAGATATGGAAAATCAGGATGAATGCTGCGAAGGAGGAGGAACTTTCTAATGAAAAAATTTTTAATAACTCTTATCACTCTATCTTGCTCCTTCTTACCAGCTCAAGACCATAGCATGCATAGCATGACGTCGCCTAACTCAAAAACGGAGCGATCTAATGCGCCTGTTATCCAACCCATGCAAGGTATGGATCACTCGCAGCATCAAAATATGCCAATGAATGATCAAATGCAGGGAATGGATCAAGGTGAAATGATGCAGCAAATGCCTATGGAAGAGCATAGACAGATGATGCAACAAGGTCAGCAAATGGAGCGCAACAACCAAGATCAGCAAAAGAGTAGAGAAGGATCGAGAAATGAAGACCAGCCCAAGGGTGTTCTTCGTTATCCTTCTGTGATTACTCCCAATGTGGGTTCTCTTCCTTGGACAATGGATGGCGATGTCAAAGTTTTTCATCTAATAGCAGAGCCTATTAAAAGAGAATTTGCTCCAGGTTTTTGGGTCAATTGTTGGGGCTATAATGGCTCAAGTCCAGGACCGACCATTGAAGTTGTAGAAGGAGATCGTGTTAGAATTTATGTGACTAATAAGCTCAATGAACCCACTTCCGTTCACTGGCATGGCATCATTTTGCCCAATGGAATGGATGGAATCGCAGGTCTTACGCAAAAATCCATTCAACCAGGTGAAACATTCAAATATGAATTTACCCTTAAGCAGAATGGAACATTCATGTATCACCCCCATTCGGATGAGATGACGCAAATTGCCCTTGGCATGATGGGATTTTTTATCATTCACCCACGAGGAGGAGATGATCCTCCAATTGATCGCGACTTTGCTATTTTTCTTCACGAATGGCGCATTCCAATGGGAGCTAAAACTCCCCTCCCCTTTGAAATGCTCGACTTTAATATCTTTACATTCAACAGCGTCCTTTATCCGAAAATCGAATCTCTTGTTGTTAAAAAAGGCGATCGCGTGCGCATCCGTCTTGGCAATGTCATGATGAATAGTCATCCCATTCACTTGCATGGACATGAGTTTATCGTGACAAGAAAAGGAGCCAAGCGCCTTCCTCTTTCTGCTCAATATTCTGAAGTGACTGTCACAGTGGCGCCTGGAGAGACGAGAGACATTGAACTCATCGCTGATAATCCAGGCGATTGGGCCTTTCATTGCCATAAATCTCACCACGTCATGAATCAAATGCAGCACGATTTGCCCAATTTGACAGGAATCAATAAAGATAAAATTGAAGATAAAATTCGCAAGTATATCCCAGATTTTATGGGACTGATGAGTATTAATGGCATGGGAGAAATGTTTGAGATGTATGGCACATCACAAAATATGATGGGTATGAAAATTAAAATTCCTGAAAACCTATCTCCTATTGGAAATCCAGGGCCCTTTGGAGTTATTGAGCTCGGTGGCATGTTTACCCTCTTTAAAGTGCGCGACAATCTGACTAGCTATGCCGATCCAGGTTGGTATCAGCATCCTCCAGGAACTGTGGCAGAAGTGGTCAAAAGCCCAGGAATGCAGCACAATATGAGTGGAAGCACGAATGGAATGCAACATAACATGGGTTCAATGCAACACATGAATCAAATGCAAGGCCACTCTATGAATGATTCTCGTATGTCTACCATGAATGGAATGGAGCATAACATGGGCTCCATGAATCATAATATGCAAAATATGAATCAAAATTCTCCACATGACATGAGTAAAGTCAGCTGGCTTAGTCAAGAAGAAGATAAAAAACAACCGCATGGCCAAGAAAGAATGAATTGGATGCAAAGCAAGCCCGAAGACAGCATGGGTCATATGATGCATGGGGAGATGGGCGGCATGCAGCATAATATGCAAGGCATGTCTCAAGAGGGAAACCAAATGCAACATATGGGACATTAAAATGAAATATTTTATTGTTTTATTCTTTGTTCTAAGTTTCACCTTTCTTTTTGGACATGAAGAGCATAAAGGCATGAAAGAAACGGTGCAAGAAAGTGTACATCCAACGCAAGGAGAGCAGCCAACCGTCAAACAATTTGGCGGAAGGCCTCAAAGCTGGGCACAATGGATCGGGGGCTTTCATTTCATTTTATTGCATTTTCCACTCGCCTTAATTGCCATGACCGGATTTTCGGAGCTTCTCTTTGCCTATTATCACCGCCCCATTTTTGACTATGCTTCTCGCTTCATGCTTATAGCGGCTGCTATTTTAGCGGTTCCAACAGCCTTACTTGGTCTTATTTATAGTTATACAGCAACCTATAGTGGCTTGCTTGCTGACTTTGTCTTTTGGCATATGTGGGCTGGGATTACAACCGCTATTCTTGCAATCATAGTAGCTCTTATTCGAGAACGTTATGGAATTACTAAGCTTTACTATACGTGTCTTGTGATTCTATTCCTGCTGGTCAATATCACAGGATTTTTGGGAGGCGGAATGACATTTGGGCCTTACCACATGCTTCCTCCTCTTTAACTTAACAACAAAAGGAGCCCATGATGCCACATCAAGGAAATGGAGGAAGACATACAGAATTTCCTCAAACAGATACGCGTCATATGCATGCCATGATGGAATGTATGAGCATTTGTACAGCTTGTGCAAAGAAATGCATTGAAGAAGGACATAAAAAAACAGCGGCCATTTGCGCTGAATGTGCAGATGTTTGTGCTTTAGCCATTAAAGCTCATAGTGCCCAATCTGAATTCCATCATCAAATCATGAACCTTTGCGCTCAAGTTTGTCAAAAATGTGCAGAGGAATGTGAAAACATGCAAGTTAAGCACTGTCAAGAGTGTGCTGAAGCCTGTAGACAGTGCGCAGATGCCTGTTCTACAACCCATAGTATGCTTTAATTTTTAGGGGCTATAGCAAAATAAGCTATAGCCCTTACTGTTAAGAGGTAATGTATGATGAGCGAACACATGATGAATAATCAGGAAATGATGTGGATGATGATCTGTATGATCGTAGGTACTCTTTTTGCCGTGATTATTGGGATTTCAGTCATTATTCAAACATTTATCCAGGCAAAAATGTTAAAAGAGCTTCGCAAGCTTAATAGCGATCATAAATCTATTAAATAAGTTTTATTCTCGTTAGCAGTCAATCGCATATTGTTTCTATTGATACTCGTTTTCAGAGGAGAGAGAGTATATTTCTTATACTTACGAATAAATTTAGTTGCTATAAAAATACCCCCAGGGGGTATATTGAAAAATAAAAAACAGGTTTTGCTATGACCGATAAGTTGTGTTGCGAGCAGCCAAAAAAAGAGCATCCTTCTCACCATCAACAATTGACTCATTTAAATCGAGTCAGTGGGCAAATAGAAGGAATTAAAAGAATGATTGAAGAAGGACGGTATTGTCCAGACATTCTAAATCAATTGCATGCCGTTCGTTCTGCCATCAAAAGTATTGAGCTGCGGATTTTAGATACGCATCTTTCTAGCTGTGTGACTGATACCTGCCTTTCTAACGATCAAGAGGAACAAAGAAAGAAGATTGATGAAATTCGTGAATTAATCAAAAGATTTGAATGAGGAATTCTAAATGAAACTTATGAATGGCGTTCTCAATTTTAAAATGTTGAGTTCTGTAGTCAATCAACGAGATAACAAGCAGAAAAATAGAAACGTTTTATTACTCGGTCTTATGACAGCATCTATTTTAGCAGCAGGTTTGTTTACAGCAGCATCTTCAATGACCTTTACTAAAACTAAAGGCTGTCAGTGCACAAGCACACACTGTCTGTGTGGAACTAATTGTCCCTGTGGGAATCAATGTAATTGCAGATAAAGAAGTCTGTAAAATCAAAAAGGAGAATACTATGAATATGAAAGCTTTAATGGGTTTTTTAGGAGCGGCTCTTATGGCCGTTAGCTTTTTAACAGCTGCTCCAGCAAGAGGACCTGTCAGAACAAACTGTCAATGCCAAAATTGCCAGTGCACACCAAGCAAACATTGCGGATGCTTCTCTCAATCGGGATGCCATTGCTCTTATAATTGTCAGTGTTCAGATAACTGTGCTTGTGGAGAGAATTGCGCTTGTGGAAGCGGATGCAACTGTGGTTAGTTAATTAAGCGTCTAGAGTTTATTGCTTTAGACGCTTGTTATAATTTAATTTTACGTAGTCTTAAAGCATTGCCAATTACAGAGACAGAACTTAAGCTCATTGCCAGTGCAGCAATAATGGGATTTAACAAAAGTCCTGTAAAAGGATAAATCACGCCAGCGGCAATAGGGATACCTAACACGTTATAAATAAAAGCTAAGAATAGATTTTGTCGAATATTTTTCATCATGGCATGGCTTAAATGAATTGCTCGTACAATTCCCATTAGGTCTCCCTTGACTAACGTCACTTCAGCACTTTCCATTGCGACATCCGTACCAGTTCCCATGGCAATGCCAACATCTGCTGCTGCTAAGGCAGGTGCGTCATTGATTCCATCTCCTGCCATTGCCACAAATCCTTCCTTTCCTTGAGCTTCTTTAACAAAGTCTTGTTTATATTGAGGTGCAACGCCTGCATGGACTTCATCAATAGAAAGTTTTTTAGCTACAGCCTGGGCTGTTTGCTCATTATCACCAGAAAGCATGACAAGTTTTAATCCAAGCTGATGAAGCTGTTTAATCGCCTCTGGGGTCGAACTTTTAATGGGATCACTGACTGTGATAAGACCCGCTGCTTGACCGTCGACGGCGACAAACATGACTGTCTGCGCTTGTTTTTGCAATTCTTGAGCCTTTTCTTGAAGAGATGTGACGCCATTAACGTAACGCTCTTGTAAAAAGTTTGGTTTACCAACTATAACGTCATGTCCTTCAACTTTTCCAATAACTCCTCCACCTGTAATGGATTCAAATTCTTGAACGTGAGGTAAATGAATTGATCTTTCTTTAGCTCCTTGAACAATTGCTGTCGCCAAGGGATGTTCGCTACTTTGCTCAATAGAAGCTGCTAAACGAAGAAGGTCATCCTCTTTCCAATTCGGACTAATCACGTGCATTAACTTAGGTTTACCTTCTGTAAGCGTCCCTGTTTTATCGACTACAATAGTTTTAACTTTTTCAAGTTTTTCCAAAGCCTCAGCATTCTTAATTAACACGCCATTTTCAGCTCCTTTACCCATCCCAACCATAATAGACATGGGAGTTGCTAGGCCTAGTGCACAGGGACAAGCAATAATGAGAACAGCAACGGCGTTGACAAGGCCATAGGTAAAGGATGGTTCTGGACCCCATAAAGCCCAAGCAATAAAAGTTAAAATGGCGATTAAAACAACGGCTGGTACAAAGTAGCTAGAGACTTTATCTGCTAAACCTTGAATGGGTGCTCGGCTTCTTTGTGCTTCGGCCACCATTTGCACAATGAGCGAAAGAAGCGTTTCACTACCCACTTTTTCAGCGCGCATTAAAAAGCTACCCGTCTGATTAATTGTTCCCCCAATAACTGGATCGCCTATCTTCTTTTCAATAGGAATAGGCTCGCCCGTCATCATAGATTCGTCAATGGAACTTTTACCTTCCGTGATTTTGCCATCGACAGGGATTTTATCTCCTGGTTTGACTCTTAAAATATCACCGCTTTTGACTTGATCGATAGCTACCTCTATTTCTTGACCATCTCTAATAAGTCGTGCTGATTTAGCCGCTCGTCCAAGTAACGCCTTAATCGCTTGGCTTGTTTGACTACGGGCTTTGAGTTCGAGCACTTGACCTAGTAAAACCAAAACAGTGATAATTGCAGCTGTTTCAAAATAAATAGGAATTAAGCCTTGATGCTTAAATGTGTCAGGAAAAATAGAAGGGAAAAAGTAAGCAATGACACTATAAAGATAAGCAATCCCAACACCTAAAGAAATTAAACTAAACATATTAAGATGACGATTAACTAAAGAAGCAAAACCTCTTTGAAACAAAGGCCAGCCACACCAGAGAATGACAGGCGTACTAAGAATAAATTGAAGGAAACCAGATAACTTAGGAGAGATAAATCGATCTAATGCAGGGATCATATTACCCATTGCTAAAAAAAGCACAAAGATGGAGAAGACTGCTCCTATCCAAAAACGACGAAACATATCTCGATACTCAGAATCATCTGGCGCACTATCTATTGTTTTTGGCTCTAACGTCATCCCGCAAATAGGGCAATTACCTGGATGGTCTTGTTGAATTTCAGGATGCATTGGACAGGTATAAATTGTTTTAGAAGAGGTAACTGTTGGATTCTTAGGCTCTAGTGCCATCCCACATTTAGGACAAAACCCTGGCTGATTTTGTATAATTTCAGGATGCATAGGACAGGTGTATTTATTAGAAGAAAGCGTCGTCCGTTGTGCGTCAGAACCGCGTATAAATTGATCTGGATTTTGCTTAAATTTCTCTAAGCAATACTCACTGCAAAAAGCATACTCTTTTCCTTGATAACTAAATTGGTAGGGACTCTTTTCTGGATCAACCGTCATTCCACAGATAGGGTCTTTAATTGATTTAGCCATGCTTCCTCTGATAGACAAGTTTTTCTTTAAAATAGAAACTTGACTCTTTATAAGAAAGGAGAAGATTTTAATTAGGTGAAAATGGACTAAATTCTTTTTCTGATTGTTCAAAGCTAAATTCTGAATAGCTCGTAGGAATGCAATTATAAAATTTTACGTATTCCTTATTATAGGTTAAATAAAACGATCCAATGCTATTGTTGCGATTTTTAGCTACAATAATTTCTGCCTTTCCAGGTTTATCACAAGGTTCGTAGTATTCACGTCTTAGAAGTAACGTAACAGTATCAGCATGATCGGCAAGGACCTCATAAGGCAAATCAGTAAGGATATCTTTATATTCTCCCATAACTCTTCCCTGTCCACTATCTCTAATTCCAAAGTCAATTTTTTTATTTAAGCGGGCGACCAGGCCTAAGTTCAGATTTTCTTTTAGGAAAAGCCTCTCCTCTTTCTTTTTCCATTTCATTTAATACAATATTAAGAGCTTCTTCCGTCAGCTGCGCAATCGTCAGTCCAGGCGTCCAATACACGGCATTTTTAGCTCTTTCAATTGTATCTTTATTGATCTGAATAGTCATCCTCTCTTTTTGAGAACTTTGCTTTTCTCGTTGACTAGACTGCTTAAGATCGGATTTTTTATGGCTAGAATTTTGAGTTGCTTCTTTGTGCGATTCTACAGGTTTGGTTAGGAGATCAATAGGACTTTCGTCAATTTCATTTAAAAAATCGTTACTAATCGTTGGTCTTTTACTCATTTTTTCCTCTCTATAATTAATTTGGCTAAGCTGCGAAAATCTTAGGCTCCAGCCCCCTTTGGATCGTAAATAGTGATAGGTTCAGCAAATGAGGGGCACTCAGCATTTTCACGCTTTCTCTTATGTAAATAGGTAATAATTTCTCTCCCAAACGCTTCTTCAATTCTTTAATGACGTCTTGCGATAGACGAGTTCTTTTGTCGACTCGACATGGCAATACGCCAAGAATTTCAAGAGTTGGATTAAGTCTGTCGCGTACTGTCTGAATTGTCTTTGTCAGCTGCATTAGCCCCTGTAAAGCCATAATTCTCGTCTCAACAGGAATGAGAACTTCCTGCGCTGCGCTCAAGGCATTTAAACTAAGAAGTCCCAAAGCGGGCGGAGTATCGATCAAGCAGAAGTCCCATTCTTTAGGTATTCTATTAAGATGATTTTTTAAAATAAGCTCAGCTCCTGCTTCAGTCGATAAAGTTTTATCAGCCCCCACTAACCAAGGACTTGCAGGAATAACGCATAAACCCTCAATCCTGGATTTGACAACAATATCGTAAATACTGGTATTTTCTGTAAATACATTAAATAATCCTTTACCATCATTTTTGACATTTTAGCCAGGAGCTACAAGAACCTTGAGGGTCCAAATCAATCACAAGTACTTTCTTTTTCTTTTCAACCAAGGCAGCTGCTAAATTAACGGTTACCGAAGTTTTGGCTGAGCCACCTTTTTGGTTACTAATTGTAATGATGTCCATGCTTTACCTAAAATACCTGTATTTATGTGATATCCTGTATTTCATCCATTATCATTTCTATTGCCGTAATATGCCGACTTTACTGCAATCGAGATATTATTTATCATTTCTTGGATTTTCTGGTTTTCTTCTCAACGACTGGTGGAACATTAGTATTTTTCTCTTCTGCAAAGTGAGCTTTAATAATTGCTCCTGTAGCGTACCATTTCCTACCAAGCTTCTTTCCTTTGATAGTTCCTTCTGTCATCATTTTTCTTACTGTTCTTTCCGAAATACCCAATATCTTTGCAACTCCAGGAACATCATATAATGTATCTTCGTCTATCTTTGTACTCATCTTATCTTCCTTTAAATAATTATATAGCGTTCTGCACCAGACTTAATGCGCTCATGGTTATGAAAATAAATCATCGTCGTCTTTGGATCAGAATGTCTTGCCATAGCCTGTGCCTGAATTAAAGATGCTCCATTTTTAATGCTTAGGCTGACAGCGGTGTGTCTTAAGGAGTGTGCAGTTATTCTTGAATCGTCGACGTCGATTCGTCTTAAAGTCTCTTTTATAATTCCACTGATCGTGCGCTCTTTTAAATGCTCACCTCTTGTTCGATTTGACGTGCTAGCAAATAAAGGGTCTTTTTCAGACAAAGGTCCACGGCTTGAAAGATACTTTCGTAAAGGGCGTAACGCATCATCTACAAGCAAGACAAAGTCATCTTTTGAATCCCTGCCCTTTCCCTGAATCAACAAGATAGCTTCACCACTTTCTTGTCTTAAATCACCAACCGTTGCTCTTGATACCTCTACTGTTCTTAGACCTGTACGCACCAGTAAATTGAAAAGAGCATAATCTCTTAATCCTTCTGAAGTATTGGTGTCAAAGGAGGCGAGGGCTGTTCTTATCTGTTCTATTGTGAGGCATTCCTTTCGGAAACCTTTGGGTTTTTTCAACCCTTTAATGCTTTTGGCTATGTTTGGGAATATTTTATTGGCTTCTAACCATTCAAAAAATTTTCTTACAGCTGTAAGGTAGCCACTAATCGTATAAGCGCTCTTTCCTGCTTTTAATAGAAAGTCTTTATAATAAAAAATATCTTGCTGACTAAGTAAACGAAGATTATCGCAAGAGTGCCTCTCTAAAATCCAATCTATAAAAGGCTTAATCTGTCTTCTATACGTATTCTTAGAATTTATCCTTGCATCGATGCTAGCAATAAACCGATCTATTAAGCCTTCTGTATCGAAAACTCTTGTCTCTAAGATATTTTCATGTTCTAGCAATGTTAGATTCATATGATTCCATCATTTTATGAAAATGTTATAATGTGACATAACTTAACAAAGATGATCACACAAAGCAACCAAAAAGATACATAAAGTCATAATAAGTTTTAAATTGCTTGACTATAGGTGGGGTGATGTCTAATATAGGCGGCTTAAAGAATTATATATGAGGGTGGAATGTCAAGAAAAAAGAAGTCTTCAAACTTGCCTGCAGAAGCGGATGAGAACGCATCATTTTAAAGAATACCTATCAATATTTACTCAGCTTAAGAAAACGATTCAAGAATGCCAATTAAGAGCAATCACAGCAGCCAATAAAGAATTGGTCCGTCTTTACTGGATAGTCGGTAAAACGATTGTTGAAAGACAAGAAAAGAACGGATGGGGAAGTAAATTTATCGATAAACTGACTAAAGATTTACAAAATGAATTTCCTGGAATCGAGGGTTTTTCCAGACGCAATATATTCAGAATGAGAGCTTTTTATTTGGAATATAAATTAGTGCCACCCGCAGTGGCACAATTAAGCGAGGTTGAACATCTGGGTGTCCTAGCTCAAATTCCTTGGAGTCATAATATTGTTTTAATGGAAAAGCTCGATAATATTGAAGAGTGCATCTGGTATGCACATAAAACGCTCGAGCATGGTTGGAGTCGTGATATGCTCGGTCATTGGATAGATTCAAGACTTCATAAAAGGGAAGGAAAAGCTATTACGAATTTCAAAGCCACTTTACCTACCCCACAATCAGATTTAGCTCAGCAAACGCTGAAAGACCCATCTTATTTGACTTTCTAACGCTGCATCAAGATCACGTAGAGAAAGACCTTGAAGATGGATTGGTTAACCATATTCAGAAGTTTTTACTAGAACTTGGTCAGGGATTTGCATTCATGGGAGACAATATCAAATTAATGTGGAAGGTGATCCATATTATATTGACCTGCTCTTTTATCATGTAAAACTTAGGGCTTTCGTCGTCATTGAACTCAAGGCACGTGCATTCAAACCCGAAGATGCAGGTCAGCTCAACTTTTATTTGTCGGCCGTCGATGATATGCTAAAGCACCCGTCTGATAATCCAGCAATTGGTATTCTACTATGCAAAACAAAAAAGAAAGTCAAAGCCGAATATGCTTTTAGGGACATTAAAAAGCCAATGGCTGCAATTGAATATGAAACAATGCTGACAAAAGCTCTGCCTGAAGAACTAAAATCAAGCTTACCTACTGTAAAAGAAATAGAAGAAGAGCTTGGAAAGGATGAAAGAAATGAATAAAGAAACAACCGAAGAAAAGAAATGCTTTTTCCTTATTAATAATGGGGCTAATTTTAAAATCATAAATGAACACATTAAATCTCTAAATGGATTTTATAATGGGGCAGGATGGTATGTGGAACAAAAGCATAAAGAAGCTGTTTTTCAATTATGCCAGAATGCAAATATCCGATATCTCGATTTTCCAATGTTAGCAGACAGTTTTGATGACTTCAAAAAGCAACATAAATCTTCGTATTATTATGAAAAATCAATCAAAATACATTTTGAGATTTTAAAACTTCGTGAAATTTTAAACATCCCTCAAGGTGCAGACCTTAATGATATACTTAATGAAAATCAAAAATCAGCTTTTGAAAGTATCCCAGAAGGAAAACGCCTAGTAGATTTAGCTCATGAATATGAGGTTATTCAGAAAAGAATAAAACAATCGGAAGAAGAAGAAAGGTTATCAAAGCTTCATTTAGATACATCTGGAGCATTCCAATATTTACTACAACTAACATCAGAAGAACAAATCTGCGAAGAAATCAAAAATACATCGCCAGGCATCAGCGTTGGCTTCAACATTGGTGACATTGAAATTAAAATTCCTGGAGGCGCTGTTTCAATCATTGCAGCTCCCACTTCTCATGGGAAAACCACACAACTTATAAATTTTTCTCTTGGTGCTCTTAATTTTCCAGGACAAGAAGATAAAAGCGTCTATTTCTTCAGCTACGAAGAAAGTCGGTCGGCAATTGTATCTCTATTTCTAAACACATATATAGGAGAACCTCTATCTCAAAACAACAGAGAATCAATCAAAAGCTTTTTTAGAATTGGGGATATGAGATACATGTCCAGTGAAGGAAGGCCAAGGGAAATTTTTTTAGGCAAGAAAAAAACTTTCTTTGAAAGCTTAATCAACTCAGGTCGATTGAATATTTTTTACTCTGAGATGACAACCCAAGAGCTTGTAGCTGCCATTCGGTTTTTAAAGAAGAACACAAATGTAGGATTGATCTGCATAGACTATATGCAACTTCTCAGGCTGGGTTTTTCTTCGTTTGGAGGCAGCAGACAAGAAGAGCTTAAGCAAGTTTGTTTGCTTTTAAAGGATTGCGCCATTGAAACAGGACTTCCTATACTACTGGCCGCTCAATTTAGTAGGCAAGTAACATGCGAAGCTGATTTAAGCCCAATTTACATAAGTGAGGCAGGAGATATAGAAAGAGTAGCCAATATGATTATAGGATTCTGGAATCGAAATTTCGATGGATTTACTAGAGAAGGAAACAAATCAAAAATGGAAAAGTGATGCCGAAAGAACCAGCAATCTACATGGAAATCCTTAAAGGAAGAGAAACTGGAGCTGGTCATTCAGACGTATTTGATTTTGATGGAAACTCAGGAAAATTAAAACAGCGACAAAAACCAAACACAAGCTCACATGCACATGTCCAGGTACTACTGGATAAGTAGTTCCTTTCCATTCATTTCTTACAGTATGTAAATCAGAATGGCAGATGCCACAATATAAGATATTCATTTGAACATCGTGAGGTCCAACATCTCTTCTTTCAAAATCAAAAGGAACAAGGGGGTCTTTTTGATTGTGAGCAGCATACCCTTTTGCTTTTTGCATAAATTCTCCTTTGCTTTAAAATATGGCTATTTAACACATGCATTAATATGAAAAAAGTGAATTTATTTATTCCTTATTTTTTAACTGCCTTGAACGTGTTTAAAAATAGGGAATCTAATTTTACATTTATGAATATCTATTAACCCTGCATTGGAATTTATTGATGCTAATGAAAAAGATGTATATCTATAAAAATGGCAAAGAAAGCCATAATTTAAAAAAGTTTTGAAAAACTCAAGGCAGTTATAAATAAATGAGAAATTTTCAGGTTCGCAAATCGAAATTAACAGGAGAAATAACTATTCCTCCTTCGAAATCGCAAACCTTACGCGCGATTTTATTTGCAAGCTTAGCTTATGGAAAAAGCACTATTTATAATTACCTAAATTCTCCTGATACTTTTTGCATGATTGAGGCTTGTCGCCAATTTGGAGCCGCCATTACTGTTTATGCTGATAAGTTAGAAATTATTGGCCTCAACGGACAAATAACCCATACCGAAGATGTTATTCAAGCTGGCAATTCCGGAATCGTTCTTCGTTTTTGTGCTGCATTGAGTGCTTTAGGGTCTCACCCAGCTGTTATTACAGGAGATTATTCCATTCGTCACCAAAGACCCATGCATCCCCTGATACAAGGATTAAAGAAATTAGGGGTAAATGTGGAGTCCATGCGAGGAGATAATTTTGCTCCTCTGATTATTAAAGGCCCTTTAAAACCAGGTCACACAACACTTGATGGAAGTGATTCACAACACGTATCGGCTTTGTTAATTGCAAGTGCTTTTGCTTTAGGTCCTACAACGATAGAAGTTTCCAATGCTGGTGAAAAACCTTGGATTGATATGACACTTTATTGGTTCGACAGACTTGGCATCCCTTATAAAAATCTTCATTACCAAAATTATGAAATTAAGGGTATGGCCCAATATCCTGGATTTAACTATTCAGTGCCAGGGGATTTTAGTTCAGCGGCTTTTCCATTAGCTGCGGCATTAGTCACTCAGTCTAGTTTAAAAATCAACAACCTGGACATGAACGATCCGCAAGGTGATAAAAAAGTTGTTGAGGTATTTAGAAAAATGGGAGCTAAAATCGATATAGAAAATAACTACCTTTATGTTCATCCCAATGCAAATCTTGAAGGAAGTATTTTTGATATTAATGATTTTATTGATGCCATTACCATTTTGGCTACAACTGCTTGTTTTGCTAAAGGCAAAACAATTTTAAAAAATATTGCTGTAGCTAAAACCAAAGAATGCAATCGAGTTACTTGTATCATTGAAGAATTATCCAAAATGGGAGCCATCATTCAAGAAACAAACGAGGGTTTAGAGATATATCATTCTTCTTTGAAAGGAGCAACTTTAGACTCTTACAATGATCACCGCATGGCCATGTCTTTAGCCATAGCTGCAATGGGAGCAACTGGTTTAACACAGATTAATCCTATTGATTGCATTAACAAAACATTTCCGACTTTTATACAAGATTTCCAAGCTCTCGGCGCCAATCTTGAGGTAATGGAATGAATATTCTTTTATGTGGATTACCCAAATCGGGCAAAAGTACTATAGGTAAACTATTAGCCAAAAAACTCAATAAAAACTTTATAGATACTGATCGAGAAATTGAAAAAAGTTATGTTCAATTTTTTTCTACTCCCCTTTCATGTAAAGAAATTTATACTCAAAGAGGAGAAATTTTTTTTAGAAATATGGAAACAATAGAAATCTACAGATTAAAGAATACCACAAATTCAATCATCGCCTTAGGGGGCGGGGCTTTAGAAAAAGAAAAAAATCACTTAAGTTTAAGTTCTTTAGGCTGTATTATCTATTTGCAAATTCATTGGGAAATTGCTTGGAATAGAATGCAAAAAATCTCCATTCCAAGTTTTTTAAATAATAGCAATCCCAAAGATCATTTTTACCAATTAAGTCAAACACGCATCTCTACTTACGAAAAATTAGCACACCATCGCATTATGACCGATCATTGCAATGAAAATGAAATCATTGATCTAATTCATCAATTTTTGGAAAAAAATTATGGGCAGTAACACCTTTGGCAACATCTTTAAAATAACAACTTGGGGCGAATCACACGGGAAAGCAATAGGTGTTGTGATCGATGGCTGTCCAGCTGGTTTAGAAATTTCTGAATCTGATATTCAAGCTGAGCTCTCTCTTCGTGCCCCTGGCAAAAATACTTTTACATCTCCTCGGGTTGAAAAAGATCAAGCTGAAATACTTTCAGGAATTTTCGATGGCAAAACGACTGGAGCCCCTATAAGTATTATTATATACAACCAAAGTTACGATTCTAAACCCTACGAAACTATTAAAAATATATTAAGACCGGGTCATGCAAATTTCACCTATCTTCAAAAATATGGCATTTATGATCACCGTGGGGGTGGAAGAGCATCGGCGAGAGAAACAGCTTGTAGAGTTGCCGCAGGCGCTATTGCCAAAAAATGGCTTGAAAAAAAGAAAATTGAAGTTTTTGCTTTCATTAGTCAAATAGCTGACATACAAGCCAATATTGAGGTATTTGACTTTTTCAAAAAAGAAAAAAACTATCAAAATCCTCTATATTGCCCTGATAAAGAAGCTTCGATCAAAATGAGTCAACTATTGGAAGAAGTAAAAAAACAAGGCGATAGCCTAGGTGGTGTTGTAACATTTGTCGCAACAAATGTACCTTCAGGGCTTGGAGACCCTATTTACGAAAAATTGGAAGCTAACTTAGCCAAAGCTATGTTGAGTATTCCAGCATCTAAGGGTTTCGAAATTGGGGATGGCTTTCAATCTGTATTACTAAAGGGTTCAGAACATAATGATCCTTTTGCAAAAGAAAAAGAAAATGTGATTACAACTTCGAATCATGCCGGAGGCATTTTAGGAGGGATTAGCAATGGTATGCCGATCATTGGCAAAGTCGCTTTCAAGCCAACTTCAAGCATTAAAAAGTCTCAAAAAACATTAAATCTTGAAAAACAAGAAATAACTTTAAAAATGGCAGAAGAATCAAAACATGATCCTTGCGTTGCCATAAGAGCCGTTCCGGTTGTTGAAGCTATGCTAGCTATTTGTCTTGTAGATGCCATTTTATTAAATCGATGTAGTAAGGTGTAGAATGTCTGAAAATGCTATACAGCAAAATTTTGGCAATATTGTATTTACCAATAATTTTTTGGAAAACCTGAAATCTTTAGTTTATAAATTCTCAACAATTGTGGTTTTAGTCGATGAAAAGATTCACCACTTATATCAAGACATAAAAAATATTTTTTCTAATGAAACTCAAAAGAAAATTCTTTTCCTAAAAATTACGGCTTCCGAAGCTTTTAAAACACGAGAAACGAAAGAATACTTAGAAAATGAAATGCTTGATAATAATTGCTGTAAAGATACGTTTTTAATTTGCATCGGGGGAGGAATTATTTCAGATATAGGAGGCTTTCTAGCTGCTACCTACTGCCGCGGCATTCCTTTTGTAATTGTTCCTACGACTCTATTAGCTATGGTAGATGCAAGCATTGGAGGAAAAAATGGGGTTAACACAGACAAAGGTAAAAATCTAATTGGAACCATCTATCAACCAAAACATATTTTTATAGATACAAACTTTTTGAAGACATTGTCTAAAAAAGAAATTATCAATGGTGTTGTTGAAATGATAAAACATGGAATAGTGGATAGTTATTTTCATTTTGCTTCATTGGAAACTAATGCCTCCTCTGTATTAGAGGCCAAATTATCTTTATTAGAAAATCTTATACAAGAATCGTGCGCTATAAAAGTTAAAATTAGTAGTGAAGATACAATCGATGAGGGCAAAAGACACTTATTAAATTTTGGACATACGATTGGACATGCTTTAGAACATTATTTCGACTATCAAATAACACACGGGGAAGCTGTCGCTATTGGTATACTTGTAGAAAGTTATTTAGCTCTCCTTCTTAATTTAATCGAGCCAGAAACCTTAGAACGAATTTTCACTCTTTTTAAAAACTATCAATTACCTTTGAAACTACCTTCTAAAGTACCCTTTGAAGATTTATATCATTGCATGTTAATGGACAAAAAATCTAAAAATGGTAGGCCCCGCTTTATTTTGATTAAAGATATTGGGAACGTTCATGTTGTGCAAAATGAATTTTGCCATTTTGTGGAAAAAAATCTAATTGAACAAGCTGTCCATTGGATGAATTATGATCTGTGCCGTGATTAATGGACCAAGTTATCAAGAAGCCTTATATCAAATTGAACAGGCCAAAACAGCTCATTTGGTAGAATTGAGGTTAGATTATTTTACTGAAATTGATTTAGTTGAAATTAAAAATATTTGCCATTCAATCAAAAAACCTAAAATCTTTACACTACGCTCTAAAGAGCAAGGAGGCAAATACCAAAAAACAGAAATAGAGCGCCTTCAAACTTTAAAGCAATTAGCAACTCTTCAGCCGGAATATTTGGATTTAGAATATAATATAGATAGAACTTATTTTAAAGAAATGGTCGATAGTTTTCCTGATCTAAAAATAATTATTTCTTATCATAATTTTTTAGAAACGCCAAAAAATCTTGGCTCCATTTTAGGGCAGATGCAAACTATCCCTGCCCATTTTTATAAATTAGCCGTTCAAGTCAAGAATACTTTAGAGGCTTGTTTTGTCGTCTCTTTATGCTCATCTAATGTCATTGCAATCGGAATGGGATATTATGGGCAAATGACTCGAATACTTGGATGTAAAAAAGCTCCTATAACCTATGCTTGTGTAGATGAAGACAAAGCAGCTTTTGGACAACTTTCTTTAAACCAAATGGTAAACCAATACCATTGCGACAATATTACTCTTAATACTAAAATTTATGGCTTACTTGGAGAACCGATTGAATCTAGTGTAAGTGATGTGTCCCATAATGATTTATTTTTTTCCTATAGAAAAGGGGCTATTTATCTAAAATTATCGGTTGATAAGCAAATTTTAAAAGACACTCTTTATCACTTAAAAAAACTCGATTTTCAGGGTTTAAGTATAACCATGCCCTTAAAAGAAGCTATTCTCCCATTTTTAGATAATATTGATATTGAAGCTAAAGAAATTGGCGCCGTAAACACTATAGTTAGAAAAGAAAATCAATTCATCGGCTACAATACAGATGGCGTAGGTGCTTTAAATGCCATTGAAAGACATTTTTTAGTAAAAAATAAGAAAATTTTGATAATTGGCGCTGGTGGCGCGGCTAAAGCAATTGCTTATGAAGCAAACAAAAGAGGCGCCTTCATTAGTGTCATGAATCGAACGATATCAAAAGCTAAAGAAATGGCTAAAACAATGCCTTTAGGAATACTCGATTTTGATTCAATGCCTACAGAAGAACTTGAAAATTATTGCGTTATCATCAACTGCACGCCACTAGACAATCCCCTTTCTTTAAAAGGCATTAGGTCTCAAACACTTCTAATGGACATTAACACAAAAAACATAAATTCTACATTTCTAAAGATTGCAAAGATAAAAAATTGTAAAATTGTTTATGGCTATGAAATGTTTGTTGAGCAAGCTCTTGCCCAATTTTGTCTCTGGTTTGGAATTGATATACCCATACAAGAAATGAAAGCAACGCTTACTCGTAAAGTAGAAGAAATACTCTCCATTAATTCTTAAACTCCATCTAATAATACTATGAAAAAAATCCCTGTAGCCATTTTGGGAGCAACTGGAATGGTAGGACAAAAATTTATTGAACTCCTACATTTACATCCTTGGTTTGAAATTGTTGCTTTGGCGGCCTCTCCTCAATCAATCGGCAAAAAATATAAAGATGTGGTGTATTGGTTAATGCCATCCATTCTCGATTCTAAAATTGGGAATATGAAGATGCAAAGTTGCCATCCAGGTTTTCCTTGTCAAATAGTTTTTTCGGCCTTAGATTCTAGCGTGGCCGAGGAAATAGAAAAACAATTTGCTGAAGACGGATATATCGTTGTGTCTAATTGTAAAAACTATCGTATGCATCCAAATGTCCCCTTAATTGTACCCGAGGTGAATGCCGATCATCTTGATTTGGTAAAAACACAGACATTTTCTAAGAAAGGGATGATCGTAACAAATCCCAATTGTTCCGTGATAGGAATTACCCTTGCTTTAAAACCTTTAATCGATAAGATTGCTCTTTCAAAAATCCATATAGTGACTTTACAAGCCATTTCAGGTGCTGGTCACCCAGGTGTTGCTAGTTTAGATATTTTGGACAATATCATTCCCTATATAGATGGTGAAGAGGAGAAGTTAGAAACAGAGCCTTTGAAAATTTTAGGCTCTTTAGAAAGAAATGCTATTAAGCCCCATGCTATATCCATAAGCGCTCAATGCAATCGAGTTGCTGTAAATGATGGACATATGGCTTGCATTAGCATACAAACGGAAGAAAAAATTCAAAGACAAGAAATCATTGACCTTTGGAATAACTTTCATGGAAATAGCTATACCAAATCATTACCTTCTGCTCCAAAAACACCCATTGTTTATCATGAAGAAAAAGCCCATCCTCAACCTAAAAAACATCGATTGCTAGAAAATGGAATGGGTGTTTCCATTGGAAGATTAAGGGAATGTCCCCTATTTAGTTGGAAATTCATCGTTTTAACACATAATACCATAAGAGGAGCTGCTGGTAGCGCTATATTGAATGCTGAGTTACTTGTTAAAAATGGTTTTGTGGAGTAGTCTTTAAAAAATATTAGTGATTTTTTTTTAGATTAAATGGTTAAGTTTTTGCTAACTTTAAAGGTCGATTTATGAGTTTCGTTTTTTATAGTGTATCTAGTACTTTAATGAATGTTGTGACAGATTTTAGAAATAATAAAGGTCCTCTCGCCAAGGTTCCAGCAGAGATTGGCTATATAGTTATTTTTCCTGTGGCATTGGTAGAAACGATCATAAGCACAGCACTAACAGCATTGTCTTTTTTAACTATATTCTTTACCAATAAAGTTCTATATCACAGTTTAAAGCTGCTAATAAGTAGTTCTTTTACCGTTTTGTGGTCAATTTCTTATTGCTTTTTCAACATCATCAAAGAACAACTTCCCAAATTAGAAGGGAATGCGAGAAACTATTTGTTATCTTCAAATCTATAGGGAGCAATTTATGAATAAAAAACTTGATTGGTTTAATAACGTGGAAGATAGACCACATCCATGGCCTGGGCTTAACTGGTTGACTGCTACTCTCATCATTAAAAATGTTAAACAAGCTACAGAATTTTATGAAAACGTTTTTGGATTCGTTACAATTTTTGAACTTCCAAGTATTCAAAATGATAAAGAATTAGATTTTGCTAGAATGCGATATAGAGGATGTAATTTTATTATCAATAGAGAAGGATGTTTTAATTTTAACGGCAAGCAACCTACAAATGAAACTCCTCCTATTATTTTTTATGTGTATGTTGATGACGTAGAACACCTAGCATTAAATGCCAAAAATAATGGTTGCTTAATTTTGGAAGAACCCCACCTTGAATTTTGGGGAGATAAAAAAACCCGTTTAAAAGACCCTTTTGGTTATATTTGGGATTTTGCTACAAAGATGAAGTAATCTTTTTTTAGAATACTTGGGAGAAATTATGACAACAATTTGCTCACATCATCATCTTAGCTATTCCAGCCATTTAATGACAAATGTTACAAATTACCGCAATGAAGGTGGCTTACCAAAAAAGGTCATAGCTCAAATCGGTTATATAAGTCTTTTTAGTTTAGCAACAATTGAAACGATTTTTACAATAGCTTTGACCTGTTTATCTCTATTGGCTTTACCCTTGTCTAAAGAACCATTTGTTTTTTTTGCCAAAAGATTGCAAAGTAGCGCTTTTACAACAATTTGGTCTTTTTCCTATACTTTCATTAATTTTTTCGCCAAACACTTAATGAGCAGCGAATATTTTATTAAGTTTAAAATTTTTTATCATTAAAACCCAAGTTGCGCCCCTAAACCATGATTGAACAAAGTCGAACTTGACCAGTGGAAGGATAAGTTCCGAAGAGCCAAGGTCCTTGACCCTGACGAGGGACTTAGCGTTTCAATTGTCAAGTACAGGCCTGTTCAATTGTCATTTAGGAGCGCAACTTGGGCTTAAAGAGTTGTTGCCATTCTTCCTCTTTGAAGCCGACCAAACCTCTATTTTGACCTATGAGAAAGGGGCGTTTAATCAACATTCCATTTTTCGACAGCAAACTTATAAGTTCTTTTGTCTCCATCGTTTCAATTTTTTCTTTTAAATTTAGTTCTTTATATAGTAGTCCAGAGGTATTGATGAGCTTTTTTTTGTTACCATTAAAAAAAGTTAGCATGGCAAAAAGTTCGTCTTCTGTAGGAGGATTTTTTTTTATATCCTCTATAATTACTTCACATTCAATTCTTTTCAAAAAGCTTATAGCTTTTTTACAAGTTGAGCATTTGTCGTAGACGTAAAGTTTCATGATGAAAGATTTAGTTAGGTTTTAAAAAGGATTTATATGAACTGTTTAGTTTTTAATTGGGGAAATTCTTAAATATTTCTACCAGCAAAACTAAAAAGTTGAGGTTATTATATAAAAAAAAAGGTTTACCCATTAAGTTTAAATTTAATTTAGCAAAACTATTTTTTTAGTGGTAGTTTAGGAGAGATAAGTAAAATGTTTTACAAACTTTTACCGCAAAATATTGATTTTTATCATTTCTTTGAAGTGCATATTACTCTAACTGTTGATTGTGCCAACGAATTTTTGGATTTAGTAAACAAAAAAACTATCACAGTTAAAGATTTAGCTCATAAATTAAAACATTTAGAAAGAGAAGCTGATCAAAATGCACATAAATGCATTGATGCTTTAAGAACTACCTTCATTACACCTTTTGATCAAAATTCAATTCATCGCCTTATTACTCACATGGATAATATCATTGATATAATGGAAGATGTGGCCAATCGCATGGTTATTTATAAACTTGACTTGCCCACAAAGGATATGCAAATACTTGTAAATATTTTATGTAATTCTATTTTTGAGTTACAAAAAGTAATAGCTAGTCTTAGGAAAATTAACTTCCCTCTTATTGAACCTATCTTTAAAACTATTCATCTCCTTGAAAACGAAGGGGATAGCGCTGTCATTAATGCTATAAGTAATTTATTTGAAAATGAAAAAGATGTATTAACGCTCATAAAGTGGAAAGAAATCTATGAAAGGCTAGAAGATTCTATCGATAGTTGTGAAGAAGTTGCCCATATTGTCGAAGGTTTAATGATTGAAAATGGTTAACCAATGATTACCTATCTTGTAATAGCAGCTATTCTTTTAGCGATTACTTTTGATGTTATGAATGGCTTTCACGATGCAGCCAATTCAATCGCAACAATTGTTGCAACAAAAGTTTTAACTCCTATTCAAGCTGTATTTTGGGCTGCCTTTTTTAATTTTGTACCAATAGCCATCTTTACCCCTACAGTTGCTAATACAATAGCTAAAATTGTTAAGGTTCAACCAAATGATTGGCAATATTTTTTAGTCATTTGTGCCGGTCTTATGGGAGCAACCCTTTGGAATTTGCTTACTTGGTGGTTAGGACTACCTACCAGTTCTTCACACGCTTTGATTGGAGGACTATCTGGCGCTGGCATAACCTACGCTGGTTTATCTGCTTTACAATGGCATATGCTTTTTGAAACCATCCTTTTTATTGTATTAGCTCCCCTAATTGGATTTATTCTTGGATTTATAATAATCGTATGTGTGTATTGGTTAAACAGTCGAACATCACCAACTAAAGTCGACAAAAAGTTTAGGCGTCTACAATTACTATCAGCCGCATTATATTCTATTGGGCATGGAGCTAATGATGCCCAAAAAACAATGGGTGTCATCTTTGCTTTGCTCATCGCATCAGGGTTTTTAAATTACAACAGTACCCTTTCTTTAAAAAATCCCGATACGGCATGGATCATTTTTGTTTGTCATTTTGCCATGAGCTTAGGGACTTGTATGGGTGGTTGGCGTATTGTTAAAACGATGGGAATGAAAATAGCTAAATTAAAACCAATTGATGGATTTTCAGCTGAAACGGCAGGAGCTTTTACCTTATTTTTAGCAACTGAACTTGGAATTCCAGTTTCCACCACTCATACTATAACTGGCGCTATTATCGGGATTAGTTCCGCTGTAAAACCTTTTTCCCATATTAAATGGAAAATTGCTGGAAAAATTATGTGGTCATGGATTTTAACCATTCCCCTATCTGGATTAATTGCTGCTGCGATATTTTATATTTTATACTTAAGCTCCATTCTTTTTCGTTTCTAAAATGAACTATAAAGTCTACTATTCAAAACCTAAAAATTTTCGTTGTGATATAGAAGTTGCCAGTTGCTATTGCTTTTATAATCAAAAGCTATTGCTGGTTAAAAGACATCCAAATAAGCCTTATGGCAATACATGGGGAGTGCCTGCTGGCAAAATTCATCCACAAGAAACAGCTAAAGATTGTGTGATTCGGGAAGTTTATGAAGAGGTTGGGATAATTATTTCTTCAGTTAACTTTCAAAAAGTTGGATTACTTCATTTAGATATAGATCAGTTGCGTTACAACTATCATATGTTTTTCTATCTTTTGCCAATGTTACCATCTATTCATTTAGCGCTAGAAGAGCACCTTGAATATAGATGGTCTACTTTGCAAGAGGCCTATACTTTACCGCTAATTCCCGGAGGTAAAGAATGTTTGGATTACTTTTTACAATTTTTAAAAACTCAGAATATTTTTTAATAACTCTACATATTCTTTATTGATGAGAATAGGCTGTGGCTTTAGGTGGTGTTGTGTAAATAAATCAAAACAATACTCTTTTGAAAGACTAGTTTTACTTTCAATTAATAAATGAGTTGCTGCATAAAGAGATGCCATTTCATCTACTAAAGATTTAATTTTTAAACTTTGTAAAATAGGATCTTCTTTTTTAAAAGAATCTAGATGTTTTTGTAACTTTAGTAACTGTTGTTGAATGATACTCACTTTGGAATGAGATTGTAATTCAGTAGATACAATTTGATTTAAATGGGTAATAAATATTTGATCTACCTGATATTTATGAATATCTCGCAATATTTGCATACGCAAGACATTATGTGTGCCTTCCCAATTTTCACAAACAATGCAATCTCTTAATAATCTGGGAATGATAGAAAAAGTTTCTATAGCGCCATTACCAGCTAATACATCTAAGGCATGATGAATATGCTGGACTGACCAAAAAGCTGAAAAGTATTTATTAAGATTAGCCAATAATCGCAAAAGTAATTTTTTGTTCGGGTCTTTTGTCTGCTCCATATCACATACATCTTGCAAATGTGTAGTTGCAAAAATTGAAGCTAGTAAAGCATTATTTTCAGCTTTAATGATTGCTAAATTTTCTTGTACAAGAGGATAGTTAATAATAGGATTTCCAAAAGCGAAGCGATAGTTAGCATAACTTTTAGCAATTGTATAGGCTCGTCTTGCCATTCCTAGCACGCAAAAAGTATTGAATAGACGAGAAATATGTAATACGTTTTCCATTACCAAGGAAAATCCCTCTTCAAGCGCTCCTACAGGCAAGGCTTCCGCTCCTAAAAAATCTATTTCTGCCGATGCCATAGAACGAGTGCCAATCTTATCTTTTAATCTTCTGATATGAAAATGGTTTGCACTTCCATTTTTTCTTTTAGATTGAATCAAAAATAACCCAAGCCCTTTTGTACCATTTTTTTCTTTATTGTATCTTGCAGTAATCAAAAACAATTCTGCATTTGCATTAGAACAAAACCATTTTTCACCATAGATTTTCCAAACACCATCAACAAAGCGAGCTTCGACTGCATTTGCCCCAACATCAGAGCCACCTTGAACCTCTGTTAAAAATTGGGCCCCGGTATAATTAGTGGAAAAAGAAGGCTCGACTAATTTTTCAATAAGTTTTTCTCTTTCAGGGAAGTCAGAAACTTTTTGCAAAACACGAATAATCCCTGCCGAACAAGCCATGGGACAGTTATGTCCAGCTTCTCCCAATTGACCCGATAAAAAAAGAAAGGTTAAAGCTTCTAATAAGCGACCCGCTTGTTTCATTTTAGACAATAGACCACTTGAATAGATGATATTACCACTCTTTTCGTAAGTCGGATGGTGAATAATTTGTTCTTTTTTATTGCCAATTCCATCATAGCTCTCTAGGCGGGGTAAATTATTAGGTAGATTATTTTCGATAACAAGAGGCTCAGCCTCATTAACAATATTTTCGCCAAAAATTTTTAGGCTTTCTTGAAGTTCTCTATGATCGGGAAAATATAAGGAAATGCTATGTGTAAAATCTTGATCGTTTAGGTAAGGATTATCTTTTAGGCTGTTTTGCCAATCTTGTAAATATTTCCGTGTAATTAAAGGATTTGCATTATTTTGCATTGCAATGACAATCGCTATGACATTTTTTTATTTCGTTGCAATGACATGCCTCTTTACATTGACAATCTTTTTGACAATCGCAAGATTTAAGGTGATGGCAAGCGCATTTCCTTTCGATCTCACATTTACAATCGTTGCAACAACAATTCGTTAGTTCCGCACTGAGCAAACTGCTTACAAGTACAAAACATGAGATAAAAAGTGATTTCATTATTTTCTCCTTTCTTTCATCTATAGAAAAAAAATGAGTTTTAAGTCAAAGGGCAAGTCGGTTTAAATAGATAAGCTAATCCATTTCTTTTTTCCCAGGCAGTCATAAAATCAGATAAGTCGTAGGTTATATAAGTTTGCTCAGGATTTGAAAAAGCTGGATCCATACAAAGTATACGATTATTTTCCGTATCAATTCCTCTTATCACCAGTAAATGTCCGTTTGGATAAGAATGTTCGGCACCTTTTAATTCCCCTTTTACACTTACAATAATGGGGATTTTATACTTTAAATGAGTGATCAAATCCTGAATACTTTTTAATCTTGTGACGAAACAAAGCCAATTAGGTCCTAAATAATGGGAGACTTCCGCTACATTTAATACCCAATTCCCATAGATATCAAATTTTTTGTCATAGACTTTTTTTGCAAAATGGATAGGATTAACTAAATTATTATTAATAAATTGCAAAACACAAGCACACGAGGTGGGTGAGCAAATCCGATTAATAATTGGGCTTTTGAATTGTTTTTGGGAAATTTTAGGAACGCTCATTTCTATCAAAGCCTTCGTGGTTGCCATTTGCTTATCTAAGATCTCACCGGAATTAGTCCAAAGAGCTGAAATAGAATAAAAGTTGTTTAAATTCGCCCCTCTTTTAGCTTCAATAATAACTTTAAAACGACTAATTTTTTGTTTAAAGGAAATAAGATCTTGGTGACACGTATAAATACTCGTATTTAAAGAAAAAGTATATTGATGATTCACGCCCCAAACCACATAGGAGTGAGCGGTAGTCCACTTTTCATGAAAATAAGCTATTTTTATACAATAAAAACCTTTTTTTGGTCTTTGAGCATTCCATGACAAGATTAGTTCATCATGATTTAGTAAATTATTACTCCTAAATTCTACTTTTTGTGTTAACGAATTTTTTTTAGAAAAAAAATGATGAAATATTAACATAATCTATTGCCAACCATTCCCTGAAAGATTATAGATAACTTATAATCACAAACTATTAAAGTAAGCCTAAAACTTATATAATTAAGTTCTTAAGTTATGTCTTAAATAAAATTGATAATAAACTCTTTAATTTTTTTATATGAATTGCACTTAAAAAAATAGTGTATGCTATGAAGAAAAAATGGCTACTTAAATTTTGGAATTTTTGGCCTCCTTTTCTATTTACAGGGATACAAATCCTTTATTGTTCAAGAGATTATCACCATATTAAAGCCAAATTAAAACTTCGTTTTTGGAATGCAAACTATGTTGGAACACAATATGGGGGTTCCATTTTCTCACTCGCAGATCCTTTTTATATGGTTATGTTGATCAACAATTTAGGAAAAAATTATATCGTGTGGGATAAAGCCAGTACGATTAGATATTTAAAGCCTGGCAAAACAGATTTATATGCTGATTTCATTTTAAAAGATGAAGAACTAGAATCGATCATTGAAGAAGTTAGAGAAAAGGGAAAAAGTGAATGGATCAAAGTGATCCCCATTCTGGATGCTCACAATAATACAGTGGCTGAAATCACAAAAACTATAACCATTAAAGCTAAACCTAAATCATAAGCAAGCCATACTTTCTTCAAATTTTATTTTTAAAAAACTTGTGCGCTCTTGTAACACTTCAATTGGATAACAGATCTTACTATCATAGTCCCAAACAGTACTTGGCCAGGCGGGGTCGTTCACATATCGCCCAATTACATGTATATGCAATTGAGGCGTTTTGTTTCCAATCGCGGCAACATTTAACTGATCTGGCTTAAACGTATCCCAAATTATTTTTTGTGCAATCTCGAGTTCCAAAAAAAGTTGAGCTTGCTCATTTTTAGACAAATCCAAGATTTTTGAAACATTCTCAACCCTCGGAACTAAAAAAATCCAGGGATAATAAAAATTATTTTCCAGCAAGATTTCGCATAATGGTAAAGAGCAAACAAATACTTTTGATTGTAAGTTTGGATGTAAAGTAAATGTCATAATTTTTCTATAAAATAAGTGGGAAGTTCTGAAATTGATAAATGACTAATGGCACTATCTAAACCCATATTAGATATCCTTTCTTTCATAACCCCCTCATTTACTATTAAAGCAGAATGAAGACCTTGCTTATTTGCTCCAGCAATGTCTGTTTCGGGAGTGTCTCCAACCATTAAGATCGAAGAAAGAGAATGGATGTCAAAATTTTTTAATTTCTGTAAAGCAGTTGTGAAAATTTGATGATAGGGTTTTCCAATGTAATAAACATTTTCAAAATATTGTGCTATGGATCCTTGTCTAACGTACAAAGTGGGTGGGTCACCTTCTTGGGCGTACTTATCGGGATTTGCACAAATAACTGGTAACTTGGATGCTATCAATTCTTCAATTTCAGATTTGAAAGCAAAAGGATCTAATTGATTACAATCATTTATATGGGGAACATTTAAATAAATAAAATCAGCTTCTTCAAGGCTTTGTGTTTCTTGAAATTCACTATCGAAAAAAATATCTTTATAAGAGTTAAAATTATGACTTTTGCCAGCAAAAACATAAAATTTTCTTTTGGGAGTAAGAAAAGGGATATGTTGGTGGGGATTTAAAAAAATGTTTTTTGCAACATCGCCAGAAGTTATATAAAAGTGAAAGTGTTTACCAAGAGTTAAACCTGCCTTACTGACTTTATCAATTTCTTTTTGGGATAATTGTGTGCTATTAGACAAAATGCCAACTATTTTCCCTTTTTTTACAAGTTTTTCCATAGCTTCAGCCGCATTAGGTAATAAACCGCAGGCATTGCCGCCCCAAAATACTCCGTAGGCATCTAGTAAAACTGCCGCATAAGGTTGAACTACATCATGTAAACTTTTAAAAATTTCAGTACTTGTTAGCATAATTTTTCCTTGTAAAACATAAAGTTTGTAAGTTACACATAAATTTAGAAACAAGATAAATGTATTTTTTAAGTTTACAGAAGTTAAAGTAAAATGAAAACCCAAGAATTTTCAATCATCATAATTGGATCTGGACAAGCTGGAAATCCTTTAGCCAAAGCTTTTGCAAAAAGTGGTAAAAAAGTCGCTATCATTGAAGAAAGTGAAATAGGCGGTTGTTGTATTAATCGAGGTTGTACACCGACAAAAACCATGATTGCAAGTGGAAAAATATCTTACCTTGCAAAAAATGCACAAAAATTTGGCATCAATGTCAAAGAAGTATCAACTGATCTAGAAAAGATTATTGAGAGAAAAAATAACATAGTAAACAGTTTTCGAAAAAGTAGTGAAGATGCGTTAAACCTTGAATCCAATATCGAAATTTTCAAAGGAACGGCTCAGTTTATAGATTCTCATACCATTGAAATCACACAAGAAAATAATCATAAAAGCCTGATTGATGCCAATTTTATTTTTATCAACACTGGCGCAACACCGACTATTCCAAAAATAGTTGGTATAGATTCTATTCCCTATCTCACATCAACGACTATTATGGATTTGACACACCTGCCTCAACATTTAATTGTTTTAGGAGGTGGTTATATAGGACTTGAATTTGCACAACTTTTTCATCGTCTTGGAAGTAAAGTCACCATCATTCAAAGAAATGCATACTTGTTACCTAATGAAGATGTTGATGTTTCCAAGGAAATAAAAACCATCTTGGAAGAAGAAGGACTAGTTATTTATTGTGATGCTAAAACTCAAGCAATTTCTAAAGTAAGCGAAAAAATAAAAGTAACTTTTTTACAAGGGGATAAAGAAATAGATATTGAAGGTTCGCATCTATTAATAGCTACTGGAAGAAAGGCAAATATAGAACCTTTACAGTTGGAAAAAAGTGGCGTATTATTGAATCCAAAAGGATTTATTGAGGTAAATGATAAATTAGAAACAAATGTCAAAAATGTTTATGCCTTAGGTGACGTGAAAGGTGGCCCAGCTTTTACTCATATATCCTATGATGACTACCGAATAGTTAAAGCAAATCTTATAGATGGAAAAAATGTGTCCTTAGTGAATAGGCTTGTTCCTTACACTGTTTTTAGCGATCCTCAAGTGGCAGGTATTGGATTAAACGAGAAAAAAGCAAAAGAATTAAAGAAAGAGATACTAATAGCAAAAATGCCCATGAGCCATGTAGCTAGAGCCATCGAAGTTGGCGATACACGTGGATTTATTAAAGTGATTATTGATGCCAAAACAAATGAAATTTTAGGTTGCACAATAATTGGTACAGAAGCTGGCGAAATTATGTCGATGATAGAAATAGCAATGCTTGGTAAACTTCAATATTCTGTTTTGCAAAATGCAATATTTGCTCACCCAACTTATGCCGAAGCCTTAAATAATCTTTTTAATAATTTGGGGTAGTTTTACTTAAAAATTTATCTATAAATAAACCTATGCTTAATAATTTTACTATGGTTGATTTATCACAACCTTTACATGACGACTGCCCGACTTGGAATGGATCGTGTGGCTTTGACATTAGATGTAAAAGTTTACCTACCGATGAGTTTCAAGTTCAAGAAATCTTACTGCAAGCTGGAATTGGCACACATATCGATGCCCCTTATCATTACAAAGGTAGCAAAAAGATAGATGAATTGCCCTTAAATAAGTTTATAGCTAAAGCCTATGTCATAGATGTTTCGTCAATAGCAGATGAATACTTTGTATTTTCCTTAAAGGAGCTATTTGATTTTGAAAAAAAATTTGGAGTTATCGAATCAGATACCATTGTAATCATTCATACTGGTTGGTGCAACTACTGGTCTAACCCTAAAAAATATAGAAATGAAAAGCAAAGTGGGCATATGCAGTATCCATCGGTTTCTCCCGATGTCGCAAAAGAACTTTTAAAAAGAAAAATCGCAGCCCTTGGAATTGATACATTATCCCCTGATTTACCAAATAGTCAATTTCTGGTGCATGAAATTTTACTTTCGAATGAAATAATGATCATAGAAAATGTAAATCACGCTAACCTTTTACCACCAATTAGGGCTTATGTGAGTGCCCTACCTTTAAAAATAGTTGGGGGAACAGAATCACCCATTCGGTTAGTTGGATTCTTGAAGGCGTAGCTTTAATTTTTGTATTCTTTCGTTGGAGTGGTTTATTTGCAATTCAGTTATTTCCCCCTCTAAAATTAATTGTTTGACATAGTGAATGACTTTAGGAGCTATTTCGATATCATAGGTTTCATGATTTGCAAATAACAACAAATCATTGCCCGCTTGTATTGCATATTTTATAGCATCTTTTAAAGAAAAGAAATCGGTTAAACTTTTCATTTGTAAGTCATCTGTCATAACTACTCCTTCATATCTTAAGTAATCCCGCAAAACACCTGAAACGGTATTTTTAGATAGTGAAGAGGGAAAATCTAGATCAATTGCACAGTTTGTGACATGAGCTGACATGACAATATCTACTAAATCTTCATCTATTAATTTTTTATAAGGGATCAATTCAAATTTCGACCATGTATTTGTGACATCGACAAAACCTAAATGAGTATCGTTATTTGAACTACCATGACCTGGAAAATGCTTAATACAAGTTAAAACATTTACATCTTTATAAGCACAAATCATTTCTTTTGCATGATCGTGTACTTTTAAAGGATCTGAGGAAAAACTTCTTTGTTTTTTTCCGATACATGGACAATTTTTATTTCGATTTACATCCACGACAGGCGCTAAATTTAAATTAATGCCGTGGTTTTTTAAAACTTTGGCCGCAAACTCACTATATTGATATGTAAAGGATAGTTGATCAATTTCCCCTAAAGATTGCTGAGACATTGTGGAAGGAAAACCATTTTTTTGCTTTAAACGGCAAACGACACCCCCTTCGTGATCTATGCAAATAAATAAAGGAATTTTTGCAAGAGATTGAATACTTTGGCAAAGACGCTTTAGTTGGGAACTATTTTTAATGTTTCTTTCGTAAGTTTGGCTTGCCGTATCAAAATCAGATAAGATAACTCCGCCGATCATCCCTTTTTTTATCTGTTCGACCAGTTTTGGCTCATCATCAATCTTATATCCTTTAAAACCAACGATAATCATTTGTCCAATTTTTTGATCTAATTGATAATCCTTGGCAAAAAAATTTGAGGTAAAGATCGACAAGACTGTGAAGAGAAAAATAAAAGGCAACCGAAACATCAATTTCTCAAAAAAACATGAAAATGGATGTTAGCGTAAGAATATTTTTATTTAAATGTTTTCCTCAATCCAATTAAAAATTTTTTCATTAGAAAGCTGAGAGGCGCCAATTTGGCAATGTTCACCAGCCCCTTCTTGTGTTGTAAAAAAAAGATAATCCTTAGGGGCTTGCAAAGTTGTGTAGAATTTTTTTCCCTGGTCTTTCATAAGTAAATCATTTTCACTATCAACAACTAACATTTTTGTTTTTATTTCTTTAATAACATCTCTTAAATGGTAATCTCTGGTTACTCTGAAAAGGGCAGAAGGAGTTGGAACTTGAAAGACATACATGCCATGTGAAATAGCCCATCTAATTTCACTTCTTTTTTGCATTTCAATGTATAAAAATTTGTCAATTTCTTCACAAATTTCGGGACTATCTAACCAAGTTTCAAGATCTGGTGGGGTATCTCTCATAAAGATTTCATGAAAATTATACACTCCCCCAT
This sequence comes from Candidatus Rubidus massiliensis, assembly GCA_000756735.1. GTDB lineage: Bacteria > Chlamydiota > Chlamydiia > Chlamydiales > Parachlamydiaceae > Rubidus > Rubidus massiliensis. The sequence continues at coordinate 765,269 of CCSC01000001.1, read as the reverse complement.
TCACGACACTTAAGGCTACCCGATTTTCAAACGCTAAAGCCCGGGGGACTAAATACCCACCCATGCTTATACCCATTAAAATAATTTTTTGATTATCCACCAAAGGGTGATTATAAATAGAATCAATAACTGGAGTTATCACGGTTTCCCAATTAGAGCGAAAAGGGATATGCTGCTCTCTGATGACTGCGCCCTGCCCTGGCCCTTCAAAAATTAAGATATGAAAGCCCCGCTCTAAAGCGGCTTTACCCAAAACAAAAAATAGCTCTTCTGAAGTACCATCATATCCGGTTTGGGCAATAATCAATGGCCTTGGTTTATCATCTACAAATCCAAGATAGGCTGGTAAAGTGGTATTTTCAAAAGGAATGGCAAACTCTTCAACTTTGTATCCTGATCCATACTTTAAATAATTTCGAAAACAATCTTTACTTTTTTTCCAGGTAGTTAAAATTCTTGGGTCTTCTTTATTTGTATGTAATAAGAATTCAGCTGCGCGATAATAATTAGAAGCTCGTGCAAAGGCGTTGGATGCGCTAAAAAGATGCTTTTTTTGGAGATATTCATTCCCATTTATTTCAACTTTTTGTGCCAAATCATGCCAAGCTTTATGCCAGCTTTCATCATTACCCTCTTCAATGTTTTGGATCGCACGCCAACATTCAGCTATATCAGCTGAGCCTAAAGGAGCTGTTCCGATTGTTCTTAATGCATGAAAATAGTAAAAGTGATCCTTAAAACCAAATAGTTCACATGAAGGAGCATCCATAAGCGATCCTTAAATTAACCCTTTTTTAATTCATCTTACTAAAGGATTCAATTAGTACAATAATAAATTTGACAAAGAGGGTGATAGTTTGTAATAATTATCCATACTTTTACAAACTTAAAAAAACCTAACAGAGGTATTATGGAAGAATCTGAATGCCAGAGGAAAATATTATTAATAAATAAACAATTTTCAGCTGTTCATTCCTTCCATCATTTTCATCATCATTTCCAATAAGTCCTTCTTCTCTTAATTAATAACAAATATTTTAGCTTTTTTTAGGAATGATTATGAATTATTATGCTTTTTTGTTTTTTTTATTTAGTTTGCAATGCGTTTGTTTTTGGATTGGATCAAAATCTGCTAAAACAAACAGCAACCAAGACGATTACTTTCTTGCGGGAAAAACGGTTCGTTTCTTCCCCTTAATGATGACTTTTTTAGCTACCCAAGTTGGTGGGGGTTTAATTTTAGGTTCTACAGAAGAAGCCTATAATTACGGTTGGTGGGTCCTCCTTTATCCTTTAGGCGCCTCCCTTGGCTTATTAACATTAAGCTTTGGTTTAGGAGAAAAAATGACCCGCTTTAAAGTAAGTACTATAGCGCAAATCTTTGAAGTATTTTACAAATCCCCCGCTTTAAAAAAGTTTGCTTCTTTTTTATCTATTTTTTCCCTGTTTCTTATTTTGATGGCACAATTTATTGCTTCTAAAAAGTTTATGGTTACTGTCGGCGTTGAAAATCCCGTTTGGTTTAACCTTTTTTGGATCATTGTGATTGCTTATACAACAGTTGGTGGCTTTAAAGCTGTCGTTGCAACTGATGTGATTCAAGCCTCTTTTTTTGTATTTTCCTTTATCATGGCACTTATTTATTTTGTTTTTTTTGGGAATAGTTTGCCTTTAGTCAATGAACCTTTAGACATTTCCCTTCCCTCTGAAAAAGCGTACGGTTGGTTATTTATGCCGCTACTTTTTATGTTAATAGAACAAGATATGGGTCAAAGATGTTTTGCAGGAGAAAATGGGAAAACTATATCAAATGCTACGTTATGGGCTTCCATTGCCACAATATTAATTTGTTGCATACCTGTTTATTTTGGTACATTGGCAAACCAAATGGGTATAGCCATCCCAGAAAATGGCAGTGTATTTATGGCAGTTGTTGAGCAATTAACAAACCCTATCATAACAGCGTTAATCGCCTGCGCCATACTTGCAGCCATTATCTCTACCGCCGATTCGTTAATTAATGCTATAAGCTCTAATCTTTCCCAAGATTTTGACTTTAGTTTCACAAAAAACAAAATTAAAGATGCGCAGTTAATTACTGCAAGCATTGCGATTTTAGGATTATTTAGCTCTTACCTTTTTACAAACATTGTCGACTTGTTAATTTTTAGCTATGAGTTATCCGTTTATTGTTTGTTTGCCCCCATATTTATTGCTTTTTTTAAAAAAGAAGGCAATTTCTATGCGGCCCTTTTTTCGATTAGCTTTGGCTTTGTTAGTTTTGTTTTCTACAGCATTTTCCCCTTTTCAATACCAAAAGAGCTCTTGTGCGTCTTTATTTCTTTTTTAGGTTATGGATTAGGTGAATACGTTTTTGCTAAAAAAACTGTTTCAGAAAAATTATAAATGATTTTAGAAATGCGATGGATTCCACGTCGCATTTCTATTCATTCACTTATTTTTAATAGAATTAAAAAACCACATAAATAATAAAATACCAGAATAGAAGAAAAGTCGGATGAAGTTACCATGAAAAGCTTCTACGCTTGCGATAATAAACGCTATAAGGATAATAGCCCATGTAATAACTTTTTTCATATTAATCTTTAACTAAGATTTTTCGATTATTCTTTTTAAGTAAAATAATATATATCATATAGTTTAATATAAGAATTCATTGATTAAAAAAACTAGATTAATAGTTCAAGAATAGTATTAGTCCCAACCAGGTTCGCAAGGAGAGGGTATATATTGTAAAATATCATCAACTGGTTTAATGCATTTACGATAAAAACTTCCTGATTCACAACACCAATGACAGCCATCTTTAATTAAATCCACAGCAAATATACATGAAGTCTGGCAATCCCATTTTTTGAAAACCTTTGAACACCATGCCATACCCGCCAAAGCTGATTTATCGCACCAATACTTACAACTATCAACTTTTTTTTGATCTACATCTTGTTGACTTCCTGCAGCGTTAATTAATTTATCACATCCACAATTACAAATACTTCTTCTAGCAATCATAATTCCAGAACTATACTCGATTATGTCACTTTCCTTTTTACATATTTGCGATCCAAGTAAAAATGCTTTAGCTAAATTTTTATAACATTTTGATTTAGGCACATTTCTAATAATTACCTTTTCTTTAGTAAATTCAACCTTTGGAAAGTTAGGAGATAGGGCTTTAAAACTGTCAAAATCAGCCAAAACTTGTTCTTCCATCTGTAAATTACTACATACCATTATTCGAGTTACAAGTCCTCGCGTTTTATCATTAGCAGTTAGGTATTTAGACTCAATAGCTTTGTTTAAATCGACTAATGCTTCCTGGTATCTTGATAGAAGTAAATAAAGTCTAGCTCTATCAACATAAACATACGGATGTTCGATATCATTATTTTTTTCTAAATTATTAATCGCTAAATTAAACTCGTTTTCTGCATCTTCGTATTTTGAAAGCTCACAATATTGTACTGCATTAGTCCAGTTATCGTGCCAATCAGATCCATAAGAAAAAATTGTTAAGAATACAAAAATAAACAAACTAATTATCTTCATTGACATCCCCATTAATAATTTTTTGTGCAAATTAAATTATAGTTAAATTTTTAGCAATTATTTTTTATTATTTATAATCGAAATAGTTAAAAAATTATAAAGATAATTTTAAAAATTACTTAGAGGTCAACACCTTTATTAATACTCCAAAAATCTGTCAAGCTCAAATTTTTTATGAGTGATAGCAATTGGACTTATGTTATCCCAATCGATCCTATATATTAACCTTATACGAAAAAAAGACATAGAATTTGAAAAGATTATATCATCAAAAAAAATAATAGTTTTGGTTTTAATTAAAATCTTAAGTTTGCTTTAATGCCTAAAACTTATCATTGCTTGCGCAATGAAAAGCTAAAAATTTTATACTACATTCTACAAGGAGTTTTTATGCAAAAAGCAAGTACTTCAACCCCAACCCCACCACGAAACTGGCTTTATGATTTAGGCGATATTCTTAATGGAAATGGCATTGAAACGAAAGAAAATTTTGTTACTCGAATAACAACTGTGATAACAGCCGTTTTAGAAAAAGGAAAAGAGCGGGTAGCATCTAAACAACTTAAAGATACTGAAAAAAGAAATATTCTTATCGATAAAGCTTATACATTTATTTCAACACAGACCAAAAAAGAAAAAAAGAAACATAAAGTAAATGATCAATTTTCCAGTTTAAATATTTTACAAACTAAACTCTTTAAAAAACTGGCTAAACATCCACACCTCACGACTAAACAACATCAATTACATTTGGTATTATTAAAAGCGACTGATAAACAATTAGCCAATATGGGTATTCCTTTAGAAGCTAAAAATCATAAATTAGCACATACCAATGTAAACGAATGGTTTAAACATTTTAATTTAGTCATATTGGAACCAACAAACGCACACATTCAAGAAAAATTTTTACAATCTGTAAAAAATGATCCTGAAACGGAAAAAAAAGTTTCAGAAGAAAGGGATGTTTTGCAACGAACTATTTTTGCTAATATCCGAGAAGGTAAAATGGATCGATCTGATCTTCAAGAAATAGCTGATTTTATTAAAGGAGGTATGGATATTCTTCCTGCCAATCAAGCTATAGAACATCTTTGCCTAAACTATAAAAAACTAATTGTAAATATTAACGAAAAATACAGAGAAAAATTGATAAAAGCTGTCGTAAATGGATTAGAAACATTTAAAAACGATCCGATGGTGCCAGAGAAAAAATCGCAAGAAGTTAAACTTGAATTAAACAATAACAACAACACTAACATTAATAACAAGGTTGAAAACCATAGTTCACCAACTTTAACACATAGTAGAACCCATAGTAGTGAACATTTTGGTGGAAAAGGATCAACACCGGTTACAGCTCCTCAAGACAGACCTGATAATAAAGTAAGATATAATACCCCTGAAAGTAAAAGTGAAGAACCTGTAGCTACCATTCAAAGTCAAAGGGATATTTTAGTTACGGAAACTCCGATTGAGCATGAGCCTGTTGTTTCTGGAAAAAGCTTCGATGAAACTAAAGGCAATGAGGAATATGAATCAAGAGATATTGGAGTTATTGTAGCAAACCAAACACCATCAACTCTAAGTTCTGAGGTTACTCAAGAAATGCCAGTGACTGTTACAGCTGAAAAGGTCGATAATTGTGCCATTTTAGTTTTAGAACAAGAACAGGTTATTCCTCAACAACCTGTAGAAGAAACTACAAACCCTCAACTTGCTGAAGTTAATGCACTATTAAACACAGTCATCGATCCTGCAATACATGTTATGCTATTGGATAAAAAAGATGAATTAGAGACAAATCAAGCAGAAAATAAATAAGATTTTCTTTAAAAGTTTGATAGCAAACAAATCATGGCTCTTGAAAATCCCCAAGAGCCATTTAATTTTAGGAGTTTTATGACGAACGTTCACGCTAATTGGTTATCGGATTTAGGTGTAGTTTTTAATTACAATATTCTTCCAAATAATAACGAAGAAACCGAGCAAACATTTAAAGAAAAAGAAAAAGCAATTTTTACAGAAACATTAGAAAATATTTTTCAAGGAATCCAAAATATACCTAACAATAGAATGCTATCTAAAAAAATAAAACTAGAGGAAAAAAGAAAGCAATATATTCAAGATGCTTATATTGCATACCAGAAAAACGACCTAGATTCTTTACTCAAAACTGCTTTTTTCAAAAAAATCGTTAAGCATACCAAAAGTATTAGCAAACGTTCAACTTATATTGAAATGTGTGCCAGTTCTTTAGATTTAAAACGAATGAAAATCCCACTCATTCTACAAAGTGAAAAATTGTTGGCTTGGGTGATTGATTTAAATAAAACAATTACTCCCTCCGATACTTTGAAAACGCATGAAAGGCTTTATGGTAAATTAAACCCATTTGACCTTCTTGTTATCTCATCAACTAGAAATCGTATCATTCAATTGATATTGACTAAAGCCGAACAAGGTAAGCTTAAAGATCGTCATTTAATCCGGGCTTCTTATTATTTCGAAAAGGACTTTAATTTAGAAGAAGATGGTTCAAAAAATCCAAAAGTACAAAGACTCGTTACCGAATGGCAAAAACTCATTAAATTGTTCGAAGTTCAAGATCGAGAAAAAGGGAAAGAATCTGTATTTTTAGAATTAACTACCTTAGCCAGTAATCCCCTCATTCCAAAAGAACCTCCGCCAAGAAGAGGAACTATGCAAATGGTTGTATATACGTCCTATAGTTCAAGTTGGTCAGATAGTGAAAATAAATGGGATGGCAAATCAGAAAGTTCTTCTTAAATTAAAATTAATTATTATCCTCAAAATCATTCCACGTTATGGGATTATTAGCTTAATTTTGCTATTGCTTTAATAACATCTCTTACGCATAAAAAATAATTTAAGACATTTTTAAAAAATCTGCTGTATAGACAAGTACGGCAGGTTATTTTAAATAGATAAAATAAATAGCTAAATAACCTACTAAATAAATATTGTTATCGTTTGTTTCGCAGATTTTATTTCTCAACTGTGCGGCTAGTAAATTAGCAAACGATAACGTAAGCTATAAATTGCTAATTTTATGAAAAGCATAAGACGCTTGATATCCATTCTTTCCCTTACGGCCAGCTTATGTAGCTGTCGCGTAGGTCCAAAGTATCATGAACCCCAATTTACCCCTCCTATCCAATGGAAAAATCAAGAGTTAGAAGAAGAGCCTGTTTTACCCAATTATTGCAATTGGTGGGAAGTGTTTCACGATTCTGTCTTAAATCATTTAGAATGGCAAGCACTTGAAAACAATAAAGATATTCATATAGCCTTAAGCCGCATTGCACAAGCAAGAGCTACTTCTTTAACAAGTCAAGCAGCCCTTTTTCCTCAACTAAGTTTTAGCCCAGCCGGTTCTAAAATCAATGGTCCAGTAAACCTAACTCCTCTAGATAGACTAAGACCTTTAACTACCATCTTGCCTCCCATTTCTTTAAAAAATATTGACATTGCCTACCTTCTATTGCCGATTAATTTGTCTTATGAAATTGATCTATGGCAAAAAAACCAACGTTTGTTTGAAGTTGACTATTACAACTATCAAGCACAAGAAGAAGCGTATCGCACGGCTATGCTTTCGTTAACTACAAATTTAGCCGATGTATATTTTAACTTACGAACCTCAGATAAATTATTAAAAGTTTTGGCGGCTATTTTAGAGATTAGAAAAGAAAATTTACGGATTAATCGTTCCCGTTTTGAAAAGGGTTTAAGTACTAAAATAGATTTAAGCCAGGCAGAAGAAGAATTTTATTCAGCCGAAGCTGATTATTACCAAACTCTTGGTCAAAGAGGTACTTATGAAAATGCTATTGCCACTTTGATCGGCCTGCCCGCCAGTCAATTAACGATTGCTTTGCAACCTTTAGAATTCGATCCCCCCAAAATACCAATAGGTTTGCCTTCAGAATTATTATTAAGGCGCCCTGATATTGCGCAAGCTGAAAGACAAATGGCCTCCAGCCATGCTAAAATCGGAGCCGCTTATGCTTCATTTTTCCCTTCTTTAAATTTAAACAGTGCTTTTGAATATCTAACCCTTGAATTAAAGCATTTATTTAAAGCACGTTCTAGGCTATTCAGCGTAGGTTTTTTAGCAGACCAAACCCTCTTTGATGGGGGCAGAAAAAGTGCTAATTTACTCCTTGCTAAAGCCCAATTTGAAGAAAGTTTAGAAAATTACGAAAAAATTATTCTACAAGCCTTTCAAGAAGTGGAAGACAGTTTAGTTACCCTCCAAAATCAATCCAAGCAGTTTTCCTCTTTAAGTCGTGCCTTAGCAAGTGCGACAGACACAACAACTTTATCTAATAAAAGATACAAATCTGGGCTTGTGAACTATACTGAAGTTATTCAAAATCAAAGGATCCAATATGATTTAGAGCTAAATCATGTAAGATTACAAGGTCAAAGATACCAAGCCACCATCCAACTTATTAAAGCATTAGGAGGCAATTGGAATGCCATGGAAGTTTCAACGATTGAAGAATTGCAATGTGAGGAATAGCTTTCAATGAAATAAAAATGTACGATTTAGTACTTTTTAGAAAAAAACTTTTCTTCCATACAAGAAATCTCTAGCATTTCCTGGTAAATTTGCTCTATCTTGGCAAGATGTCTCGCATAAATGATTTCTTTTGGTAGTTTTACCACTTGTATAAAAATACAAAGTCTTCGATTATCTTTTTTCTTCTTATTCAATTGATGTCGATACTCACTTAAAATCTCCAGAGCTTTTGAAAGTACTTCTTGTACATTACCATTATTGCTGACAAAAATATAACATTGCTCTTTTAATCTTTTTAATTTGTCGATTGCAGTGTATTGCGAAGTCACATTACATGTTGTCATAATTAACCTTTCATTTAACGTTATTATCCTACCTTTCTTTTGAAAAAGTAGGTAGCAAAAGTTAAATTTAAAACAGCAATTAGAGCCATTGGCCAAGTATAATGGAGAACTACAGAAAATGGCATAGCCTTTAAAAAGACACCCTTAGCAATTGTTATGTAGTAACGTAAAGGATTAGCATACGTTAGATATTGTAACCATTGTGGCATATTTTCTATAGGTGTAGCAAAGCCTGATAGCAGAACCGATGGACTCATGAATACATAAGTTCCCAATATGGCTTGTTGTTGTGTGAAACTCAACGCTGAAATTGACAAGCCAATTCCAACAATTGATGTCACAAAAACAAACATCCCTAAATAAAGATTCCAAATGCTACCTGTGAAAGGCACTCCAAAAAGAAATACCCCTACAAAAACGATGATTGACCCCTCTATCATTCCTATGATGACGGCCGGAACAGTTTTCCCTATCATAATTTCAAAAGGCAAAATAGGTGAAACTAAAAGTTGATCGAAAGTACCAAGTTCTCTTTCACGAGCAACAGACAGAGCCACGACAATCAACCCAATTAACATAGTTAACACCCCACTTAAGTTGGGCACATTAAACCAATAATAGATAAGATTTGGATTGAACCAATTTCTGGGAACAATTTGGGTGGAAGGCTCTCCTCCTCCTCTTCGTTTGACAAAATCTTGATTAAAACCATCGATAATAGAATTGGCATAGCCTGCTACTATTTGGGAAGTGTTGGACTTTCTACCATCTAAAAGAAGCTGTATATTACCGGGCTTTCCAGCTTCCATATTTCTAGAAAATTGCTCATCAAGATGCACCACCATAACCCCTCGAGCATTATCGATAAAATCTTGAATTTGTTCTACATGGGTTAAATAGACAATTTTTTTAAATAAGGGTGAACCCTCAAAACGTTGCATTAATTCAAAACCTTGGCTCCCATTATCTCTATTTAAAACCCCAATAGTAACATTTTGCACATCTAAAGTGGCTGCAAAAGTGAAGATTAATAATTGGGTAATAGGTGGAACAATAAGAACCATACGACTTTTTTTGTCTTGCCATACCGCTAAAATTTCTTTGTAGATTAAATAAAAAATTCTTCTACCCATTAATCCAACCTTTTTACACTAATCCGATCAATAATAAAAAAAATGACTATACTAAAAATGATCATGCACAGAATGCTACCAAATAAAAGAGATTTCACATTTCCTGCTAAAAAAAGGGTTTGTAAACTGGTTACGAAATATCGTGCTGGAATGAGCCACGTGACCGCTTGAATCCAAAGCGGCATGCTGCTTATTTCAAATATAAAACCTGATAAGATAAAGCCTGGCAAAAAAGCAGCGACCATTGCCGCTTGAGCGGCCACAAATTGATTTCTTGATACAGTAGAAATGAGTAGTCCAATTCCTAAGGCTGAAATCAAAAATACGCTAGAAGCTATACCTAGCAAAATAAAAGATCCTCGAAAAGGAATTTTATAAATAAAAATGGCAACTATAACGCATAAGGTCATAGAAAGCATTCCAAGGCAAAAATAAGGCACCAGTTTGCCAATTATTATCTCATAAATAGTTACAGGCGTTGACATTAAAGCTTCCATTGTACCTCTTTCCCATTCTCTTGCAATCACTAAAGCTGTTAGAAGTGTACCGATCAAAGTCATGATGATAGCAAGTGATCCTGGAACTAAAAAGTTTTGACTTCTCAATTCTTCATTATACCAGTAACGAGGTTGCACATTTACAAATGATGGAAATTGCAGCTTTTTACTTATCTGTTCTGTTTGCAACCATACCAGCCAAGCAGCTCTTACATAATTTTGCACGAAGTTTGCTGTATTTGGTTCACTTCCATCAGCAATAACTTGAATGGGAGCTATATAATTTTGACGATAGGAAAAGGCTGTAAAGTAAGAAGGAATCACAACAATTCCCCTGATGTATCCTTTGACGATATCCTCATTTAAAATTTCTCTATTTTCTGCTATTTTTACATCAAAATATTTTGAATCTGTAAGAGATTGGACAAAGCTAATAGCTTCGGGAGATTTATCCTCTATAATAACCCCTATTTTTAAGTGATTTATATCTAAAGAAACTCCCACGCCATAAATAAAGAGTAAAATCAAAGGAAGTATTAAACTAATTAAAATACTACTGGGATCGCGAATAATTTGAAAAAATTCCTTTATAAATAAAGCTTTTAAACGTCTTAAAGAGTTATTATCTGCCAAAGTTATCTTCATTGTATTCTTTAATTAGTTGAATAAAGGCATCTTCTAAAGAAGGGCTTGGATTTTGGGATGTGATAGCTTTTTGCTTCAATTCATCTGGTGATCCAATGATAATGGTCTGCCCTTTATAGACTAAAGCTATCCTATCACAATATTCAGCTTCATCCATAAAATGAGTGGTCACTAATACAGTCACCCCTTTTTCAACAAGTCCATTAATGTGATTCCAAAATTCTCTTCTTGTTATGGGATCAACACCAGACGTTGGTTCGTCTAAAAACAAAACATCCGGATGATGCATAACCGCGCAGGCTAATGCTAAGCGTTGCTTAAAGCCTAGTGGCAAACTATCCGCTTGATCGTTGATATAATGTTTAAAATCAAATATATCAATCATTTCTTGCATAGTATGAAATTTCGTTTTACCTTTTAAATTATAAATTCCAGAAAAAAAATTAAGGTTTTGCCAAACCGTTAAATTGCCATATAAAGAAAATTTTTGAGCCATGTAGCCGATTTTTGATCTGGCTTCACTTGGTGCTATTTGCAAATCTAAGCCGTTCACTTTAGCAAACCCAGATGTGGGAGGCAATAATCCACATAGCATTTTAAATGTGGTTGATTTACCAGCCCCGTTTGGTCCCAATAATCCAAATATCTCCCCTTTCCTAACTTTAAAAGTTATATTATTAGCTGCAACAAAATTTCCAAATTTTTTCGTTAAATGCTCTGCTTGAATAACTTCTTGCGAGGCTTTTTGATTTATAGGAAATGCTTCAGCTAACAAAGATTTGCCACCAGGCCCTCCACCTAAAGCTACTATAAAGGCATCTTCAAAACGAGGGGTGGCTGGTTCAATTTGTATGGAAGGATCGTCTATTTTAACAATGCTTTTTAAATTTTTAGTGGGTTCACTTGTAACAACGCGAATTTCTTTACCTTGTATTACTCCATCAATCACATTTGTTTGCTCTAAAACTTCTCTTAGTAATTTTCGCCTGTTGTCTTTAATATCTTTAAGGTAAAAAACCCTTTCTTTAACTTCGTCTGTTAACTTTTTTGGGTTTCCTTGATAGATGATTTTTCCTTCATTTAATAGCAAAACCAAATCACATTTTTCTGCTTCATCCAGATAAGATGTACTCCATACAACAGAAATGCCTTGGTCAATTAACTCTTCTACCATTTTCCAAAGCTCTCTTCGAGAAATGGGATCCACCCCAACGCTTGGTTCATCTAATAGTAAAAGGGTGGGTTTAGTAATCAAGGCACATGCTAACCCCAACTTTTGTTTCATTCCACCTGAGAGAGCTCCTGCTAATCGTTCCTGAAATGGTTCTAAACTTGTGAATTGCAGAAGTTCTTTAATTTTTTGCTCTTTTTCTTTTCCAACAGCACCTTTTAAATCTGCATACAGATTGAGATTTTGAATTACGGTTAAATCTTCGTATAAGCCAAATTTTTGGGGCATATAACTAATATATTGGGAAATGGCTTCACTATTTTTTATCGTATCTAAATTCATTAAGGTTATATGACCAGAAGTTGGCTTCAATAATCCAGCCATGAGGCGAATAAGTGTCGTTTTTCCGGCGCCATCAGGACCGGCTAGTCCGACCATCTGTCCTTTAGGAATTTTAGTCGATATGTTTTCTAAAGCAAATTCTTGAGCTGGAGGAAAGCTTTTATAGACCTGTTGAATTTCTACTAAATTACTCTTTGAGTTTTTTTCGATGGGTTTGTGGCCTGAGATCATTTGTCTATATTATTTTCATTTTTTGGCAATTTAACCGTGACTGGCATTCCTTGCCTTAGACCAAAATCAGGATTTTCCACAATGATTCTTAAGCGATAGACTAAATCTGTTCTCAAATTAGTTGTTTCTACATTTTTTGGAGTAAATTCGGCTACGGGAGAAATAAAACCCACGTGTCCTTTATAAGCTTTTCCCCCTTTTGTATCTGTAAAGACTTGGGCATCCATGCCAGGATAAACAAACCCTAGTAATGGCTCTGGAATAAAGGCTCTAACCCAAATAGGATCAAATAAAGATAAAGTATAAATAGGATCAGCCGCTTTTACAACTGTTCCAGGTTCTCGAATGCGTGTTAAGATAATGCCTTTGGTTGGAGCGTAAATTTTGGTATCGTTTAGGTTTGTGGTAGCCACACCGACGTTAGCTTCCGCTTGCTTGATATTAGCGTCTAAAGACTCCTTGCTAGCCTTGGCATTATCTAAATCTTCTTGAGAAACGCTCCCATCTTGAATTAATTCCATCCGCCTTTTTAATAAAATTTCAGCATTCGCTAAGCTTACTTGTGTAGCGGACAAAGTGGCTTTAGCTTGATGAAGTTGATCTAAGTAAGGCTGATCGTCTAAAACGCCAACTAGAGTATTCTCTTCGACTAAATCCCCTTCTTGAAATGGCATTTCTATGACTCTTCCGCTTACTCTAAAGCCTAAATCCACTTGCCTTACGTCGACATTGCCATATAGGACTATATCGTTGTCATTACCTTTACTTTCCCATTTGGTATAAAAATACCAAAGAGAAAAACTAGCTATTAGTAAAAATATAAATATTAAGATGCGTTTCATGTAAAATCATTTTTTGCGTTAAAAATCAGAGTAATCAAGCTTTCTTTTAAATGAAAATATTTTTTTGAAGGAAGTAACTTAGAAATTGATTTGGGTACAGACGGCTGCTGTTTGACGCCAATTTATATCGGTACGAATACTTAATAACATGAGAAAAACATCTAAAGTTTTTTTCTTTCCAAAAGCAAAGTTGAAATTAATAGGGATAAATCTATTTTCAAAGTAGACTCTATCATTAAAATTATAAAAAATTTCATTGGCACAACTAATATAATTGAGCGCTTTTCGCTTCACTTCAATAATGGCTTCTGGCCTTAAGCGATACACATAAATCCAATTTTTAATACTCTGCACTTTTCGAAATTCAATCCTATTTCGAATTTTATATTTAACTTTCTTAGTAAGATTAAGATAAGGATTTGCTTCTAAATTGATCCGATGTTGATGACCATATTTGTGGTAATAATAAGGACGTGCGCCCACATAACAATAATGCGCTTCAAGATCTAAGTTTTTGAAGGCTTGATAGGCTACTTGCTGTGTTAAAAGATAAAAGCGAAGAGAGGAGATGTTGCTCCTAAAATGGAATTCTCCCATGGCGAAAAAATGCAATTTACCCATTTCGTATTGCTTATATTTAAAAAATTGAAAATATCCTACATCCCAAATGCGCGAGTTTAAAGGCAAATTAATGCTAATAAAAAAACTAATAAATAAAAATACAAGTTTTTGTTTATTAAACATTTTAGTCCAAATTACTAATAATATAAAAATTTACCAAACTAATTAAATATCTTGTTGAGATTTAAATTATGGCTTATCCTATTTGGCTTTATAACAAAAAAAAATAATAAAAGGTAAAAAAATATGGATTCTTCACAAGGAACGCCGATTAGTCCAAGGACCATATCGACAATTTATACTGAAGATACAAATAGTTTATATAATAGTTTCACCCCAAGAAGATTTGACGACGAAAGTTTAGGAAGCTATACTCCAAGAGATAGAGCCGATTCCACGGTCAGCTATACTTCTTATTCACCCACTATAGAAAACCCTTCCTCCCCCCAGGCGATACACGGAGACGTTTTTAAAAACGTTATCCAGAATCAACAACAAACACGCAAAAATTCGACATCTCCAACTCTTGTGAATTCATTTCAAAAATTCACTAGTAAACCAACCCAAAACTCAGCCATTCCGAAGCCTAAGGCTCAAAAACCTTCGTCTAATTCCTTACCAGCATCCCCTAAAAGTACTGGAGCCCTTAATACCAATGTAATAACACAAGGTCAATACGATCAAAACCATATTCCAAAGTCTCATTCCGGTCCATCTGTAGAACCTTTAAGCGCTAAAGTTAGCTATCGTTCCATGACACCGACCGGTGAAAGGAAAGGGAGAGAGCGCTCCAATACAATTACTTCGATGGGATCTAGTGGTTCGCAACCATCGAGTATAGAAAGGATAAAAGCATTACAAGAAAATGAAGAAGTCCCCTCTCCAATGATTGAAAGAAAACAATCCTTTCAAAAAGTTAGCGAAATTGATGCCATAGCAAAAAAAGCCCTTCCTGCCGCTACAAGACTAACCCAAGAAAATTTTACTCATATAAGTGAAGACTTGGAAGAGATAAAAAAGGCAAAGAACTATTTTGAAAAACTCCTCCATACTTATGCCTTGAAAGGGAAAGAAGCCAAAATTTTGGAATACTCTTTAGTCACTGAAAAAATGAGTCTTACAGATATAAAATCTGGTCAAACAGATATAGCTATTTTTATAAATCGTTTAAAAACCTACTTGCCAAACTATAAAAAGAGAATAAACGATTTTGTCAAAACAATAAAAAGAAGACAAAAAAGTGAATTGCCCCTTTATTTTGATACTTCTGTACTTAATTTGAAAGAAATCGAATTAACTAACGATAAGTTTTTAAAAGAAACTTGCGAATATCTAAAAGACTTTTGCTCTTTAGCTATTCTTTTAAAAAATGAATATCTAAAAATTAGAGATTTTTTTCAGCATTATTCCGAAAATATGGAAAAAGAACAATTTGAGACTATTAGGACAGAGCTTACCACACGAGCTAAAAAAATCGGTATAGACTCTTTTCAATTCGCTGAAGAGAGTTGTCGCCAACTAAATTTTCTCCTAGAAACTCACATCTCTTCTTTAATATTTAACATTATACGTATTGGTGTAAAAATCAATGAGTTAGGGGTACAAAAGAGAGCTGACACTGACACCTACAGTCACATTTACGTAGATTATATCAAAGCCACCCACCCCACAAATCCAAGGAAAGTTCCCTTTATAACCACTGACCTTGAACGTTATTTAAATGGTGGCTTTGTACACTTGTATGAAAGGGATAAAGAGACAGATAATAAAAAGGAATTACAATCCACGAGTTCATTAGACCGCCATAAAACTCTTTTGCGCTTTTTAAGTCGTTTATTTTTTAATGATGATAGTTTAAACCACTTTAATAATCTTCTTTTAAGTACAATCAAACTGGATGGTACAGATAAGCATTACTTTGAAAAAGTAATGGATGTGTACAAATTTCTTAAAAATGACTCTGAACATGTAGGAGCGATAAAAAATGACTCTAAACTTTTAGAAGGGATAAAAAGGAAAGTAATGGAGGATCATACAAAAAAATATTCCGATCTTCTTTCTTTCGATAAACTATTTGATGTTTGGAAAATCGTCTTACAAGTTTGCGACCAAAACTTTTTAGGACGATTTTCACTAGAATTAAAATGGGCTGAAGCTTGTTTATTTAATGAGGATTCAACAAAACAAGGGGCTCAATATGTTCAGGTCATTGCAGATAAGGATTTTATTGAATTTAGAAATTCCTCCTTTAGAACTTTTAATGCCAACAATGATTTTTTGCCATCGGCTAAACTTTGGGAAATCTGCACCACAAAGATCCCTAAGGTTGACTTGACAAATAATTCAATAAAATTTGATCATTCGATCTTCTTTGTGCTAGAAAAAATTCATTTTTCAGAAGATCCCTTACTTAACGCACAAGTCGAATTGGATCTTTTAAAGTATCGCGAAATGATTAATGCGCTAGGTTTTGATATAACAGAAAAAAAATAGCTTTAAATTTTTGCTTTTTTGCTCATTTTAGAAAGCAAATTGTAAAGCGATAAGCCATGGATCAAAATTCCCATAGGTACTTCTATATAAAGAAAAAGAAGGCTTAAAGGAAATTGCTCCATGGCATTTGCTTGTAAAAGGTAAGCTAAAATAGGTGTAATTCCCAAACCTATAATTCCGGCAACATTCCAAAGAATTGCTAGCCAATAATTCTTGCGATTTGTTACTAATCGCCCCATGATAGGAGCTGTTAACCCAAAAAAAACATTATTAATAGTAGCATAGGCTGCAAACACAAGAGGCAATTTATCGACAAAATTTGGAAGAAAGACATACGTTATGCCAAAAATCCGATAAAATTGAATAGCCACAAGCCACTCAGATGGGATTTCTTTAGTTAAAGTTTTTAATGTTTTAGAACTTGCAATAATCACAATCGAAAATAGTATCGGAATGTAAAATGCAGGTAATTTTTTATAAAAAGCAACGTTTTGCCAATCTTGGTTAATCGATAGGTAGATAGCTCCAATTAATAAAAAGGTAAATAACCAATAGATTCCAAGAAGAATAATATTGCGTTTTTTTTCATTAAATCTAGCTAATTCAAAAGCCTTACTATAAAAACCAGAAATAACAACAATGATAAAGAGAGACAAAAGAACAATTAAAATAAAAAAAATAGAAGAAAAAATCATTATTGTCTTAATACGTTAATTTCTTTCAATAGTTCTTGACTGCTCGGTCGTTTTGTAGGATCCGGATCAAGCATTTTTAAAATAAGCGGCCTAACAACACTATATTTATTATCGAATAAAAATGCATTAAAGGATTCGTCATGTTTTTTCACTCCCAGCCAACCATCCACTTCTGTTTGGTAAGGGTAAGAGCCACCCGTTAATAAATAGTATAAGACAATCCCTAAATTCAAAATATCCAGTTTGCTATTTCTCTCGATAAAACCGTTTAAATCATTGCGCATGACGCTCGTTAAAAGTAAAACAAATTCTTCCTTTGGAATTCTATCTTGAGTTCTTGCCCCTAAAATCTTAAATCGTAAAAGCATGTTTTCTTCTAAATGAATTTCTGGAAAGCGCGCTTGATAATCTTCAAAAACTTGTTGCAAATCCTCAACGGTACGCGCCGATCCTAAATCGCTTATTTTTAAAGTAAAATCATCATTTGCTTCTTGAGCTACTAAAATATTACCTTCTTTAATATCTCCATGAAAAATGCCATTTTCATGAAACCAATTTAAAGCATCTATCAATTGCCACATCCATTTTATATATTGATTTATGCTAAAAGAATCCCCAAGTTGTGGACTCCAATGCAACAAATTATGGGGAACGTAATCAGCTATAAACCCTTCTTTTCTTGATGAACTTAATTGAAAATAGCCACTATAAGGTGCTTCTAAACCAGGGACTGGCAAATCCAAATGACTATGCAATCTAAAAGAAGTTTTGATCGAATTACTAATCTCAATTTTTCTGGAGTATTTTTTGACTTCACGTTCATTTACATTACTAATTTCATATTCATTAACATCGTTAATAATTTTTGTAACTTTTCGTTTTCCGCTTGTAAAATCCCAAATATGATAAACAGTACCTAAAGAGCCACCATCAATTCTTGATGTAAAATGGGGATCACTTTTAGTGATTAAATCTGTAAAAATAATAGAAATTCCTTGATGAGGTAAATAACTCACTGAAACTTCACGATTTATCTTTCTCGAGATTGTTTGATTAATATCTGTGAAATCTTCCTCAAATAATTGATCCATATTTTGAGAAGTTTTGCTTTGAAAATAAACATTTGCAACCCGAATGGCCTTCATTAGGCCTGTTGTGGTTATGCCAGTATCATATCGTTGCGTATTTGTATGCTCTTCAATTATCGGATCTTTACTAGCATAAATGGCTCCTTCTTTACTTTTCGGCACATAAAAACGATTATTTTCAACGTCATATACATTAGTTGCGATGATTTGAGAATAGTAATTAAGCGTTTGAGGCAAATAAAAAATTGAAGAAAACTTATTTAATAAATACTCATCTAATTTTTGTTCCTCACTATATTTTTTTATTTTACTAATATTTAAGTGTAAGCGTTTAGCTAAACTTTTGCTATTAACGTAGACACTCTTAATTTTTCCATTAATGGTAATTTTTATCTTAACTGAATGGTGATGTGTTTTTTCAGCAATGGCCACAAAAAGACGGGGATCCCCCGTTGAAAAAAGATCTAACCTTTTAACTGATTTACCTTGCTTAATGATTTCGCCATTTCGGTCAATGGAAGAGCGAGCCTCAGCGGCTACAATTTGTCCATAAAGTTGAGAGGGTGGATGAGTTGTATTAAAGTTAGGGCCGTTATTATTATTATTAACATAATTCATAACTAACCATTTAAAAATCAACTACTTACATAACCATTTTATCAAAATATTTTTATATATTAAAACAAAAAGGTAAGGTTTATTTTTAAAAATTGGTTATAAAATCAATTTTACGAGGGAACTAAAGAATTATTTTTCTCGTTTAGAGAGAAGCTGAAATTGATTATTTTCTTCTTCTATAGCCGTTAAAGGAGTAAATTTTTTAGATTTGAAATTATATTTCGAATTAATGAACTTATAATCTATAGGTTGAGTACCTTCCAATTCCCAATCACAAATTTTTATTTTATTTTTTAATCTATGATCATTATTAGTTTGATAGCGCGTTTCGAAATTACTTTTGACTTTATTAAAACAACTTGTAACTTTTTTTATAAATTTATCAGTAGCTTCCTCAGCCCCAATATCTCCTTCCATACAACGCTTGCAAAGTTTTTTAGCTTTTTTTCGCAATTGCTTTTCTAATTGGGAATCACATTGATTAACTGGAGTTGGCAAGACGTCGGTGCGATTAATCATGTAATCAACTTCCGAGCCATCGATAATTGTGTTTGGAATAAATTTACAAATGATGTGTAAAATTTTTTTATGGGTCGCTTTATCTTTTGGATTTGCTGTAATGATCTGGAGGAGTTGATCGATTTTTTGAAAATCTTCTTGTTTGGCCCCTCTGACTTCCATTAATCGTCTTTTTTTAGGTGTGAAGAGTTTTTCTTCGCAAACTTCCTTATAAATGGTAAAGGGTCTATCGCAAGAAAGAGCTCCTACTGCACTTGAATGTGCTGCCTGGTAACCTTTTTTATGAGCCACCCCAACCTGCAGAGTTGCCCCTTTTAAATCGACAGAGGTGGGAACGACAGTTCCATCCGTGCGCACAGATAAATTTTCAATAGCCTTACAAAGTTGATAAAAATTTAAAATCCTTAAGTAGGCGTGTTCTTTTATAGCCTCTTTCTCGGATGGAAAACTTTCCGCACTAGAACTAGCATTACTTTTTATCTCACATCGTTTTCTTTTTTTACTATGTGATAATGTACTAATATAAGTAGCGTTTAAACTTTGAGTAATGGTAGTAGTATTAATAGTCATCTAATATCATCTATAATTTTGAAAAATTATAAATGATTATTACTTAAAAAACTATAAATAACTTATTTTTATATTAAAATTATAAGAATAGTTATTAATTTATGATTTAAGTAAATGATCAACATCTGAAGATGTAATGATAAAAGCCCCTTTTTCTTTTAAAAATTGAAGAGCTTTTGATTCATCATCTGGATCTAAGTTCACCCCTTTACATCCTTCTTGAATAATGTAAACCGTAAACCCTAGTTCTAATGCATCTAAGGCCGTAAATTTAACGCAATAATCTGTTGCTAAACCAACCAGAAAAAGCTTTTTAATAGAATAATTTTGTAACAGTTTATTTAAAATGGTCTCTTTTACGTGATTATTATCAAAAAATGCGCTGTAACTATCAATTAGGGGATCTGTTCCTTTATAAACAATATGCTTAATAGGTTTGAGAAGTAATTGTGAATTTAGCTCACTGCCTTTTGTCCCTTGAACACAATGCATGGGCCACAAAATTTGTTCGTGCTCTTCGATCGTGATTGTTTCCCCTACTTTCTTTTGATGTGTGGTAGCAAAACTACAATGATTTAGGGGATGGAAGTCTTTTGTGGCAATAATGGTTGTAAAAGGTTTTAAAGTTAGAGCATTGATAATGGGAATAATGGAAAAACTATCTTTTATACCTAAAGCTCCCCCTTCTAAAAAATCATTTTGAACATCAACAATTAATAGTGCTGTCATATAATTATTCAGTAGATAAATAAACATCCGAGGTTTGACTTCGAATCGATTGAATTAAGTCGATTTTTAAATCATGGAGATTTTTTTCCATTCCAACGAAGTACTGATGGGGATTTAACAAACGTTTGACACCAAACGGGAATTGGCGCAATCCATCGATTGTATGTTGCCTGATATCTTGTAAAGTCGGCAGTTTATAAACAAGCTTACCCTTTATAAAAATTGGCACAAGCAAATCAACACTTGTGGTTTCTTTTTTTAATTGTTTTTTCTTAGTCAGATCGATCGGATCAATCATGTAACCTGAATTTTTACATCCTAAATGCACATCATAAATCAAATCTGCTATGTTTCCTTTTTCAGAAAAAAACCGTTTGACTTGCAAAATTCCAGGATTTGACACCTTTTGTAATTGTTCTGAAAGCTTTAGTTTATATTTCCAATTTTGATTTTGGTCTCTAATGGCAGACAATTTGTATACACCATCAAAAGAAGATTGACTTTTGCCAGTTGCTAAACTTGTCCCAACCCCCCAAACATGAATTTGAGCTCCTTGTTTTTTTAATTCGCTAATGATTTCTTCATCTAATTCATTGCTAGCCATTATAAAAGTGTCGTTAAAACCTGCTTGATCTAATAATTCTCGACTTCTAATACTAATATCAGCTAAATCACCTGAATCTAAGCGTATTCCAAGGAGTTTTTTGTTTTTTGTCTTTAACCACTTACCAACTTCAATAGCCTTTTTCACACCCTCAATAGAATCATAGGTATCTACTAAAAAAACACAATTAGAGGATAAATTTTTGGCATACGTTTGAAATGATTCCAACTCATCGTCAAATGCCATCACCCAACTGTGAGAATGAGTTCCTCTTACAGGGATATTAAATATTTTGCCTGCCAAAACATTTGAGGTGGCTTCACACCCTCCGATGTAAGCTGAACGAGAAGCTGTTAAAGCCCCGTCGATCCCTTGCGCTCTCCTCATTCCAAATTCAATCACTGGATCCCCTTTTGCAGATAAAAAAACTCTTGCCGCTTTTGTTGCTATTAATGAGGGGAAATTCACTAAATTAAGTAAAATACTTTCTAAAATTTGACATTCTATTAAAGGTCCTTGGATGCGTAAAAGTGGTTCATAAGGAAAAACAATGGTTCCTTCTGGGATGGCGTGAAGATCGCAGCTAAAAGTCAAATTTTTCAAGTAATCGAGGAATTTCTTATCAAATAGCTTTTTTCCGTCTGCTGTTTTTAATTGAGATAAATATCGCAAATCATCTTCAGAAAAGTTAAATTTTTGTAAAAATTCAATGACTGCTTCTAAGCCCGAAGCAACGGCGAACCCTCCTTGAAATGGCAATTTCCTAAAAAAAAGATGGAACACAGCTTCTTTTTTTTCAAGGCCGGCTTTCCAATAACCGTAACACATAGTAAGTTGATACAAATCTGTTAGTAAGGCTAAAGAACTATGCATACAAAGTGAGGAAGGCATTGATAACCCATATTTTTTTTAAGATTTGTATTCTATCAAAAATTCTTCTTTTGAGACTTTATATATTTCTTGTAAAATAAGATTTCTTTAATTTTTAAGGCTTTACTATGAAAATCGTATTAACAGTTAGTCTTTTCTTAATAGCGTGCTTCGCAAACTATGCTTTAAGCGACGAAATTGTTTTTAAAGAAAATTTACGCTTAGCTAAGGGTGGCGATTACATTGTCACAGCCCAAAACAAAATGTTAACGATTTTTCTTATCCAAGAAAAAGATGAACATACAGTCACGATTGACGAAATTAGTGCGCCGACACACAGTATTGGTAAATATAGACATAATTGGAAAGGATGGATTGAACAAGGAGCTCCCTACAACTCTTCTTGGGTTAGATATACTTTAGATTTGCAAACCGGCGGGATGCTTGACTATTTTTCTTTTACAAAAAATAGTTGGTTTAGCCCAAAAGAAAATAATTTTTTAACAACACTTCTTAACTTGCCTATGCAAAGAATTTCCAATCACGAAAGAAAAAAAGTTGGGAACTCAACCTATAGACAGCTTTGGCAACCAAAAATGATATTTGAAGGTCAAACCATCCCCAATGTATGTTTTAGCGCTTGGACAGCTAAATGGCCCAACGATGGTAGTGAATTATCAGGTAGAACAGTAGAACTTTACACACCTGAAATAAATAGTGGTTATCCAAGCTATTTTCCTTATTGGCTTCAGGTGAGTCGGGCTGTTGGAAATGCTAAGATTAGAATTATTGACTCTGGTATCAATGCTCGTTCATTTTATAAAAAAATTCCTAAATGAACAAAGTTATGAACAATGAAAATTTAGAAATTATCCTATTTAATTTTATTGACTTAAGGATTGGTTCCCCTTTTCACTTTTCAACTTAAACGACTAATATCCAACAACTTAAGTGGTTTAGTCGTTTTCCATAAAAACATTATTTTGATTCAATTAATCTTTATACCTAGGAATTGCGTTCATTTAAGTTAAAAATGTTAACAGTTTTTCCCCATTTTTATGCTCTTTTATTCTGTAAAAATCAAAAAAGGGTATACTTTTTGCATACATTAGATCTTTTTTGAACCTTTTTGTTTACAAGTTGATCAAAGAACACTTTTCAGAAAGGGGGAAGATTTGATCCATTAGTCCCCTAAAAGAATATGTTTTGCAGTATATAACATTTGATTTATGATGTGTTATTTCATAGTATCTAGGTCTAATTTATGCCAATATTTAAAAATCGCACATATTCTTTAAGAAAAAGTCGTCATGTCCTAAAGTGGGCCAATGACTGGTACAAAAAAAAAGGATATACACTCCCCCCACATCAATTATCCTTTTTAGAAGATCGATTAGAAAAGTTAGATCAAGCCTTATTGAGCCAAAATAAGGAATTAGCTAGTGATCTCGCAAAAGAGTTAGAAGATTTTGGAAAAGATAAGTTTAAAAAAAGTATGTTCGAGTATTCTTCCGAACTTTTTTTTGCTGTAGCTTTTGCGTTAATAGTGGCGACTTTAGTCCGACAAATGTGGTTTGAGCCAATGGAAATCCCAACAGGATCTATGAGACCTACATTTAAAGAACAAGATCATCTCATAGCCTCCAAATTACCTTTTGGCATAAATCAACCCTTAAGCACGGATCACTTGTACTTTGATCCAAGCCTACTTCATCGTACAGGCATTGTTATTTGGTCAGGTGATAATATTCCCCTACCAGATACAGATACAACTTATTTTGGAATTTTTCCTTATAAAAAAAGGTATGTCAAACGCTTAATGGCAAAACCTGGAGATATTGTCTATTTCTACGGTGGTAAACTGTATATTTTAGATAAAGAAGGAAAGTTTAGAGAGGAACTTTTAACAGCCGATTGGATGAAAAATATAGAATCTATCCCTTTCATCCGTTTCGAAGGTGATGAGATTTTGAATGGCCAAAAAGAGATCGTGTTTAAACAAATGTATTTACCTTTAGCAAAAGCTAACTTCAATATATTTGGTGAAACATCTGGCAAAATTTACAATGGAAAAGAATGGGTAAGTGATGATCCTTTAGCAATCAATAATTCCCATGATTCCATTAAAAGCTACGCAGACTTTTGGGGTATAAAAAATTATGCTATGGCTCGATTACTAACTAAAGAGCAATTACAAAAAAATGGGCAATTTCCTAAAAATATGGAAACCGTTCCTTTATACCTAGAATTAAGGCATACACCAAATCTTACTTATCCAAAACCTATTTTATACCAAACAGATTATGGAAATCGAATGATGATTCCAGGTATGACAACCATTATTCCTCTTAACAATGAACATATTAAAGCGATAATGGATAATATGTACACTGCACGTTTTGATGTAAAAAATGGCCTTGCGAAGAGATATTCTTATGAAAGTCGTGATTACAATCCATCTATAAATCCAAGCTTTAACAATTTAGAAGATGGACGTTACGAGTTTTATTATGGTGATGCTTATAAAATAGGTTTTGGAGCAATAGAATACAAACTGCCAAAAACTAATCCTATATATAGTTATGACCCTCTTTATGTACAAAAATTATTTAATCTAGGTATCGATTTCAATAAGGCTTATGAGCCATCTTCAGCTTATACATTAGCTGTACCTCATCGATATGCCTATTATCGCAACGGTGATTTATATTTACTCGGAGCGCCTATCCTTAAAAAAGATGACCCCGTTCTACAACAATTCATTAAAACTGAAGAGGAAAAAGCGGCACAATCTTCAAAAGAAAGGCCTTATGTAGCTTTTATCGATCACGGTTCTCCTGTGAAAAATGGTCAAATTGATGCGACTTTTATGAAATCATTTGGATTAAAAATTCCTGAAAAACAATATTTAGTTTTAGGTGATAATCATGCGATGAGCGCAGACAGTAGAGTATTTGGATTCTTACCAGAAGCTAATTTACAAGGAGCTCCTGCAGTTATCCTATGGCCACCCGGAGCTCGCTTTGGCTTTCTTCCTCAACATCCATACGCAATATTTGTTACTCCAAGATTAATTATTTGGGGGCTTGTATTATTAATATTGGCATTGTGGTACATAATTCATAAAAGAAGAACTAGTCGCCCTCTTTTTAAAAAAATAAAGCCTGAAGGGAATAAAGCGTTTAAACTTCCTTCTTAAAGAAAATCGCTTACTTAAAAAATCTACGCTCCAAAGAACATAAGAAAAAATACCATTTGCTACTAGCAAATGGTATTTTTTTAATCAAATTAATGAATGATAACATGAGGATTGCATTTACCAAAAAACTTAAGCAAAAGACAACATTTTAAACAGTGAAGATCTCTTTTGCTTATTCAATCTTTTAAGAATAAATTAATTAACGGTTAGTTTGGAAAATGGCCACTTATAATTTCTTCAAAATCGTGTTCATTTACATCGCCCACATTTTCCATTAAACCAGGAGTTGAAAGTAATTCTAAGGTAACAAGAAGATTATCGTATGTCTCGGCTGGAAGCATGACTACTTCCCCTTCACTAGAAGTAATTCTATAATGTTGACGCTCTGAAATAATTGTTTCAATAAGTTTCCCTAACTGCTCTTTCGCAACCTCTGCTGAAATTGTTTGCATCATTTTAAAATCCTTATCCATTACTAACTAAAGAAGTTTAGCTAAATCTCTTAAATAAGGCATACAGACCAATATGATCTTGTATGCCGTGAATTAGAAACCACTATAAAAAAAATTAAGTTTATGTGCTACGATTTAAAAATATATAAAATAAATATTTATGCTTTTACTATAGCCATAGTTGTTTTTTCACCGTTCAAATCCCACTCAAAACCATCATTTGGTGAAAAAATTACTTCTACCGCTAAAATCTCTTGGTTAATATAAGATTTATGCAATTCATAAGCTTTTATAGTTTTTTCTGTAGCGTCAATGGTTACTCTTATCCTATCTGTAACAGCTAGATTGGCATCGCGACGCATTGAATTTAACTTATTCACAAGCTCTCTAGCAAGACCTTCTAAAATCAAATCCTCATTTAACATCGTTTCTAAGGCAATGGTAATATTGCCTTGATTAGCAGCCACTAATCCTTCATGCACTATGCGTTCAACTTGTACATCTTCAGGAGTTAAAGTAAATTCCTCACCGCCTAAATGAATGATGACATTATTCCCACTCATTAACTGACCAAGCTCAATTTGAGAAAATCCGGAGATCGTCTCTTGCGCTTGTTTCATCCATTTTCCAACTTTTTTACCTAATACTCTAAAATTTGGTTTTGCTTTAAGCATAACAAATTTTGATTCATCATTAACAAAGTCGATCTCTTTAACATTTAGCTCATCAGAAATTAACATCTGATGCGCTTTAAGCAACTGTTGCGCTTCTAAATCCGCTGTAACAATATAAGCTTTGCTTAGTGGTTGTCTAACTTTAAGTTTATTATCTTTTCTTAAGGCATGCCCCATACTAACTGTCATTTGTACAGCGCTCATTTCTTGCTCTAAGATCTCATTTCTAGCTTTTAGATCATAAACGGGAAAAGAGCATAAGTGAACAGAGTCAGGCATAAACTCTGACTTTAAATTTTGATAGATAGCTTCACTGATAAACGGTATAAAAGGTGCTGCTATTTTTGTAAGATCGATTAACACTTTATAGAGAGTTTCAAAAGCTTCTTGTCTATCAGGTGAATCCTCTTCATTCCAAAATCTTCTACGAGATCTGCGTATATACCAGTTAGTTAATTGTTCAATAAAACTTACGAATGGATCTACAGCACGACTTAAATCATAATCGTCCAACCCTTCTTCAACATCTTTGACTAATTTATTTAATAACGACAAAATCCATTGATCTAAAATGTTGTTAGGAAAACTAGGTGATTGTTTTGGTTGCCATTTATAGATTCTCGCATAGGTTACAAAGAATGAATAGGCATTCCACATAGGTATAAGAACTTGACGCATTGTTACCTCTACCCCAGCTTCTGAAAAGCATAAATCTTCCGCTTTGACAGCTGGGCTATGCATCATGTAGAGCCTTATCGCATCGGCTCCATATTTTTTTACAACAACCATAGGGTCTGGATAATTGCGCAATCTTTTAGACATTTTAGATCCATCAGACGCTAAAACAATCCCATTTACGATAACATTCTTAAAAGCTGGTTGATTAAAGAGAGCTGTGGACAAAATCATCAAGGTGTAAAACCATCCCCTTGTTTGATCCAATCCTTCTGCAATAAAATCAGCTGGAAAATTTTGATTAAAAAATGATTCATTTTCAAAAGGATAGTGATTTTGAGCATATGGCATAGAACCAGATTCGAACCAGCAATCAAATACTTCGCTAATTCTACGGAACGTTTTCCCATCTTTTTCAAAAGTTAAACCATCTATAAAGTGGCGATGAAGATCATCAGCTTTTTTTCCAGTTAACTTTTCTAACTCATTTAAACTACCAATAACAACAACCTCTCCATCATCAGCTCGCCAGATAGGAATGGGTGTTCCCCAGTAACGGTTGCGGCTGATTGCCCAATCTCTTGCCCCTTCTAACCATTTACCAAATCTACCTTGTTTAATATGCTTGGGTGTCCAAGAAGTTTTGTTATTAGCTTCTAATAAAGCAGGTTTTATTTTTTCTACAGATACAAACCAAGTAGTCACGGCTTTATATATTAAAGGTACATCAGATCGCCAACAAAACGGATAGCGGTGATGGATAGTAGACTGATGAAATAAGTGATTGGCTTGTTTTAACCTTTTAATGATGTCTTTATCAGCATCTTTGACAAAAAGGCCTGTGTATTCTGGAATTTCATTTGTAAATTTGCCGTTATTATCAACTGGACAAACAAGAGGCACGTTTGCCCTTTGACAAGCATAAAAGTCAAGCTCACCAAAAGCTGGAGCGCAATGAACTAAACCAGTTCCTTCTTCTAAGGAAACGTTAGGATCTAAAATAACTTTAAATGCCCCGTCTGATGCTAAATCCTTAAAATATGGGAACAATGGCTCATACTCAAGCCCTTCAAGTTCACTACCTTTCCAATGCCTAATTACAGTAAATTCAGTATCGTCTTTAAAATATTTAAAGAGATTAGATTGGCTTAATATATAATTCTTCTTTGTTTGATTATCCTGAATTTCAACATAATCAATGTCTGAGCCTGCCATGATAGCTAAATTTGAAACGAGCGTCCAAGGAGTTGTGGTCCAAGCAAGTAAAGAAGTATTTGGATTTGAGCGTAAAGAGAAAGCCACTGTGATGGCCGGATCGTCAACCTCTTTATAATTTTCCCCAGCTTCAAAATTGGATAATGGGGTTCCAAGTTTTGGAGAAAAAGGCATAACTTTAAAGCCTTCATACACCAATCCTTTTTCGTATAGTTGTTTAAACACCCACCATACTGATTCCATAAAGGTAAGATCCATGGTGCGATATGTTTGGTCAAAATCCACCCATCTTCCCATACGCTTTACGATATCTTTCCATTCACTGGTATAACGAAGAACGATTTTGCGACATTCTTCATTAAAGTTAGCTATTCCAAATTTTTCAATTTCAGGCGCTCCAGACAATTGAAAAGCTTTTTCAATTTCTTGCTCTACCGGCAAACCGTGACAATCCCATCCAAATCTTCGTGGTACGTGAAATCCCTTCATTGTTTTATAACGTGGGACTACATCTTTAATGGTACCAGCTAAAAGATGCCCATAATGAGGAAGTCCTGTCGCAAAGGGGGGCCCATCATAAAAGGTGTAGTGTGTTAAATTGGAGGTAAGTTCTAATGATTTTTGGAAAATATTATTTTCATTCCAAAAATTTAAGATACGCAATTCCCGTTCGTCAAAGGATTCGCTTGGGAGAGCATCAAACATAGTAAACCTTGTAAAACAATTAAAATTAAACTGTTATGATAAAAGCTGTTTTTGATTCTGTCTAGACAAAATAAAAGTTAACCATTAATATTATAGTGTATTACCAAGGGGATGTAAAGGTTTCGACTAGGAAATCAAGTCTTGGTTGCATGCAGAGGATTTCGGTTGGCCTCTTAAAAAAACCGGAAAAACAATAAATGTCGCAAAAAACAACGACAACGTAATTCCTCTTTATAACGAAGTGGAGCTACAAGCGGCAGCATAATAGTTAATTCTATTTGCTACCCCAGTAATTCTTAATTGGACCAAGGATGAGAAATTACTGTTATTTACTTGGTGTGGATAAAGTTTCTCGTTCGTCTTTAGGGGGCTTTATTCGAGATTAATGAAGACGTTTTACTTTCAGTGTCGTGTTCTGCATAGAAAGTAAATAATTTTCAGAACACTAAGCATGTAGTGATCATGATGTAGTTTGCCAAGGACGAGAGTTCGATTCTCTCCATCTCCAAACGAAAAAAAATAATATTAAGAAAAGCCCTAGATTATATTAGATTTAAATTAGAGCGACGAAGTTAAACCTCGCGGTTTAATAAGCAGTGATAAGTTAAAGATGATGTGATCTAGGGTTTTTTATTAATGGAAATCATTATCTAAGACCTGAATATGGTCAGCATGGCTTAAAATTGTGTGTTTTATGAGAATAAGTTATCTTTTTTTGCTTCTTATCTTTACAGCCTGTTCCTCAGACTCAAATAAAAGATTGGATAATATCGAAGAAATCAAAAAAGATTTTATCGCCACTATTTTAACCGAAAGCGTTTTAGATGAAGGACCTTTTCAAATGAATTATCATCTAAGAGCTATTCTATTTTCAGATAATGTGGTGAGCCTCATGGGAGATATTTTTGTATTTGCCCATCTACCACATGGATGGACTCGCTATGAAGGTAAAACATATGTCAAAACCAATGGCTCTTTCAAAGAAATCGCAATAAATGATTTATTTCCCAAGCCCAGTCAAAAGGAATTTCTACGGAGCTATTGCGAAAACTTTTTCAAGCATCATGGTGATTGTAACTACTTTAGAGGAACTGATTCATTATGTAATCACCTAGATCATGAACTGATTGAGACATTTGTAGTAGATCATGAATCTCTTATTTTAGTTTTTCAACCTTACTCTATAGGAGCGTTGGGTGATGTTCCCTTTACAGTTCAAATTCCTTTCACTGAGCTAATTGGAAAATGGCAACCAGCGAATCCACTAGAAAAGCACTTACCCATTACTAAAAATTTTCTTTCTTCATGGAATAGGGATAATTGGGTTAGCGATGTCCAGGAAGATCATTCGATTGCATATCAAAAGAAGTCACACTTGCAACAAGAAAAGCCATAAAAATTTAATGATTCAATATTAACGGATTGTTTTCATCTCATTCCATCGAGCATTTTGCTCTGGCTTGTCAAAATTTTCCTTACCGAGTAGCCAGAAATTAAACCAGTCCACTTTGCGAGCCATAGAAGCAATCCGAGCTTTGGGTTTTACAAAATTATGCTCTTCTCCATCATAAAGCACGAGCTCGGCAGGAATTTTGAGATAACGCAAGGGGACATATAATTCTAATGCACCCACACCAGTAAATCCTCCTACAAATTCCATTAGAACAGGGGTCTCAATTTGTTGAACATTGAACAAGGTTGAAAATTCAATATAATTTTTAAGTGTCTCTCCCCAAGGAGGACCTCCATAAATATTATCGCAAATTTTTGCTGCATAATCTGTTCCTGCTAAGAAAAAAAAGCTCGGGCCATAATCGCCCCCTTCTCCTAGACAAACTGCTTGAAACTTTTTTGAGTGTGAAATAATGAATTGTACTATAAAAGCACCATGACTCCATCCATAGAGGCCTACTTGATTGGGATTGATCAACCCTTTTTCATTCAATACATCCACAGCTCGTTCAAACACTTTAAGAACATTCCACCCCTCAATTTCTCTTGCTTGGTTAGAATTACCGACTAAATTTTGGGCTAAGCCACAGTGATTCATTAATAAAACAAAGTATCCCTCATTGGCTAATACTTGAGCAGGAAAAGAGGAATGCCATTCAGCATCGGCAATAAAACTTTTCCCTCTAAATCCATAGGTTGCAATAATCAGAGGATATCGTTTTCCTTCTTCTTTATTCACTGGGTGAACAAGGTATCCTTTTACCGATAATTTATCGCCTGTAGCGATTGTCACAGGTTCCACTAACCCCCGAGAAACAAAATCGAGATGTTTGTTTAGAGAAGTAAGATGAAAAACTTCTTCTGAATCTTTTTTCTGAACAACCACCTGAGGAGGATTATTAACATCTTCTGATACATAAGCATTTATCAGGTCATTGTGATCCACTTTCTGAAAAGAGATTGTTTTATTACCAATTTTGAGAGGATTACTTATGGTTTTAGCTGTGCGTTCAACCTTATCAAGACTTTGACGTTCTACATTCCAGATCCAAATTTCACGACATCCTACTGATTCTCCCAATTCTGGATGACCTGTTCTGTTTGCTAGGATAGCAAGGTCTTTTCCATCTTCAGAGATTTGCAAATCACTGATTAAAAAATCATGTAAATGCCAATCTTTATAAGGTAGTTCTGTTACATGATGGGATTGTCCTGTTGACATATCAAAAGACAAAATTTCTTCTACATCTGGATATCCATATCGCCTTTCTCCCATAACGTATAAGCTATGTTCCTTTCCCCAACGATAAACATATCCTTCTTCTTTTGATTTTTGTACCGTAGCTTCTGGAAGATATTTTGTTTGGGTGTAGTAGATTTGTGATCGTAATGAATCCACAACAAAGGCTGTTATAGGAGAAGGGACTGAAAGTAGAGTCAAAGGTTGATTTGCTAATGAAAGAATTTGATATTGATCCTCCTTTTTTCCTAAGGCATAAAGAATATCTTGTTTCCAGACTAGCTGATCAATTTTATCCATTTCCCAGATTTTTTGGGAAACTTGCTTCTCAGCATCATAGATATAGGCTATTTCTGAATTAAAATTTTTATCTTTATTCGCTTTTTGAATTACAAAAGCTATTCTGCCTTGGGAAGAAACTGTAGCCAATTTAGGTTTATCTATGGCTACAATATCCTCATAACTCATCGGCCTCAACTCTATTGAGGCTGATACATCATTGAGTTTTAAGAGTAAAAGAGGAAGAAGAAATATCAAAGAGAATTTAGACATCGAAACCTCCTTGTTGGACCAACATGATATTCTAGATGTAGATTTTTGAGCAATCAGAAAATTATTGATCCTTAGCATTTAAGATGTTTAACCGAGGCTTGAAAAGAAGCAATTTGTTGGAATCGAAAGTTCTGAATGCATCTTTCCACCTCCAAACGAAAAAAAATAATATTAAGAAAAGTCCTAGATTATATTAGATTTAAATTAGCGTGACGAAGTTAAACCTCGCGGTTTAACAAGAAGCGCTAAGTTAAAGATGATGTGATCTAGGGTTTTTTATTAAATGGAATCATTATCTAAGACCTGAATATGGTCAGCATGGCTTCGTTATTATCACCTAAAACTGTGTGTTTTATGAGAATAAGTTATCTTTTTTTGCTTCTTATCTTTACAGCCTGTTCCTCAGACTCAAATAAAAGATTGGATAATATCGAGGAAATCAAAAAAGATTTTATCGCCACTATTTTAACCGAAAGCGTTTTAGATGAAGGACCTTTTCAAATGAATTATCATCTGAGAACCGTTCTATTTTCAGATAATGTTGTGAGCCTCATGGGAGATATTTTTGTATTTGCACATCTACCACATGGATGGAATCGCTATGAAGGTAAAACATATGTTAAAACCAATGGCTCTTTCAAAGAAATCGCAATAAAGGATTTATTTCCCAAGCACAGTCAAAAGGAATTTATACGGAGCTATTGCGAAAACTTTTTCAAGCATCATGGCGATTGTAGCTACTTTAGAGGATGTGATCCATTATGTAATCATCTCGATCAAGAACTTATTAAGACATTCGTAGTAGATCACGAATCTCTTATTTTAGTTTTCCAGCCTTATACTGTAGGTGGATTGGGTGATGTTCCCTTTACAGTTCAAATTCCTTTCACTGAGCTAATTGGAAAATGGCAACCAGCGAATCCACTGGAAAAGCATTTACCCATTACTAAAAACTTTCTTTCTTCATGGAATAGGGATAATTGGGTCAGCGATGTCCATGAAGACCACTCGATCGCAGGGCGAGGCTAAATAAACCATTCCACATTTTTCCATGTGCCTAAATCCTTTTTCTTAACTTGAATTCTTGTCTTCCAATCATCGACATGAATCTCTAATTTATGACCGTCTGGATCGAGGAAATAGAGAGACTTCCTAGGTGAGATGTTCTTTAAATATTTTGATATCATTACTGATAATTTTCTGACTCAGCAACTCAAAATGTTCATCACTTACACTGAAAGCATAATGAGTGTAACAAGGATTTGCAATCCGTTTTTCATCCTGATTCAGGCAAAACCAAAACTCTCCTATTAAAAAATAGGCGCCCTTATCCCATTTGCACAATGGCGTAAGCTGCAACAAATCTTTATAGAATGCAAATGAAGAGTGGACATCTTTTACAGCTAATGTGATATGATTGATACATGTGAGCATAAACTAACCTCTTTATTGCTCAAGATGACATTTTATTCCCTTCGCTTCTAAGAGCGTATCACTTTTTTTCTAAAAAAGGAAATGATCCTCGAGTCGCTTATTTTTTTATTTTCTCCTGTAGCAATATAGCCCATTTTCTCATAAAGGTAGACATTGCGTTTTTCTTCAGCGATTGTAGCTAATTCAAAGAAATCTATTGTTGGGAACACATCTTCGATAAGCTTTAAAGCCTTTTGAGCAATCTTTTGATTTTGAAATTCAGAATCAATAAAAATGGGTCCCAAAAATAGAGTTTCAGGATTTGTATGCTTAACAGCAATTCCCCCAACCAAAATGCTATCCTTTAAAATTTTATAAAAACCTTTTAACGGATCAGTTATTCTTATGAGAGTTTTATCTATAGTCTCACAGGCAGGATTAGTGTCATGATCTTTGTATTTGTCCAAAAGGGGTAAAAAACATTTAATTTGCAAAGCATGTAGCGTTTCAGCATCTTCTTTCGTAGCTTTTTCTAAGGTAATGGTCATAAAATCGTACATGGTTAAATAACCTTGTAGGATAGCATGCTCTGATAAGGTTTGAAAAGAAGCAATTTGCTGGGGTCAAAAGTTCTGAATGCGTCTTTCCACCTCCAAACGAAAAAAATAATATTAAGAAAGGTCCTAGATTATATTAAATTTAAATTTAAAGTGACGAAGTTAAACCTCGCGGTTTAATAAGGCGCGATAAGTTAAAGATGATGTGATCTTAAGGTTTTTTATTAAATCATTTTTTTCTCGTTTGGAATGGGATCTCCAATTAATTAGAATTGATGTGATGACCCATATTACCACCTAAAATTACTCTAGCATCAAGGCAATTGTAGCTACTTTAGGGGGATTTAAGAGATATTCCTAACGGTTAAAATTCCTTTCGCTCAACGAATTGGAAAATGGCAAACCACTAAAAATGGATCTACCAATTACTAATAACTTTCTTCCTTCTAGGGATAAAGAAACTTGATTAGCGTTGTCCAAGAAGCTCATTTAATGGCCTTTCAAAGTGATACGGTTAATAAACCATTTTTTGAAATAGATAATAATTTTTACAAATTAAGATACAAAATGTACGGATCTAATGGTGCTTGAAAAAACTATTCTATTTTGTTCGTAATGGAGGATCCAAGTATAAGTCTAATAGCTGCATTTCAGTCTTATCGTAAGAGCAGTTTGTAGAGATGCGGTTCGAAATTAGTTAAATTTAATCAACTCCGTATTTACTTTTAAAGGGTTAGTAATTACAATGTAATTACTAACCCAAGGAAAGCTAATGCCTCATATTATTCACATAGGCAATTCATTTGGAGTAAGAATTCCTAAGACCATCATTCAACAAGCGGGATTTAAAGAAGATATGAATCTTGTTTTCACTGTTACTAAAGAGGGCTTATTAATTTCCCCTGAAAAAAAAGCTAGAGAAGGTTGGGAACAAAAATTTAACCCTTCTCTACAAAAAACTAAAGAATCTGAGAGGATTGACGACTTCTCAAATGAATTTGATAAAGATGAGTGGAAATGGTAAAGCAATTCGATGTGTATCTAATAAATTTAGATCCAACAATTGGAAGTGAAATAAAAAAAACTCGTCCCTGTGTTATTATCTCTCCTAATGAAATGCACGGTCTAAACACTGTAATCATAGCACCTTTAACTTCAACCTGCAAAAAATACCCCACGCGTATTGCCCTTTTTTTTGAAAATAAAGAAGGTTATGTCGTTTTAGATCAAATACGTACAGTCGACAAATCGCGACTGGTAAAACGTGTAGGAAAAATTGAAAAAGAAACCGCTCAAATGATCCTTGGGATTTTGCAAGAAATGTTTGCCTGAATAATAATTGCTATAGATGAAAGTTTTCATAACAAAATTTCATCTTTTGCCTTTGATAGAATTTTAAATCAGTTACTGAAAAGAACTATAATTTTTAAAAGAAGCTGTTCCATCTCCTTCATCTGTAGCAAATATCTTTATCATATAGAGTTGAGTTTTTACCTCATTCATTTTTTTTACAATATTTTGTCTTAATAGTAAGGCTAGATCTTGTTCATCTTTAGATCCTCCTTTTGTCATGACCTCAAAGGGAGTTGTTTGTTGAAATAATTCTTGGCAAAGATTACTATAACTTATCTTCCACTGATTAACTTTTTCTTGGGTAATCGTCGGAAATATTTTTTCCTCATCAATAAGCGTTGCTTTTACATCTTCGTTTAAATCAGACTCAAAAACTAAACAGTAATTTTTACCAGCTTCTGGACTATCCTCTACTTTATATTTGATACCATAGCTGCTTTCAATATTAGAAACACTTTTACAAATCGCCTGTTCCCATTTAGTTTCGAGGTAATTTTTTTGCTGAAAAGAGAGGTGAAATATTTGTATACGAATCAATAAATCATTTAAATCTTCATTTTTTATTTCTACCCGATCACATACATTTTTCCCTTGCTCAATTAACATTTTCTTAAAAGCAGAATCATTGCTTCTCCAAAAGTCATTTTTAACTCTTCCATAAAGGGGATTTTCTTCGCTCTTTGGAAATAGTACAACGCATCCATCGGTTATATTCCCCGATTGATCTTGACATTTCCAATAATCATTTCCTTTCCAAACAAAAGAAATATTCGCAAAGTTCGTTTCACAAGCCATTTATATACCTTGAGTTAGATTATATTTATTGATTAAGATTGTAGCCCAATATAAAGATCTAAAACAATGTTTTTATGATCTGTGGCTCTTTCATCATAAACCTCAAAATCTGTCTTATAAGAACGGTGTCCGCCTAATTGTTTCGGAGTCATTTCCCATATCTCTTCCCAAGCATTCACAATAACATCAGGCATTGAAGCAGGTGTTGTTGTACTTGGCATATTGTGTTTTGGAATCATTAGTTGTTGAAATCCTTCTTACAATTCAGTAGTAAATTCACACACCTCTTCCCCAATAAAATAGGTATACGCCCCCTTCCGCTAACCTCTTTGATGGAAATATTTTTGAACTCAAGGAAAAATACTCCCTTTCATTTTGTCTATCTCTTGTTCGTAACTTGTCCGCACACAAAGGCCAATTAATTTGATTTCAGCCATTTTGACTAGTTCTTTTTCCATCTTACCTCTTCAAATTTCAAGACATTAAATAATACGAAGTTGTACAAGCTTTTCAGCTATTATAATAAGCTCACTTCTGGTCGTTACATTGAGTTTATTTTTTACCGATTCTAAATAATGTTCAACTGTTCTCTCTGATAATTCAAGAGCACTTCCGATCTTGCTATAAGTATGTCCTTTTTTAAGCAAAAGCAAGCATTGTATTTCTCTTTTCGAAAGTGCCAAAAGCTTTTTCCATCCACAAGCTTTTATTAGATTGGCTCTGTTTCCCGAAAAGTATAAATTATCTTTGTCTAAAAGAATGGATTCTTCCTTTAAATCTTCTAGCAAAAGTCCCTGTGATAGAATTTGAATTAAACGAGAATCCAATTGACTCGTAAAGTATTCCATGAAGGAACTAAACATGGGTTGTTCGTTCATAAAAAGCTGATATAAAGGCCTTTTAGTAGAAAGCCCTGAAAAACAACATGTTTCAATATAATCTTTTTGATGCTTTACTAGTACCATACCGTGATCCATTTGAAAAAATTTAGCGCGTTCCCGATAAAATTTTTCGCTTCCTGGAAATTGACGATTATATACATCTAAATAAAAACCTTCTTTAAGAAGATTTTTATCATTAACTAAGGGATTACGACTCAATTCTCCTGACTCGACCAAAAAGCGATCTTGGTCTGGGCAAGTTGTTACCCAACTAACCATACCACTATCATAAATCCTTACGTAACCGAACACAGTTATAGCAAGTTGGTAACAAAAGTTTTTACTAAGTTCACGTACTCGATCAACTGATAGATCAAAATTTTTATAAAATTGCGATGTTGAAATATTCATTTTAAAGCAAACTTTGCTGTTTCAAAATTTTTATATAAAGATCATAAAACGGATCACTTGGTATATGTCCCATTCCATCTACTAAAAGATAGGTAGAATTCTTTATAATCTGACTTAAGGCATAACCGTGGTCTTTAGGAAATATAGGATCTTCAGATCCATGTAAAATGACTGTTGGAGTTTGTACTTTGGAAGGAGCAACACGGATCAATTCTTCTGAATGATGAGTGTTTAACATCTTAATGTGGTTAAGTATCCCTTGTTCGTATCGCACTCTTGTAAGAAATTCTTCTTGCATTTCCCGATTAATCTTTGCATCTAAAGGAAATGTAGAACCACTCAATTGATTCCAGCCTTCCATTCGCTGCGCTAACTTTTTCTCATGACTTTGAGGAACAATCTCCATAAATTGAAACATCCAATCAAGATAATTTTGTTTAGGTGAGGAAAGTGTAACATTTTCATCTAATGATTTTCCAGCATAGGCCAAATTCATTGGACGAATTTCACAAGTAGAACCTAGTAAAAGAATAGAATACACTCTTTGAGAAAAATACCCAGCCATTATCTCAGCTATAAAACCTCCTAATGAAACACCAAATATATAAACTTTTTCAACGCCTATAAAATCTAAAAGTCCAATGATATCTTTTGCCATATCCATTAAATTATATGGTTGTAATTCAAAATCAAAAGAGGTTGATAACCCCGAATCTCTATGATCAAATCGAATGACAAAAAAACCTTCACGTACCAATTGTTCGCAAAAACTCCTATGCCAAAGAACGCCTTGACAACATCCTCCCATTATTAGAAGTAAAGGTTTATCTCCTTTATTTCCAAATGTTTCGTACCATATATCGATTGCATTAGCTTTTGCTATATGCCCTTTTCTTTTATTAGAATCATTGTGTTTTAAAAACATATCATTACCTTTTTTGTTAAGAAAGGTAGAGTTTAAAATATCTAAAACGATCTAAATAGGGGGGAAAACCCCTAATTACTGGAATTAATCCATATTGATAATTTTTTAATATTCAATGAAAACGATAATGAGTTTTAAAACTGAAAGCAAAAGAGAGAATCCCTTTTAATAACAGTTATAAATGCAACTGCATTTATAACTGTTATTGGAGATTTAGTTAGATTGCTTTACAAAGGGAGGATTCCAACTTCCAACCAAAGCTTCATTCTTCGGTGCATAAAGTCGCATTGTCAGATTAAAGGGACCTTTTGGAGCTGGAAGCCAATTCTCTGTTTTATCTGTACTTGGATTTTCGTTCGAAAAATACAAATCTAAAGATCCATCTTCATTATATTTAAATGGCATCCAGCTACTTAAAGCAAAACGATTTAGGCTGTTATCAACTTGATAGCCCTGTTCATCATAAAGCGTTATTGACCAAAAGGCTTGAACGGGTGGTAAATTATCTTTATCAAAATGAATAGTATAACTGTTATTGCCGTCCAAGGCATTATGGTTGAAATCAAATAGATTAAGAGGATAGATAGCGTCTTCTGGCAAATTGGCTCCAAGGCCTTGTTGAGCTATTATGGCACGTTTTAAATAATAATTACCATAAACTCCCATTGTATCGGTATTCATCGACCATCCGTTTTCAACTCTAGCAATGGAAGGAAGTTTCCACTTCATTAACTCAAGAGCTGCTTCACGACCACGTATTAGACTTTCTTTTATTTTTGGGGAAAGATTATTCACATCAAAACTTTTCCCAGATTCAAAACCTATCCGTTTTAAAAGAGCTAACATAGGTTCGTCTGTAATGTGTGGGGAATGCACCTTAAGTAACTCGGCGGCGTAGGCAAAAAATTGATTTGCAGACATTTTTTCGACAATCTCTTTGGGAGCGGTTGTTACATCAATTTCTTGATGAGCTAAAGGCGATACCCTACCTTTATCTTCTAATAAGCTTATTTTTAAACCTGACTGAATTTTATGAACCGCTTCGTAATCGTTGGGACCGTCAGTTTTTATTCGTCCAATAACCCAAACATAAGGAGTTGGTGCTTGGATTACTTGAACACCTTCTGGAAGTTTGCCGCTCCAACTTTGAGGAATTATAGCAAATTTTTCAGCTTTGGTTCCAGTAGTCCTCCAACCCGGTGAAGCAAAGACATCTGTCCACATATCTAACATGGGTAACAAATAATATCGATTATTTGTGTCTGGAACAGATAAAATTACAGGTCCTTTTGTTAAATCAAGCCAACTTGAAGAATATAAGGTATCAAAATTTGGACGAACCACTGTTCTCATTGTTGCGGTAGGATAGGCTTTAATGTTAGCAAAAGTGTTCATTGGCCCAAAGCCTAGCACTTTTCCTTCTTCAACACTTGTCATTTGTTTTCTGGTAAGATCCATCGTCACTAATGGATAAAAATAAAGATAAGCATTTAGTCCAATATTATACGCTTCTTTTTCAGACAACTCTTCTGAGAGAGAATAAGAAGAACTAAAGACTAAAAGTAAATGATTAATAAAAAGAACTACCCAAGTTTTGTTCATAAGAATTCCCTTAAATAATTGGCTTTTTTTTAACTAAAAAGCTGTTATTTGGTTTCTTACCAGATGAAATGTTTAGAATATAGATTTTTTTTAAAGCTTGAGTAATTAATTTTAAACTCGTTAAAAAGCAATTATTTAGGATAATTTTGATCAATCCATTTATACACGTCATGTTTACATTTTTGACGTTCTTTTTCCCAAAGTTGATTGATTTTTTCTTTGGATATTTTGGGAGTGTCTTGCAAAGATTTTTGCACAAAATTGATATAGGCCCACTCTTCTTTTGGCCCAACAGAGGTTATTTTTCGTCTTTGATACTCACTTTGCCACATTTTAGCAAATTCTAGATAAGTTGGCGGTTTTCCTTCCATCCATCGCTCATTTAACCAATCTATTCCAAACGCTGTGAAATGAAAATGATCCCCAATTAATTGCTTAAAAAAAACTCGTGTTTTTAGATCATTTTTGTAGGATCCCTTTAGCATAAGTTCATTTTCACTTAATAAATAACTCTTGCCACGAATAGCTCTTGAAATTGAGGGAAGGGTTGGAATAGAGATTTTTTCTCCCGTTTCAAGAAAATGCAAGATTCGGTGTATTAAAGCCATTTTAGTGCCTTTAACATGTAAACATAAACAGCTCGCAAGCTCTTTTAATTCTGCGACGTGAAAAAGCAATAAACATTCTTTTAATGATTTATTCATAGAGGGTGGCTATCTTTGCTAAAAATGGACCGATATCAATTTAATCTACATTCTTCTCAATAAAAAATATTTTTTCTTTGTGCCATTTCCTTAGGTAATGTCAAAAATTCGCAATCTTGGCATCTTAATACATATCATTTAATTCTAAATAAAAATTGCTTTCTAATTATTTATTCCTGTATGTGCTCAATCCTACTTTTATAGGGTAGTAGTTTGTTTACCTTGAACTATTGTAATAAAAAATGTAGCTGTATTTTTTAAAACTTTTTAGTTTGCTAGAATAACGGCATCACCATAGGCTATAACATAGGTTACAATGAACTTAGAACCTTGAGCTTGATAAGAACCTGTAGTTATTTTTGTATTTATTACTGCGTTTGCCCCTATATTTTTTGCAGCTGATAATAGACCTGAAAATATATCATCTGTTTTTTGTG
Source organism: Candidatus Rubidus massiliensis (assembly GCA_000756735.1). Taxonomy (GTDB): domain Bacteria; phylum Chlamydiota; class Chlamydiia; order Chlamydiales; family Parachlamydiaceae; genus Rubidus; species Rubidus massiliensis. The sequence continues at coordinate 723,896 of CCSC01000001.1, read as the reverse complement.
GCATATTACCTGATAAATGTTTCTCAGTATAATATACCATTCCAAAAGATTTAATTATTTTTTTGTCGGGAATTTCAAAAGTAGAAAAACAATTTTCTATATATCCCGATGAATGATTTACGTTAATATTTTTGAAAAAATTTAAGATTCCCATTTGTATTAAATATGTGAGTTAATGTGAATTAATCATTATTTCATTCACTTAACATTGATTCATAAAGATGTTTGAAAAGTTTATTTTTTAGAACAACTTATATTATTTTTTCTTTTTCTTCTAATAAAATCTTTAACATCATGCAAATGACAACTAATAAATTTTAAAGGTTTATTCAATATAAACTTATTAATGATATTCTTACCCTTATGTTTTAAATAGATTTGCGGCCTTACACTCTTAATATCGAAAGGAAATCAGATTTACAAAACAAGGTTCAAATATTTATTGCAAAATTAGCTCTTAAGTTTTCTTTAAAGATTACTGCAAGCAAAAATTTAATTTTAAAAATTTCAAATTAAAGTTTGACATTTACTAAACTAAACTGTTAACAGTAAACAAAAAAATTTCACAAAGTGAGCTGTACAGTGAACATAACTCGAATATCCTTCTTGGCCTTACTATTTGCCTTAGTTACAAACTTTAGCCATGCTTCTTTATATCCTAATTTAAATGAAAATGAAGCGACTCAAAGATTATTAACGATACATAATCAATTGAATTTGATACACGGATCTTTACATGAAGAGTTTCCTGAACAACTGATGGCTGCTATGTTTATTTCAGAAAATGATAAAGTTTTAGAAATAGGTGGGAATGTTGGAAGAAATAGTTGTGTGATCGGATCTATGCTGAAAAATTCAAACCAATTAGTCGTAGCAGAATCAGATTTTGAGACAGCTGTACAATTAGTTAGTAATAGAGAAAACAATAGATTAGGTTTTTTAGTAGAAAACTCTGCAATATCTTGCGTTCCTCTTTACCAGTATGGATGGGACACTACACCTGAATGTAAGCCAGGTTTTATGCCTATTCAAACAATCACATACACTGAACTTAAAAACAAATTTGGGATACAGTTTAACGTATTGGTAGCTGATTGTGAAGGTGCCCTCTATTATATTTTAAATGATGATGAGTCGGTTCTCAACGATGTTGAAACAATTATTGTCGAAAACGATTACCACAATTATTTTCATTATTTAAATGTTTGCACAAAGTTTATGCTACATGGATTTCACCTAGTCTATAACAAAGCCGGTGGATGGGGGCCTTGTTACAATGAATTTTATCAAGTTTGGAAAAAATCTTAAAAACATTCTAGATTAGCTTCTTTTAAGAGGCCTTTTTACCATAGCTCTTTTTGATCCATAAGACGTAATTTACCATACCACCACTGTTGAAAAATCTTTTGCCATTTTCTTTTATATTTCCATTTACTATTTAATGGTCTTTTTCCTTTTCCTATCCAAACTTGGCAACCAGAAGATCGATCATGTTTAAAATTAGATGCTGGCACGACCCAAACGTTTTTTGCTAAAAATGCTTTGGAAAAAATTTGTTTTGAAAGATTATATCCAATATTAGAAGCTGGACAACTACGTGAATCAAAACCCCATGAAATTAAAGGAGGATGATTTTTTGTATTCCAACGTTCTGGAAGAAATTCATCCGGATTCTCCCAACCAGCTCTATTTAATAACATTAAAGATGCCATCCAACCCCGATTTTTATCTGTGCCTTTTCGAGTCCAAATATCGGTTAAAGGAAATAATCGTAACGTTTCATTTATGCAGTTATCTAAATTTTCTTTAAATGCATTTGGATATTGGGAATAAAGTAGGCATAAATGGCAAATTAGATCGGTACATTGTATACATAGACTTGTCAATAGATCTTCTACAATAATAGATATTTTGTGTATTTCTTCTAATTGCTCAAATTCATTACTGTCGTTAAAAATAAATTTTTCATTTTTTTCGTTTAGAAGGGTTAACATTTTATCATAAAGTTTTTGCCTTAATGTAAAGTTTGCCAAACCACTTTGTCTTTTTATGAGCTTATTGATATCAACAATTCCAGGATATAGCGCATTAAACTCTTCTAAAGTGCACTCTCTGCCAAAAATTAGCTTAAAACCTGTTTTAAAAACTAATGAGTAGATATCCCAATAAATATCTCCTTTTTTGTAAGGAATTGTGTAATCCAAAGTTTGCTCTAAATCTATTTTCCTTACTCCATGAACAAAAATAGTTCTCCTTTTTTTCCAGAAAAGCCCATTCAAAGTTAAAAGAGGAATAAAAGGAGAAAAGGCAGTGGTTAGTTCATCTAAGGAACTCTCATTTGGCGGTAATTTCATTAAAGTTTCAGTATCACAAATGAAGTCTCTTGTTAAAAAAGCAACTTTCCCTTTTCTATTTTTATAGAATTTCCACCCTAAAGTGCCAGGTGAATAATTTGTAAAGAAAATGGCAGAATAAAACACCATTGTATCAAAAGTTCTTTGCCATTTTTGCATCATAAAGAAGATTTTGTTTTTTATTTTACTATAAGAAAGACAACTGAATTTTGAAATCTTAAATTTAAATCATGTAAGCAAAAATTTACGAACAAATAGATTTTATTGAGAGGATAATTCAACAATACTTCCACTAAAACCAACGCCAAAAGTCAGAGCTAAAATGCACTGTTTGTCTTTCACTGGTTTTTGCATAAAATGATAAATCATCATTGGTACAGACACACTTGATAAATTTCCATATTTTTTTAAAATATCGTAAGATAACTGACCCTCTTGGACATTTGAATTTTTGAAAATATTAGCAAATAAACCATCTAAAATTTTTTTACTACCTGTGTGTATAAATAAATGATCATAATCTGATAAACAAAAAGAAGCAGATTTTTGCTTTCTTAAACTATCCAAAAGTTTTTGAGCGTACAATATACCAGTTTGTGCGATATCTTTAGTCATATGATAAAATGGAATCCCTTGATAAGAAGGTATTAAGGCTCCCCCTTCATCCATATGAATCACTTCCGCATGTGATTTATCGAAATTGGTAATATGTCCAATGTAATTCATTTTTAAACCACAACCTTCACTTCCAAGTATAAAAGCTACCGCACCATCTCCAAATAACATCGCAGAAATAAATCGAATGGTGTTTTCAAATTCTTTTTTACTTTTACAATCGTGTAGAGCTTTCAAGGCATTTACTTGAAATTGAGCAAAAAATAAGGAGTGCGCTTCTGATAAGACAATTAGTACATATTTTCCTGGATTTTTTAATAAGTGGGCATTTGCAATATCTAAAGCCTTAGGAAATACAGAACAACCTTGGTTTTGTAAATTTAAGTTGTTAATGTCCTTACGAATCTGATCCACCTCTGAGATAGCCTCACAAGCAAGACATGGCATGGGACGATCTTGGGTATTCGTGACAGTTATCAACAGATCGATCTTTAATGGATCAACATCACTTTTAGCAATACACTTTTTAATAGCCGATATTGCTAAAGATTTAGCGGTTTCCTTACAAATTCTGTTTTCTTTTTCGGTTAAATAATCCGTTAAATAGTCTAAAGATATATATCGCCCTTCTACACCTAAATTATTAATATGTGAAGACAAGGATGAATCTGGTTTAAGCTGAATTTTTTCTAATATTTCGTCTGTTGTGTAGTAAGAACTTGGTAATGCTGATTCAGCTGCAATGATTGTAGCCACATTGTTAGTCAACATACTTACCTCAAATTTGGAGTAAATTGTGAACTATTAAAACGAAAGCATTTATATTTATTAGAAATCTTATTTAAATTATTAGCAATCAATTATTTAACTACACAATCGATTTAATCATTTCTATCATGCAGTTTTTTCTAAATTCTTGACTGTTCTCTAAAAGATTTGCATCTAAAACGTATGGTTTGACATCTTGAACTTCAAATTCCCAATGAACCGAAGATAAAATTGAAATTCCTTGATCAGTATTACATTTAATGGTGGCAATTGCATTATTGACAGAAAATCGAGCTAAAATTTCATCATTCGTGCTTTGGTTTTGTATATTGGATTGGTTTTGTATAAAAGAGCCCCCTTTTATTAAGGTAACGTACCCTTCTTCTTGCGTTTTTTCCCATTTAACTTTGACAATTTCTATTTTATGAGAAAGAAAAGGACCTTCACATATTCCTTGGAAAGGTTGAATGATTCGTTCAACTTTTATTTGTTGATAAGGATTTACGCTATAGATCGATTTTTTTGAACAAAAATAAGCGCCAGCGCATATTCCTATAATTTTCCCACCATTTTTCAACCATTGAAAAATTTTTTTTTGTCTTTTTTTAGATAAAATTTTTTGCCATTTTCCACATTCACCACCTGGAAAAATGCAAATAGCTTTTTGGTGCCATTTTTCTGGTTGCACATCGATATTATTCCAGTAATAGATAGTAAATTTAGGAAATAGATTGGTAATAATTTTCTCTAAGCTTTTAAAGCTTTCATAAGAAATACCATCATAGTTATCACTTCCTTTAAACAAATAAACTATAGCACTTTCATTGTTATCTAATTTTGTAATCATTCTTTATTTTTATCCTCGATTTTACTCTATAAATTAAAGAAGCTATTGTAATTTTTAAAACAGCTCCTGGAATAAAAGGTATAAAACCCTTAGTCAGACCGTTAGTTATACCTATATAATAAGATAACCATAGAGTACCAAATAGCAACACAGTACTTTCGTTCAAAGCAAAAATTAACCATGTCTTAGCAAAGTGCTTAGGCTTATATTTTGTTAGAGCTGTTGGTAAAATTACTGCAGCCATAAAAAAACCAAATAAATAACCAGCTGTCGGACTAAATACCCATAAAGGATTACTTTGACCATTTTGTAATACAGGAAAACCACAAAATGCTAAAAAAAGATAAAAAATAACGGCTAAAACTACTTCTTTTTTTTTAAAAAAAATTGAGATAATGGAAATAGCTAATGTTTGTAAAGTTACAGAGAGTGCTATGAAAGATAAAGGAATAGCAAATCTGGCCATTAATGCTATAAATAAGCTACATATAATGATTTTTATTACATTTAATGAGATAGAAATGAAAATCATTTTCGAATTTTTGCCAATGGATATAGTTTCAGTCATTTTTTTACCTAAATTTTTGAAAATTTTATCATTGCTAAGTGGCAAATGTCAATTTGGTAGTAGACTAATAAAAACTAACACCCTATAAAAAATTTTTATTAATTGATGATTAACTTTAACTTGATGTTTATGGTGATCATGGAATTACTTTAAATGTTTAAACGAACTATAGGATAAATTTATGCAAAGGAAAGGTTCTGCAATTTGGGAAGGAAACTTAACAGAGGGAAAGGGAAAAGTTTCAACGGAAAGTGGGATATTAAATAATACACAATATTCTTTTTCTACTAGATTTGAACAAGGTAAGGGAACCAATCCGGAAGAGCTACTCGCTGCAGCCCACGCCTCTTGCTTTGCCATGGCTTTATCAAACGAATTAGGAAATTATGGTATAAAACCAAATAAGTTAGAGGTTAATGCTACGATTACATTAGATAAAACAAGCGACGGTTTTAGCATTACAAAAAGCCATCTTGAACTTCATGCTTTTTTACCAAGCGATGCAAATGAAGAAAAATTTAATGAGGCTGCTGCTAAAGCAAAGCTTGGTTGCCCAGTTTCCAAGCTCTATAAAGCTGAAATCACTTTAAATACGAAAGTAAACTAATGAATACTATTGTTGAAGGATTGCATCATGTAACGGCGCTAAGTTCAGATGCGCAAAAAACGATAGATTTTTACAGCGGTTTACTCGGTCTTCGCCTTGTAAAAAAAACCATCAATTTTGATGCACCCGACGTTTATCATTTATATTTCGGAAATGAAAAAGGGGATCCAGGAACTATACTTACATTTTTTCCCTATCCAGGTATTCCTAGAGGAAGGAAAGGGAAAGGTCAACTAACAGTGACTTCCTTTTCCATTCCTTTAGAAGCAATAGATTATTGGATAAAGCGCTTAGAGCATTTCAATATAAAATATCAATCACCTCACATCCGCTTTAAAGACGAAGTTGTCCTTTATTTTGAAGATTTTGATGGACTCGGTTTAGAGCTTGTTGGCAATGACAAAGACAATAGAGTGCCTTTTAGTTACGGAATAATTCCCATAGAACATAGTATCAAAGGTTTTTATGGGATTACTCTTAGCGAAGAATGTTATGAAAAATCTGCAGGTTTATTGGTCGGACAAATGGATCATCAACTAATTGATGAAACAGGCAACCGCTTCCGTTTTTCGACCGATGGTAAGCCTGGAAATTTTGTTGATATTGTATGCACCCCCGATATCTTACAAGGATTGCCCGGATGTGGAACAGTTCATCACGTAGCCTTTGCCACAAAAAATGAACAAACTCAAAAAATAGCGCAGCAAAAATTGATTCGTTTTGGTTTAAATGTAACCCCAATATTGGATAGAGAGTATTTTCATTCCATTTATTTTAGAGAACCTGGTGGCGTTCTTTTTGAAATTGCTACTTTACCTCCCGGATTTGCGATTGATGAACCTTTAGAAGAATTGGGGATGTCACTCAAACTTCCTTCCTGGGAGGAAAAAAATCGGATGGCCATTGAAAGTGCTTTGCCAATAATAAATTTAAATTTGGAAAATTATAAAGATCATGGACATACTAATTTATGAAAAAGGGATTGAGCTTTCTAAAGCTACTAATGCTTTAATTTTGCTCCACGGAAGAGGTGGCACTGCTAGTAGCATTCTCCCTCTTTCCGAAAAATTTTGCGATAATACATTTTATATCGTAGCGCCTCAAGCTAATAATAATACATGGTATCCTTATACTTTTTTAGAAGAAGAAGATAAAAATGAACCTTGGTTATCAAATTCTATTCATAACATAAAACAATTAATAGAAAAAATAGCCTTGAACATTCCTAAAAAAAACATTTTCATCATGGGTTTTTCACAAGGCGCTTGTCTTACTCTTGAAGTTTGTGGACGTTATCCTGAAAACTATGGCGGTATAATTGCTTTTACAGGAGGCTTAATCGGAAAAGAACTTAATATTAGTCGTTATAAAGGCAATTTTTTAGGAACTAAAGTTTTTATAGGTAACAGCGACAAAGATCCTCACGTCCCTTTAAGTCGTTCCCAAAAAACGAAAGAGATCTTTGAACTTTTAGGAGCTAATGTAACCTTAAAAGTATATCCCAACATGCCCCATACCATAAATGAGGAGGAAATAGAGTGGGTAAAAACCAATATTTTCAATGCTCATTTAAAAAAAAACAAAGCAGCTTCTTAAATTTGATTTTGCACATAACAATATATAGAAAAATGCTCTTGGTAGATCAATTTGATTATACGGTAATTAAATGAAAATTTTAATAGCTGGAGCAACAGGCGCAATTGGTATTCCCTTAATCAAAAAGCTTGTTTTAAATAATATCGAGGTGTTTGCATTAACAAGATCAATTAAGAAAAAAGAGATTATTGCAAAACTTGGCGCCACACCTATGGTTGTGGATATCTTTGATGAAAATAACGTAAAACAGGCTCTCGCTAATTGTCAACCAGATGTAATTGTTGATATGCTTACATCACTTCCAAAAAATTATACTCCCTTTGAAATGCAAAAAGCTGCAGCAAATGATAAAAAAATACGAATAGAGGGAGGATTAAATTTATTAAAAGCTGCAGAAGATTTATCCGTAACGACTTATATACAACAATCTTGCGCTTTTTGGTATGAGCCTGGTAGTCATTTAGCCACAGAAGAGGATTTATTTGCCTTCAATGCTACACCTGGAATTGTTGCTGGTATTAAAGTCTACCAAGAGATAGAACAACGCTTACTACACTCTTCAATTCTCAAAAAAATCATTTTACGTTTTGGCTTTTTTTATGGTCCAAATACATGGTATGCAAAAGATGGCAGCATTGCTGATCAAGTGAAGAAGCAAGCTTATCCAATAATTGGAAAAGGCGATGGTATGTGGAATTTTGTTCACGTTGAAGATGCAGCAAATGCTATCTATTTAGCTTTAAATGCGCCCTCTATTATTTATAATATTGTAAGTGATTCGCCTATCACCCAAGCTGATTTTTTAAACCATTATGCGAATTGGTTAGCTGCACCTGAACCTTTACGCAGAACCATAGAAGAAGAAACGAAAATAAATGGTCCAGATTCTGTCTACTATGCTACTCAATTAAGAGGCGCCTCAAATAAGAAAGCCAAAAATGAACTTTCCTTTTCACCACGACCACTTGAATGGCTTAAAGTCAAATCTTAGTTGTTTATATAATTTATAGAATTATTTCAACTCTCTTTAATCTCCTATCCTCTTCTGTGGTTTAATTGTTCTAAAAAAATAAAAATAGGGAGTGCAAGAAAATAATTTTGTAGTTGTTCTCTATTTTAACCATTCTTCTTATGCTTTTTCTAGCTTAGAATTTTACAAGTTAAAATAAAGACATCTCTATGCACTAAATCGTTTTCTTTTACTTTTAATGCTGTGACTGCATGACCGCAATCGATATTTTTAAAAATGATGGCCTTGTCATTTCCTATAGGAATTTCAATAATGGGTGTTTCAGATCCTTGCCATTGATAAGAATTACCAATATAGTTGCCCCCCTTTTGTAGTAATAAATTTCCCCCATCCCAAATCTTTTGATTTAATAAAAAAATCAATGTGTAGTCAACAGGTGTCCTCTCACGATTTTCTAAACAAATAGAATCCCTATGCCAAAAGAAATGACTCGTTTCTTCCGTTTCTTTAGTAACGGTGTTTCGATCAATAGTAGATTCGAAGATACACATTTTTATAGGATCATGGTGTAAATCTAAAATCTGTTTTAAGAAAATTGCGGCTATTTTCTCAATAACTGGCAGACAAATATAACTTTTAGAGAATGAAAAAAGAAATTCACTATCGACTAATTTGGCTACAAAAGTATCTTTTAAAAAATTTTCTCGTCCATACCACGTTTGACGAGGTATTGATTGAGTGACTTGATTTAAAGTATCCAATTCAGCAGAGTTGATAAAATCACTATTAAATAATTTAAAACTAATCTGCGAAGTGTTCATATATCCTCATGTTTTAGTTAAACAGTAGAAAACTTTAAATCACCCTGATAAAATTACAATTTTACATCGGTAAGCTTTGGAATACTGGATAAAAATTCACGCCTAAATTCAGACTCATTAAATTTTCCTCCATAAGAAGCAGTACGAGTTAAAGCGTCATTATCTTGCACACCTCGCATTCTAACGCATAGATGAACAGCGTCTACAACAACTGCAATATCATCTGTTTCAAGAACTTGAACTAAAGCTTCTTTTATTTGTCTTGTCATTCTCTCCTGAACTTGAGGACGAGAGGCAAAGTATTGGGCAACACGGTTTAGTTTAGATAAACCAATAACTTTATTTTTAGGAAAATAAGCGATATGACAATACCCTAAAATAGGAGCAAAGTGATGCTCACAGACACTTTTGATGCTAATATTGGCTTCAAAAAGCATTTGATCGTAATTGAATTTATTTTCTTGAGTCGTGATGGTTGGAAAATTACGCTCATCTAATCCTTTAAATAATTCTTGTATCAACATTTTTGCAAAACGATGAGGAGTTTTACAAATCGAATCGTCGGTCAAATCAAGACCTATAATCTCCAAAATTTTTTCGAAATGATAGGAAATTAATTGAATTTTCTGTTCTTCCGAAAAGTTATTTTTTCGAAATGGGGAACTTGGGATAAGATTAAAATCGATTTGATTTTGTGAAAACCCAACTTCCTCCTCTATATCAATAAACATTTTTGTACTTTATATAAATTAATGGTTCTCTATAACGTCGCCTCGGCATAACAATTGTCTGTTTCAGAAATAATTACTTTTGTCACCGTTACATTCGTATTCTTTAACTCTTGAGGACAAATTACTTCTAATAAATAGATTGCCATGTTTTCAGCTGTTGGATTAAAGGGACAAATAAATGGTTTTTTGGGTGAAGTTATTAATTGAAGAGCTCTTAGCATTTCTTCATCCTTATCACACACTAAGAAATTATGATCCCAGTGTTTATCGATCCATCCACCAATCATTTCTTTCAAAACAGAAAAGTCTATCACGCGCCCCAGTTCATCTAAATTGTTTGCTTCTGCAAAAATATGCGCATAATAATTATGACCATGGGCATTTGCACATTTTCCCTCGTGATTTAAAACGCGATGTCCTGAGCAAAAATGAATTTTTCGAACACATGCAATTTTTGTCATAAATTCCTGTGAAAATAATCCAATAGTGTAGCGTATTATTTAATAAAATTCAAAATTCAGTTAATGACAAGAATGAAAAGTTAAAAGAATTAAATTTATAGAATAAATTGTAAAGAATAAAAGATAAAAAAAGTGTTGATATTTTTTTAAGCAAATAAAAACTTATTTTAATTTACTAAAGTTCAAGTATCCTATTCTAGTAAGGTCCTCCCGTAACAAAGAAAGTTTCACCTGTGATCCATGAAGCGTCCTCTGATGCTAAAAAAGCAACAATTGGTGCAATATCTTTTGGTTGGCCAATTCTTCTTAAAGGACTTTTTTGCTCCACTTCTTTACGAAGATCACTTTCAATAATTCCTTGTGAATGGACACCTTCGGTTTCCACGAGACCTGGATTTACAGAATTTACACGAATTTTTCTTGGGCCTAATTCTTTTGCTAATGCTTTTGTAATAGCGTCAACAGCCGCTTTTGTAGCACTATATATCGAGGCTTCCGCGCGAGCTATTACACTTGCAACGGAACTGATATTAATAATAACGCCTCCATCCTTGCCAAAATTTTTTACAGCCTCTTTGCTTGCAAGGACCAAACCTAAAACATTTAAATCGAATAAGCGGCGATAATGTTCTTCGGTGATTTCTTCAATGGGTTTAAATTCATAGACACCTGCATTATTAATTAAAATATCAACTTTACCAAATTGCTTGATAGTTTCCTTAAATAGAAACGGTATATCTGCTGGTTTGGACAGATTTGCTTGAATAGCTATAGCTTTTCCACCGTTTTGAACAATTTCTTTTACAACTAGCTCAGCTTCTTTTTGGCTTGTTGAATAGTTGACAACAACAGAAGCACCCTCTTTAGAGAAATGTTTTGCAATTTCCGCTCCAATCCCTTTAGAAGCTCCGGTTACAATAGCAACTTTACCCATTAATTTTGCAGGCATGACTATCCTTTAAACTTTAACTTTCTTAACGCAACCTATTAAAAAAAGTGAGATATGTCAATTATATTTTTTTTGCAATGATATGGTAAAGAATGCCCCACTCTGGATTTTCACCACCGTAAGTTTCCGTAAATGTAAAATTTTCTAAAGTTTTAATTTGAAATTTATTTCCTTCTGAATAGAAGTGATGATAAACGTTTTGACAGGCTTTATTCTCTTCTACAATCTCAAATTCCGAAAATTCTTTCTTTAATAAGTTTTCTATCTCATGCAAAGTATGGTAGGTATGGCTCTGGTTTTTCTGTAAAGGTTCTCCGTAAAGATGAAATGCCATTATCCCCCCCATTTTAATTAAAGAAACAGCCTTATTCCAAACCTGAGGAAAATCTGCTTTAGTGCGGTACGGAAATGTAAAACAGGCTAAAAAAAGATCAAAAGATTTTTGCCCATTATATGTGACAAAAGGATCTTTAAATTTTTCTAATTTAGCTTTATACGAATCGGGCAATCTTTCCTCTAGTTTATCTAATTCATCCCCATCGTGATCTACAGCAACGTAAGTTTTTATTTCTATCCCCTTTCTTGCCATATATAGGGCTTCCGGACTTTGACCGGCCCCAAAATCAAATATAGCATCGATGTTTTTATCTGGAAAAAAGCGATGCAAAGATTGGGTTAAAATCCAACGTACTTGGGAATCAACCACTTCTGATTTTTCTTCGTTGTAAAGGGTATGATTCATGTCATAAAAGCCAGGTACAACACCTTTTGGATAATCAATAGCATAAATTTGCAACCCTTTTAGATGATTTTTACTACAAAGATCATTTAGTTTCTGCCATTGCTCTTCATTTAAACAGTTTTTAGAAAGATGGATCCATCCTCGGTATTGATTGTCTTCAATGGATTTTACTAATGTTTGAAAAAGGTGGGTATGATTTTTAAAATCGAATGGCCCAAACTTTATTTTTTTTAGATTTGATTCAAACTTTTGGCTTAAACTTTGGACAATTTCATTAAAAGAAACGTTTTTTAGATTTAAAACATCTTTTTTTGGATTTGATTGATTTGAGAGTTTAGCGGAGATAATACTAACACTACTAGTTGATTGCTCGATCATAAAGTTCCTATTTTTAAATCAAAAGAGTACTTAAAAAAAGGAACTTTGTAAAGATATTGAAAAGCTTATTAGAAGTTAACGTTAAGAAGTGGCAATACTTTTAAATACTCACGACTTGTCTGAATATTGATTAAGCCAATTTGGATACCTTTTAAACAATCAGTATAATTTACAAGACCAAATTGCAAGCCCGTTGCATCCGATGCTATATTCACTAATCCCACTTGAACCCCATATAAAGATTGAGTGTAATTAACAAAGCCCGCTTCTAAACCATAACATTCTTGCAAACACATATTTAAAAGGCCGTCTTGCAAGCCATAAAAATTGCCACATACACGATTGAACAAGGAACGTTGTAGTCCATAAAAATCTTGATCGACCGAATTAGCAAAGCCCCATTGTATCCCTGAAAAATTCCCTCTTACGACATTACAAAAACCAATTTCAATGCCTTTAAATTCCCCATTTGTAATATTAAAAAGACCAATATCGACACCACTTACATCTTGGCTAATGCCATAAATAGCGTTTAAACGAAGCCCTTTAACAGAGGAATCAGCAGTAGTCGTTTGGACAGGATGAAACAAAGATAACTGCACTGGAACAGTTTTGCTACAGATGGTTTCATATCTATTATCCCAATTTGCCGCTGTAAAATATTCTTCAACATCAGCAAAAAGATTTGCTGTAACTAATAAACTGCTAACTAGAAACAAAAATAATTTTTTCATAATTTCCAATTTGGTAAGGTTAGAAGTACAAAAATTATCTTTCTTCTAATTTGATTTGTCAATGCAATTTTTTTTTGCTACATTCTAGCAAAGGTCAAAACATGTATTATTTAATTTTAACTCTACAATTGCTTGTAATTATGCATGGATTTGCAGAACTCTCCCCCATTTTACCTCCTCCTTTAAAGAAAGGAGATTGTATAGCCATTGTTTTTCCAGCAAGTTTTATTGAAGATGATAAAGGAATGGATTATATAAAAAAAAAAGCAAAGTGGATTGAATCAAAAGGTTTTAAAACGGTCATATATCCAAAAAATCCATCTTCTTATGGCTTTTTAGCAGGAACTGATAATGAACGAGCTAAGGCATTAATGCAAGCTTGGAAAAACCCTAAAGTAAAAGCTATTTGGTGCTTTCGTGGAGGCTATGGAAGTTGTCGAATATTAGACAAGTTAGATTATGAATGGATCAAAAGTCATCCTAAAGTCTTAATTGGCATGAGTGATATCACGGCTTTACACCAAGCCATTCATAAAAAAACGGGTTTAATTACTTTTTTAGGACCAGTTTTAGATTACTTTGATAATACGAATAAAGAATTTGATGATGAGTATGCATTCTCTTCATTTGAGCAAACATTTATTAAACAGCAATTTGGCACAATAACAATACCAAACCCTTCTACTTTATCTTGTCTCACAAAAGGAAAAGCTAAAGGCAAATTTGTTGGAGGCACTTTATCTATCATAGCTTCTTTATGTGGCACTCCTTGGCAATTGAATACAGATAATAAAATTTTAGTTTTAGAAGATGTTGGGGAAGAAACTTATCGCATTGATAGAATGTTATGGCAATTAAAAAATGCAGGATTACTTAATCGTCCAGCAGCTGTGATTTTAGGAGATTGGAAAAATTAGAAAATGAGTGCTAAGAATAATTTTTCTCTTTTAGAAGTTTTAAAAAGCCATTTTTCCCATGCAAGTTATCCTGTAATGATAAATTTTCCAACCGGTCATGGAAAATTTCAAACATTTCTACCCTTAAATCAAATGGGAGAAGTAGATTGCGATTCATTAACCGTTAAAATATTAAAATAATATGATACACACTTACCCTATACTTATAAAAGAAACCAATCTAGATGTATATGGTCATGTCAATAACAGTACTTATTTAACTTTGTTTGAAGAAGCGCGCTGGGATCTAATCACTAAGCAAGGCTATGGACTTGAACAAATTAAAAAATCTGGAATTGGACCAATCATTTTGGAAGTACACATTAAATATTACAAAGAACTTCTTTTACGGGATGAAATTATTATTGAAACATCCGCAATATCCTATGAAAAAAAAATTGGAAAACTTTTACAAAAAATGGTTCGCGAGGAAGAAGTGTGCTGTGAGGCTCTCTTTGTCATGGGCTTATTTGACTTAAAAAATCGAAAATTAATAAACCCTACTCCCGAGTGGTTACAAGTTATTGGATACGACATTTAGCAACCACTGATTTCCCAATTAATATTTACCATTGAATTAATAAATATTTTTATATATTTAAGAATTTAAAAAACAATGGGGTTTAAAATGGATATTTTAAATTTAATTATTAGCTTAATAAGTGGTGTTGCTGGAAGTAGCATTACTAGTTCCGCCATGAAAGAAAAAGGGCTTGGCGCTTTAGGAAATATTCTTACAGGGCTCTTAGGGGGCGCAGGCGGCGGCTATTTATTACAAATTTTGGACATTTTAAATAAAACTAATATGGCCGGTACTACAACTCCTGCAACTGGAACAGAGTTTGATTTTGGAACTCTTCTTGCTAATATTGGAAGTAGTGGTGTTGGTGGAGCTCTTTTATCAGCAATTGTCGCTTGGATAAAAAATTCTTCTAAATAATTTTAAGGAATAGACTTGTAAAACCCTTACAAGTCTATTTCTTTCATAAATCTAAAGAATTTCGGCTGCTAAAGCAGCTAATTCAGATCGTTCCGTCTTTTCTAAATGAACATGTCCATAGATTCGATGATCACTAAATTTACCGACTACATAAGTTAATCCATTAGAATCTTTATCGAGGTATGGATTATCAATTTGAGTTGGATCTCCCGTCAAAATAACCTTTGTATCTTCACCAGCTCGAGAGATAATCGTTTTTACTTCATGTGGCGTTAAGTTTTGCGCTTCATCAATAATAATAAACATTTTAGGAAGAGACCTTCCTCTAATGTAGGTAACAGCTTCCATTTCAATTTTTTTACTTTCCATCACCCAACGCAAAGTTTCACTAGCTTCGTGACCTGAAGTTCCACACAAAAACTCTAAATTATCATATATTGGTTGCATCCAGTTAAAAAGCTTTTCTTCTTTAGTTCCTGGTAAATAACCTATATCTCTGCCTAGTGGCACAACGGGTCGACTAATTAGTATTTTAGTGTAGTTAGCTTCATCAAACACTTTTCGCATAGCGGCGGCTAATGCCATTAGCGTTTTACCAGTGCCTGCTTTTCCAATTAAGGTAACCAATTTGACTTCATCTCTTAATAAAATATCTAAAGCGCACTTTTGCTCTACATTGCGCGGCTTTATACCCCAAAGAGAATTGATTTTTATTAAAGGTTCAATTGTTCCAGTTTTTGCGTCATACTTTCCAACAGCTGAAGAATTTTCAATCGAAGTTAAAATGCAATACTCATTTGGTTTTAAATCTTTTTCTTTGATACTAAGTCTTCCATCTTTATAAAAAAGATCAATGTCATGCTTATCTATGGCTATTTTTCTTATTCCCTTGTACAAACCTACATAAGAAAATTTTAAATTTTCGTAATCTTGAGCCGCTATTCCTAAAGCTTCGGCTTTAATTCTTGCTGCAAAATCTTTAGAAACAAAAACTACATTTTCCCCTCTTTCTTGCAGCAAGCTAGCCGCTAATATAATTTTATTATCGTTAATAACATCCGATAAAGATCCCGTAAAATCTTTTTTATATTCCATCTGAATGCGAATAATAGATCCATCTGGCAAAGAAACGCCATTATGAAGATCGCCTGTGCCTCTTTTTTTCAACGATTCCAAGAATCTAAATACTGCACGTGAATTTTTTCCTAGATCACTTGGTAATCGTTTCATTTTATCTAATTCTTCTAATACCGTGACTGGAATAACAATAAAATGGCGTGAAAATTTGACCATCGCTTCAGGATCATATAATAGAACATTCGTATCTAAGACAAACGTTTTTTTCTTCACAGGTACTCCCAAAATTTCGAGTTATTTGATCTTGAGTTCATGCTAGCTTAAAATTAGGGAAAAATAAAACAATTAGTTGTTTTTTTTGAGTAGAAAATTAAGCACTCAACACCTTCAAGTGCTAAATACATTGACTAAATATTTAAGGGAAGAGATAATAGAAGAGTAAAAAGTTACAGTTAACTGAAATATTTACTGGGGACATATATGAAAATAAACGATAAAATTTTAAGTATACCACCTTATTTATCCACTAGTTGGGAAAACGTTCGTGCCCTCCAGTTCCGCGATGATGTCCTCATTATCCATTTAAAAGATAGCCAATCTATTGAAATTCCGAGTTTGACAAAAGAAACTGTAGAACAAATATTTCACATCCATTCAGAATATTTAGAACATCAACATTTAGACACATCTAAAAAGGAACCGAATCTATTTTCTAATCCAAGTCTTTTATCCCAAGACTTGTCTGATTCCCCTGTTAAATTAGGATTTGGTTTTGATGCTTTTGGTTCACCTCTACAACACAATCCAGACCATATGAACGCCCCCGATTTACCAGAAGTTGTGTTAAAAAAGATATCTGCAATAGCTAAAATAATTGCACCTGAAGACATCCAAGCCCTTCCAAAACCTGAACCTCATTGTAATTGCATGCATTGCCAAATAGCTAAAGCTATTAACAAAGAAGTACAAGTGCAGACAGATTTCATTTCTGAATCTAGCGAAGAAGAGATTGTAGATGAAGATTTAACATTTCAACAATGGAATATTGAGCAAACTGGCGATCAATTATTTAATGTAACCAATCGTTTAGATCAAACAGAGCAATATAGAGTTTATCTAGGAAAGCCTGTTGGATGTACTTGTGGTAAAGAAGGTTGTGAACATATTGTTGCTGTGCTTAAAAGTTAATAAAAAACAAATTTGTGAGATTGCTTAAAAACTAATTATTTAGTGATAAGTATATTTTATTAATTATTCTCTAAATCTTTATAGCAATTTAAAAAAAACAATTAAAACCTTTGATTTTTAGCTATTCCTTTCTTGTCATAAATAATTTCCTTGATTTAGAATCATGCTTCATGATGGATTACAATCAGGAGATTATCCCATGCTAAGGTTAGCTAAACGCTTCTCATCGCCTAGTTTGTCATTAAGTTTATTATTTAGTTTGCTATTAGGTACACCTATAAATTCATTTGCTAATGAAGAATCTAGTTCCAATAAAACGACTCAAACTGCTCCCTACCATTCATTTACAGGACAAATTTCAAAAAACAAAGTAAGGATGCGTTTACAACCTAGTTTAGAAAGCCCTATTTTACGAGAACTGAATAAAGGTGATTTGCTTCTAGTTTCCAATGAAATGGAAGATTTTTACGCTGTGCAAGCACCCAATGATTTAAAAGGGTATATTTTTAGAACGTATGTTCTTGATAATGTTGTAGAAGGCAATAAGGTTAACGTTCGTTTAGAGCCAAATGTAGATGCACCTATCATTGCGCAATTAAATTCAGGTGACAAAGTTGAAGGCTCTGTAAGCCCATTAAATAGCAAGTGGCTAGAAATAAATGTCCCTAATAATGTTTATTTTTACGTAGCTAAAGATTATGTAAGCAATGTTGGTGATTCACAATACATTCACAAATTAGAAACTAGAAAAAATAAAGCTTCTTCATTATTGGCGGATGCTAAAGAACAAGCCTATTTTGAACTTAGTAAAAATTATGAATCTATGAATTTAGACAACGCGCTTTATTCATTAAATCAGATAGTCCAAGGCTACCAAGACCTACCTGAGAAAGTGCAAGAAGCCAAAGAAATAATTCAAAATATTCAAGATGATTACCTTAAGAAAAAAATCGCTTATTTAGAAAATGTAAATCACGTTAGTACAAAAGAGCAAAAGGTAAATCCTTCAAAAAATGTTCAAGAAGTAAATGATAGAGGCAATCAATTTATAAAATCTAGTTCCTCTATGAGCGGCGCTATGAGTCTTTGGGTGCCAGCTGAAAATAATTACTATCAAAATTGGTTAAAAAATAATCCAAACAAAACAGAGGATGAATTTTATAACCTACAAAAAGAAAATGCTGTTGTTATTAAAGGCGTTGTAGAACCCTATCAAAGAATTGTTAAAAATAGACCAGGTGATTACATGCTAATGCAACAAGATACAAATGCTCCTATAGCCTATCTTTATAGTACAAAAGTAAATCTTGAAAAATATGTAGGAAAAAAAGTTACCTTACAAGTTGCTGAAAGACCAAATCACGCTTTTGCCTTTCCAGCCTATTTTGTTTTATCCGCTGAATAGTAAACTTGAAAAGACCAATCTTTAGGCGTAAATATTAAATTTACGCCTTTAACTCCCCCACATGCAATTTATGTCGTTAACAAAGGTTTTATCTGCATCTATCATTGGAATAGACGTAGCATTAGTTGAGATCGAAGTCGATGTTACTCACTTTATTGAAAAAACACAGTTATTAATAGTGGGTTTACCGGATGCTGCAGTTAAAGAGTCAAAAGATAGGGTACAAACAGCTATTAAGAATAGCGGCTATAGCTTAAATGAAATCAAAGCAACTATTAATTTAGCGCCAGGAGATCTAAAAAAAGAAGGATCTCTTTACGATCTGCCCATCGCTTTAGGACTAATTCATGCTTTAAAAAAATTTTCGACAGAAATATCTAATCACTACTTAGTTGTGGGAGAGTTATCCTTAAGCGGTCATACAAGACCGATTAAAGGAGCGATTGCCATAGCTATATTTGCAAGAGAGCAGGGCTTTAAGGGTGTACTTTTACCTTCTGAAAACGCAAAAGAAGCAAGCTTTATTCCAGGAATCGAAATATTTGCTATCGATCATTTAAAGGATGCCATTAGTTTTTTTGAAAATCCTTTAACTCTTAACCCATTTAATAAAAAGGTTTTTTCAGCTGTAAATGACCGAATTTTTGAAATCGATTTTGCCGACATTAAAGGTCAAAATCACGCTAAAAGAGCTCTTGAAATTGCGGCAGCGGGAAATCATAATATTGTCCTTTCAGGACCTCCTGGAACTGGAAAGTCTATGATGGCTAAAGCTTTTATGGGAATTATGCCTGATATGTGCCTAGAAGAAGCTTTGGAAGTTACAAAAATCCATTCAATAGCAGGCCTTTTAGATAAATCTCATCATTTAATAAAAAAAAGACCTTTTCGATCCCCTCATCACACCGTTAGCTACGCAGGTTTAATTGGGGGAGGGCAAACGCCAAGGCCTGGAGAAGTTTCTTTAGCACACAACGGGGTTTTATTTTTAGATGAATTTCCTGAATTCTCTCAAAAAGTATTGGAAGTTTTACGGCAACCTTTAGAAGATAACGTTGTCACGATTAGTCGAGCTAATGGAACTTTCACCTTTCCTAGTCGTTTTTTATGTATAGCTGCGATGAATCCGTGTCCTTGTGGATACCTGGGCCATACGGAAAAAATTTGTACAGATTCCTCAACCCAAATTGATCGCTATCGCAATAAAATTTCAGGCCCTTTATGGGATCGCATGGATATGTTTGTAGATGTACCTGTAGTCAAATTTTCAGAATTTCAATCCAATAAACCATCTGAAAATTCTGCAAGCATACTTGCTAGAGTAAAACTTGCCAGAAGCAAACAAGAACAACGATTTGGTAAAACAAAAACTAATTCTTCTATGACATCTAAAGAAATAGATCTCTTTGTTACCTTAAATAAGGATTGTAAAGATGTTCTAGCTCAAGCTATGGAAAATTTAAATTTATCCAATAGAGCTTATCACCGCATTTTAAAAGTTGCGCGTACAATAGCCGACTTAGATGGAAAAGAAACTATTGATCTTAATCATACATTAGAAGCTATTTCTTACCGCAAACCTTAAAACATTTAGAATTGGTTTACTCTGTGACCAAAGCTCTAGTTTGTTTTTCTATTGTTTGCAATACCTCTAATTCGTCATTTTGCATTTCTAATAAACTTGTGAATTTTCTTGCCGTCACAGCAACTCTTCCTTCATATGATCCAACAGCTTTATTATAGGCATCTACCGCTTTATCTAATCCTTTGCGTACCTCATCAAAATGGTGGGATAAGACTTTAATCCTCTCATACAAAGTTTTTCCTAGAAGGCATATTTCTTGAGCATTTTTTGCCATTCCCTCTTGTCGCCAACCATAGGCTACAGATCGAAGCAAAGCAATTAAAGTTGTAGGTGTTGCTAATATAACTTTTTGCTCTACGCCATACTCGATTAAAGAGGGGTCTTGCTCCAAAGCCGCACTAAAAAAAGTTTCTCCTGGTAAAAATAAAACAACAAACTCTGGTGCTGGTTGAAATTGATCCCAATAACCTTTAGAACTAAGTTGTGTAATATGCGTTCTTAACTGTTTTGCATGATCTTTCAAAAAACTTAAGCGCTTAGATTCTTCAATCGCTTCTAATGATTCCAAATAAGCTTGTAAAGGATTTTTGGCATCAACTACTATTTGCTTATTATTAGGCAGTTTTACAATCAAATCAGGTCTTAATCTTTTTTCTTCAAAAGATTTGCTCTCTTGTTGAATAAAGTCGCAATATTCAAGCATGCCAGCCATTTCAACCACCCTTTTTAGTTGGATTTCACCCCAACGACCTCGAACGCTCGGAGCTCTTAAAGCCTTAACTAAATTAGAAGTCTCGGTTTGCAATTGTTGATGAGCGGAAGTAATTTGTTTAATTTGCTCGTGTAAGCTGGCATAAGCACTGACTCGATTTTTTTCTAAATCTTCAACTTTGCGATCGTATTTTTCTAAACTTTCTTTTAGTGGTTGAACTAATTCTTTGATTGCCGTTTGTTTAACTTGCAAATCATTGTTAGCCCTTTCTTGCATTTTTTCAAGTTTTGCTATAGCTAATTCTAAAAACGCGCCAGATTGATTTTTTAAAGTGTCGGAAGATAACGATTTAAAGGATTCATTTAATCGAAGGCTGGCTTGTTGAATGTAGGCTAACTTATCTTCTTGTGATTTAGTTTCTGCATCGAAGCGAACTTTCCATTCAACATTTTGGATAACTAATTGTTGATTTTCAAGAGTTAACGTTTCATTCTTCAAGATAACATCTTGTAAGGTTGCATTCAATTGGTTTGATTTATTTCTTTCTTGCTTAAAAAAGAACAACAAAAGAATTGATGATAAAATAGACAATAATAAAATTGAAAAAATAAAAAGTTGAAAATTATCCATATTGATTTAGAAAATTTTAAGGATTGTATGATAAGATAATCTATTTAATATTAACTTGGTAGCTATGAAAAACAAAATAATTTTTTGGTCACCATTTTTTTGCTACCTAATTTTTATTCCCATCTCCCCTTATTTAGATCACCTAACCACTTTTTATTTTTATAATCTGTCAGAAAAGCAGTTTGTGCAAAACCCTCTCTTCACGTTTTTTTACAATTATGGAAATGCACCCGCTCACTTTGTTGGGATATTATCTTTTTTATTTCTATTCTTATCGTTTATATCCCCTTTTTGGAAAAAATTTAAACCTTTTTTTATGGTAACTTTTTTATCTTTAGTATTAGGACCAGGCCTTATAATAAATGGGACCTTAAAAGAAGTTTGGGGAAGGCCAAGGCCCAAGCAAACCATTGAATTTGGGGGTAAGCAAATATTTAGACCAATTTATAAACCCAATTTCTTTCATTCTATTGAGCCTTCAAAGTCTTTTCCAAGTGGACATGCAAGCATGGGATTTTATTTTTTTGTATTTATCTTCCTTGGCATTTACTATAAAATCTACTGGCTAGCTTATGGCGGTATGTTGATCGGTTCCATTTACGGATCTTTTATGGGACTAATGAGGATAGCTCAAGGAGGCCACTATTTAAGCGATGTTATCACATCTGCCATGATTTGCTTTTATTTACCCTGGTTGTTAACACATTTACTAGTAAAAAAGAATTATGAAGGGATTAACAAAACGTCAGTTAGAAGTATTACAATACATTGAACAACATATACAAAGTAAAAAATTCTCCCCAAGTTACAGAGATATTCAATCCTTTTTTGGTTTTCGCTCTATAGCAACTGTGCAAAAACATATAGCTGTATTAAAACGAAAAGGAATGATTTTTGGAGAAAAAAATGGCAAACGTTCAATTATACCTTCGAACGCTGCCGTCCAGGATACTGATCAAGAAATCATTTTGGTCGGCGAAGTTTCCAATGGTAATCCTTTAAGTATATATTCAAAATCAGAAACCATTAAAGTCCCTCAAAGCTATATCCTAAACCCTTCTTTAACGTATGCTATTAAAATTAAAGGTGATTCTTTTAACGAAGAATTTATGTTAGATGGGGATATTCTGTTAATAGAAGCTCGTTCCAACGTGGTAGCTGGTGAAGCTATTTTAGGTTATATTTATGCAAATGAAGCGATTATAAAAAAATATTATCCTGAGGATAATTTTTTTATTCGTTTAGTTAGCCAGTCCCCCTTTATAGAAGCTATCATGGTAAAAGAGGATGAATTGGTAATACAAGGAGCTATTATCTCCTTAATTAGACATTACTAGCTTTAATTTAATTTGAATGATCATCAAACTCTTCTTCGTCAGGTTCAAAATCCTCTAAGGTATTGGGCATATATTTCCCAAAAAGATATCTTGTAAAAGATAAAAACCACGCAATAACAATATATCCCCAGGCCAAAAGAAAAAAAGTAATAGGAAAGTAATAAAGAAAGCCGTAAAACAAAAAGACACTTGCTAAGGCAATTAAAAAAACATATTCAAAAGTTTTAATGGGTATATGCAAGGTTTTAAGGCTTGGAAACTTCCACCGACTTACCATTAAATATCCTAATAACAGTAATTCAAAAAAAATAATCCCCATTCTTAAATTTTCAGAGAGAATAAAATTATTTTGAAAATCTTCTGATAAAAGAAATAAATTACTCGAAATTATTCCAGCCGCAGCGGCCGGGATGGGAAGACCTGTGAAATTTTTTTTATTAGCTAGCTGCAGTTCTTGATTATTTTTACAATAAATAGAAGCAACATTAAAACGAACTAGGCGTAAAACACCACAAACAGTAAAAACCATGGCGGCAGAAGTTAGCATAAAGGATAAATCAGTTCCAGGTTGTAAAGATAGACTTTTTAAAATTATTACTGAGGGCGCAACTCCAAATGTAATCGCATCAGACAAAGAATCAAACAAACCACCAAAGTCACTTTCTGCTTTTACAATTCTAGCTATAGCGCCATCGAGAAGATCAGCAAAAGCTGCCAGGATAAATAAGATAGCAGTTAGGATTAAATCCTGCTGATTAACCAATCCAACTGGTGTCATGTTCATTTTAAAAATAACAAATAATCCACAACATAATCCAAAGGCTGTTATAATATTAGGTAGAATATAAATCTTAGTTTTTAACGACATAAACTTTTATTTTTACTATTAAGTTATTCAAAATTAATTATTCGTATAATTTTTTTTATAGTTTTATTAATCTATTTTTTTCAATCAAGGAAGAAGAAAACCACTTATGAAAACTAAAAACGACATCTTTCATGATAAAACCCACCTTTATCAAGAATATGAATTAAAGAAAGAAGTAGAAATTCCTGAATTGCAATGTATATTGCGAGAAATTATTCATGTTCCTTCCCAAGCAGTTATCATTCATATTGAAAATGACGATCCTGAGAATTTATTTTGTTTATCTTTTCAAACTATTCCTCAAACCTCAAATGGTGTGGCTCATATTTTAGAGCATACGGTTTTATGTGGTTCTGAAAAGTATCCTGTAAAAGATCCTTTTTTCTCAATGGGAAGAAGAAGTTTAAATACTTTTATGAACGCTTTAACAGGAGCTGATTTTACCTGCTATCCAGCCGCTACCCAAATTCCCAAAGACTTTTATAATTTACTAAGTGTCTATATTGACGCCGTTTTTCATCCGAATTTAAATGTTCTAAGTTTTAAACAAGAAGGTCATCGCTTAGAATTTGCTCAACCTACTAATCCCAATACCCCTTTAGAATATAAAGGAATAGTCTACAATGAGATGAAAGGCGCTTTAACCTCACCTCATAGTCGGCTACACGATGCGATCCATGAAGCTCTTTATCCTAATATTACCTATGGAATTAATTCGGGGGGAGATCCAAAAGAGATTCCAAATTTAACCTTAGAAGAGTTAAAAGCATTCCATCAGCAATTTTATCATCCCAGTCGATGCCTTTATTTCTTTTATGGTAATTTTCCTTTAAAAGAACATTTAGATTTTTTAAAAGAAGCCATTTTAGATAAAACTAATGCCGTAGAACCTTTGGAACCAATTCCCGATCAACCAAGGTTTACAACACCTATAAGAAAAAAAATTCATTACCCCGCCTCACAGGAAAGTTCAAAAAGCTTTATAGGAATGGGATGGTTAAGTTGTTCTATCCAAGATCAAGAGGAAATTCTAGGATTACTCACTTTAATTGTAATCTTAATGGATACAGATGCATCGCCTTTAAAACAAGCGATTTTGAAATCAAAACTTTGCACGCAAGTGAATGCTTACGTTGAAACTGAATATTCTGAAGTTCCAATTACTTTTAGTTTTACAGGCTGCCAAGAAGAAGATGATGAAAAAATCGAGCAATTACTGTTTAAAGAAATACAATCTATTATTGATAAAGGCATTTCAATGGAACTCGTTGAAAATGCGCTTCATCAAATTGAATTTCATAAAAGTGAAATCGCAAGTGACCATGCACCATTTGGATTATCTTTGTTTATGCGTTCGGCCCTTTTAAAACAGCATGGTGTAGAACCAGAGAAAGGTCTTTACATTCACTCCATAATGGAAAAAATTAAACAGAATTGGCTCAAAAACCCCCATTATTTTGTCGATTTAATGCAAAAATATTTAATCGATAATCGCCATTTTGTAAGGGTTACTATGGTACCTGATCAAAATTTACTCAATCGGGAATTAGAAGCTGAAAAAGATAAACTTGAACACATTAAGCAAAAGTTAACGGAAGAAGAAATAAAAAAAATTATTAATGATGCAAAAGAGTTAGAAGAATTTCAAATTTTGCAAGAAGAAGAAGATATAAATGTTTTGCCAAAACTAATTCTTTCCGACATTCCTCCCTACCCTAAAGACTTTGTTCTTACTAAAAGTAAAGAAGATTCTTTTACCGCTTATCATCATAATTGTTTTACAAATGAAATCCTTTATTCTGATTTATTTTTTTCAATTCCCTCTATAGAGGTTCAAGAATTACCTTACCTTCGCCTTTTTGCCTCATTAATTAGTCAACTAGGAGCTGGGAAGAGAAATTACATCGAAAATTTAGAGTACATTCAAGCTCACACAGGTGGGATAGGGGCAACTTTAACTTTTAATATACAAGCTTCTAATCATCACATTATCCTCCCTTCTTTTTGTTTAAGAGGTAAATCCCTCTATGATAAATCTGAAAAGCTTTTTTATCTTTTTCGCGACATTATAGAAACGATCGATTTTCAAGATAAAAATCGTTTAAAAGATATTTTTTTCAAAACTTACACCGCTTTAGAAAATGGTTTGAATCAAAATGCTATGAAATACGCGATCAATCTTTCTAGCAGTGAATTAAATGAAGCCTCTAAACTGGCTAATGTGTGGTATGGCATCGACTATTTACGTTTAATGAAAGATTTAGCTTTAAACTTTGAAGCTAGAATAGATGAGGTCATTGCCATTTTGCTAAAATTAAAAAATAAGATTTTTGCAAGTCCCTCTCCAGACCTTGTTTTATGTTGCTCTAGTAAAATGTATGATAAGTTAAAAGGAAATGAATTTTTCAACTTAGTTGAAAAAAAATCTAACAATTTTATGCCATGGAAAACCAATTTTGACTACAAATTCTTAATATCTCAAGGATATGAAATAGCCTCCCCTGTAGCCTTCATTGGTAAGGTTTTTGAGACCGTTTCTTATACAAATGATTATTCCCCAGCTTTAGGTATTGCAGCAGCTTTAATGGATAATACCGTATTACATTCGAAAATTCGTGAGCAAGGTGGCGCTTACGGAGGCGGAGCTGTGAGTAATGCCATGTCCGGTAATTTTTATTTTTATTCTTATAGAGATCCAAACATTGTTAACACGATAGATGCCTTTGATCTTGCCATTCAAAATATTAGTCGTGGCAAATTTTCAAATGAAGACTTAGAAGAAGCTCGATTTGAAATTATACAAGCCTTAGATACGCCCATTTCTCCAAGTAGCCGAGCAGATATAGCTTATAGTTGGTTACAAGAAGAAAAGACTTTTGAAAGAAGAAAAAATTTTAGGAATAAAATTTTAGAATTAAATAAAGAGGCTGTTATTGAAGCTGTTAACGAACTAATTATTCCAAATAGTCAAAAAGCTGCAACAGTTGTGTTTGCAAGCAAGGAGTTATTAGAAAGGGAAAATAAAACATTAATCAGTAAAGGATTAAATCCGTTAGAATTAAAGACTGTCTATTAATTAACAAGTAAAAATCCTAAAACTTTTAAAAACTCTTTTAAAAGTTTTAGGATTTATCATTATTTTACAATTGTTTTTTATTTGCCTCACCTTACCTATAAAATAGATTAAAAATTCAGGTTAATATATTTAAAAAAAAACTGATTTTGTATAAGGTTAAATTTTGGTTAATTAATTGATAAGATATAAAAGCTTCTTAAGTTTTATCATCTTTAAATTTTTCTTGCTTGGCGGTAAATATCGTTGCATGGCAAAAAGCAATACTCAACAATTTGCCAAAAAAGTTGCATAAATTTTGAAAACTATTTTAAGGAGTTCAATTCTCAAATGAACAAAAGGTTTGAGCTATTAATAAAAAAGTTTATTATCGGATACAGTTTTTTTGCTATTTTTTTATTTTTTCATAGCTCTGAAGCTGATGAAAGCCTTTTTTCAAATTTTCCGCAAAAATTTATGCAAGATCATGCTATTCAGCTTTCTGCTTACCCATCAGAACAAGAAATTTATGCTCTTATGAGATTTACAGGGTATTGGGGATATTATATGCCCTACAGTGAATTTCCTAAAATTATTTTAGGGGATGAACCCTTTACAGGAAATATTATTACATTTCAAAATAGTGCAGCCGAAATGGCAAAAGGTACCGGAAGAATAGAAATCAAACAAGATGGAAATTACTATCAACTTTACTTAACTGCTGTGGATAAGCAAGGTTTTAGAAAAATTATTGATATCTTATTCAGAAATGAACTTTTAAAAGCTTTTGGACAAAATTCGATTGAAGTTCATTTAGACCCTCCTTTTTTTGAGAAAAAAATTTCCAAAAATTTTACATTTCAAGGAAATGCCCTTGAGCCCCAAACTTTTTCTATCGACGATGCCATCAATCCATACCTTCATTCCTACTTAGTAATAGCCCCGCATTTTACAAGTGGTTTAAATGAAAAAGATTCATTTATTGAAATTTTTATTAATGAAGAAAAAATTGATCATTTTTCTTTAATTGAAACAGGTCCAAAAAAATACAAAATCGATGAAAAATTTTATAATACCCCCCTAAAAGTTACTCTTAAAGCACATTTGGATCCAAATGAAAATGTGGATATATCTAAGGCATGGACTATGGTCCAACTTCGTTTTGAAGATGAGCCATTGCACCCCTTAGATCACGCTCAATTGCTCAACCTTTTTCCTAAAAACATCAATCGTTCTGATATACGGACGCTTGCCTTTCAATTAACAAATATTACAAAAACAGTATTAGAACAGGTTGTAAAAATAATTTTGCAAGTTAAAGTCGATCCAAGACATATGATTTTCTTATATCCATTTCAGTATGAGCAAGCAAGTAACCTTGATAAAGCAATCGTTTTTAACTTCAAAAATGAACATCCAACAATTGGTGAAGCAGAGATTAGAGCTGGAAAAAATTATTCTTACATAGAATATGGATTCAAATACAAAAACGAAACTTCTTTAAAAAAGATTTTAGAAAAATCCTTTTTACATGAAACTATTCAAAACAACATAGTTTTGCTAGAAGATGGTAAGCTTACTTCACTTTCTAAAAGTGGCTCAGCAGTAACAGCCCCTACATCCAATATAGTCGGTTATGCGATCATGGGAACCACTTTAGCCATTTTATCTTTAGGTTTCTTTTTAACCCGTAAATCAAAAAGTACGATAAAATCATGAAACATCCATTTATTAGTCATAATAAAGTCAGAATGCACGATACAGATATGGCAGGAATACTTTATTTTCCTCGAATTTATCGATTCGCTCACGACGCATTAGAAGATTTTTTAGAAGCGGAAGGGTATAATTTTGATTACATTTTTAAAAAAAATAATTTTGTTTTTGTAATTGCCCATTCTGAGGCAAATTATATCGTTCCCCTACATGTTGGTGATCAATTAGAAATCCAATTGAGTGTTGAAAGTATTGGTACATCCTCATTTACTTTTCACTATAATATCTATAGAATAACCCCTGAAAATAAAGAGCTTGCTGGAAACGCTAAAACTGTTCATGTTACACTCGATACAGATCGAAAAAAAATTCCTATTCCAGACAAATTTAAAGTACATTTAAAAAAGTATTTTTTAGACGAAATTTAATATTTAAAATAATAATTTTACAGTTTATCAATAATAACACACTTTATAAACAACAATTTTATTATTTTTATCAAAATTAATAGTTTTATTTTTAAAATCCTAAAAATTTGAAATGATTTTTATTTATAATAATTTTATTTATTAATAAAATTGTTTCTTTATTAGGTTTCTATGAAAAACACCTCTTTAATTAAAATTTTTATAACTATTTTTTTCGCAGCTTTAATTGGCTATCTAACTGACCCTAATGCCTCTATTTTTGGGGTGAAATACATTGAATTGTATCAATTAATTGGGCAGCTTTTTTTAAACGCTTTGACTTTAGTGATTGTTCCTTTAGTTGCAAGTTCCATTATTTTAGGTGCAGCAAGACTTGGATCTGATGGTTCCATGGGCACACTTGGCATGAGAACTTTTATCACTTTTTTTACCAATATCCTGATTGGTGTTTCCATAGGGTTAGTCATTAGTTTGCTGATAAACCCAGGTCAACATACTCAAAATTTAGCCATTGATTCTTCATTAAACAATTCTCAATTATCAGCTCTGACTCAGTTTGCCGTAGCAGAAACAACTTTTGATAAGATTGCTCAAATATTATATAAACTTATCCCTTCCAATATCCTAGCGGTCGCATCGCAAGGGCAAATGTTGGGACTTATTTTCTTTTGCCTACTATTTGGGTACTTTTCTTCTCAAATTCAAGAGGATGCGAGTAAAGTTGTTTTAAAATTTTGGGAAGGGATTTTTCAAATTATGATGAAAATCACCCATCTTGTTATGAAAGCATTGCCTTTTGGAGTTTTTGGACTAGTAGCAAAAGTTTTTGCAACAACTGGGCTTGATTCTTTGCTAAGTGTAGCCTTTTATACTTTAACGGTATTAATAGGATTATCTACTTACATGTTTATTGTCATGCCAATTATTTTAAAAATGAATGGAATTAGTCCTTTGCGTCATTTTAAAGCAATTAGCCCAGCTCTTGTAACAGCCTTTTCGACAAGTTCATCTGCCGCTACATTGCCTTTAACATTAGAATGTATAGAAAAAAATGCCCACGTTTCCAATCGAATTTCTAGTTTTACACTACCGTTAGGGACAACGTTAAACATGGCTGGCTCGGCTTTATTTATTATGATTGCTGTTTTATTTTTAGCTCAGGTAAATAACTACGATTTGTCCTATAGTTCTCTTGCCTTAATCTTTCTATTAACGACTTTTTCATCTTTTGGTTTGGCAGGTATACCTTCTGCTTGCTTAGTCGGTGTGGTATTAATTTTACACACATTAAAAATACCTGGCGAAAGTATTGGATTAATCCTTGCTACTGAAAGAGTCTTAGACATGTGTCGCACTGTTGTGAATGTTTATGGAAACACTTGCTCTACTGTCTTAATCGCTAAAGCCGATGGTGAGCCAAATATTTTAGTTAACGCAAGAGAGAGGTTGTAATGGGCAGACAAACCGTTGTTGTTGGAATGTCTGGAGGGGTTGATTCTTCAGTAACTGCTTTATTGTTAAAGCAACAAGGTTACGATGTTATCGGTTTATTTATGAAAAATTGGGAAGAAACCGATCAGTTTGGCAAATGCCGCTCTTCTTATGACTTTCAAGATGTTGAGCAAATTTGTCATCACCTCGATATTCCTTATTACACGGTAAATTTTGTTGAAGAATATAAAAACCTTGTATTTTCAAGCTTTATCAAAGATTTAGAGCAAGGTTATACACCAAATCCTGATATTTTGTGTAATCGGGAAATTAAGTTTAACGTCTTTTTAAAAAAAGCCTTAAGTCTAGGAGCTGATTTTTTAGCTACTGGACATTACTGTCAAAAAGCTTTAAATGAGCATGGGGAATATCAGCTACTAAAAGGTTTTGATGGCAATAAAGACCAAAGTTATTTTTTATACACCATTAATTCTCAAATTTTAGAAAAAGTTCTTTTTCCTATAGGGCATCTTTTAAAACCTGATTTAAGACGGATTGCAGAACAGCATCAACTCATTACTTTTAATAAAAAAGACAGTACTGGGATTTGCTTTATAGGTGAGCGTAACTTTAAACAATTCCTTAACGGTTATCTACCTTATACACCTGGCAATTTTGAGACTTTAGAGGGTGAAATACTTGGTCAACACGACGGTGTTGCCTATTATACTATAGGGCAAAGAAAAGGAATGGGTATAGGAGGAGCTGGAGAGCCCTGGTTTGTAGTTGGTAAAGATGTAAAAAGAAATGTCGTTTTTTTAAGCCAAGGTGTAACACATCCAGCCCTTTACGCTGATACTTTAACAGCCAATGAATTGTTTTGGGTTTCCAAGCAAGGCCTTCCCTCTTTACCTTTTCAATGCAAAGCTAAAATTCGATATAGACAAGAAGATCAAGATTGCACGATTGAAGCAGAAAAAGAGGGCGTTATAAACGTACGTTTTCATAAGCCTCAAAGAGCCATTACCTCTAGGCAAGCCATAGTGTTTTATCATGAAAATGTTTGTTTAGGCGGGGGAACAATATTAGCTCCTGGCCCAAGTTATTATGAACAGAAAAGGGAAATGGCTTTGTCGAAGTAGTCTTAAAACTTTAAGTTCAAGAAGAGGTTTTCCCCTCTTCTTGAAAACCAAACAAACCTTTAATCTATTATTAAACCTTCATCTTCATCAACACCGATTCGAGCGGACCAAACAGTATTTAAAAATTCCTCATATTGACGCAAATGCTCGATTGTCTTTGTTATTAAAGTTATTGCCTTTTGATTATCTTCGTCAGCTTTTTGCTTTATAGCTACCATCCCAGGGTACGCATTAAAAAGGCCACGAGCAAATTCACTTTCATGAAGACAAAGCCCTTGATTATTTTGATAAAATATTCTAATCACATTCAATTTTTCAAGAAGAGTCTCGTAATTGCTTTTACCCGTTGCATTATCGATTTGCTTGAAGAAAGGGATTGTATGTTCTATGCTTAATCTTAAGTCATCTGTAGTTTTTGCAATTTGCTTCTCTAAAGGTTTTGTTCCTTTAAATCCTGCAGCCATCTGCTGAAAAAAGTTGCGCTTTTGATGTGTGCCGGTAAATGCCCCTATTAGTAAGCCTATTAAAACAAAAGCACTCACAACCGCCATTATAGCCAAAACAGCAGGTGATAATATTATGCCGGCACTCCAAACAAAAAAAGTACCCAGTGCTAAGGCGGCAATAATGCCAATGCATAAAGCTACTCGTAAAATGGATACAACAAGAGCCAAATTTTTCGTTTCTTTAGCAGTTTCTAATTCTACTTGTAAATATTTATAGGATTTTATTTTTTTAGGAATTGTTTGAAAACGATCTAAAATATCGTTTTCAAAGGTTAGGGCTTTATTAGCAATCGTTAGATTATCATTTGATGGCATAAAACTTCTAGCAACAGCTGGATTCAAATGGGTTTGCAACGCGTTTCGATAGGGATAAAATTCGTCTTCTGATAACGTTTTTACATCTTTTAACAATTTGACAACGGGTGGATCAAATAAATTATTGAGCGTATTTAAATTTTCATCATTCACCAAATAACGTTGTTGATCATAGATTACTTCAAAATTGAGTCCCATATAACCTCTTTAAAAAGAAAGCATTGTAACAGAAAATCAAAAAAAATGTACAAAAAATTCTTTTAAAACCAGCGTGCAATACCCAATCTTACTCCCGCCGCTCTTAATCCATGTTTTTCTTTGGTTAAGCTTAAATTATAAGCAAACCCTAAATTAAGCGACCATTTATCACCTAAATCCCGTTCGATAAAACCGCCAAAAGAGGGACCTCGTGATTTACTTTTGAATAAACCAAGCCCTGAAATTTTAGTGTCTGTTCGGCTCCATGAATATTGAATAAAGCCCCCGACTCTCCATTTTTTTGCAAATTTGTAATGCGCATCTAGACCAATATAAGGAGATTTTGAATAGAATTTTTCTTTTACACTTAAAATAGTAATAGGCATAGAACGATCGGGATATGGAACGTCAATGTGCGTGTTTAAATACGTATAACCATAACCGACCACAGGGGTAACACAAAAATTATCATTAAAAGGGATAAAGTGCCCTATTCCAATACCTGCCGTAACAATCTCCCCTTTTAAATTACCATATGTAATAAAGGGCTTTATGCAAAAACCTTTATAAAAGGCCACGGTTGCATCAGCTCTAAGGCCAGGCATGTCCAATTTTTTTATCGTTTTATTTGACTCTAACACGTCTAAATGAATATAAGCTGGGCCTACATCAACCCTGCCTTGGATGTCAAGCTTTGGGAAAGCATGTAGAGCGAAAGATACACATGAAAGTAACAGAGTTATTGCAAAAGTTATTGTTTTCATAAATGAGCCTCCTCAAAACTGAAGAAGTATTTTACTCAATTTTTAGAATTAATGTCTAATTAGCAAAATGTTTCGTTTTTTTGGTAAGGTGAGTTATTAATAGTAAAGCCAGATAAAAGCTACTAAAAAAAATAAGGCTTAACACACCAAGTTCTAGGATTTGTTGAAACAATAACCTTGTCCAATTTTCCGTATTAAAAACTATTAAAGAATAAATGGAATGTTGAAAAAAATAGCTTTCTAATACAACTGTTAAAGCAAAAGCGACTATTGCACTTTTAAGCAATAGTTTACTGTGATCTGACCAAATTAATCGTTTGAGAGGATAATCTTCAGAGATTTTGTTGGCTAATAAAAAAACATTTAAAAAAGCTGCTAAGCTTGTAGAAATGGCCACAGAAACAGCTCCCCATTGGAAGACAACTACAAATAAAAAATTAAATAAAATATTGGCAATAATGCTTTTTATAGAAGCTAAGGATGGAGATTTATAATCTTTTTTTGCGTAAAAAATCGAGGCTAAAACTGTGATTAAGCCCATCGGTACTATACCAAGTCCATAACCAATTAAACATAAACTCGTTTGTGATATTGATAGGGTTCCAAAATGTCCCCTTCCATAGAGCATATTTACGGCAACTCCTGCAAGAGCCAGCATAGCAAACATAGATGGTATGAGAAAATAGTGCAGTTTCTCTATAGCATTTTTTATAACCTCTTCGAATTCTTTATGTTTGCCGTTTTCTAAATATCTAGCTAAGGTAGGTAAGATAGTTGTAGAAATACCTATTCCAAATAAGGCTAAAGGCAATTGATGTATATGAATGGCATAGTTTAAATAAGCCGGTCCTTCTAGACTTGCCAATCTAGCAAAGATAGAATCTAGGGCTGTATTTATCTGCATAGCACTTACTCCCAATACTCCAAAAGAAACAGAAGCTAACATTTTTCTCATAGCTTTAGGAAATAAGTTGATTTGAAAAAAAGTTTTCCAATCACAATATTTACAATAATAAATAAGGCTTTTTACAAAAACAAAAAGCCATTGAAGAATATAAGCAATAACAATCGCAATCGACAAGGCTTTTCCAGCTTTTAATAAATCAGCATCTTTGTAAATCCAAATCGCTAAGATCCAAACGACATTAGTAAGTAATGGGGCAATACTTGGTATAAAAAAATCTTTCTCACATTGTAATAAGGCGCTACTAATCGTGTATAAACAAATAAAGACAACACCTGGCAACATAATCATCATGTAGTAGCAAATTTGATAGTTGGCCGGGGATAATAAACCATTGCTACTAAAGTAAAATAGACTTAAACATAGCAAAATTACAATCGCTACTAAAATGGCAAATACTGAAAAAAGAATATCTCGATAAAAAAAAGCTGCTTGCTGCGGCGATTTTGAGCGTTCCATTTCAAAATAAGGTATAAATCCATTTAATAAAGCACCTTCACCAAAAATACGTCTGAATAAATTAGAAAAACGAAAGGCAACTAAAAATGCGGCAATTGCAGGTTCTGTACCAAAACAAAATGCCATAGACAAATCTCGAATAAATCCACCTATTCGACTTAAAAAAGTCCCTGTTAAAAAACTTTTCATCGCTTTAGAAAACGAATCTGAAGGGGCTAAAATTTCTTCATTCTGTGTCATTATGAATCTTTAAATCTCTTGTAATAATTGTTTAAAACGATAAGCATTCTGAAAAGAAATTTTATATAAATCAGAGTCAGATAATTGGATTTCTGTTTGCCATTTTTGCAAGACAGAAGGAAAATGACTGGAGTTTGTAAACTCTTTATGAAATTGATCAGAAAAAGGTTTTCGGTATTTTTTTGACAAATCCTTATTGTAATAAAAATCAGATCCTATCGCGCAATAGTCGATGCCTACTATATTAATTAAATGTCTTAAGTGTTTTGTTAAATCATCAAAATTTTGCCCTATAAATGATTTAATAGCTGTTAGTCCAATTATCCCTTTACAATTGGCAATCTCTTTAATAATTTCATCAGGTAAATTCCTCACTACGCTGCAAATTGAACGGGTATTTGAATGACTAGCTAAAATTTTTAAAGTCGGACAAGATTTATACTTATAAGAGATTATTTGAAAAGCCAAGTTATCACTTGCATGACTTAAATCAATAGCAATACCAATTTCTGCAAATAGATCTAAGGCCTTTTTTCCATCTTCTTTTAATCCAACTGTAGTATTAGCTCCTCCCCCAAATCTGTTTTCTTCATTCCAAGTTAACGACACATAAAATATAGGATTTTCTGCATGTATTTGCTTGATGAATTCTAACCCCTTTACTAATTCTGTTTGGCTAGAGATAGCCAATGACAAATTTTCAATGGCCATTAAGCAACCAATTTTATCCTTTTGTAATTCCTTATTTAGATGATAAAAATCGGAATGTTTCGAAGGAAGCTTTTTAAAAAGCCCTAGTTGTTTTTTGAACATAGTTTCAGTTGGGAATTCATCGAAAAAAGCAAATGTTTGTACGGAAACGTTGCCATTTTTCAATTGATTATAAGAGCATCGTGACTTAGAATCAAAAATTGTTCTCTTTTCATTCTTTGAAAGGTATAGTAAGCTATCACAATGTAAATCAAATATTGTTAATTCTTTCATTAGTTGAGGGTTTTCTTGTTTATTAGCGCTTTTACATTATTCATTTTAACTTTGTTAACAAGTTTAAGCGAACCTTCGAAAACAAATTTACTATTTTCTTTAAGTAGTGAAACATCTTTTGCCATAAGTTTCGTTTTTTATTTTGCTATTGTATTAGCTATAATTCAAGTTTCGAAAAATGAAAATTTTACTAAGAATCGATCTTTGCTTTTTACAAATGTTGCTTTATGTTTCTATTTCATTTTTTACTATCAAGTTTTAAAGGCTGATAATTTTTGGTATGACCTATTGCCTTCATTATATTCCTCTTTAACTTCCCTTTGGATGTATAGCCTTTACTTTTTAGGATTATTTCTCCATTTATATATAAAGATAAATTATAAGCGTCATAGACAAGAAGATTATTCTTTAATATTTTTTTTATTCCCCTTTATCATTCCTTACCTAGTAGTTACCTTTAGTATTGACTTTTCATTTTTAATCAATCCTAACCTATCCACCTATTATTTAGGCTTTATTGTTCTTGGCATTTCAATAGTATCTCTTATAGCTTTTCCTTATATAATCCAAAAAATTTGGCAAACAGAGCCCATACAAGATCCCATTTTAAAAGATAAATTTACTGCGATATGCCATAAATGCCAATTTTCACATGGAGGAATTAAAAATTGGACAATTATGAAAAGCGGTTATACTGCAGCCATTGTTGGACTTGTTTCAAAGTTTCGTTATATAATTTTTACCCCTAGAATATTAAAGGATTTTTCTCATGATGAGTTAGAAGCTATTCTAATCCATGAAATTGGTCATCATCATTATCGTCACCTGTTTTATTATCCATTAATTTTTTTAGGATTACTTATCATTTTTCTATTAATAAGTCTATTTGTTGATGATTTTTCTATCCCAAACACTTTACAGTTAGCTATTTACATCCCACTTATTGTCATTTATGTCCGTTTTATATATGGCTTTTTTTCAAGAAATTTTGAAAGGCAAGCTGATAGCTACATCGCAACCATTGGTTATCCGGTTGATCATCTAATAACTGCTTTAGATCACGTAGGAAAAGTAACTGGAAATACTCATAACCATCCTAATTGGCATCATTATAGCATTCAAGAAAGAATAAATTTTTTGAATGCCATTAAAGAAAATCCTAAAGTTATTGAACAATTAAATTATAAAATTAAATTTGCGCTTCTTATCTACCTATCGGTACTAATCTTTTTTTTGCTGCTTATTCTATGGATTAACAACAACAATTTGTTGTAGGTAAATTGTAAAAGAATAGTGAAGTGTTTAGATTAGTAGCATTTGAAGAAAAAAAATTCTCCTGATAATGTATACGATTTAGCTAAAAGGATTTTTATGCAGTTAGAGGAACTAAAACAAATCTACCAAACAATTAAAGATCAAGCCTTAGAAGATTATAAAGAATTTTTAAAATTTCCAAGTATTAGTTCTGAAAAAGAACATAAACAAGACGTGCGAAATTGTTGTGAATGGTTAAACAACTATTTAATAAACGCTGGACTTACTACAGAAATCATTGAAACAGCCGGTCATCCTGTCGTTTTAGCATCTTACGAAAAAGCTAAAAATCAACCAACTCTCCTCATCTATAATCATTACGATGTACAACCTGTAGATCCAATAGAATTGTGGAAAACTCCCCCTTTTGAGCCTACTATTCGAGATGAAAAAATCTATGCCAGAGGCGCCCAAGATAATAAAGGGCAATGTTTTTATACCATTTTAGCCATTAAAACATTATTACAGGTCACCAAAGAACTACCAATCAACATAAAAATCTGTATAGAAGGAGAGGAAGAATTTGGAAGTTTTGGCTTATCTTCTATCTTAAAAAGTCATAAAGAAAAATTTAAGGCAGATTATTTAGCTATAGTTGATGTTGGTATTCCCAGTATGCAAAAACCTGCTTTAACTTTGGGAGTTCGTGGTATCACCACTATGGATATTACCATAGAAGGTACTTCTACCGATTTGCATTCAGGAAGTCATGGTGGATTAGCCTTTAATCCCATTCATGCTTTAGTTGAATTGTTAGGAGCTTTAAGAGATAAAAATGGCCGCATCACAATACCTGGCTTTTACGATGATGTACAAGAATTAGATGAAAATACAAAAAAGCAATTTAACTTTAGTTTCGATGAGAGTGAGTATTTAAAGTCATTTGGTGCTGAAGCGTCGGGTGGAGAAAAAAATTATTCTCCTCTTGAAAGAGCATGGACGAGGCCAACCCTCGAAATTAATGGTATTTCGGGAGGCTATTCTGGATATGGTTTTAAAACTGTTATTCCAGCTAAAGCTAGTGCCAAAGTTTCTTGTCGCTTAGTACCCAATCAAGATCCCAAAAAAATTGGCCATTTAGTAAGCGATTATTTGCAAAAGATTGCTCCAAAAGGAATTAAGGTACAAGTTTTTAATCATCCAGGTGGGGGAAAAGCTGTCCGGGTCAGCCCTAATTCATTAGTTGTTAAAGCTTTTGCCCAAGCATACACTCACGTATTCGATAAAGACTGTGATTTTTCTTTAGAAGGTGGATCAATCCCTATTATTCCAGAACTTTGCCAAGCAAGTGGCGCTGAAGTCGTTTTAGTAGGTCTTGGTCTAAATGAAGATAATATTCATGCTCCAAATGAACATTTTAGTTTAGATAGGATAGAAAAAGGTTTTTTAATCATAGCAAATGCCATTCAATTATTAGCAAACAAACAAATAAGTAAATAAATAGGTGACATATGAAAAAAAAGCACATTTTTGCTCTTTTAGTCTGTACGCTATTTTCGTTGGGATCTATTTCTCACGCAGTAGAAAATGCTGCTATACAAGTCGAAAATGATTTCAGAGCTGTAGCTAAAAAAGCAATTCCAGCTGTTGTTTCCATTCGTGTAAAAAGCGGAGTCAAAAGCAATTTAGATAGCTCTGCCGATCCAAATGATATTTTTGGAGATGATTTTTTTCGTTTTTTCTTCCGTTTTCCAAATGATATCCAAAAACAGCCAACGGTAGGCCAAGGATCTGGCTTTATTGTTTCAGAAAATGGCTATATTTTAACAAACAGCCATGTAGTAAAAGATGCTGATGAAATAACAATTACTACAAATGATGGTAACCAATATTCAGGAAAAGTAATTGGTCAAGATCCAAATACAGACATAGCTGTCGTAAAAATTGAAGCCAATAATCTCCCTTTTTTAGAACTTGGTAATTCTGATCATTTAGAAGTTGGTCAATGGGTGATAGCAATAGGTAATCCATTAGGTTTACAAGCTTCTTTAACTGTCGGTGTTGTTAGTGCAAAAGGAAGAAATAATTTGGACCTTGCTAGGATTGAAGATTTTATTCAAACTGATGCAGCCATTAATAGAGGAAATTCCGGTGGCCCTTTGTTGACAATGGATGGAAAAGTTATAGGTATTAATACCGCAATTGCATCCAATGGTGGCACTGGAGGCTATATGGGCATTGGTTTTGCCATACCAAGTAACATGGCAAAATATGACATGGAACAAATCCTTGATAAAGGAAAGGTCTCAAGAGGGTATATTGGTGTTGTATTACAACAAATTGATTATGATTTAAGCTTAGCTTTAGGTTTGCCAAAAGTTGAAGGGGCACTAATTGCAGAAATTGCAAAAGGCTCTCCAGCAGAAAAAGCAGGCTTGCAGCAAGGTGATATAATTATTAAGTTTAATAATAATCCAGTCCAAAATGTTGGATCA
Source organism: Candidatus Rubidus massiliensis (assembly GCA_000756735.1). Lineage (GTDB taxonomy): Bacteria > Chlamydiota > Chlamydiia > Chlamydiales > Parachlamydiaceae > Rubidus > Rubidus massiliensis. The sequence continues at coordinate 684,109 of CCSC01000001.1, read as the reverse complement.
TTTCGAAATGCAATTTCCATGATGTCACCTGGAACCTCTTTGCAATTGCAAATCTTAAGCCAAGATAAAACACCTAAAGATATTCAAGTAACTATTGCTGAGTTTCCAGGATCATTATCGGAAGTAACTTCGGCAGCTTCTGTTGAAGAAAATAAATTAGGCATTGAAGTACAGAATATAACGCCCGATTTAGCTAGAAGCTTAAATCTTGATCAAACAATCAATGGGGTTGTTATTAGCAAAATCAAAACTAATAGCGTTGCCAATTGGGCAGGCTTAAAGAAGGGGATGTTAATAATTAGTGTTAATCAAGCTCCCGTTCATTCAGCTGAAGAATTTAATGCAGCTATAAAAAAAGCTGATTCCAACAAGCCTATTCTTTTGTTAGTTAAATCTGGTGAGATAGTTAGATATCTTTCTTTAAAAGCTTCTTAGGATAGTTTAAGAAAGTCCTTTTTGGATTAGATCCAAAAAGGACTCCTCAAGTTTGGCGGTTTTTTTAAGCTGCCTTTCTAAATATCGCTGAAATCATTGGTTTAGTCAATCTAAGATTAATAATTTCTAGAGGATTCTCTATTAGAAAGAGTCGCTCTTCATTTGCTAAAGCAAATTTCGAGCTCTAATATATTTATCTGTTCTTCCCCTAGTTCCTTTCAGTCACTAGGGGCTTTAAACCAATGCCGTCAAAATAAGACATAACTAATTTAAAAACAAAGGTATGTATCAATAAAGTTTTGATTTAAATGAAAAATCATGGTATTTCCCATCGGCTTACAAATCACCGTTAGCCAACAAAGGAAACACCATGAAAAAAAGATCTCATGAAATTCTCGAAAAATGCCGAGAACTGCTCTTAAGTACCACATTCAAAAATGCTTGTAGGTCTAGCGAAAAAGACTTTTCTAGAAACCGCATCCTAAGATTTCCTCTTCTGATTGTATTTATATTAAATCTAGCCAAGAGGAGTCTACAAAGCGAATTAATTAAATTTAGCGGAATTTTAACTTTAACGTTCATATCTAAGCAACTTCTTTCAACGACACGAAAAAAAATATTACCGATTGCCTTTGTAAAATTGAATGATACTTTAATTAGTGAATTTTACACTGATAATAAGTTTCCAACTTACCTCGGTTTTCGTTTAATTGTGATAGATGGATCTACTTTACAGTTACCTGAGAGCATCTCTATTTTAGAGAAATATGGATCATGTGGTAACCAAAAAAACAATAACTGTATGCCGATGGCTCAAGTTTCTTATGCATACGATCCTCTCTCTGGATTAACTTTAGATGCTATTATAAGTCCTTATGGGAGTTCTGAACGAAGTATGGCTTGTGACCATATTTTAAAAATTCAACCTTCTACCTATGCTAACGATCTATATATATTTGATCGAGGATACCCTTCTCTTACTTTAATATTTCTTTTGGCCCAACAAAGAAAAAATTATTTAATAAGATGTACTGGGACATGGCTTTCCGAGGTTAGAAAGTTAATAAAGAACCAAAAGAGAGATACAATTATTGAAATTTCTCCAAAAAGACTCAAAGGAAAAAAAAGAGAGGACTTTAAAAAAAGATTGCCCGGGGTGTGTTTAAATTCCATTCAGCAAATGCGCGTTCTTATTATTGATCTTCCTACAGGTGAGCAAGAATTTCTAATAACTTCATTACTAGACAAAGACAAGTTTGAATATGCAATGTTTATAAAATTATATCATTCAAGGTGGGGAGTGGAAGAAAACTATAAATTTCATAAAGTACGTATTGAGATGGAAAATTTTAGTGGGGAATCAACTCAAGCAATAGAGCAAGATTTTCATGCAACTATATTTACAGCCAATGTTAGAGCCTTACTTACAAATGAAGCTCAAGAAGAAATGGAAGAAATCTTCTCTAAAAAGATGTTAAAGCATGACTATAAAATTAATCAGAATATTGCCATTGGGATTTTAAAAGACGAAATTGTCAAGGTTTTGTTGACTCCAGAGAGCAATCTTGAGGTTTTTTGCAAACGTTTGAAGCAAGATATGAAGAAAAATATAGTTTCAATAAGGCCAGGAAGGAAATATATTAGAATTAAAAAAACCAACCGGAAATACCCCATGAACATGCGGCGAGCCTTATGAAATACATACTATATATTTTATTTTGACGGCATTGGGCTTTAAACAGGCGCTCTAACGAGCTTTATTGGAAAAAGTTTGTAGAGAGTTTCTTAAATGAAGCCTGTAATGAGCTTCAGGAAATTGCGGGAAAGATGTAGGCTTTAGATGTCTATAAAGAAAAGTAATTGCATAGCTCGTTAGAGCGTCTGTTTAAAGCCCATAATGACCAGTAGGGAATTATGGGTAAAACCAAACAAGAAATGAGAGCTCGAAATTTGCTTTAGCAAATGAAGAGCGACTCTTTCTGATAGAAAATAAGAAACAATTAATCTTGGTTTTAGCTATTGCTTACAGAACAAGGTCTCCAAAAAGAGATCAAATATATTTTTTTGAGAAGATTTATAATTATTTATTCGTTCATTCGTGGTTGTTTGAAACGTATAATTTATGGATTTTCTCTTTTTTTTTATTTAAATTTTTTGATATTTAAAAAACCGCCAAACTTGAGTCCTTTTTGGATTAGATCCAAAAAGGACTAAAAATTTATCTCAATCTAATATCTAGATAAATGAAAACTTTTGATGGATTGGAGATGGGATTCTCTCTTCGAAACTTCTTTGATGCCAATATGGATAGATAGGAGTATACTCACTTGCCTTATCCAGCCTTTTTATTTGCTCTTGGGTTAAATTCCATCCCACAGCACCCAAATTTTGCTTTAATTGCTCTTCATTGCGAGCCCCTAAAACAATATTTACAACCGTTGGTCTTTGCAGTAACCAATTCAAAGCAACTTGTGCAACAGTTTTATTTATTTCTTGCGCTATTTCTTCTAAAACGTCCACAATATTATATAAATATTCTTGATCAACAGGAGGGCCACCTTCTGCGCCGCCTGATTTTAATCTACCTTCTTCTAAAGGTTGCCCTCTTTTAATTTTCCCCGTTAATCTTCCCCATCCTAGAGGACTCCAAACCATTAAGCCAACGCCTTGATCGATTCCTAAAGGCATCAGCTCATCTTCATATTCACGACCGACTAATGAATAATAACCTTGGTAGACAACATAACGGGATAGACCATAACGATCTGCCATAGCTAAAGATTTCATCAAATGCCAACCCGAAAAGTTTGAACAACCAATATAGCGAATTTTGCCACTTTGAATTAATGTTTCTAGTGTTTTTAAAGTTTCTTCAACTGGTGTTAATGCATCAAAGCCATGCATAAAATACACATCGATATAGTCTGTATTCAAACGTTTGAGACTAGCTTCACAAGCTTGCAAAATATGATAGCGCGATGAACCTTTATCATTTGGTCCCTCCCCCATTGTAAAAGTCGTTTTAGTTGATATTAAGACTTTATCACGCCTCCCTTTAATAGCTTTTCCCAGGATAGTTTCTGAAGCTCCTTCGGAATAGATATCAGCTGTATCGAAAAAATTAACTCCTGCATCTAAACAGATATCGACAAGTTTTGTAGCTTCTTGCACATCTGTAGATCCCCAACGCTTAAAAAACTCGTTCGTTCCACCAAAGGTGGCTGTTCCAAAACTCAAAACTGGAACTTTTAAACCTGATTTTCCTAAAGATCTATATTCCATATTCTCTCCCTTTTGCAAAAAACGGATTTTGCCTGAATGTTTAGAAAAAAGAAATCTAAACGTACTCAGTTATTTTTGAAAAATTTTATCTTTGAGGTTAAGAAGGGGTGCATTGTTTTTAAGTAGTTACAGAAAAGGGAAAGGCTAATAAAGTTACTGCAAGAACCTTTAACTTAAAAAAACATAAGCAAAAGGTTCTTTTTATCTCTAAAAAGATTAATTAAAATGCTGGCGCAATAGAACCTTTGTAGCGATTATTTAGAAAATCTTTAATTTTCTCAGATTGTAAACTTTGCTTAATTTTTAAAAAGATTTCTTTGTTGTTATCTCCCTTTCGAATAGCCACGACATTACTGTATAGACTAGTTTTATCTTCCAAACCTATCGCGTCAGTTAATGGAGATAAATTTCCTTGTAAAGCAAAATTAGTTGTAATCGCAGCTACAGTTACATCGTCTAAAACTCTTGGAAGTAAGGCTGAATCAATTTCTAAAAATTGAAGTTTTTTTTCATTTTTGATGATGTTAAGAGTTGTTACATTTAAATGATCTGCATTTAATTGAATTAAGTCATATTTTTCTAATAACAAGAGTGCTCTTGCTTGATTTGTTGGATCAGCTGGTATGGCTACAGAGGCATGACTTTTCAAATCTTTCAAATCTTTTATTTGTTTGGAATATAAGCCCATTGGCTCTATATGAACTTTACATAAAGTATCTAAACTATATCCAAATTCTTGACACTGTAATTGTAAAAAAGGAATGTGTTGAAAAAAGTTTAAGTCAACTTCTTTATCATGCAAAGCTCTATTTGGAGTATTGAAGTCTTCAACAACAATAATATCTAATAGAATTCCATCTTTTTTTAAATCGTCAGATATCTGTTCTATTATTTCGGCATGAGGAACTGCAGTAACTGCAATCTTAACTACATGCTGATGATTATCTGAACAAGAAAATAAACAAAAAAAGCTCAATAAAATAGCATACAAGCGATACATTTATACTCCCCTCTTTGCATTAATTTTTTTACTTATAGAATTTCCTAGCCATTGAACAAGTTGTACTAAGAGTAGTAAAATTGCGACTGTTACAAAAATAATAAATGGATTAAATCTTTGATATCCATATTGAATGGCTATTTTACCAAGGCCTCCGCCTCCCATAGTTCCAGCCATGGCACTGTAGCTTATTATATTAATAACTGTTGTTGTTATTCCTAAAGTTAAAGAAGGCAAACTTTCAGGAATCAAAACTTTTGTAATAATTTGCATTTGATTTGATCCCATAACTTTAGCGGCATCTATTAGATGACGATCTATTTCTAGCAAAATTCCTTCAACGACCCTTGCCAAAAAGGGAATAGCAGCAATTGTCAAAGGAACAATTGCTGCTGTTGTTCCAAGACTTGTACCGACGATCAACCTTGTAAATGGGATAATTGCTATCATTAAAATGATAAAAGGAAATGAACGTCCTACATTGACAAAGGCACTTAAAAAACGGTAAACATTTTTATTTTCCCCAATGTGATTAGGACTTGTAATGGTTAAAAGAATTCCTAACGGAATTCCAAATGTACATGTCAAAAGGGAAGAGACAATAACCATGTAGATTGTATTCCAAAGTTCTTTAGGAATAAGTTGTATGATTAAATTCCAATCGTGAATATTCATTCCATTACCTCAAACTTGATCTGTTTGTTTTTTAAAAAAGAGAGGGCAAGTTCTTGTTGATGACTATTACCGATCACTTCAATCAATAATCGACCAACTAAACGATCTTGAATATTGTCGATTGAGCCGGCTAAAATATTAATTTGTAAATCGAGCTGTTTAATAAGTTGTGAAATAATCGGCTCTTGGGCATCTTTGCCAAGGAAATATAGCCTCAAAAATAATGTATTTGAATTAACCATCCGTTGTTTTAAAGACTGAGGTAAATCTTCTTGATTTTCTTGAATTAGATTTTTAGTAAAAACTTCTTTTGGATTGGTAAATATTTCTGTGGTTTTATCTAATTCGATAATTTTTCCATGAGATAAAACTAACGTTCGATCACAAATTTTTTTGATCACATGCATTTGATGCGTAACCATTACTATGGTCAGGTTGAGTTCTCGATTTAACTTTTGTAAAAGTTCTAAAACTGACTGGGTAGTTTTAGGATCTAAAGCTGAAGTTGGTTCATCACAAAAAACAATAGTTGGGTAATTTGCTAAAGCCCTCGCTATTCCAACGCGTTGTTTTTGCCCCCCACTTAATTGAAGAGGATAATGATTTTCTCTTCCTTTTAAATCGACTAAATCGATAAGTTCCTCGACTCTTTTTTCAATTTTGTCTTTAGATATACCTTGAATCTCTAAAGGAAATGCAATGTTTTCTCTAACTGTTTTAGAAGTAAACAATTGAAAATGTTGAAAAATCATCCCCATTGAGGTTTTATATGAGGAATGGGGGATAGATTTTCCCTCTTTTTTAAAAAGAATTGTTCCAGAGGAGGGGTTTTCTAAACCTACTAGGCAACGCAATAAAGTAGTTTTTCCAGCGCCACTTGATCCTATGATACCAAGAATTTCCCCTTGATAGACATCAAATGTTAAATTATCTAAGACGGGCTTTTTATCTTGGTTACTAAAAAATTTAGTAAGCTGTTTAATGGAAGTGCAAATTTTGTTCATAATTATATAACGGTTTAAATTTAAAAATAAGATATGAAGGCGTTATTGTATGCCCTAAGGCATCAACGAAAAGGGAAAGGATGCGTTACGAATAATTAGAAAAATAATCATTAATTTCTTTTTGCTTCTAAATTTATGGCCACTTGAGCACTAAAAAAAAGAGTTTTTTTATCTATTAATTTAAACAAAATACCAAAAGCGATCGATAAAACAGGCATAGTTATAGCTACAATAATTGGAGTTGCGACAATTGCTGAAAGGGCAAATACGCCTATAGGTGACAACGCGACGGCAAGACCTACTGCTGCGATAGCAATTGTTTTGGCGACTGATTTATTGAATAGCTTTGCGTCTTTATTTCTTTCTTGCGTTACAAGATTTGTTCTTTCTACAAACGAACTTGGAACTTGAAAAAAACTCATAAATACTCAAATATCTTAAATTATTACTTAGAAAGGATAAAACTTAATTATCTTAATTGCAATAATTTAATTAACTCTTGAAAGGAAGGAGTGGAGCGAATTAAATCAAAATCACTAGCGTTAATCATGGCGCGAGGATTCGGTAAACCTAATTGAATCGATCCTTTCAACCATCCAACGGCTGACTTAGAATCATTTTCTCTTGCATAGCAGGCAGCATTGATAAAAGCGACTTGATAATTGGGCTCCTCTTTATAGATTTTTGTTCCCCATTTTATAGCCTCTTTCCAATATCCACAATCATAAGCTAATTTTTGTAAATATTGTAAAGACTCTTGATCTAAATGAATATTTATCGAAGATAGTAAATCATACGCCTCTTTTTTTTTCTGGATCTGGTCTAAAAGAGAAGCTAGTTGTTGCGTGGCTGCTCTATATAAAACTCCTTTCCCTGATTTGGAACGAATATCTTTTAGTTTTTCTATTGCTAATTCCGTTTGATTAGATTGAATATCCTCTTGAATGGATTTAAAATTATCCTGCAATTTTACATCTTTATCTTCTTTAGTAACTTGTCGAATAGCTTGCCAAGAGCGATAATTTTCAAATGCTAAAATTAAGAATAGTACACCACCTAAGATGGACTGAATCATGAAAAAGGAAATGCTAGCTAAGGTAGCTAATAAAATGCTTACAAATAATGCAATTTTTATACCAGAAATTCCAAATAAACTTTCTAAAAAAACTGAAATTAATTTTCCTCCGTCTAATGGCAAAATGGGAAACAAATTGACAATTGTCCAAAAAATATTGGCTACAAACGTATAGTAAAGGGCATATCCTAAGTAGGGATTGTTTTGTCCAATCTTCATGTAAAGAACATTTGCTATTAATGCTAAAACAAAACCAAATAATGGACCGTTAAATACAATTAAAAATTCTTGCCATTTTTTAAGTTCTGGGCCTTCTCTGCTTGTTTGTCCACCCATTCCAACTAATTCAATCTTAGCTTTTTGTTTAAAAGCAACAGCTGTGACGGCATGCCCAAATTCATGAAACAGAACGGAAATAAAAACTATACCTACCCAAATTAGTATAAAAGGGAGCCGCTCTTTAAAACTTGACCCATTATCCGTGCTCATGAAGGCAATTAAAAAAGCAATTAGCCAAAAAAAGGGTTGAATTTCAACAGTTACGTTTTTTTTTCTCATTTAAACCTTCATAAAATCATTTGATTTTAAGTTTAATAGCCTTAAGTTCTTTTTTGCAATGCTTCTTGAACCGTTAATCCAAGTTTAGCTGGCGAATCTGTCACTAAAACTTTAGCGTTTTTTAAAGCATTAATCTTATCAATGGCACTCCCTTTTCCACCTGAAATTATCGCACCGGCATGACCCATTCTCCTTCCGGGAGGCGCTGTAATACCAGCAATAAAGGCAGCGACTGGTTTGGAACAATTTTTTTTTATCCATTCTGCCGTTAATTCTTCCGCTTCTCCACCAATTTCACCAATCATTAGAATAGCTTCAGTTTGATCGTCCTTTTCAAATAATTCCAGTATGTCAATAAAATTAGTTCCATTTAAAGGATCTCCTCCGATCCCCACACAGGTAGATTGACCAAGTCCTAATAAGGTAGTTTGCCAAACAGCTTCATAAGTTAATGTTCCAGAGCGAGAAACTATACCAATTTTTCCCTTTTTATGAATATAACCTGGCATAATTCCGATTTTACATTCACCAGGAGTTATAACACCGGGACAATTTGGACCAATTAAACGGCTCGTTTTACTAGCTTTTAATCTTTGCGAAACTTCAAGCATATCTTTAACTGGTATTCCTTCTGTAATACAAACAATTAAAGGGATCTCTGCTTCTTCAGCTTCTAAAATTGCATCCGCTGCAAAAGGAGGCGGTACAAAAATCATTGTCGCTTGGCAATTCGTTGCCCGTTTAGCCTCTAAGACGGTATCAAAAATTGGTAAATTAAGAAATTGTTGTCCCCCTTTTCCAGGTGTAACGCCCCCAACAAATTTGGTACCATATTCTATGCATTGCTGAGTGTGAAAACTTCCTGATTTACCTGTAATTCCTTGTGTGATTACCGTGGTGTTTTTATTAACTAAAATAGACATTATACTCCCCTAGCTAATGAAACTACTTTTTGAGCTGCATCTGTTAAATCGTTTGCTACTAAAAAATCAAGCCCTGAATTTTGTAATACTTCACGTCCCTTTTCAACATTATTGCCTTCCATTCGTACAACTATCGGTATAGAAATTTTGTCTTTCTTTACAGCATTTATTATGCCTTTAGCGATAGTCTCGCAATTCATGATACCTCCAAATATATTGACCAAGATGGCTTTAACGTTAGGATCGGCTAAAATGATAGAAAATCCTTGTGAAACCTTTTCTTCGGTAGCCCCGCCTCCTACATCTAAAAAATTGGCAGGATGGCCTCCTTGCAAATGAATAATATCCATTGTAGCCATAGCAAGGCCGGCTCCATTTACCATGCAGCCAATATCGCCTTCGAGTCCTACATAGGCTAATTCATATTTGTGTGCTTCGGCTTCGTTTTTTGGCATTTGAGTTAAATCTTCTAATTCTTTTAACTCTTTATGACGAAATAAAGCATTTTCATCTATTGAAAGCTTGGCATCTAAAGCAATTAGTTTCCCCTCTTTTGTTTTGACTAAAGGATTGATTTCTAAAAGGGAAGCATCTTTTTCTATAAAAGCTTTTGCTAATCCAGTTAATATTTTCTTTCCTTGTTCAGCTAATCCTTTGTCCCAATTCATCCATTTGTTAATCAAAATCCAGTGGTAGTTTTTTAGTTGCCCCTGTATCCCTAAAGGAATAGTTAAAATTTTTTCAGGCTTTTTTGCCGCTACTTCTTCAATGTCCATTCCACCTTCTGTTGACAAAATTAAAAGGGGTGTACCTTTTTTTCTATCAATAATGATACTGACATAAAATTCTTTATCAATATCGACAAGAGGTGTGACTATAATCTTTTGGGCCAAAATCCCACCTTTACCTGTTTGCACGTTTTGTAAGCGCATCCCTATAAGTTCATTTGCATAGTCTAAAATTTCTTTAGGGTTTCGCGCTATTTTGATTCCACCACTTTTTCCTCTTCCACCCGCGTGCACTTGAATTTTCAATACAGCTTGAGTCAATTGCAACTCATCAATAGCATCTTCTACTTCTTTTAAATTCTTAGCCACAACAAACGGTGGAGTTGGGATACCATACTGATTTAAAATTTCTTTAGCTTGATATTCATGAGTATCCATTGCATAACCATTAATTAATTTTTCAATTTAAATTTCACCATACCAAAAGACAACCTTTTGTGTTATCATCATTTTTTTATTTTAAGGTATGCATATGGTAATAAATTATTTCAAATCAGGATATGAAAAATTAAAGACCGCTTTATTCAAAACTAGTTCTTATTTTGATAATAAATTACGTTCAATTTTAGTGGGTGATATAGACGAGAATACCATAGATCAACTAGAGCAAATTTTTTACGAAGCGGATCTTGGGGCTAATATATCTTCGAAGCTTATAGAAAAGGTAAAGGATTATTATCAAAATAATCCGAAGGCTACAGCTGAGGATTATAGAAATATTATAAAGCAAGAACTCATAGCAAACTTAAAACAAATTAAGTCTGAAACAAAACTTTCTACCCCACATATAATTTTAATTGTAGGTGTAAACGGTAACGGAAAAACCACATCAATCGCCAAACTTGCAAACTTATATCAACGAGAAGGAAAAAAAGTCCTGGTTGCCGCAGCTGATACCTTTAGAGCAGCGGCTGTTGAGCAATTAGAGCTTTGGGCTCAACATCTAAATATTGAGATCGTTAAAGGGAAAATGGGCAGTGATCCAGCAGCTGTTGTGTATGATTCCATCCAAGCTGGAATGGCAAGGAACTTAGATTATATAATCATTGATACTGCTGGTCGATTACATACAAAACTTCCTCTGATGCAAGAACTTGAAAAAATTAAAAGGACTATAAAAAAATTAATACCATCCGCCCCTCATGAAACTTTACTCGTATTAGATGCAACTGTTGGACAGAATGCGATTGATCAAGCGAAAACTTTTCATCAATACACTCCCCTCACAGGAATTATTTTAACCAAATTAGATGGATCTTCAAAAGGAGGTGCTGTATTTTCGATTCAACAGCAATTAAACACTCCTGTAAAGTATATAGGAACTGGTGAAGATATAGACGATATCCAAGTTTTTCAAGCCGAAAATTTTGTCGAAGCTCTCTTACAATCAACAACTTAAAAATTTGACAATCTATCAAGAAAAAAATATAATAAGAATATAAGGTAATGTTTTATAGATATTACCTTAAGCGTGGGAAGAAATAGGCATTCATTAAGGTTAATGGACTAATATAAGAGTACTGTAGTAAAAAAACTAGTAATCTTCCATTGAAAAACCTTAGAGTTTTGTTTTGAATTTTGTCTATTTCCTTCCCACTTTTTTTTTGCTCTCTTAAAGTAGGAGGGGTTTTTATGTTTTTTGGAAAAAATCTATTAAAAGCTACAGCTGTAGCGGCAGTCCTTGCTACTTCTTTAATGGGATCACAAGCATTCGCACATGGCGGCGGTGGTGGAGGTAGCCACGGTGGTCATGGCGGTGGCGGTAGCCACGGTGGTGGTTTTCACGGCGGTGGTTATCACGGTGGCGGTCACCACGGCGGTGGTTATGGCCATCATTGGCATGATGGAGGCCGAGGTTATTGGGGTGGCGGCTATTACGGTGGACCTGTTTTCTACGGGGGCGGCTATTACGGGGATGGTTTCTATGATGGCTATCCATATTACGGCAATTCATACTATGATACCTATACCGATCCATACTACTATGGATCCCCTGGTGTATCAGTTGATTTAGGTCTATAATTTATTTTTTGATCTAAATTAAATTGCTGAAAAAAGCTTCTTTTTTAAGAAGCTTTTTTATTTTACAAAATGGTAAGCGATTTCACATAGAAGCTCAAAGATTACAAACAAAAATAATAAGCCAAGAATCGTTTTGCCCCCTTTTAAAAGTGGCTGGTTGCCAAGTTTTAGGATGTATCTCCCTTTCCAGGCCATTAATATAGGCAATAACCCAAGGAGTAAGGCGCAACCAATTCCTCCTGCATAATCTAATGCAATTAAAAATACATGAGGATAAAAAATAGAAAGAACAAAAGGAGGGGCAAAAATTAATAGGCAAAGGAGAAGTTTCCCTTTATATGTTTTTTTAACTTTTAGCCCATCAGATAAAAAGTCCATTAGACCTAAAGTGACCCCAAAAAATGATGTCACCAATGCAAAAAAGGCAAAACTTTGTCCTAAATAATAAAGAAAAGGTGAATCTAAAAAATTTTTCAAAGGGTAAATAGCATTATTTCCAAGCTCTAAGGCCTCTTTTAGCCCTCCAGGTCCGTAAGCTGGCACAATTCCAAGAATTAACATTTGCCAAATAATATAAATAATTAATGGGGTAAAACTCCCAATTAGAATCACTTGCTTAGTGCGCTTTACATCATGTTCCATGTAGTTAAATAGAGTTGGAATAATCCCCTGGTATGCAAAAGCCGTAAAAGAAACTGGCAAAGCCATAAGAGATAAAGACCAGTCTTTATAACTTAGTAGCTGTAAGCTAATATGAGGAAAACCTAATACCACAAAGCCTAAATAAGAAATGCCAAGCCCGATCATTAACCAAAAATTTAAATGACTCACAACATTTGTTCCTAAATATACAAAAGGAGCAAAAATACATAAAAATAGCAGACTTGCTTCAACTTGAGAAAGCTGCTGTTGAGATAACTCTACAAATAAATTTCCGGTTCCTACTATGTAGGCTAGAGTTAAGCAATAAAATAAAAATAAATAGATAATCCAGGCAAACCATTTACCACCACTTCCTAAAGTTTTAGACGCCATGCTTATGATATTAGCATCTTTTTTTAACCAGGTGGAAATCTCTAAAAATAATAATCCTGTCGATGCCATAAAAGCCCAACAAAGAAAATAAATGACTAAGGAAGGAATAAATCCTCCTAAGCTTGTTAACACTGGGAGAGCTAACATCCCCCCGCCAACTGAAGTGCCAGCGACTAATAAAGAACCTTGTATAAGTTTTATCGTTTGGTTGTTCATCTAATTTACAATTATTCGACAGTTACAGACTTTGCTAAATTTCTAGGTTGATCAATATCAGTCCCACGAATTTTAGCTACATGGTAAGCAAACAGTTGTGATACGATAGAAGAGGGAATGGCCGCTAATTGATCAATAACTTTCGGAATATAAATAATATCATCTACAATTGATTCTAATTCCGTTTGATCTTCTTCGGCTATAGCAATTACTTTTCCATTTCTTGATTTTATTTCCATGATATTGCCCACTAACTTATCTTTAGTTAGTTTATTTGCACAAAGGGCAATTGTTGGGCAATCTTCATTTATAAGAGCAATAGGCCCATGTTTCATCTCCCCTGCTGGATAACCACTTGCATTGATATAAGAAATCTCTTTTAGCTTTAAAGCACCCTCTAAACTTGTTGGGTATAAATAACTTCTTCCAATAAAGAAGAAATTGTTGTAATGGGCATATTTATGAGCAATGTCTTTAATTTTATCCTCTTGATTTAAAACAGCTCCTATTTGCGAAGGAATCTTTTTTAATTCTTCAATAAAGGCTCTGCCGTCTAATTTAGAAAAATTATTGCGTCTGGCTAATGCTAGGGCAAATAAACTTAAAACAACAACTTGATTACTAAATGCTTTAGTTGAACAAACCCCAATTTCAGGACCCGCTTTTAATAACACACAGCTATCCGCTTCCCTTGCAAGAGTTGATCCTGCAACATTACATAAGGCTAATACAAAAGCTCCCTTTGCTTTAAGTTCTCTCATCGCAGCAATAGTATCTGCTGTCTCACCGGATTGACTAATTGCTATAACAAATGTTCCACTAGGAACAACTGGATTTTTGTACCTAAATTCAGATGATATTTCATTTTGAACTTGTACCCGCGCTATTTCCTCAAAAAGATATGCTCCAACATAACCTGCGTGCCATGAAGTGCCACATGCTAAAATTAAAATCCTTTCAATAGATGAGATTTGATTGTAAAAAGGTTGTAGTTCTTCAAAATTTGCCACACCATATTCTTCAATAAATCTTCCTTCCAAAGCTTTACTTACTGTTTTAGGCTGCTCAAAAATTTCTTTAAGAGTAAAATGAGGGTAATCGCCCTTATTTATTTCTTCTGTATTGCTTTCAACTAAATGAATTTGATGAGAAATTTTTTGCAAATTGCTATCATAAACTTCAACACTTTTAGAAGTAATGACAGCTATTTCATTGTTTGATAAATAAATAACTTGTTTTGAATGCTTTTCAAAGGCTTGTGGATCGGATGAAATAAATGTTTCATTTTTTCCTTCATGACCTATACCTATTGATAAAGGACTGTGATTTGCAAAGGCAAAAATTGTATCGGGATAATCTTTATGAATGAGGGCAATAGCATAAGAACCTTTTAAAAGATTAATTGATTTTTGGATAGCGATTAACAAATTACCTTCATAAAAATTTCCGATGAGTTGAGCTACCACCTCTGTGTCTGTCTGAGAATTAAAAACAACCCCTTGCTCTTGAAGCAATTTGCGTAAACTATCATAATTTTCGATGATACCATTATGCACTAAGGCTAAAGACATTTTTTGGTCAAATTGAGGATGCGCATTTGCAAGCGTAGGCTTTCCATGCGTGGCCCATCTAGTGTGAGAAATAGCTAATGAAAAGTCGTTAGAATTAAATTGTAACTTATCACTTAAATTTTTTATTTTTCCAACTTCTTTGCAATAAAATAGCTGACCATCTTTTATGCTAGCAATCCCTGCAGAATCATATCCCCTATACTCAAGCTTTTTTAATCCCGAAAGAGTAATAGATAAAGCTTCTCTTTTACCGGCATAGCCAAAAATACCACACACATCATCCTCCTAATTCTACCTGTACTATGTCTGCAATGGATTTTGCTAAATGATCCACTTGCTTTTGAGTAAAACCTAATGCTTCTACCATTACTCTGCAAATATTTTCTGTTCCTGAATAACGAACTAGAACTCTACCCGAAGATCCTAATTTTTTTTCTACTTCATTAATCTTGTTTTGAATAGCTTCATTTTCATCAAGCAAAGGTTTTGAATGTACTTTTACATTAACACAGACCTGTGGTACCGTTTTTACAAAAGAAGCTAACTCTGATAATTTAGTATCCGTTTCGATCATGATTCTAAGAACTTGCAAAGCTGATACTAATCCATCTCCTGTAGTATTATGATCTAAAAACAACATATGTCCGCTTTGTTCACCACCTAGGTTCGCTTCATATTTTAACATATCTTGAATTACATATCGATCACCTACTTGAGAGCGAACTAGTCTAATACCCTCTTCTTCAAGTGACTTTTCTAAGCCATAATTAGACATAACGGTCGAAACGACTAAGTTATTTTTTAATAATTTTTGTCTTTTTAAATCTCGAGCACAAATGCCTAAAATTACGTCTCCATCAACAATCTGCGCATTCTCATCTACTAACACCACTCGATCTGCATCCCCGTCTAAAGCTATCCCAATATCGGCTTGGTTATCAATTACAGTTTTCTGAATAGTTTCTGGATGTAGAGAGCCACAATTTTGATTGATATTTACACCGTTGGGATTGTTTCCACAAACAAAGACTTCAGCATCTAGTTCTTTAAAGACTAAAGGCGCAATTTTATAAGCGGCTCCATTCGCGCAATCAAGAGCAATTTTTAAATTTTTTAAAGATAATTTTCTTGGAAACGTTGCTTTAATAAACTCAATATAGCGACCATCGGCATCGTTTATTTTAGTATTTTTACCTATATTAGAGTCTAGTGGTAGAGCTTGGTCAAAATCTGGATGTTTTAATAATTTTTCAATTTCTTCTTCCCAAGAATCGGGAAGCTTAAATCCTTCGGATGAAAAAAATTTAATCCCATTATCGTAATAGGGATTGTGAGAAGCTGATATTACAACGCCAGCGTCTGCTCTATAGGCCCTTGTTATAAAAGCCACTCCGGGAGTTGGGAAAGGTCCTAGCATTAAGGTATCGACACCCATTGAACATAGGCCTGCAATCAAAGCATTTTCAAACATATAACAGGATAAACGGGTATCCTTTCCAATAACGACCCTATGTTTTCCGTTGTGTCTTCTAAAAATTTTTCCAGCAGCTCTTCCTAAAGCGAGGGCAACTTCCACGGTCATAGGGTAAAAATTGGCTTTACCTCTAACTCCATCGGTACCAAATACTTTCATTTTTCTATGTGACATATATAAACAGATCTTTCTTCTATGTAGTATAATTTAAGGTAAATTTTGCAGTATAGAATGTTATTTTGCATTATTTACTGTCGAAATTTAAAAAAATTAGATGGAATAGCCCAGGCGTTTTAAGCTGAATTGTTTACAAATTGGTCATTTCTTGATAAAATAAGAGTAGAAAATTTATTTTACCTTAGTTGGGCTTAAAAATTTATGAAAGCAACTATAGACAATTTAGATCTAAATGTATACAGGCAGTATGCAATCAACCAGACACAATTCGAAGAATTTTCAAAAGATTTACGGTTAGATTATGCTGCAAATATTGCAAAACAGATAGAAATTTCAAATGTAACGCAAACCCCCACCCATCTCGCCGATATAATGGGTTTGGTTCCAGCAAATAATAATGCTCATTGGGCTTTCTTTTTACAACCTGAAGGCTTTAGTGAAATGCGCTTTTCGCCATTTGTAGCAAAAGGAGTAGCTCCAACTCTTGGGGGAATTGCTAACATTCATCAATTGATTGACAAAACATCACAACAAAAAGTCACATCTTCTGAAGAGGAATCAGAAAAACAAGCAATTATTACAGGCTTAGATACAGTCGCTAGCTTAAATAGCATGCATGGAAGTATTGTTGGCCGTATGCTTGAGTTTTTAAAAGGGTAAACATGAGTGAATTAGACTGGCTTAAAACCTTAGATTGGGGCCAAGACCAGTTACAAGACTTACGCTTTACCGGTTTTGCCTACTTAAGGCAAGGCAAATATGACATTGCCATAAAAATTTTCGAAGTTTTAAATGTTTTAAATCAAAACGCTTATGACGCTCAAACATTAGGAGCTCTTTATCTTCAAACTAATCATCCTGATAAGGCTTTAAAATATTTGGAAATCGCCATTAAACTCGAAGAAAATCATTCCCCTACTCTAATGAATTTAGCAAAAGCTTTTTTTATGATTGGTAAATCAGAAGAAGCATTAAGAATTTGTCAAATTTTAAAGAACGATAAAAATAGTGTTGTCGCTAATTTAGCTAAAGCTCACATTTTAGCTTATAGTTAAATCTTTGTATTTTTCCAGCCACATAACTTACTAACAGTAGCAGCTGGAAAGAATTATAACTATTTGTTACTATTATCTACTACAAAACTAATCTTAGTTCTAATTCTATAGTTAACCACTTTGTTATTTTCTACAAGAGCTTCGATATGTTCAACATTAACTTGCTTAAGATTGTGTAATGTTTTGCACGCTTCGGCAACAGCCTTATTAACCGCATCTTCTATATTTTTTCCTTCAGCAATAACCTCTATAACTTTAACGACTGTCATAAACTCTCCTAAAATTTTATATTTTATAAAACTAAAATAGCATCGTTAGTTTTTAATAATTTTAATTAACAAAGAAAAGCTTTTGGGATTAAAAATTTGCAATTATCTTTTAGGAGAAAACATCCTAAATTACCAAGGTAAACTATGAAGAATTACAAATATTCTTTGGCACTCATAAACCCAAATTTTAGGTAATAAAGGATTGTGAATATTTATGCAAGTCTTGCTCACTACTTTATTATTGAGCCAGTATATCTTTTAAATTTTTTGCAATATAATTTATATCGCTAGAATTTAATTCCTCATGAAATGGCAAATAGAGTGTTTTAGCAAAATTTTCTTCGCCAATTGGAAAATATTCCTTTATTTCTCCAACCATTTTGGAAATATCAGGATAATAATAAAGAGGTAGAGGATTCGTTTTACATTCAATTTTCTTTTCTAATAATTTATTGATAATTTCCTTTGGCTTAAATTTATGAGTATTTAAGAAGTAAGGATAGCGTATTAGATTTTCATTTAAAAACTCATTTTCGGGTAGAGAATATTTTTGAAAAGATTTTTGATAATCTTTAGCTAATTTCTTTCTTTTTTCTTGCCATTTTGAAAGCTCTTGCAATTGATGATTTCCAAGAATGGCTTGAATTTCTGATAAATATTGAGTTGTAGAAAGAGATATATATTCTTTTTCTTTTATTCCAAAAATTTGGTCTCTATACGATTTTAAGTTATCATATATTTCTTGGATATTTGTTGTTATAACTGTTCCACCACTATTTATAGGGCCACTTGATTCAAATGACAGTAAAGTCATATGGCTAAAACAACAAGAACCAACTTTATGACCATTTAGATAACGCGCTCCTAAAGCTTCAGTACCATTTTCTATAAGTATAGTAGATGGATCATTTAGATTTTTATCAATGGATTCAACATCGACTACCTCGCCGTTATAATGATCTATTATAACTACATTTTTACCTCTTGTATTAGAGATTTCTAAATTATGCTCTAATAGTTTATGAGAAATCGTGTTTGTTTTTTCGACATCTATAAAAACAGGCCTGGCTTTTATATGAAATAATGGATTGAAAGCAGCCCGTGAAGTAACAGGAGTTAAAATAACTTTATCAAAGTGATCTAAATTTATAGCATTATAAGCTGCGTAAAATGCATCATTTACATCGTTAAAGATTATTACAAATTGGCATTCGAAAAAATTTCTTAAATTCTGTTCAAATAATTCAAGATTATTATGTTGAGACAGATCTGTGTGCTTTAAGTTTGTTTTTAAGAAGTCTAAGGTATGTTCTGTAATTTTTGTTTTATTAAAAGATATCATAGTATAAAAATTTTGTCGAAATAGCTATTCTTTCATACGTTCATTTATTTATCAAGCAGGGATAAAGTAGAAAAATTTATTTAAAAATGTCATTGACGCAAACCCAGCTTTAAGCAAATTGATTAAAAAAATATTAATATTTTTTTGATTTAAGTTTGTTATTATTGATATTTTAGAAGCCGAAAAGAATTGCGATTTTCTCAATCTAATCGTATGATCCATTTTTTGATAATAGACGTTAGTTTAAGAAAAGTTTGTAAATTAATCCGTGTAGTGCAAAAGGTCGTTATTCATTATGAATCATTTTTTATTAGAAAATTATTTGAAACAAATTGAAACCTTTACAGTATCACAGCAAGAACCATCCTTAGTTAAAAAATATGTTCTTAATTTGATTAATGATTATGAAAATGATTCTGAGAATGGCAATTATAAAGATTTTTTTTTAGGCGAAAAAGCGTTCTATTCAGATCAATATGAACAAGCTTTAAAATTTTATTTACAAGCGAGGAATGTACCTGATTTTCATTTTTTTTGTTATAGAGCATCTGCCTTTGTTTCCGATAGTTTAAACCATAAAGATAAAACTTTAAAGTTTTTGAAAAAAGCTGGAATGTACTTTCCCCAAGATTTTTTTTTGAATTATTTAAACCAAAAATATAGTCAAGAGATGAATGAAAATAAACTCGAGCAAAGTGAAATTTTAGAAAAACCTTTAGATGTGCTTAACGAGGCTACTGAAGAACCTTTGCATGAAAATGAATTGTATCAAACAGAGCAGCTCTACACAAATGACATTATGGCAATCAAGGAAACGACACCAAAAGATAATCAATCCAACACTTTAGAGCAGTTATTATCTGAAAAAATGGATTTTTCTCAGCAAATCAATGAACCATTTCTCAGCACGGAGACAGTAAATACCTCTTCTACTACAAGATTAGATCAATCTCATGATGATTTTGAAAATATAATTAGTAATTTTAACAGTTTTAAAAAAAATACTGTATTTAAATATTTACAAAACACAAACGCAACGACTTTAAAAGAAAACTGTTTATTTTTTTTCCATAGATGGGAAAGAGAAGACTATTCAAGTTTTATCTTGCTTGATTCCCAAAGAAAATCTCAAGGTGGCATTTTTTTTCGATGGGAAAACAAAGGTTATGTGATTAATCCTGGCAAAGGTTTTTTAAAACAATTTCACGCTCAAGGATTTACTTTAAAAGATATTGACTATGTCTTTATAACAAATGATCAATCTGAATTATCAGAAGATGTTAAAAACATATATTATTTAAATAAACAATTAAATAATAAAAATGATCAATTACAAGTTATCCACTACTATCTAAATACAAAATGTTATCAAGAACTGTCTTCAATTATTAAAGCTCAATTTAAACAAGAGGGTCATATTACCCATCCTTTAGATATGTACTTTGATTCCCCAGATGTAGAAACAATTGAAATCAATGAAAAAGTTTCTTTAAACTACTTTCCTATTGGGAGAAATGAAACTTATCTATATGGGAAAGGTAAGGATAACTCTTCTCTTGGTATTACATTTGAGTTAAAAAGAAAAGATCAATCCGTTTTGAAAATGGCATATGTATCTGGGGCCACTTGGTCTCCGTTACTTTCACATTACATAGGAAGTGTAGACATTTTAATTTGTGGGATTGGTGAAACGTGCCTTGAAGATATAAAAATGGTAAAACATCAACAAAATAGTCTAGGCTTATATGGTGCTTACAATTTAATTGAAGAGTTACAACCAAAAGTTGCTTTATGCACCGAATTTGATGGCTCTAAAGGAGATTTAAGGCTTGATATGATCCAGCTTTTAAGAAAAAATTACCTAAATGCTTATCAAAATTTTACCAAAAAGACATCTATAATACCGGCTGAAAATGCATTTTGTATTAATTTACAATCCCTTCAATTTTTATGTTCTGTTAACAATTCTTTGGCATCCATAGAAAATCTTAGGGTGACAAAAAAAGAAAAACATTTTGGTGAACTTTGTTACATGCAAAATAGTGCTTGTCTATGATAGGATAATTTTACTTAAAAAGCTTATAGATAATTAAAATAGAAGCTTTAGCAAATATTTAGACTTTTTATAGTATTTATCCTTTAAATGATAAAATATTTTTTTAAAATTTAGATCATAAAAATTTTATTTTTTTTGCACGTAACTGCCTGTTTATATATAATCGTGTGCTCCACTTTTAATTTTTGATGCAAATAAACAAAATCAATATTTGCTTGAAAGGTTTTTTTCATCCTGTTAGATTTGCACTTTAACAGCCCAGATTAGATTGTGGAAATGTTGTTCATAACTGAAAGGACTTATTATGTCAGCTAGCCAAACTCAAGACAACTGGTCAAACTTTATAAAATATGTTAAAGTCCGTTGTTCAGCTACCGCTTTTGGAAACTGGATTGCCCCTATAAAAGTTTTGGAAGAGACTAGCGAAGAAATTGTTCTTGAAGTTCCCAATGTATTTGTAAAAGAATATTTGCTCTCAAATTACAAAAAAGATTTATGCGCTTTCTTACCTGTTACTTCAGATGGTGAACCTTCTATCCGATTTAATTTAGCTGCTCCTGCAAAAATTGCCATAACTTCTAATACTTCACCTTTATCCCAGGATAAAGAAATTGAAAAGGATGGAGTCGAAGAAGTTTCTTCACATGAAACAAAGCTGAATAACAATTATCGATTCGAAACATTTATAGAAGGCCCTACAAATCAATTTGTAAAGTCGGCTGCAATTGGTGTCGCCTCACGTCCGGGTCAATCTTATAACCCCCTTTTCATTCATGGTGGGGTTGGTCTTGGGAAAACGCATATACTGCATAGTATTGGTCATTATGTAAAAGAACATCATAAGAAGCTCAGGGTACAATGCATTACAACGGAAGCTTTTATAAACGATTTGGTGGATAGCTTAAGAAATAAATCTGTCGACAAAATGAAAAGATTTTATCGATCAGATATAGATGTACTTTTAGTTGATGATATCCAATTTCTACAAAACCGTTTAAATTTTGAAGAAGAGTTTTGCCACACTTTTGAAACATTAATAAATCAAAATAAACAAATAGTTATTACAAGCGATAAACCACCTTCTCAGTTAAAGCTTTCGGAAAGAATGATAGCAAGGATGGAATGGGGCTTAGTTGCGCACGTTGGTATCCCGGAATTGGAAACAAGAGTTGCTATTTTACAACATAAAGCGCAACAAAAAGGTTTAAAAATACCAAGTGATGTCGCATTTTTTATTGCAGAACACATTTATAATAACGTAAGACAATTAGAAGGTGCCATCAATCGATTAAGTGCTCATTCTCGACTTTTAGATATGAATATCACTAAAGAGTTAGTGGTTAAAACTTTAAAAGAGATGCTTCAACAAATACCAAAACAAAAAATTTCAGTTGAACAAATTTTGAAAAGCGTTGCAGCTGTATTTCAAGTAAGAGTTAGTGATTTGAAAAGTTCTGTAAGAACTAAAGACGTAGCTTTACCAAGACAAGTAGCCATGTATTTAGCGTGTAAGTTAATTAATGAGTCATTGCAAATGCTTGGAGCATACTTTAATAAAACACATTCAACAATTTTGCATGCTTGCAAAAATATAGAAAAAAAGAAAGCTTGCGACGAAACTTTATCAAGACAAATTAGTATGGTAGAGAGAAATATTAGTTCGTAAACACATTACTCTCATTTTTTCTCTAGTATATTTTGATAAAAATTTTCATATTGATTTAAAATTTTATTCAATGAAAAATTTTTTTCAGCAATTTCTTGTGCACACTCACTAATTTTACTATATAGTTTACCATCCTTTAGTAATCGAATTGAGTCTTCTGCCATTTTAGAAATATCACCAACGTTTGATAAATATCCTGTATTTCCATTATGAACAACTTCTGGTATCCCTCCTACATTTGTAGCAATAACAGGGACACCATATGCCATAGCTTCTAATGCAGACAATCCAAAGCTTTCTTGCTCACTTGGTAACAAAAATAAGTCTGCACTTGCCACATAAGGATCTACATATATACTTTCCCCTACAAAATAAACTTCATTTTGTATATTTAGCTGATCAACCTTTGCTTCTAGACTTTTAAGTTCGGGACCTCGACCTAGTAAGACTAATTTGGAAGGTATTTTTTTATTAATCTTTAAAAATATTTCTAACACATCTAAAGGTCTTTTTATTGCTCTAAAATTTGAAGAATGTAAAATAATTTTTTCTTCTCCTTTTACAAACATATCTCTTAAAGGTTTTACTTTTCTCAATTGTTTATCAGCTGCAAAAAAATTATGGATAACTTTAATCGGATTAGAAATGGAAAAATACTTTTGAGTTTGCTCTTTTAAAGACTGAGAAACCGCAGTTATCCCACAACTTTTTTCAATGCTATACTTTACAATAGGAAAATAAGAGGGATCTTTGCCAACTAATGTAATGTCTGTGCCATGAAGAGTTGTTATTATTTTAGGCTTATCGTGATTTAAAATTTGTTTTGCGAGATAGGCACTTGTTGCATGAGGAATGGCATAATGGACATGGATTATATCCAAATCAAATTTTGTAGCTATTTCAATCATTTTAACAGCTAAATTTAGGCCATAATCTGGATATTTCAATAAGTCATAAGAAGCTATATTAACTTTATGAAAGTGAATATTTTCATTATCCATTTTTAAACGAAATGGCTTGTCATAGGTAATAAAATGAATTTCATGACCTCGATTGGCAAGAGCATGTCCAAGTTCTGTGGCAACTACCCCACTTCCTCCTTGACTTGGATAACAAACTATACCAATTTTCATATCAACCTTATAAAAATAAATGTAGATGTATTTTATAACTAACCTGACGATAAAAGGAATGGAGATTTTTTATATAGCTCAAAATTGAAGATAAAAAACTAAAATAAAGCTCGCAAATTAAAAAGCCTATATGGTGTATATCAATAAAAAGAGCTAATTTAGTTATTTATTTTAAGGATAACACATGTTTCAACATAATAAAAAACTTTCCAAAAAGATTGGTCTTCCACCTGGATCAATAGTACACATTGGCAATTTTGCGAATACACCTGTAACAGTTTCATTAGTGGAGTATTTTACAAATGAGGTGAATGAACGTGTGTTAAATCCAAAGTCAATATCCTTTGATAGTTTAGATAAAAATAAAAACAATTGGCTAATCATTCAGGGCATTTCCGATGTAAACTTATTAAAAAATATAGGCAGTGCCTTTCATCTACATCCTCTACTCTTAGAAGATATCGCACACTCAGGTCAAAGAGCGAAATTAGATGATTTCCAAGAAAGTTGCTTTATTATTTTAAAATTTATACATCTAAATCAAAAAACTTCATTAATTGAAGAAGAGCAAATAAGCTTAATTTTACAAAAGAATTTACTAATTTCATTTCAAGAATCTGACCATGAAATATTTACCCCTATCATCAAAAGATTGAAACAAGCAGATAGTCAATTAAAAGACAAAGGAGTTGACAGACTTTGCTATTCAATTATTGATTTCATAGTAGATAAATATTTTGAAGTAATAGAATATTTAGACGATACAATTGAAAAATTAGATCAAGAACTAATTAATCGCTCGAACAGTTCAACTTTACTAAAAATTTTACGCGCAAAAAAAGATATCTCCTATTTAAGAAAAAATATATGGCCCGTTAGAGAAGTCATCTCAAAGTTCATAAAACTTGATCGAAATTACATAGAAGAAAATACAAAACTTTGGATGAATGATGTACAAGATCATGTAATTCAAGCTGTTGATAATATAGAAACATTTAGAGATTTAGCTGGTACCATGATAGACATTTATATTTCCAATATTAATATGAAAATGAATGAAATTATTAAAGTATTAACAATCATTACAACAATTTTTGTTCCTTTAACTTTTGTTGCAAGTATTTATGGAATGAATTTTGATAATATGCCTGAATTACATTGGAAATGGGGTTATCCATTTACACTTGGTATTATGGCATTAATATTTATTGGTATGCTCATCTACTTTAGGCAAAAAAAATGGATTTAATGGCTAAAATTTACTTATAGCAAATAAAAAAAAATTAAATTTCTCTAATTCCTTGAGATAAATTTGTTACATCTTCAATCACCACTGGACTTAAAGATATAAGCCCTTGAGCATAGGGGCGCTCTATTAATACTCCAAGATAGGAAGAGAATCGTAAAACCCGATCTACAAAAGGATATGTAGCCATCTGACTTGCATGACACTCCATCATTTTTTTCCATTCATCAACATGGGATGTTACGTCTATGATAAAATCAACTTTGTCGTAATATACATGAATATAATGTAAAACGTTTTTAACAAAATGGACTGGTAATTCGGGTAAAATTTTTTTAAAACGAGCGTATCTAGCTCCTATACGAATGAGCTCAGCTGTTGCGCTATGATCTGGATGATTGCTATATTTTTGGATTGGAGGAGCAATAATCAGGCTTGGTCGACATTCTCTAATGATTTTTGCTATTTTTAAACGGTTATCATAATTATCTATTACTTCACAGTCATTAAAATCTAAAAAAAAACGATCTACCCCCAGCAATTCTGCAGCTTTTGAGGCTTCTTTTTTACGAATTTCAGGATTACCATTCGTGCCTTTATCCCCTAATGTCAAATCAACTAATACAACTTTTTTACCTTCCTTTACTAATTTACAAACTATACCTCCACAACCAAACTCTATATCGTCTGGGTGAGAACCGACAACCATAACATCATACATAGATCTGCCTAAAAAATTTATTTCAAAATGTTTTACAAAAAGTTAAAGCGTAAATCGCTTCTGGCATATTTTCTCTCCTAATAGCTTCTGCGCATGCCTCAACGGTTGTACCAGTTGTCATAACATCATCAATGATCATAATTTTTTTGTTAAAAACTTCTGGCAAATAATCGCATCTGAAATTATTAGAATTTAGTCTATTTCTTTGATCCGATTTTAGCTTAGCTTGGCTAAAGGTTCCATTTCTTTTTTTTATTTTTGTAATTACCGGGATTTGTAATAATTTTTCTAATTCTAAAGCTATCAATAAGCTTTGGTTATAACCTCTAAAAAACAATCGTACGGAAGAAATAGGCATGGGAATTATAAAATCTAAGGGAGGCCATCCCAATTGAATATATTGATAATACATCCATGCAGCTATGCTTTTAGCTAAAGAAATGTTTTGGTTATACTTAAAATTTCTGATTAAGCTAGAAGCGACCCCAGAATAATCAAAAACCGCAGCTACAGCATCTACCTCTTGATGTTTTTCTGCACATTTACATAAAACATAGACTTCTTTAAAAGCAAAGCAACGGGGGCAATGTTCATCTTTATTTAAGAAAATCAAATCATTTACACAACTTTGACAAATCTTTAAATTAAGATTATTAACTTTTGCTTTACAATGTAAGCAATAAGGTGGAAAAATTAAGCTTAATAACGATGTCATCAAAAAAAATTATAAGACCCTTTCATTTAAATCGTTAAGGTTACTTGCAATTTCTTCTGCAAGATCTGGATAATATTCAGGGTAATTGATTTTTATCCAATGCTCAAATTTCGTCGCTACTTTTTTTAGATCATTTTGCCAAAATGTTTTTTGTTTAACTTCCTCATTTTTTATTAATTTACCAGTATCTAAGTGAATAGCTTTCTCCCCAACAAATCCAGTATTTGATAAAACTCCATGATCTTGATCATAAAGTCCTTTTGAATATTCTGTTAAATATAGATCAAAAATTCTTCTTATCTTTTGCTTAACTTCACTTAAATTTCCTTTTTCTAAATTATCACAAAGGGCATTTTTGGTAGTTTTTGCTTTTTCTTGTAAGATAAAAACAACATCATCTAAAGCAATATTTCGTTCAAAACCAATTTTATCTTTGATATTTACATTCAAATTCAAATAATCAGTCTGATTTAAGTGGATGTAGATCAAACCACTATCTGAGCGATGGAAGAGATAGGCTAAATGGTATCCTTCAAAAACACTATTTAACTTTCTTTTTTTTCTTAAAGATTGTTTTTCTTTATAATCCTTAAAAGGATAAACAGGGGGGATCAAATTAGAAAAAATATTATTTTTTAAATGTTTAAATTTAAAAAATTTTACAACGTATTTTTGATCTTCACTAACAAAAGCGTAAGATTGCGCACCTTTTCCTAAGTAAAAAAAATTTTGGGAAAAAATAGTTTTTAATTTTTGCCTATCAGGTAGATCTACTTCCCATTTTGGGTTAAAAGGAAGTTCATATTTTATATTGCCTAACCGAAAGTCATCGGTAGCTCTATAATAGATCCGACTTGTTATAAAAAGAAAACTCAAGAAAACAAAAAAATAAATCAGATTTTTTTTTAAATTCATTCCATTACTATTTATTAATACTTTTTAAAAAAATATAACCGTTAGGGAATTTTTTGAATAGAGTATACAGGTTTGTCAATATAACCGTTAAGTTTTAACATAAATAAATCACCAAATTTAAATAACAAATTGGTTTGTTTAATTTTAAAATGCAAATTTAGTTGACCATTGAAATCAATGTAAGAAGTGCATTGATTAGCTAAACTAAATTTTACTTCTTTGTTAGAACTGAAAAATTTAGTTAATTTCTTAAATTCTATTTTTTGATTTTTTATTTCACACTCTATTGTACCTTTTAACGATTGGATAGAGTGCAAAGATAATCCATTTCTTTTTAATTCTTCCTTAGGTTTACAAATTAAGGGTGAAGTTAAATGTTTGGATTTATAAGAAAAGTGAACAAGGCTATCGGCTGTAAAAGTTGACCAAAATTTCTTGCCATTGGCAATTATATTTTTTATCAAACTATTTTTTATAAAAATATTTTTATTTTCCAGTTCATTTATAAAGGTGTGTTTTAATAAATCACTATTGAAATAATCTATATTAACAAGTGGGATATTATAGATGATTTCTTCTGGTTTAAAATTTATTGTCAGATAAGGAATAATCAAATGG